>CAYXNS010000001.1:0-7501 GCA_964466315.1 uncultured Gammaproteobacteria bacterium
GGAGCCTCCGCTCGAGTTCCCGTGGATGGGAGATTCGCGTGGCCATTGGGAGGGAGACACCCTCGTGGTCGACTCGCTTTATTTCACGGACCAGACCTGGCTCGACCGATCAGGCAATTTTCACAGTGAGGACCTGCACGTCGTCGAGCATTTCACGCGCACCGGCTCGGATCACATGTGGTATGAGGTCACCATCGAGGATCCGAATGTCTTCACCGACCCCTGGCAGATGAGTATGCCGTTGTATCGTCGTCAGGAAGACAACGCCCGGCTCTTGGAATATGAGTGTTATGCGTATCTCGAAGCTGAGATCGATTCGCAGACATCACAATAGGAGCGCTCCGCCCGGCTGATCGCCATCGGACTCGCGTAGTCGGACCTGCGAGAGGCGGTATTCATGTTCAACGCCCACGGCGTTTTGTCTGGCAGGCCTCGTGACGGAAGCAGCTCACGAGATGATCGTTCACGAGTCCCGTGGCCTGCATATGCGCATAGACGATCGTCGAGCCGACGAACTTGAATCCTCGCGACTTGAGATCCCTGCTCAAGGCATTCGATTCCGGGCTCATCGCCGGGACCTGGTTCTGCCTGCGCCAGCGATTAACGATAGGCTTACCGCCGACAAACCGCCAGACATATGCGTCGAACCCGCCGAATTCCTCCTGGACTTCCAGAAACGCACGTGCATTGGTAATCGCCGCTGCAACCTTGAGCTTGTTTCTGACAATGCTCGCGTCGTTCAGCAACCGAGCAACGGAGCGGCGGTTGAATCGTGCGACACGTTCGGGATCAAAGTCAGCGAAGGCTTTACGGTAGCCT
Organism: uncultured Gammaproteobacteria bacterium; assembly: GCA_964466315.1. Classification (GTDB taxonomy): domain Bacteria; phylum Pseudomonadota; class Gammaproteobacteria; order Steroidobacterales; family Rariloculaceae; genus SMWC01. The sequence continues at coordinate 820 of CAYXNS010000001.1, forward strand.
TCCCGCTTTCTCAAGATAGTGGACCAACTCAATCCCGCCTGGGCGCCCTCGAGCAGGAGAAACTCGAAGTGGGTACGCTCATCGCGAACCGACACACCCCATTCGCTATCGTGATAGCGCTGGTAGTCCTGATCGACGTTCTCACTCCAGGGACAGCGTTTATCGGTCATGAGGCCTGCTAGACTGCGCGAAGATCGCTGCCTGGTCCAACACAATTTTCGCGCTGAACAAGTAGTAACGCGTCAGATCGACCACTCCACGGCATTGTTCAGCCGCTCGCGGATAGGCGCCATGGGCTCACCATCTTCACCCATCATGGCGATGCTGCCTTCGCCGAGCGGGACAATCACGCCCGACAGCCCTTCGTCCAGAAGTGTAAGCGGAAGCGGTTGATTCACACTTTCGTGCGGCAGCAACAACATGATGTGTACCGGCACAGGTCGTCCCGCCACGGCGCCACGAGGTGCTCGAATCTGAGCCTGCGTGCGTCGCTTAGGCCTAAGTTAGCATATCAGTTGACCGGGTTGGTGGGAGCTTTATTACGGGCCTGGAGCTTGGAAAGGTACAGCAAACAGGCGAAAATCCAAATTCCCACAGCCGCAAGAGTGAGTTCATGGCGGAAACCGAGTCCAAAGCCGACCGGTATGCTGTGGTCGGCCACCCGGTCGAGCATAGCCGCTCCCCAATGATTCACCAGTTTTTTGCCCGCCAGACCGGCGAAAACATGACTTACGAGCTTCTCGGTGCCTCTCCCGAGGAGTTCGAGATCGCAGTTCGTGGGTTCGGGGCTGCGGGCGGCAAGGGCCTCAACGTCACAGTACCCCACAAGCAGGCGGCTTTTTCGCTCGCGACGGAGAGGGGAGTGGCCGCCGAGCGAGCACGGGCCGTGAATACGCTGACGTTCAAACCCGGCGGCGCTATCCGCGGAGACAATACGGACGGCATCGGCTTCATGCGTGATCTCACGACCAACCAGAAGCAGGATATCGCCGCGAAGCGGGTGCTCATTCTTGGCGCAGGCGGCGCAACCCGCGGTATCCTGGCCCCGTTATTGGACGCGGAGCCGGCCGCGATCATGCTAGCGAACCGGACGCTCGAACGCGCTGAAGAGCTGGTCGAGGAGTTTCAGACGGACCGTAATCTTACGGCCTGCCGCTTCGATGATCTCGACGACAGCGTACCGTTCGATCTCGTCGTCAACGCAACCTCTGCGGGTGTTTGCGGCGAGAATCCACCATTTCCACCGAGCTGTGTCGGCTCGGTCAGTTTCTGCTATGACCTCGCCTACGGACTAAAGGGCACACCTTTCGTAGCCTGGGCCCGTAAGCATGGGGCCCGTAAGGCAGTGCAGGGTTGGGGCATGCTCGTCGAGCAGGCGGCCGAGTCTTTCCAGATCTGGCGCGGGAAGCGCCCGGACATTGGCGAAATCCTGGCCAAGTTAACCGTATAATCAGCGCATCGTCACCAGTTCTTCGGCGCTAGTCGGATGGATGGCGACCGTATCGTCGAAGTCCGCCTTGCGAGCGCCCATAACGACCGCGACGGCAAAGCCCTGCAGCATCTCATCCGCACCGGGCCCGATGATGTGGCAGCCGACGACGCGCTCATCGGTACCGACAGTAACCAGTTTCATGGCTGTCTTAGGCTTTTCGGCGGTAAGCGCACGATACAGCGGCACGAATTCCGAGTTGTAGACCTTCACCCCATCCTTCGCATGGCGTGCCCGTGCCTCCTCTTCGGTCAAACCGACAGTACCGATCGGCGGATGAGAAAAGACGACCGTTGGAATGTTCTCGTAATTTAGATATCGCTCGGGTTGGCCGCCGAAGATCCGGTCAGCGAGACGTCTTCCGGCCGCAATCGCAACGGGTGTCAACTGAGCTTGTCCGGTGACATCGCCGACGGCGTAAACATTCCTTGCGCTCGAGTTCTGATGCCGATCCACAACGATATAACCGTGCTCATCGGTCTCGACGCCTGCGCTATCCAGTCCGATCGATGTCGTGTTGGGCGACCGACCGATTGCCCAGAGCACGCATTCGAATCCATCGAAGCGCCGGCCATCCTCGGTCATGAGGCTCAGCGCTTCCCTACGCTCAACGCTGGCGAGCACGGCACCCGTGACGACTTCGATATTGCCGCCACGCATTTGCTCGAGCAGATTCCGCCTGAGCATCTCATCGAAGTTGCGCAATATCGCCTCGTAACGAACGAACTGCGTGACCTGACAGCCCAGCGCTTCCAGAACTCCACCGAGCTCAACGGCGATGTAACCGCTGCCAACGATGGCGGCTCGTCCGGGCATGCCTTGAAGATCGAAGAAACCGTCCGATGTCAGGCCGAATTCCGCCCCAGGGATATCCGGCACGGTCGGATAACCACCCGTGGCAATCAGCACGTGTTCGCCACGATAAGCGTTTCCCGCACTGTCTTCGATATCCAGAGGCGTGGAAAAGCGCCCGGTACTTTCTATCCAGTCAATCGATTTGCGTTCGAGATTTTTCTGATAGATACCGTTTAATCTTGAAACATAGGCGTCTCTCCCGCTTTTTAGAGCCGCCCAGTCATGGCCTCGAACGTCGATGTTAAAACCATGCGCGCTTGCATCATGGAACGAGTGAGCCAGATGCGCCGCGTTCCACATGACTTTCTTTGGGACACAACCGACATTAACGCAGGTGCCGCCGAGACGTCCTTTCTCGAATACGGCAACGTGAGCACCGTACTCGGCGGCACGTTGCGCAGCGGCTATCCCACCACTACCGCCGCCGAGAACAATCAGATCGTAGGTACTCACATACCGACTCCGAAGCCAGGTCGACGAGCGGGGAGCTTAACAGGAATCCGGCTGATTCCCTCGAAACCTCGTCGCGAGAATGTGGATGCGGGATCGTGGTAGATTTCGCATCTTTCGAATGGCGCACTCTTGAACAATCCACTGCTGGAAACGACTGGTCTGCCCCTATTTTCTTCGATTCGCTCAGAGCATATTGAGCCGGCTGTGGCAGAAGTGCTCACGCGGCAGCGACGGGGACTCGAGCGATTGGAGCGGGCGGAGTCCGTATCTTTCGACTGGGCGCTAGAACTTGAGCGAATTCATGATGCAGTTCATCGCGTATGGGGCCCGGTCGCTCACCTGAACGCCGTCATCTCGAGCGACGAACTTAGAACCGCATACAATAACTGCCTGCCGCTGATAACGGAGTTCGGTACCGAAGTCGCGCAAAATCGGCAGCTTTACAGGGGATTCCAGGAACTGGAAAAACTCGTCGGCGCCGGCGACGCAGTCGAACGTCAGCTCATCACTCACGCCTTGAGAGACTTTCGCCTCGCAGGCGTTGCACTCGAAGACGACGCCAGGCAGCGATTTGCCAGTGTGGCGCAGGAACTGGCCCAGTCGAAGGCGAAGTTCGAGCAGAACCTCATGGATGCCACGGACGAGTTTAATTATCATGAAACCGACGCCGAAGCGCTTGCCGGGGTGCCGAAGAACGTTCTCGATCGAGCCCGGCGAGCGGCCGAGCAAAAGCATCTGTCGGGCTGGCTGTTGTCGCTCGACTCACCAACCTACATCGCGGTGCTGACTCATGCAGAGTCAGAGAATCTACGCAAGCGCTATTATGAGGCCTGGGTGACCCGCGCATCGGATCAAGGGCCGCATGCCGGGCGCTGGGACAACGGCTCACTTATCGAGGAGATACTCCGACTTCGCCACGAGGCAGCGGAGCTTCTCGGTTTCGAGAACTACGGCGAATTGTCGCTCGCTACCAAAATGGCGGGGACGCCTGAGGAGGTGCTCGAGTTTCTCAAGGGCCTCGCCATCAAGAGCCGGCCCGTCGCTGAAACCGAGTTACACGACTTGACCGAGTTTGCGGGTCGATCGCTCCATCCCTGGGATATCAGTTTCTATGCGGAGCGGTTGAAACAGCAGCGGTTCCAGCTTTCCGAAGACGAATTACGTCCCTATTTTCCATTACCTCGCGTTCTCGCGGGTATGTTCCGCGTTGCCGAGACACTATTCGGGATTCACCTATCCGAACGGGAAGGCGTCGACTCCTGGCACCCGGACGTTCGTTACTTCGAGATTGCCTCGGCAGAGGGCGAGGTACTGGGAAGTTTCTTCCTTGACCCGTTCGCGCGCCCAAACAAGCGCGGTGGTGCCTGGATGGATGAGTGCCTCGTGCGAGCGAAACTCACTGGATTGAGCCAACTGCCCGTAGCCTACCTCGTTTGCAACTTTAACCCGCCCGGCGAGGAGCAACTGTCGTTGCTGACCCATAATGATGTCGTGACGTTGTTTCACGAGTTCGGGCACACACTCCATCACCTTCTCACCGAAGTGGACTTCCCATCGCTGGCGGGTATCAACGGCGTGCCATGGGACGCTGTCGAGTTACCCAGCCAATTCTTCGAAAATTATGCCTGGCTCCCAGAGGTTCTGCCCTGGATTTCTGGGCACTACCGCACGGACAACATGCTGCCCACGGAGAAGCTCGCGACGCTAAATGCATCGCGAACGTTTCACGCCGGGCTCGGGATGGTCAGACAGCTCGAGCTCGCGCTGTTCGATTTTCGGCTGCATGTCGAATACGACCCGGCAACCAGAGTCCGTGTTGCCGAATTACTCGATGAGGTGCGCCGTGAAGTCGCGGTGATCCAACCGCCCGAGTTCAATCGTTTCGCGTGCACGTTTTCTCATCTCTTCGGCGGCGGCTATGGCGCTGGCTACTACAGCTACAAATGGGCAGAGGTCCTCGCCGCCGACGTGTTCTCCGCCTTCGAGCAATACGGCAGCTTCGACGACAGAATGGCACAGAGCTTTCGCCATACCATTCTCGCGAGCGGTGGCAGCCGCGACACGATGGCTGCCTTTATCGAGTTTCGCGGACGCGGGCCGAGCCTCGTACCGCTGCTGCGCCAGGCCGGCATCGAGTCGGATGGAGCGGACGCGAAGTGAAAATCGCGACTTGGAATGTAAACAGCCTGCGCGTTCGCCTCGACCACGTCCGCGACTGGCTCGGTAGAACCACTCCGGATGTTCTCGGCCTGCAGGAAACCAAGCTCACGGACGATAAATTTCCCGTCGCCGATTTTGCGGAGATCGGTTATCAGTGCGCTTTCAGTGGGCAGCCGACCTATAACGGTGTGGCCCTGATCAGCCGCGAGCCGGCCACGGAAATCGCTACTGACCTCGAAGCCTACGAAGATCCACAGCGGCGCGTTCTCGCGGCAACGGTGAGCGGTGTCAGAGTCCTGAATCTGTACGTGCCGAACGGGCAGAGTGTGGAATCGGAAAAGTATGTCTACAAACTGGGGTGGCTGGCCGCGCTCAGGGCGCAGCTTCGTGATGATCTCAAACGTTACGAGCACGTGGTAGTGATGGGTGACTTCAACGTCGCTCCGGCGGATCAGGACGTGCATGACCCTGCAGCGTGGGCAGGAAAGATTCTCTGCAGCGCCAAGGAACGTGCATCGCTGGACGCCATTGTTGATCTCGGTCTCAGCGACACCTTCCGCCTCTTCGACCAACCCGAGAGGTGTTTCAGCTGGTGGGATTACCGGGCGGCTGGTTTTCGCCGCAATCTAGGTCTTCGGATCGACTTGATCCTGGCTTCGGCCGCGCTCAAAGAAGCCTGTACTTCCTGCACTATCGATAAGGAGCCGCGGCGACTCGAACGTCCGTCCGATCACGCCCCCGTTATCGCAGAATTCCATGCCCTCTAGTGTTTATGTTAGATGACTGTTTCCGTTTTCGTAACAATTCCGTACACTTACGAACCTTGATTCAACGAAAGGATGACCCCATCAACGATACGTTTCAGGACCGTCGCAACGACTACGATGTGACGAACCGGGTCCAGGTATCCTCGCCGGCCGCGGTAAGAAGTGCCGTACGCGAAGTCTTTCGTACACTCTATCCGACGAGCTCCTTCGATGCTGTCTGGATGGCATTCCATGACTTCGAGCGCTTTTTCGAAGGCCGGGAGCCCCACTATCACGCCGTCGATACAACCTATCACGATATACAGCACACGCTGGATATGACGCTAGCGCTTTCGCGGCTGATCGCCGGCCATGAAGCGACGGTGGACGCTCACGATCGTCTCGGGCCCGAGCGCACCAGCCTCGGATTGATCACAGCTCTATTCCATGACTCGGGTTACCTCAGACATCGGGAGACCGATCGCGATAGCGTGAGTGGTGCCGAGTTCACACTATCTCATGTCTCTCGCAGCGCGGCCTTTCTAACACAGTATCTGCCCCGCATCGGTCTCGAAGATTTCACGCCGGTCGCGACCCAGATCGTTCACTTTACGGGCTATGAGGTCGACCTAGACAAGATCGAGCTCGATAAGCCCAAAGACAGTATCGTTGGGCATCTACTGGGCACGGCCGATCTGATCGCACAGCTTGCGGATCGATGCTACCTCGAGAAATGCCGCGATCGTCTTTTTCCAGAATTCATACTGGGCGGCATCGCTATCAAAGAAGCGTCGGTTGGCACACTCGTACGCTACCGTTCGGGCCGAGATCTACTTGCGCAGACGCTGAAGTACTATAAGCACTACGCCCGACGTCGCCTGGAGCACAACTTCAACCACGCCTACCGTTACATCGAGCCATACTTCGACGGTGAGAACCCGTATCTAGTCTGCATCGAGAAGAATCTCTCCTATCTCGG
>CAYXNS010000001.1:7511-81100 GCA_964466315.1 uncultured Gammaproteobacteria bacterium
TGCGCCGACAACCCGCTTGTACCACTCCGGACAAACACGGCGAGGCGCGACTCATGAACCTCGCGATGCAGCACATCCGCAAGCTCGCGGATTCGCAGAAGATCACACTAAAGGGCGGTGTAGCCCGTCCAGTACTGGGCTACTGACCGCTAGCATCTGGCGACCGATACTCTCGACCGCTGCTACTCGACCGTAACCGAGTGGTATTAAAGAAATTCTTGTTGAAACCGTTGATTAATAAATTTTTTTCCATTGCTATTAAGTTCAATCATTTTTCTTTTCAGTTTCTATACAAAGAGGATTGTCAGAAACTAACTCTTTAAGGACAAGTTCAGTACTTAACTTATAGCTAAAAAAAAAGAGTTAGAAGTTTGTTAATGAGATTATGGATTTCTTCAAACCGTTTTGATTTTTTGAATTTTGTTAATATTTGTGTGGTGAAATTTACCTCAAAAGTTACAACGAAATTATCGGGATTTTTTTACTCCTAGGAAGGGTGGTCGAATTTCCTTAAATTTATTCGACAGTAACCGACTTAGCCAAATTCCGCGGCTGATCCACGTCCGTCCCTTTAAGAACAGCCACGTGGTAAGCGAGAATCTGCAGCGGTACCGTATAAAGGATCGGCGCCTGGATGGACTCAGCATGAGCGGGCATGCGAAGGATACGCATGCCATTGCCTTCGTCGAGTTCCGCGTTGGTGTCCGCGAAGACGAATAGCTGGCCGCCGCGTGCTTTGACTTCCTGAAGATTAGACTTGAGCTTCTCGAGCAATTCGTTATTGGGTGCCACGGTTACGACGGGCATGTCGTCATCTACCAGCGCAAGTGGCCCGTGCTTAAGCTCTCCCGCGGCATAGGCCTCCGCATGGATGTAGGAAATCTCTTTGAGCTTGAGCGCACCTTCCATCGCGACCGGATTCAGCACGCCACGACCGAGAAACAGGGCATGGTGCTTACCAGCGAATTCCTCGGCGAGAATCAAGATCTCTCCGTCCAACGTCAGAGTCTGCTCGATCAGACTCGGCAGCTCTGCAAGTTGTTTGACGAGGGACTGCTCTGCCACCGCATCCAGACCGCGGGCTTTCGCCAATGCGATCGTGAGAAGTGCCAGCGCGGCGAGTTGAGTCGTGAACGCCTTCGTCGATGCGACGCCGATCTCGGGCCCCGCATGTGTCATCAAATTAATATCGGCTTCACGAACCAACGAACTCTCGGGAACATTACAGATCGCCAATGTCGTCAGGTAATTACGCTCCTGCGCCACTCTAAGTGCAGCGAGCGTATCCGCCGTCTCGCCGGATTGAGAGACGACGATGAGTAGCGTGTTTGCGGGGACGACCGGGTAACGATACCGGTACTCGCTCGCGATCTCGACCATGCACGGTAGACCAGCAAGTTCCTCGAGCTGGTAGCGTGCGACCAGTCCCGCATGATAGCTCGTACCACAAGCGACGAGATGAACGCACTCGACCTGGTCGACAATGTCTTTCGTCGTCGGCCCGAGAAGATCGTCCAGCAACTGCCCACCGTCTATACGACGCTCGAGCGTGGCCGCGACGGCGCGACTCTGCTCGTGAATCTCCTTCTCCATATAGTGCCGAAAACCGCCACGGTCCCCCGCGTCGACGGAGAGTTCGCTTTCAACGACAGGACGCTCGACCGGGTTCCCCTCCGCGTCATATATTTCTACGCTACGGCGCCGCACCAGTGCGACATCGCCATCGTCGAGGAACTGAAAGCGCCTCGTGACGGGTAGAAGGGCGGCGATATCGGATGTCACGAAATTCTCTTCGATACCGAGACCGATGACGACGGGTCCGCCCGATCGGGCCAGGACCAACGCATCGGGCTCCTCGGCATCCATGACGGCGAGCGCGTAGGCGCCTTTTAACTCGGCGACAGTCGCCTGCACCGCCTTGAGCAGATCTCCAACTGTCGCCAGATGGAAATGTATCCGATGAGCGATGACTTCCGAATCGGTCTCCGAAGAGAATTCATATCCCGCAGCCGAAAGCCCCTCCCGGAGTTCGTCATGATTCTCGACGATGCCGTTATGGACAACCGCAACGTTGTTGCCCGATGTGTGCGGATGTGCGTTCGCCTCGCTCGGGACGCCGTGCGTGGCCCAACGCGTATGCGCTATTCCCTGGAAACCTTTGAGTGCGGACTCCGCAACCGCGTCTTCCAGGTGATGGAGTTTACCCTTTCGCCTTAGGCGTCTGAGTTCCCCATTGTTCTCCAGTACGATGCCAGCCGAGTCATAACCACGATACTCCAGGCGCTTGAGGCCCTCCATGAGAATCGGGGTCACATTGCGCTCGGCTACCGCACCGACAATTCCACACATTTTTCAGGGATCCTTACGCTCGATTCTGAGCGTGATTATGGGTGAGTTCCTCACAACTTGGCGCATGTCTGCTGCTCATTTATCGGTCTTCTTCGGCCGCTCCCAGCCTTCCACCACCGTTTGCTTAGCGCGGGCAACCGTCAGCGTCTCCGCTGGGGCGTCTTTCGTGAGCGTCGATCCGGCACCGACGGTTGCTCCTTCTCCGACTTCGACTGGCGCTACGAGCATGACGCCTGATCCGATGAACGCCCGGTTCCCGATCACAGTGCGGTGTTTTACCGCACCATCGTAATTACAGACGATGGTTCCGGCGCCGATGTTGACGCTATCGCCGACACGAGAATCGCCGACGTAGGTCAGATGATTCATTTTGCTGCCCGCAGCGACCGAACTCGCTTTGACTTCTACGAAATTACCTATCTTCACGCGCTCCGCTAACTCGGTGCCAGGACGCAGGCGGGCGAAGGGTCCGATCTCGCAATCCGGCCCGGCTACGACGCCGTGCAATACGGAGTTCGGATGAACGAGACAGCCATCGCCGAGGCGTGAGTCTGAGATCACTGTGTTCGGCCCAATATGGACGCGGTCACCGAGTTCGACTTCGCCTTCGAACAACACACCCGCGTCGATGAAGACGTCGCGGCCGACCTTGAGCGTACCGCGTACGTCGAATCGCGCCGGATCCACAAGCATTGCGCCGCTCTCCATCGCCACTTCCGCATAGCGCCGCTGGATGATTCGCTCGGCTCTTGCCAACTGGGTGCGGCTGTTGACTCCCAACATCTCGGCCGCATCCGCGACGACGAGGGCCTTCACCTCGACGCCATCGCCGACCGCCAAGCCGACGACATCGGTAAGAAGAAATTCGCCCTGAGCGTTGTCGTTGCTAAGACCGGCTAACCAGCCTTTAAGCGGTCCAGCGGGAAGACGCATGAAGCCGGTATTAACTTCCCCAATGGCGGACTCCTCGGGAGTTGTGTCTTTCTCCTCGACGACGCTGCTGACCGCTCCGTCACCAGTGCGAACGATTCTCCCATAACCGTGGGGGTCATCGAGGAACGCCGTTAGCAGTACGACCTCGTCGCCTCTGCCGTAGTCCGCCAGGGATTTCAAGCTGCCGGAGGTTACGAGGGGCACATCGCCGTACAGCACCAGCACTTGATGATCGTCCGGAATCGACGGCAGCGCCTGTCCGAGCGCGTGACCCGTACCGAGCTGTTCGGGCTGATGGCTCCATGTCAGATCGGGGCCGGCAAACGCCTCCCGCACAGCGTCCGAGCCGTGCCCGTAGACGATGTTTATCGCGTCAGGCTGGAGTTCTCTGGCGGTATCGAGAACATGCACCAGCATCGCACGACCGGCCAAAGGCTGCAGCACCTTCGGTAGGTCTGAGTTCATGCGCTTGCCCTGGCCGGCGGCCAGGATCACCACTGTCAAGGCCACTATTTACACCACATAGACCGGCGACTGGGGCGAATGATAGCGCGGTCGCGCGAAAATGACGTGCCGACAGTCTCGCAAACCGTATTTCGAGCCCGGGGGGTAGCGGAGACGCTGGGGCGGATAAGGATCAGCCGCGCTTGCCCTTGAGCTTCTGGGCCGCGCGGAAGCGAGCTTCAGCCTCAACCAATTCGGCCTGCGCCTGCTCGAGATCGATCTCGCCGTGCCGGCCTTCGAGGACCTCTCTGGCACGCTCGCGAGCGTCACGGGCTGCGTCCTCGTCGAGCTGGTCCGCCCGCAAAGCGCTGTCGGCAAGCACGGTGACGAGATGCGGCTGCACCTCGAGGACCCCGCCCGTGACATAGAAGGTCTTCTCCTCGCCGTCACCGGCCTGGACCCGGACTTCGCCGGGTTTGAGATCCGTCAACAGAGGCGCGTGCCTGGGTGCGATACCGACCTCGCCCATCTTCGCCGGGGCGAACACCATCGAGGCTTCGCCCGTGAAGATCTCTCCCTCAGCGCTGACGATGTCGACATGAATGGTGGCCACGATCCCAGAATCCCCTCCGCTGGCTACTGCAGGCTCTTGGCCTGCTCCTCGGCTTCTTCGATCGAACCAACCATGTAGAAAGCCTGCTCCGGAAGGTGGTCATATTCGCCGTCGACGATCGCCTTGAAATCCTTGATCGTCTCCTTTAGCGGCACGTATTTTCCGGGTGTGCCGGTGAAGGTCTCCGCCACGGCGAACGGCTGCGACAGGAAGCGCTGAATTTTACGCGCGCGTTGAACGATGAGTTTGTCGTCTTCGGACAGCTCGTCCATTCCTAGAATTGCGATGATGTCCTGCAGCTCCTTGTAGCGCTGCAATACCGCCTGCACCGCACGCGCGGTATCGTAATGATCCTGGCCGATTACGTTCGGGTCCAGCAATCGACTCGTCGAATCCAGCGGGTCTACAGCCGGGTAAATACCGAGCTCCGCGATCTGCCGCGACAACACGAGCGTGGCGTCCAAGTGCGCAAACGTGGTTGCCGGCGAGGGATCGGTCAAGTCGTCGGCCGGCACATAGACGGCCTGGAACGACGTGATCGAACCCGTCTTCGTGGATGTAATACGTTCCTGCAACAGTCCCATCTCCTCGGCAAGTGTCGGCTGATAGCCGACGGCAGAAGGCATGCGGCCCAACAGCGCCGAAACTTCCGTCCCGGCGAGCGTGTAACGGTAGATGTTGTCGATGAACATCAATACCTCGCGGCCTTCATCCCGGAAATACTCGGCCATGGTCAGCCCCGTCAACGCGACTCGAAGGCGGTTGCCGGGAGGCTCGTTCATCTGCCCGTAGACGAGTGACACCTTATCGATGACTTTCGACTCCTTCATCTCGTAATAGAAGTCGTTGCCCTCACGGGTCCGCTCGCCTACTCCGGCGAAGACCGAGTAACCGCTGTGCTCTTTCGCAATGTTGTTGATGAGTTCCATGAGCGTGACGGTCTTCCCAACGCCGGCGCCGCCGAACAATCCGATCTTCCCACCCTTAGCGATCGGCATGATCAGGTCGATGACTTTGACCCCCGTCTCGAGGAGTTCGGTCGAGGTCGCCTGATCCTCATACGACGGTGGATTCCGGTGTATTGGCCAACGCTCATCCTCACCGATGTCGCCCGCGTTGTCGATCGGTGTACCGAGGACATCCATGATGCGGCCGAGTGTTTTCTCGCCGACCGGTACGGCGATCGGCTGACCCGTATTTGTGACGGCCAGTCCTCTTTTCAAACCTTCACTGGAACCCATCGCGATGGAACGAACGACGCCGTCGCCGAGCTGCTGCTGAACTTCGAGAGTCAAGTCGCGGTCATCCAGATGCAGCGCGTCGTAGACTTTAGGGATTGTCTCCCTGGGAAATTCGACGTCCACTACGGCGCCGATGACCTGAATGATAGTACCCGTGCTCATGAGTTACTTACCTTACCTTTGCATACGTATTAGACAGCGGCAGCGCCACCCACGATTTCCGAGATTTCCTGAGTGATCGCCGCCTGGCGAGCCTTGTTGTAGTCGAGCTGCAGCTGATCGATGAAATCTCCCGCGTTGTCTGTTGCGGCCTTCATGGCAACCATTTTGGATGCCATCTCGCAGGCCACATTCTCGACGGCAGCCCGGTACACCTGCGATTCGATGTAGCGGTTTAAGACATTGTCGAGCAGATCGACGGCATCGGGTTCGTAAATATAATCCCAGTGATCCTGCAGATCGTCGCTATCCACGGCCTCGACCGGAATCAACGTCCTGATCTCCGGCGTCTGGCTCATCGTGTTGACGAATACGTTGTGAACGAGAAAGAGTCGGTCGATCGTGCCTTCTTCGTAGAGATCGGTCATTGCCTTAATGGGGCCGACTAGATCTGCGACTGCGGGCGTATCGCCCAGATGATCCTCGGCGGCGATGACGTTCGTCTTCAGCCGGCGGAAGAACACCATGCCTTTAGCGCCGATGATACAAACGTCGACTTCGATGCCCTTTTCCTGCCATTCGCGCATGTCGTTGAGTACGGCGCGGAACAGATTGACGTTCAACGAACCACACAGTCCGCGATCGGTCGTGATGATGATGTAGCCGATGCGTTTGATTTCCCGGGATTCGAGAAAGGGATGCTGATAGTCGGGATTTGCCTCCGACAGATGGCCGATGACGGTCCGGATCCGCTCGGCGTATGGTCTCGATGCAGCCATACGATCCTGCGTCTTGCGCAACTTGGATGCAGCCACCATCTCCATGGCCTTCGTAATCTTTTGCGTATTCTTGACGCTATTGATCTTGGTGCGAAGTTCCTTGCCGACCGCCATACTGAGTTCCTAGTAGGCTCCCGTCGTCTTGAAGGTCTCGACGAGATCCTGCAAACCGCTCTCTATCTCATCATTCAAGTCGCCGCTCGTGCTGATCGTGTCCATGAGATTGGACGCCGAGGCTCTGGCGTGAGCGTGCAACGCAGCCTCGAACGCGACAACCTTCTCGGCCGGCACATCGTCCAGATATCCCTCGTTGACGGCGTACAACGAAACCGCCATCTCCGCGACGGACAGCGGCGAGTATTGCGGCTGTTTCATGAGCTCGGTGACGCGTTGCCCGCGCTCGAGTTGCTTTCTAGTCGCTTCGTCCAGATCCGAGGCAAATTGTGCGAAAGCCGCAAGTTCCCGATACTGTGCGAGCGCGAGGCGCACGCCGCCGCCCAATTTCTTGATGATCTTCGTTTGTGCGGCGCCGCCGACTCGCGATACCGAGAGCCCGGCGTTGATGGCAGGCCGAATCCCTGCGTTGAACAAATCTGTCTCGAGAAAGATCTGCCCGTCCGTAATGGAGATAACGTTCGTCGGTACGAACGCCGACACATCACCTTCCTGAGTCTCGATGATCGGCAACGCGGTCAGCGAGCCGGTCTGGCCTTTCACCTCACCCTTCGTAAAATCCTCCACGTAATCCTCGCTGACCCGTGCCGCACGCTCGAGCAGCCGCGAGTGTAGATAGAATACGTCACCCGGGTACGCTTCGCGTCCAGGCGGCCGGCGCAGCAACAACGATACCTGGCGATAGGCCCAGGCCTGCTTGGTCAGGTCGTCGTAGATGATCAGCGCATCCTGACCACGATCGCGGAAATACTCGCCCATCGCGCAACCCGCATAGGGTGCGATGTACTGCAATGCAGCCGACTCGGATGCTGAGGCCGAGACAACGATCGTGTGCTCCATGGCGCCGAACTCTTCGAGCTTGCGAACGACGTTTACGACCGTGGAGTTCTTCTGCCCCACTGCCACGTAAATACACTTAATGCCCGTGCCCTTCTGATTGATGATCGTATCGATCGCTACGGCACTCTTGCCGGTTTGGCGGTCTCCGATGATCAACTCCCGCTGGCCGCGTCCGATTGGCACCATGGCATCGATCGACTTGAGGCCGGTCTGCACGGGTTGGTCGACGGACTTCCGGTCGATGACGCCCGGCGCAACTTTCTCGATCGGCGAACTCTCGGTCGCATCGATCGGACCCTTGCCGTCGATTGGTATACCGAGAGAATCGACTACACGCCCCAAAAGCGGCTCGCCGACCGGGACCTCAAGGATTCTGCCAGTCGTCTTGACCGTATCGCCTTCGGAGATGTGCTTGTATTCGCCGAGCACTACCGCGCCGACCGAATCCTGTTCGAGGTTGAGCGCCAGTCCGAAACTGCCGCCAGGAAACTCGATCATCTCGCCGTATTGAACGTCGGCGAGACCGTGAATGCGGACGATGCCGTCGGTCAGCGCGATTACCGTACCGACATTACACGCCTCCGCCTGAGCGTCGAAATTTTCGATGCGCTGTTTAATCAGCTCACTAATTTCAGAAGCTTTGAGTGCCATCAATATCCCCTTAAGAGATCAGTGACTCAGCGAGTTGCCGCAGCCTGGTCTTCACTGAGCCGTCTATAACCATGTCCTCGGCACGAACGACCGCGCCACCGAGAAGCTCGTCGTCTATCTCGAGTTCCAATTCAACTTTTCGCCCGAATTTCTTCTCGAGGCCTACCGAGATCCGCTCGGCAACGTCCGCATCCGCATCTGTTGCCGTGACCAGCGTAACCTTCACGGTGTTCTCGGCCTCGGCTTTGAGCGTATTGAACCGGTCAACGATATCCGGTAGCGCCGTAAGCCGATCGTTCTCGACCAGCAGCCGCAGCAGATTCTGCCCGCGACTTGACCCGACGAGCTCTGCCGCGCCGGTCTCTGCTCCAACGGAGCCGATGAAATCTGCCCTCACCTGGACGTCAAGGTCCGGTCGTGACAGAAACGCGCTCGCTTCGCCATTGGTCACGATCTCTGCCAACGCGCCCAATGCGTTCGCCCATTCCGCAAGCGCTTCCTCACCCTTGGCGATGTCGAACAACGCCTGTGCATAAGGTCGTGCAATGGTACTCGTGTCGCTCATCTCTCGTTGCCGTTCGCTTGCGGCGCGCTAAAGCTCGCTCGCCAGGCTATCCAGCAATTCCTTGTGTGTGCTGCTGTCTATCTCTCGGGCGAGAACTTTCTCCGCGCCAGCCACCGCGATTGCGGAGACGTCGCTGCGTAACTCATCCCGCGCACGGTTGATCTCGACCTCGATCTCGGCCTGTGTCGCCTCCAGCTGACGGCGCTTCTCCGCCTCGCCGTCGAGTCGAGCCTCGTCGACGATGTCGCTGGCTCGGACGCTCGCCTGATCGACTATCTCTTTGGCTTGATCGCGGGCCTCGGAAATGATCGTCTGCGCCTTGGATTCGGCCGCGAGCAGGTCACTCTGGCCTTTCTCCGCCGCCATGAGGCCATCGGCAATACGCTGCTCACGCTCGTCCATCGCGCCGCGCATCAGCGGCCAGACGAACTTCATCGTGAACCAGACGACCAGAGCGAAGACGATCATCTGCACAAACAGTGTGACGTTAATACTCACTCTAGAATCTCCGCTGAGTTCTCTTGCGACAGCTAACCACCTGCGGCAGTCTGCACCGCGCCCACGAACGGATTCGCGAAGATGAAGAACAGGGCGACACCGACTCCGATCATGGTTACCGCGTCGAGCAAGCCCGCCACGATAAACATTTTGATCTGCAGCATCGGTACCATCTCGGGTTGCCGTGCGGCACCCTCCAGAAAGCGACCGCCCAAGATGCCGAAGCCTATGGCCGTTCCGAGAGCGCCCATGCCGATCAAGAGCGCTACCGCGATAGCGGTCATGCCTTGTACGTCCGCGATCAAACTTGCAAGTTCCATGTTTTCTCCTCAGTCGTGGAAGACCGATCGGGTCTTCAAAATATCGATTACGGCTCAGTGGGTCTCATGAGCCATACTTAAATAAACTATAGTCAACATCATGAAAATAAAGGCCTGCAGCGTGATGATGATGAGATGAAAGAGCGCCCAGATGAGGCCTAGTATCAGTTGCACAATAAGTAGCACTATGGTCCCAGGAGCGAACAGGTGTGCGAACGTCTCACCCAGCGTGTGTGCGCCTGCCGACAGCGTGAATAACGCAATCAGGATGAAGATCATCTCGCCAGCATAGAGATTGCCGAACAGCCGCAGCGCGAGAGAGATGGGCTTAGCCAACTCCTCGACGACCTTGAGCAGGAAATTGAACGGCAGCATCCACTTGCCGAAGGGCTGCAGAAATATCTCTTTTGCGAACCCGCCCACACCTTTGATCTTGATGCTGTAGAAGATCATTAGGATGAACACGGTGATCGACATCCCGAACGTGATGTTAAGGTCGGTCGTCGGCACGACCTTCATATACTCAATACCCACCGCCGCACCGAGTGCCGGCAACAGGTCGACGGGCACCAGGTCCATGAAGTTCATAAGAAAGACCCAGCAGAAGATCGTCAGCGCGAGGGGCGCGATCAGTTTGCTTGATCCATGGTAGCTGTCTTTGACCTGAGTATCGACGAATACGACGAGCAGCTCGACGAAGTTCTGCCAGCGTCCGGGCACGCCGGACGTAACCGTTCGGGCGGCAAGATAGAAGCTCCCGCTGAATAATATGGCCAAGAATACAGCATAAAAGATACTGTCCAGATGAAAATTCCAGAACCCCTCGCCGGTATGCAGATTGGTCAGATGATGGCCGATATAGTCCGATACGGACGCGGGCCCTTCGTGGAGTTCCTCCATCTCTAACCTATACTCATATTAGACTTCGGCCGGCGGCTTTGGGTCGAACTCGGGCAGGCGCATCGCGAGCGCCGCCCAGTACACTGTGAAGGTCGCCGCGAAACCTCCCAACATTGCTCCGAAAGAAACGTCCATGTTCAACAACACCAGCGCGAACAAGCCAGCCGTAATTACGAACTTGTAAAGTTCCGCACGGTAAATCCGGCGGAGAATACTCGCTGGCTCAGCGTTAGCACCCAGCCAAAACATGCTCACGACCATATAGAAGCTGGCCAGTATCCCAATGCCGCCGCCAATGAGGGCGGAGACGAATGCCCGGGATTCTCCCAAGAGCCACCCGGCTGCCGAAACCAGTAGCGTGATACCGATCTGCCCGTAGACGATGCCGAGTGCCAGTTTGCGTGCCTTGAAAAGCGCTTCAAGCTCGCTCACTAGAGGCTCTAGCTACCGTCCCTAACAATCGCAGGCAAATAAAAAGCCACGTGTGTGGCATCGGACGAGGGGTACTCACTACCGGTTAGCCGATTTATTGTAAGGTTTCGCCGAGCGGCGTTCAAGAATCCGGGTCGATATGGTCGATGATCCCCTCGAGCTCGTCGAGGCTGTGATAGCGAATAACGATGCGGCCTCCAGCTCCTGAGTGCTGGATTTTGACCTTGGCGCCGAGCCGGTCCGCCAGGCTCGTTTCGAGCCGTCGAACGTCGGGATCCTGTGCCGCGTTCTGATCCACACGAGCCGGCCGCGTCCGCGATTTCGGCAAGCGTCTGACGGCGCGCTCGGTCTCACGAACGCTCCACCCCTCCTTGACCACGCGCCGGGCCAGTGTAAGCAAGTCTTCGGCCGAATCCAGCGCCAGTAACGCCCGTGCATGACCCATGCCGAGCTCACGCCGCTCGAGCATCGCCGTCACGACATCGGGTAATTCGAGTAGGCGCAGCAGATTGCTGACCATGACCCGCGACCGGCCGATAGCTTCCGCGGCCGTCGTATGAGTCATGTCGAAATCCTCTACGAGACGCCGTAACGCACGGGCCTCCTCCATCGGGTTGAGATTCTCGCGCTGAATATTCTCGATGAGTGCAACGGCGACCGCGGTGTGGTCCGGGATCTCGCGGATGATCGCTGGAATTGAGTGCAGGCCCGCGAGTTGTGCCGCTCGCCAGCGGCGCTCGCCGGCGACGATCTCGTAACGGTGCTCACCGCCCTCGGTCTCCAGCGGGCGGACGACTATGGGCTGAACGAGACCCTGGGCACGTATGGATTCGGCCAGTCCCGTAAGAGTCTCCTCGCGCATATCCATGCGCGGCTGATAGCGGCCGCGCTGCAGCAGATCGACCGGAATCTCCTTCAGGCCTTCGGCGATGGCCGGGACTTCGGGAATCGGTGCGGTACTCAGGAGTGCATCCAGACCACGTCCGAGGCTCTTGTGCTTAGCCATATCTGTTCAATCGACCGAGGTTAACATCGCTGCCAAATTGTAGCGCAAGCGTCATGAAGAAAGGTCATTTTGCTACCGTGCCTTCACGACGGTTGATTTCACCGGCCAACGCGAGATAGGCAAGCGCGCCACGACAATACTTGTCGTAATACAGAGCGGGCACTCCGAAACTCGGTGCCTCGGCCAAGCGCACATTCCTCGGGATAACGGTTCTAAACAGGCGGTCGCCGAAGTGCTGCGTCAATTGACCGGAAACCTCCATGGCGAGATTATTCCGCGGATCGAACATCGTTCGTAGAATCCCGAATACCCTCAGCTTCGGGTTAGCGCCGCCGCGGATCTGTTCTATCGTGCCGAGCAGAGCGGATAGTCCTTCGAGCGCGTAGTACTCGCACTGCATCGGAATCAGGACGCCGTCCGCGGCCGAGAGCGCGTTGACCGTCAACATATTCAATGACGGCGGACAGTCCACGAGGACGTATTCGTAGTCATCGGCAACGGGTTGCAACGCACGTGCCAACCGGAACTCACGCTCCGGCTTGCTCACGAGTTCAACCTCCGCCAACGTCAGTTCTTGGTCGCTCGGGAGGAGCGCGAGATTGCTGTCGAACACGGGTTGAATGACATCGGCTGCCGCCACTCCTTCCAAGAGGACGTCGCAGACGCTTCTTTCCAGCGCGTTCTTGTCGACACCGCAACCCATTGTGGCATGGCCTTGGGGATCGAGATCTACGACAAGAACGCGACGCCGGGTAGCCGCGAGAGAGGCCGCGAGATTAACGCAGGTGGTGGTCTTGCCGACACCACCTTTCTGATTCGCTATTGCAATGATTTTTCCCATCAACCGTCCGCGGTTTCAAAAACAATGAGCGAACCTTTGAGCGACCGGGTCACCGGATCAACCAGAGAACGCGCCCTGATATTCTCTCCGAGTTCGTTTGCCTCGCACGAGTAGTTCGCCTTGGTCAGCACAAGCAAGATACCGTCTTTGGCCAGGAGATACCGGGTGAGTGCAAGTAGCTCCGGGGGACTCGCGACGGCTCGGGCGAGCACCGTATCAAAGGCCGGCACGGGAGTTAAGTCCTCGGCCCTGGCGTGCTCCACACGGACGTTCCTGAGGCCCAGACGTCCTTCGACGTGGCGCAGGAATCGTGCGCGCTTGCCGCGACTCTCGATCAGGGTGACGCCGATTCCAGGGCTCGTGATCGCAAGCGGTATGCCGGGTAGCCCCGCGCCGCTGCCGACGTCGGCGATGTGGTCGCCTTTGAGATATGGCTTGAACGCGAGGCTCTCGACGAGGTGCCGTTGGATCATCTCGTCCTCGCACGTGACACCCGTCAGGTTGTGGACCTCGTTCCAGCGCGCCATGAGCTCGAGGTATTCGGCGAGCTGCCGCGCCTCGGCCTCGCCGACGGTCAACCCCACCTTCTCGAGTTCCTCGACGATCCGCTCGCGCATGACCACAGTATACGGCCGGCTACAGGCCGTCGAGTTCGGCGGCGCGATGGCAGGCGACGAAGCTCGGGCCGAGCGGCCGCAGTTCCGGCAGCTCGCGGCCGCATCGCTCCTCGGCAAATCGGCAGCGCGTGCGGAAACGGCACCCGGAAGGTGGGTCGAGCGGTGAGGGCAGATCGCCCGACAGAAGCTCACGCTCGCGCGTGCGTTCCTTGTCCGGGTCGGGGATTGGCACCGCGCTGATCAGTGCCCGAGTGTACGGGTGCGCCGGCCGATCGTAGAGATCCTGGCGCGAAGCGACCTCCATGATCGTGCCGAGATACATGACCATGACACGATGGCTGATATGGCGTACGACGGCGAGATCGTGAGCGATGAAGATTAGAGCGAGGCCGAAATCCGCCTGCAGATCCATGAGCAGATTGATGATCTGCGCCTGGATGGAAACGTCGAGTGCGCTCACGGGCTCGTCGCAAATGATGAGTTTGGGTTTCAGCACGAGCGCCCGCGCTATGCCTATTCGCTGGCACTGGCCTCCCGAGAACTCGTGTGGATAGCGATTAAGCTCACGGCCGCTAATGCCGACTCGCTCCAACACTTCGATGACCAGTGCCCGGACCTCGTCCGGGCCGAGCTCGGGGCGGTGCGTCCACAGGGGCTCGCTCACGATATCACCGACCGTCATACGTGGATTCAACGAGGCGAGCGGATCCTGGAAGATCACCTGTAGCCCGCTGCGAATGTTGCGAAGGGATTCGCGATCAAGGTCGCTCATGTCCTGCCCGAGCAGACAGACACGGCCGGCCGTTACGGGTACGAGCCTGAGAATGGCGCGTGCGAGCGTCGACTTGCCGCAACCGGATTCGCCGACGACTCCCAGCGTCTCGCCCGGTCGCAACGCTAGGTCGACACCGTCGACGGCCTTCAGCGGTCGCTTCGCGCTGAGCCATCCGCCTGATTGCATACCGAAGTGAACTTTTAGATCGGTGACGGTAAGGAGTTCGCCCCCCCGCTGTTTCTCTGTCGCGTGCCGATTTGCGGCCGAGTCCTGAGTAGCGGCCGCCATGCCGGCGAGCCGTTCGACCCTGGCATCGTCCAGCCGCGGCACAGCTTTGAGCAAGGTCCGCGTGTATTCGTGCTCGGGTCGATAGAAGATCTCACGAACGTCACCGCTCTCCTTAAGCGCTCCGTCGTTCATGACGAGAACCCGCTCGCACAAGCCGGCCACGACACCGAGGTCATGGGTGATGAGAATGATTGCCGTACCTAACCGCTCGTTGAGATCGCGCATGAGTTCGAGAATCTGCGCCTGAACAGTGACATCCAGGGCCGTCGTTGGTTCATCGGCGATGAGAATCTCCGGATTCAACAGCAAGCTGCTCGCAATCATCACGCGCTGGCGCATACCGCCGGACAGTTCGTGCGGGTAACGGTCGAACCGCGCGGCCGCCTCGGGTATCCTGACCGCGTCGAGCATCTGGAGGCAGCGCTCGCGCGCTGCCCGCCGAGTCGTCGACTCATGCTCGCGTACGACCTGAGTCATCTGGCCGGCAATCGTCAGGTAAGGATTGAGCGACGTCATCGGATCCTGGAAGATCATCGAGATCTTGCGGCCGCGAACTTCGCGTAACTCACCATCCGCCAAAGTGAGCAGGTCGCGCCCGTCGAAATGCGCTGATCCCTGTGCCGAGCCGTTGTCGGCCAACAGCCCGAGCAGACTCAGGACGCTCTGACTCTTGCCCGAACCCGACTCACCGACTATCCCCAGCGTCTCGCCCTTCCCGAGCTCGTAGCTCAGATCCTTGACGGCGTGCACCTCACCGTCCGGCGTCGAGAAACGCACGTTGAGATCTTCGACGGTCAAGAGGCTCACACGCGATCCTTGGGGTCCAGCGCATCGCGCAGGCCGTCCCCGACGAAGTTGAAGCAGAACAGTGTCGTTGCGAGAAAGACGGCTGGGAACAGCAGCATCCAGGCCGCGCTCTCCATCTCCTCCGCGCCGTCTTTGACGAGCGCGCCCCAGGACGTCATCGGCTCTTGCACGCCGAGCCCGAGAAAACTCAAGAACGACTCGACGAGGATGACCTGCGGGATCGTCAGCGTGACGTAGACGGCGACAACGCCGAGCAGGTTCGGCACGATGTGGCGGCGGATGATCGCGAACGTCGACACACCCTGCGCTTCAGCAGCTTCGACAAACTCTCTAGCTTTTAGCGTCAGTGTCTGGCCGCGGACGATACGTGCCATGTCGAGCCAGTTGATTACCCCTATCGCGACGAAGATCAAAACGATGTTCCTGCCGAACAGGACCATGAGCAGGATCACGAAGAACATGAACGGCATCGCATAGAGGATGTCGACGACGCGCATCATGACGTGGTCGAGGCGGCCACCGAAATAACCGGCCGTCGCGCCGTAGCTAATCCCGATCACGAGGCTCACGAGCGTTGCGACGATACCGACCATGAGCGAGATGCGGCCGCCGATCAGCGTGCGCACGAACAGATCCCGCCCGAGCGTATCCGTGCCGAAGATATGCCCCGTCTCGACGCTGGGGCCAGTCGAGAGATTACCCCAGTCCGTGAAATCGTACGCGTAGGGGCTGAACAGAGGGCCGATGACGACGAGCACGGCCATGAAGGCGATGATAATTCCGGAGACGACGGCGGCGCGGTTTTTCTTCAGCGTCCGCCAGGCATCCATCCAGAGGCTGCGCCCGGCGACGGTTTCCGCTCCCGGTGACTCGGCGACTTCTGCGCTCACGCGTACTTCACCTTCGGGTCCAGCCAGGCGTACGCGAGATCGACGAGCAGATTGAACACGATGATCAACGTGCCGTAGAAGACGACGACACCCATGACGAGCGTGTAGTCCCGGTTCAGCGCACCCTGCACGAAGAAGCGGCCGAGGCCCGGTACGCTGAAGATCTGCTCTATCACGACCGACCCCGTAATGACGGCCGCCGTCGCGGGCCCCAGATAGGACACGACGGGCAGCAACGCAGGCTTCAACGCGTGGCGCAGGAGAATCTTGCGCACGGGCAGACCCTGTGCGCGCGCCGTCCTGATGAAGTTACTGCGCAGGACTTCGATCATACTGCCGCGCGTTAGCCGTGAGATGTAGGCGATCTGCGGCAGCGCCAGCGAGATCACCGGCAAGACCAGGTTTGCGGGTGAGCCGTCGCCCAGGCCTCCCGCCGGCAGCCAGCCGAGATAGACGGCGAAGACGAGTATCAGCATTGGCGCCATGACGAAGTTCGGAATCGAGATTCCCGTCATCGAGACCGACATGACCGAATAATCGGTGCGCGTATTCTGCCTGAGCGCCGCGATGCTGCCAGCCGTGACACCGACGACGAACGCGAGCAGCATCGCGAGCCCGCCGAGTCGCAGCGACACGGGGAAGCCCGCCATGATGAGTTCGGTCACTGAATAGTCACGGTACTGGAAGGAAGGACCGAAGTCGCCACGCAGGAGCCCGCCGAGGTAACGTGCAAACTGCTGATAAAGCGGCTCGTCGAGGTGATAGGCCGCCCTTAGATTTTCTTCGATCTCGGGAAGCAGCGCTCTCTCGGCATCGAATGGGCCGCCCGGTGCCGCGCGAATCATAAAGAACGCGAGCGCGATCAGGATCAGGAGTGTCGGGATGGCGCCGAGCAGCCGGCGGACGGAATAGCGTAACAACAGCGTTCCTAATGCTCGAGGATGTAGTAGGCCTTGCTGCGATGGTGATCCATGATGTTCGGCGAGAAGCCGCCGACCCAGGGTTTAACGAGCCGCACGGTGACATAGTGGTAGATCGGCATGATCGGCAGCTCTTCGAGCAGTATCGCCTCAGCCTGCTGCAGATATTTTGCGCGGACGGCGAGATCGGTCTCGATCGATGCGAGCCCGAGCAGGTGATCGTATTCGGGGTTGCCCCAGCCGGTCGTGTTGAGCCCGCTCTCGGAGTGGTAGAGCTCCGCGAAAGTGTAGGCATCGTTATAGTCGCCGATCCAGGCATCACGAAAAACCTGTGTCTCGGTCTTGGCTTGGCGCGTGTCGAGGAAGACCTTCCACTCCTGGTTCGTGAGGCTGACCTTGGCACCGAGCACCTGTTTCCACATCGCCGTGACGGCAAGCCCGATGCGGCGGTGGTCTTCCAGTGTGTTGTACATGAACTCGGCGACGAGCGGGTTGTCCTCGGAGTAGCCCGCCAGCGTATAGAGGCGGCGAGCCTCTTCCTCGCGCTGTTCTTGAGTCCAGGAGGCTTCCTCCATCTCCTGGTTATCGTAATCATTCAGCGGTGGCACCCAGCCGAAAGCCGGAATCTCACCCGACGTCAGTACCTGCCCGGTGATGATGTCGCGGTCGATCGCGAGTGCGAGCGCGCGGCGCAGCTCGGGGCCATCGCTAAACGGCAGCCGTATCGTATTGAAGCTGTAGTAATAGGTGCCGAGATACGGCGCGATCAGGAGCTCGTCGGGAATGTTCTCACGTATCCAGGGGAGCTGACGGCGCGCGATTGTCGCGGACGTGATGTCGATCTCGTCGGCGCGGTAGCGCCGGATCTCGGCCGACTGATCTTCGGTATTGTGAAAGTAGACGCGCTCGAGGATCGTGTTGTCGTTGTCCCAGTAGTACGGGTTTCGAACCACCTGGACGTTCGACTGTACGACCCAGTCGTCGAGCATGAACGCGCCGTTCGAGACCATGTTACCGGGCCGCGTGTGCTGGCCACCGTACGCTTCGACGCTTGCCCTGTACACGGGAAAACTGGACGAGTGCGTCAATAGCCCCAGGAAGTAGGGTGTCGGACTCTTGAGTTCAATCTCGAGCGTCTGGTCGTCTAGCGCACGGGCACCGAGGTCCATCAACGGGCGTTGGCCCGCCGCGATCTCGCGCGCGTTCAGTATCGGATTCAGGATGAAGGTGTAGCGCGACAGCGTGGCCGGATCGAGGCTACGCCTCAAGCTGAAGACGAAGTCCTCGGCGGTGACGGTATCGCCGTTCGACCAGCGTCCGTTTGCGCGCAGCCTGAACGTGTAAATCAGACCGTCCTCGCTGACCTCCCAGGACTCCGCGGCACCAGGTATCAGATCGCCGTTCGGCGCCTCGTTGACGAGCCCCTCGTATAGCTCGCGCTGAATGTTCGACCCGGGCACGCCCGAGCCCGTGTGTGGATCCAGCGTCTGCGGCTCCGCGCCGTTGCCCCAGTGAAGCTCTTGGACTTCGGCGAGCTCCGTCCCGCTCGCGCCGCCGAT
The DNA here is from genome assembly GCA_964466315.1 of uncultured Gammaproteobacteria bacterium. Lineage (GTDB taxonomy): Bacteria > Pseudomonadota > Gammaproteobacteria > Steroidobacterales > Rariloculaceae > SMWC01. The sequence goes on from CAYXNS010000001.1 coordinate 26,113, forward strand.
CGATCCGGTGACGAAAGACGCGCCGGCGACGTCGAGATCGTCACCACCGCCACAGCCCGCCAATAAAGTCGCGATAGAGAAGATCGTGACGGGCCGGTAGCAGGCGTTGGGTTTCATCTGACTCTCTCCACTGGGATCTCAGGCGCTACGCTTCAGTTCGCATTTCTTGAGATGAATCAGCAGCAGGGACATGGCCGCCGGCGTCATCCCCGAGATCCGGCTCGCCTGGCCGATGCTCATCGGCCGGATACGCTCGAGCTTTTCGCGCACTTCGTTCGAAAGACCCGTGACGGCAGCGTAGTCGAAGTCTGTGGGCAATTCGGCCGTCAAGTGCTTGCGCTGGCGTTCTATTTCGCTAGTCTGCCGCTCGATATAACCGTGATAACGAGCCTGAATCTCGAGTTGCTGGGCGACCTGCGTACTAACCTCGTCGATGAGTTCCGCGTAACCGTCCACCGATCCGACGCGTGCCAGCGTAACGATGTCCTCGTAGTGCATTTCGGGTCGCCGTAGCAAATCGTAGGCGGACACGTCCCGGCTCAGAACACCGATATCGCTATCCTGCGGCACATCCGCCGGACGAACCACGATTCCGCCGAGCCGCTCAGTTTCCTTATCTATGACGTCTCGCTTCGTCGCGAACACGTGCCAACGTTCATCGTCCACGACTCCGAGTTCCCTGCCCTTCGGCGTTAGGCGCAGGTCCGCGTTGTCCTCACGCAGGGACAGACGATACTCCGCACGGGAAGTGAACATGCGGTACGGCTCGGCCGTTCCGCATGTGATGAGGTCGTCGATCAACACACCGATATAAGCCTCATCCCGTTGCGGATACCACGGCTCACGACCGCTGACCGACAGCGCAGCGTTGACGCCGGCGACGAGGCCCTGTGCCGCCGCCTCCTCATAGCCCGTCGTACCGTTGATTTGGCCGGCGAAGTAAAGACCCGCGATCGCCTTAGTCTCGAGGCTTCCGAGAAGATCGCGCGGATTGAAGAAGTCGTACTCAATCGCGTAGCCCGGCCGCGTAATCCTCGCGTTCTCGAACCCCTTGATCGAACGGACAAACTCATGCTGCACGTCGAACGGCAGACTCGTCGAGATTCCGTTCGGATAGATCTCATCGGTCTCGAGACCCTCGGGCTCAACGAATATCTGGTGTGAGTCCTTGTCGGCAAAGCGCACGACCTTGTCTTCTATCGATGGACAATAACGTGGCCCAGTGCCTTCGATGGCCCCGGTGAACATCGGCGAACGGTCGAGACTTCCGAGGATGATCTCATGCGTTCTCGGCGTCGTATGAGTGATATGACAGGGAATTTGCCGAGGATGTTTAGCCCGTGTACCGAGAAAGGAAAAAACCGGTGTTGGGACATCCCCAGGCTGTAGCTGCATACGAGTGTAGTCGAGACTGCGGCCATCTATTCGAGGTGGCGTCCCGGTCTTGAGCCGACCGACGGCCAGATCGAGCTCTCTGAGCCGCCGTGCTAACGTCATCGCGGCCGGGTCGCCCATACGCCCACCCGCAGAGCGCTTCTCGCCCACATGAATCTGGCCTGCGAGGAATGTACCGACCGTGAGCACGACCTTCGGCGCCATAATCTCTATGCCGGAAGAAGTGACGACGCCGCGGAGACGATCACCGGCCAGCAGCAAATCGTCGATGCCCTGCTGCAGCAACGTCAGGCATGGCTGCGCCTCCAGGATTCGGCGGATGGCTTGACGGTAGAGGACGCGGTCGGCCTGCGCACGTGTCGCGCGAACCGCCGGCCCCTTGCGTGAGTTCAGCGTCCGGAAATGGATACCCGCGCGGTCGATAGCGCGCGCCATCGCACCACCGAGCGCATCGACCTCCTTGGCGAGATGACCCTTGCCGATACCGCCGATAGCTGGATTGCAGCTCATCTGCCCGAGCGTGTCGAGATTCTGTGTCACCAGCAGCGTATTCGCGCCCACGCGGGCAGCCGCAAGCGCTGCTTCGGTGCCCGCGTGGCCACCGCCGACGACAATGCAGTCGAATGTATCGGAGTATTTCATGATTTTCTGTCCGTGGAGTGGGATTTTAGGGCGATTCCTGCTCTCCCGGCTAGCAACCGCGAGAAATTGCTTGGCTGAACATAACGAAATTAATTCGCTCTCGAAAAACTTATGTAAAGGTTTTGGCTCCAAATTCGGGAGCAACGTCACTGATCATGGCGAACAGTGCGTGCAGGATATTGCTCTCTACCGTTGTATCGAAGGTTCCAGTGACTGCTTTCCCGTCTCACAACGAACCCCCAGAAATTATTGCGGACAATGTGGATCTCGATCCGCTCACGGGAACATTAACTCGGCAAGCCTTCTTCCAGCGATTAATAGATCGAGCGGCTGCCGCGAACACCAAGGCACATACATTCGCCATTTGTCTTGTCAACGCTGATCAACTCAAGAATGTAAATCTATCGCACGGTCAACAGACCGGCGACCAAGTGCTCACACAACTCACGCGTCGAATTCGTTTAGACCTAGCTGTCACGCTATCCGATACACAGGAAATCGATCTCTGTCGCTACGACGGCAATGGATTTGCATTGCTCATACCCGATTCGGATCTCGAACAGGCGTCCGAAGCGGCAGAGAGCTTCCGGCGTGCGATCAGCGAGACCGAGATCCAGCGTGGCTTACGGGTCACCGTCTCCGTCGGTGTCTCTCAGTACCGTCTCTGGGAATCGGCGGAAGATACTCTCTCACGCGCCGAGCACGCTTTGCATCTTGCGAAACAGTTCGGGCGCGACCGCGTCGAGGTGGCCGCGAGCCCCAAGTCCAGGGCAGAAGTTGCCGAAGTCATTCCCATAGACAGGCCTGCTTAGTCAACCTACAGGCGCGGCAGCGATTCGCTTGAACCGCTGCCGCTACATGCTCAGACGTCTATCTTGCGAGCGGGTCGGGTCTGACCTGGAAATGCACCACGAGTGGCCGGGTCCCCTGGCCGCCTTCTTTCAGCCACGGCGTGCGATCGCCACTCGGCACCCAGAGGCCGCGGCCCTTCCAGCCCGTATCCGGGTCGTCGATACGGCCATCGAAGCCCTTGCTGTAGAAGCCCAGCGGATAGGGAATGCGCATCGTGATGAACTCGCCGTCGACGAGTGCGTGCACGCCGTCGAATAGATTCGCTGTCGACATCGGTACGTTGTCGCCGAGTCCCAACGAATTGCGCTGATCGACCCAGCTGTAGTAGCTCGACTCCACGCTGTACTCGGGCAGCTCGGAGAACCCCGGTCCCGGATAGCGATGGAACGTCCAGCCCTCTGGACAATGATCGCCCGTCGCGGTCGGGCCGTTGAGCGGCCCTTCGCATTTTTTTCGATCGAATTCGCCGAGGTGGCCACTGCCCAGGGACACCCAGACGACACCATTGCGGTCGATGTCCGCGCCGCGCGAGCCGAAGCCCGGTAGCGGGATGTTATAGACCTCGGCAAGTGCCGTATCCGGAGGGTTCGAGCCGGGGGCCAGGCGGATGATTTTGCCGGGGTAAGAGAAGCTCGTCGTACCCCAGACGGAGCCATCGGCAGGACTCGGCATGATCGCATAATAGCCGGCGGAGATGCGCGTATCGAGATTCGGATCCATTGGCTCGCCGGGCTCGGTCCATTCGTCGCGCTGCCCGTTGCCGTTGGTATCGAGAATCAGCGGAGCCCAACCGACGGCCGCTTCCACGTCACCGGTCTCGTCAAACAAGTCAGTGTTGAACCAGCCTACGACGTCATTGCCACCACTCGTCCAGAGCGTGTTGTCCTCATCCTCCGCGAACTGCAGATGATGTGTCGAGTAGCAGGTGTCGATGAATGTGTACTCTTCGGTCTCAGGCTCGTAGACGGCTAGATTCCGGTTCGTCCGCTCGGTCGGGAAAAGCTGCGCCGATGGATGATCGGAGCCTTCCCTGCAGTAATCCGGGTTGCTCGGACCACGCACCCGCGCCGTATACCAGACCCTGCCTTTGTGATCGAACATCGGGTTGTGAGCATTCGCCTGGCTATCCCAGATACGCTCCTCGCCCCAATACGGCGACGCCCGCACGATGGGCGCGGTGTTCGTCGTCGGCGTATCAGCATCTCGAACCGGGGCACGGAAAGTCACAGCCGTATTCGCGACAGGATCGAGAATCGGGAAGTTGTCGGTGCTGAGTTCCGGCGCGCCGTAGATCTTGCCGTAGGGGTTGAGCGTCGGGTTACGCCTGTCTGTCGATGACAGGTCGTGCAGATAGGACTTCGGATCGGCCCAATCCCTCACGGTCGCGACGACGTTTCGCTCGATGCCCTGCGGCCGTTCCGGTATCCATGACGGTATTTCACCGGCCGCAATGCGATCGGTCCAATCGGCCAGATGTTGAAACGGCACGCCACCAAGTCTACCGGCAAGCGGATTGATCATTTGTGAGGCAGCCTGGCCAGACTGCACCCTGCGTACCCACGCATCCTGTGAATTCTCAAACTCACCGAGCACCTCGGGAATCGTGCGCGTCGCGAGATTGCCGAGCTGGTGACAACCGACACAGGTCTGGTTCTTCATGATGCCCAGATACTCGTTCAAACCACCCGGCACGTGGCCGAGATCGCTCTCGTTGGGCAGGTGCATCATCGCGTACCATGCCGCGGCAGGATAGACTTCGGCGGCAACCGCCTCATTGGGAGCGATTACTGCGGTCAGGTCGACGACACTGCCGCGCTCGCCCGCAACCTTTTCGGAGTCGGCAAGTCCGTAGCCGCGCACCCAGAGTTCGTAGTCTGCTTCGGGTAGATCCGGCACGAGATACCGGCCCTCGTCGTCAGTTACGACAATCTTTGCAAAGAACGTATCGAAGTCACCAGTCTCGGCGATGACCCAGACACCCGCTTCGGGCCCGTCCGCACTCGTGACGACACCGCCGACGTCGTCGGAGTCGACCGGAACCGCATTTCCCTGCGAGTTCGCCAGCATTGACCACACGAGCATCGGAAGAAATACAGTGATTGCCGCCCAACGGCTGTTCGCTATCTTCATATTGGTACTCCGGTTATTTCCCCGTCTGTTAGCGGACTCGGCAATCCTGGTGCTTCCGGGATTCAGCACGACCGCGTTCGAATTCTTCTAGTGCGTGTAGTTGTACTCGGCAAGGTCCCCGATGACGCGATGGAATGAGCGCCCGTACAGACATCTATGCATGTTGCCCTCCCCGCGTTACTGGACCCGGCAGGATGGCCGTCTGCCGATCGGATGCACCATATTATAGGCCAAGAATCAGCTGAGTCCTTATCCCGCTGCGGGCCCGATCTGGTTAGAATTCAGTATCTAACGACTCGCGAAGCACGAGTAGGGAGATCGAGAGCATGAGAATAACGAACGACACGGCTTCGACGGCCGTGACCCTAGCCATTCTGGCGTTGACGCCCATACTCGTCACCGGCCAACCAGACCTTCCAAGAGATGGTGACGACCGGCCGATTCTGGGTGAACTGTCGCGCACGCCGCTCGAACGATACTCCACGAGCCCACCGGGCGTAACGGTCCAGATGATCCTGACGGGCCTCGACGTTATCTGGGGCCTCGAGTTCGCGCCCGATGGCCGGCTTTTTCTTACGGAAAAAGCCGGCCGCATTCGCGTGGTCAACCCTGGACAGGGGCTCGATTCCACACCCTGGGCAACGCTCGACAATGTCAACGCTGAAATACGCGAACGCGGCCTTTTCGGCCTCGCGCTTCACCCAGAATTTCCGGACGAGCCGTGGATCTACGTCATGTACGCCTACGATATCGGCGGCGACCGGACGACAAACCGCGTGAGCCGTTTTCGCGAAGTCAACGGCCGTGGTGTGCGCGAAGAGATCATCCTTGACGATATCCCCGGTGCGACGACACACAATGGCGGTCGTCTGCGCTTCGGCCCCGACGGCATGCTCTATATCGGTACGGGTGACGCCCGCGACCGCCGTCGGGCACAGAACCTCGAGAATCTCGGTGGCAGCATTCTGCGGCTCGAACCCGACGGCGACATCCCGAGGGACAACCCCTGGCCCGACAACCCGATCTGGGCATACGGATTCCGCAACCCCACGGGCATAGCGTTTCGCCCCAGCGATGGCGCACTCTTCGTCGCGGACCACGGCCCGACCGTCGAGTGGGAGCCAAGGATAGGCGCCTACGACGAGATCAACATCGTCGAGAGGGGTGCCAACTACGGCTGGCCGGTCGTGGTCGGTGCAGCCGGTGAGGCGGGTTATGTAGATCCGATCCTGTCATGGATACCGTCCGTACCGCCCGGCGATCTCCTCTTCCACAACGGCGATCTCTTCTTGAGTACGCTGTGGTCGGAGGCGTTGATCAGAATTCAGTTCGACGATTCCACCGATCCCAATCGCGTGACTAGCGTCGAGCGCTGGTTCAACAGCCAAGTCTGGCGCGACGGCGTACTCCCAGAGTCCGTCTACGGCCGCCTCCGGGCCCTGGCCGTGGGGCCGGACGGTGCGCTGTATCTCGGGACGACGAATCGCGACGGGCGCCTGGACCCAGGGCCGGATGACGACCGGTTGTTGCGGATCGTGATTGAAGATGGCGGTTAGCCGTAAACTCAGCCGGTTCTAGACTATTTCCCCGAGAAAAAACCCGGCAGCTGCTTGACGGGCTTTCGGGCTCCGAATAGCCATGTCCTCTCTCACCGTTCCGATCTGCCGTATGTTCTTGGGGCAGTTCGCGTATGCGAGTGGTGCAGTGTCGCTATGGGCGCGAAAGGTAAAATGCGCAATTTAAAGGCGCTTAGGCAGGATAAGCGTGATATGAGACAGCGAGTTAGTCCAAGCGAGTTCTATCTGGTGGCCTTGGCAGTAGTCCGCGCAGGTTCTAGCCGGGAGGCTAGGGAGCTTCTTTGCCGGTACGAATCCGGCGATTTGAGCGCCAGCGAGCTGATCCGAATCCTTGCGAACTCGGCCATACGACCTTGTGAAGCTGGCCGGCCGACCCCATAACTATGGACGAGAATGTCTGATCCCCTGTACCCCCAAGTTGAGCTGCTTCGCGCCGTCGGCTTTGCCGCTGAGAGGCATCGCTATCAGCTCCGTAAGGGCGCGGATCGGACGCCCTACATCAATCACCCTATCGCGGTGGCCGAGCTACTGGCGCAGGTAGGTGGAATCTCCGATCTGGCAACGCTCGCGGCCGCGTTGCTGCATGACACTGTAGAGGACACCAAGACTGAGCCTGACGAGATCGAGGACGCCTTCGGGGTTGAGGTCTGTGACCTGGTGGTCGAGGTGACTGACGACAAGCGGCTACCCAAGGCAGAGCGTAAGCGGCTTCAAATCGTACATGGGCCTCATCTCTCAGAAAGGGCCAGAGCGATCAAGATTGCTGACAAAACCTGCAACGTCCGTGATATCACGCATACGCCGCCCTCCGACTGGTCGATGGAGCGAAAGATCGAATACCTGGACTGGGCGGAGAAGGTGGTTTCTGCTTGCCGAGGCGTTAACCAGCCCTTGGAGAGATATTTCGATGAAGTGCTGCGGCGAGGTCGTGACGAGCTTGAGAAACCCGCCGCGCCTGCAACTGGAGTAGGAGCAATGGTTGTTCCAGTATCACGAATAGCCGGCGTTGGCTCATACAAGGATCGGCCTGTCGTTTGGGGCGACTCCCCTGACGGCGGTCTCGCCGCCCTCTCCATGAGAGGACCTGGCGGGAACTGGTCCAATATGAACCCGGCGCTGGCAGTTAACTCAGCCGTGCCCATGGATCGGAGCGAGTTCGCTACGACATTCGCTACCTGGTTCAAGGACGACTTAGAAACAAGCGTTTCCGCAACCCCTGAGAGCCAGCCAGGTGATTGAACTACATTGGTTTGACTCTATTTCATGATCGTTGTGCAAGAGTCTGACTGAGTAAGCTCGGCTCTGAAGATAAGCCGGTTAGGACTCACTTTGGGCAGCGACTGCTTTGCGCTTCATCCGCTCCTGAGCCCGTCTGATCTGCACCGCAATGTTCTCGCCACTCTTCGTCGGCTTGTCCTTAAAGAGACCAAGCCATCGTTCAGCATCCCAGAGAACGACTCTCGACTCGTTCGCTTAGTCGTCTAATTAAAGCGGTTTTTTTGGCATCTCTGGGACGCTCTGGGCCCTCCCTGGACGCAGGGCTATTTTCCGATACAAAAGTCCGAGAAAATCTCGCCGAGTAGCTCGTCGCTCGTAACCTCGCCTGTCACTTCGCTCAACGCGGCTTGAGCCGAACGCAGCTCCTCGGCCGCGAGTTCGAGCGCTAGCGTGTTGACGAGCTGTATCCGCGCATCACGGATATAGTGCTCGGCACGCTGCAGTGCGTCTATGTGCCGCGTGCGCGCGCTGAATGTTCCTGCGGCATCGCTGCGATAACCGGCAAGCGCCTTAAGATGCTCCGTGAGGCGTTCGATCCCCTCCCCCGTTAACGCCGAAAGGCGGATCACCGTGACGCCATCGCTCTCGATGCGTCCCGATTTGTCGTCGGTCAGGTCGACCTTGTTTTGTATGACAGTTGCCGCTGCGTCTTCGCCGGCGACTTCGCGGATCTTGGCGAGCTCGGTCGAGAGATCGGACCGAATGTCGGTAACCCAGATGAGCCGGTCGGCCCCTTCGAGCGCAAGCTGCGTGCGGCGCATGCCTTCGAGCTCTACCGGGTCTGCCGAATCGCGCAGGCCGGCTGTATCGACAACCGTTATAGGCAGACCGTCCACGGACAGATGTTCTCGCAACGCATCGCGTGTCGTACCGGGGATCTCGGCCACGATTGCCGCATCGAAACCCGAGAGCTGGTTCAAGAGACTCGATTTTCCCGCATTCGGCGGACCGGCGATGACGACGGTCAAACCGCTGCTCAGCACCGCACCCTCGTGAGCCTGGCTCAACAGCGTTTCGAGCGCCGAGATCGCATCGTCGAAATCCTGCTCAAAGTTTGAGGTATCGTTGAGCGCCAGTTCCTCGTCGGGGAAATCGAGCCAGGCTTCGAGTTGCACGCGCACGGCCGTCAGCTTTACCTGCAGTTCATTCACCCGCTCGGAGAAGCGCCCGTCGAGAGATCGGTAGGCCGCACGCGCGGCCTTGGCTGAACCGCTCGCCACGAGATCCGCGATGCCCTCCGCCTGCGCCAGATCGAGCTTGTCGTTGACGAATGCCCGTAGCGTGAACTCGCCAGGTTCCGCCGCGCGTGCGCCTAGACGCAAGGTGCTAGCCAATAGCATCTCGCTAACGACCATGCCACCGTGGCCATGGAGTTCAACGACATCCTCACCTGTGAATGATCGCGGCCCTGGAAAATACAGCAACAGGCCGCGGTCCACGGGCTCGCCCGTCTCGTCACAAAACTCGCAGAAATGCGCCTGTCGTGGTTCTGCCGTTACGCCCGTCATTCGCTCACCGATTGCGCGTGCGTTCGACCCAGACAGGCGGATGATCGCGACTGCACCGCTACCGGGCGGCGTGGCGAGTGCTGCAATCGTGTCATCGGGTCGGTAATTCAAGGGCCGTAATTCCGATCCAATCGGTTAATGCTTAGTGTAAAGGATCGGGGAACTGTCGCATGAGTCAAGACCCCACCGAATTTGACGAAGATATAACCGTCACCGCCAGTACCGGCGCGGAAGGTTTCCGCACCGAGATCGCTGCCACCGGCCACGCGTTGATCGGCGACGAGCCGGACTCGGTCGGCGTCCGGCACACCAAGATCCACGCATACGGCTGCGCCGAACGCGAGACAACAATGGGACGAATCGATGAATTCAAGCGACAGATCGTGCTCGAGGGGGATCTCGATGACGCTGCTCGCCAGCGGCTACTGGAGATTGCCGACCTCTGCCCTGTTCACCGTTCACTCACGAACGAGGTCCAGATCGTTACGTCGCTCGACCGGTAGCCGGCGAGTTATTCGGCACCGACGACCTTGTTGATGCGCCACTGTTGCAGAATCGATAACCCTGTATTCGTCAACCAGTAAAGAACGAGCCCGGCGGGGAAGAATGCGAACAACCCCGTGAATACAACAGGCATGATCTGCATGATCCTGGCCTGCATGGGATCAGGTGGCACCGGATTCAGGCGAGTCTGCAGAAGCATCGAAGCGCCCATGAGCAACGGCAGGATGAAGAAAGGATCGCGCGAAGAGAGATCGCTGATCCAGAGCATGAACGGCGCCTGTCTTATCTCCACGCTCTCGATCAAGACCCAGTAGAATGCGAAGAAGAATGGCATCTGAATGAGTATGGGCAGGCAGCCCGCGGCCGGGTTGACCTTCTCGCGCTTGTAGAGCTCCATCGTGGCTTGGCCCAGCGCCTGACGATCGTCCTTGAAACGCTCCTGTAACGCTTTCATGCGCGGCTGCAGCTTGCGCATTTTAGCCATCGAGCGGCCACTGGTCTGTGTCAGTTTGTAGAACGCGAGCTTGATGAACAGCGTCACGACAATGATGGCCCAGCCCCAGTTATTGACGAAGCCGTGCACGAAAGAGAGTAGCCAGAACAACGGTTGTGCGAGTACCGTCAGTACCCCATAGTCGACGGTGAGTTCCAGTTCATTACCCGTCGCGGCGAGTTGATCCTGTAACTTCGGCCCGACGAAGAGTTTTACCGGATAGGTCATGCTCTCGCCCGGAGCGATCTCTCTGACCTGGCTCAGTGCAGTCAGGAGATAGTCCGAGCCGCGAGTGATCGCCTGATAGCGAACGACGTCCTCCGCCGGTGGAACAGCGGCCGCGAGAAAATGATGCTGAATACTCGCCAGCCAGCCACCGGTTAAAGACTGGTTGATCGGCTCGATCGCCAGATCTTCGACGTCGAGCTTCTCGTACTCATCACCGTCATAGAGCACGGGTCCGGTGAAGGAGTACGAGTCCACGGACGTATATGAACGCTCTACGGGAATGTGGTGCCGGAACAACTGTGCGTAAGGCGCGCCACTCCACGGCTCGTTGGTTTGATTCTCTACGACGAGGTCGAGATCGATACCATACTGACCGCGACGGAAGGTGTAGATTTTCTGCGCGCGCAACGCCCCTTCGGCTTGCCAATCGAGCGTGACGATGAGCTCTTCGTCATTGTCCGCCAATTGGTACGCGGTGTTCGGGCTAGTGAACGACTCCAGGTGATTGGGCTCGTCGCCTTCGGCGACGCCCCGGAAACCCGTCTGAAATACCCAGCGGCTGCCCGGTAAGTAATCCAACAATCTCACGGGCACATCCGGATTGTCTTTGTCGACGGGATATGACGGTAGATCGGTTCTAACGAGATCACCACCCTGTGTGTTGATCATGATCTCGAGCACATCGGTGCTGACGCTAACGATGCGCTCGGGTGCCCGCGCTGGCGGCATTTCGGCCGACGGCGTGGATTCTGCCACCACCGGTGCCGAATCGGTGGGCGGCTCGAGATCCGGCAGTTCCGGGGATAGATCTGGAACCGTTCCTTCGCCTTGTTCTGCGGGCACCGGTCCTGGCACCGTAACCGGCGGATAATCGGTCAACCATGCCCGATAGGTAAACCACATCATCGCGAACAGCAACATCCATACGAGTAACCGTGGGTTGTTAACGTTCATGTCAGGCGGCCCGCCTCGCTAGTCGCCGGAAATGTCGCTGCAGGCTGTCTCGCAAAACTATGGTCTCCGCTGCCGGTGCCGCCCGGTTTACCAAGATGACGAAGTCGAGCGACGGCAGTCCCTCCTCAAGACGAAACACTTCCCGCGCAAGGCGCTTGAGCCGATTACGCGCGAACGCGTGTTTGACGACGCGTCGCGGCACCGTTAATCCCAGGCGAGCTGTCTCGGCGCTGTTCAAGCGAGATAATACCGTGAAGTAACGATCCGATGAGCGCGATGCGTTGGCGAAGACTCGGTCGAACTCCCTGGATGTCGTCAGACGATTGACGCGTGGAAATCTGGCCGACCGCTGCAACGAGATGCTACTCGCGCGCTCGGCCGTTACGGGGCCAGTCGTACCCGGCCCTTGGTGCGCCGTCGCTTCAGGATCCGCCGCCCGTTCTTGGTCGCCATGCGAGCTCGAAACCCATGAGTACGTTTGCGCTTGATGTTGCTGGGCTGAAAAGTTCGTTTCATGACGGAGTCGACCCTGGTTCCGGTCCATAGAAAAAGTTTGAGGCAAAACAATAAGATGTGCTGGAGCGAGGGAGCACAAAACTCTACGCGCGGCGTTGAGCAGTGTCAATAGGGACCGTCGTCGATTAAGTTGTGGATAACTAGGGCGGTGCCGTTATAGACTGAGATCAACGCGAGGATACACACCCTAACCGACCGACAACGACAACCGAAGACAGAAAAAGACCGTGACAGCGAATTCGGCGGTGCATCCGTCTCTGTGGACCCAATGCCTGCGGGCACTCGAACTCGAACTTTCCGAGCAACAATTTCATACCTGGATCCGGCCGCTTCAACCGGTCGAGGAGGGCGGCGGCCTGAAGTTACTCGCGCCGAACCGGTTTGTCGTCGATTGGGTCCAAGAAAATTGTCTGGATAAAATCCTCGAGGTCACTGGCCCGCTGCCCGTCGGTATAGAGGTCGGTAGCCGCAGGCCACCGTTGGTAGCACCAACGACCACCGTACCGACCCCGCGACCCAGAACACCCGTACTCGGTAGCCCGCTCAACGCGTATTTCACGTTCGATAACTTCGTCGAGGGTAAGAGTAACCAGCTCGGGCGCGCTGCCGCCCTCCAGGTTGGGTCGAATCCGGGGCGTGCCTACAACCCGCTATTTATCTATGGTGGTGTCGGTCTCGGCAAGACTCATCTCATGCATGCTATCGGTAACGTCATACTCGAACGCGACCCCGGAGCGAAGGTAGCCTATGTCCACTCCGAGCGCTTCGTTGGCGACATGGTGCGCGGTTTGCAGCACAACACGATTGCCGAGTTTAAACGCACCTATCGGACCCTCGACGCGTTACTTATCGATGACATTCAATTCTTCGCTGGAAAAGAACGCTCACAGGAAGAATTCTTTCACACCTTTAACGCGCTCCTGGAAGGACAGCGCCAAATCATCCTCACCTGCGATCGCTACCCGAAGGAGGTCTCCGGCCTCGAAGAGCGGCTAAAGTCCCGTTTTGGTTGGGGACTGACCGTTGCAATTGAGCCACCGGAACTCGAGACTAGCGTGGCCATTCTCATGAGCAAAGCCGCTGCCGACGGTATTGCTCTACCGGAGGAAGTTGCGTTCTTCATTGCCCAGCGAATCCGATCGAACGTTCGCGAGTTAGAGGGTGCTTTGCGCCGCGTTATAGCGAACTCTCAGTTTACCGGCTATCCGATAACGCTGGAGTTCACGAAGGAGGCGCTGCGCGACCTCCTCGCGCTGCAGGACAAACTCGTTACGATAGACAATATTCAGAAAACGGTAGCGGAGTACTTCAAGATGCGTGTCGCGGATCTTCACTCCAAGCGCCGTAGCCGGTCGATTACCCGTCCGCGACAGATCGCCATGGCACTGGCGAAGGATCTCACGACCCACAGCCTCCCCGAGATCGGTGATGCTTTCGGGGGCCGGGATCACACAACGGTACTGCATGCTTGCCGGCGCATCAAACTATTGCGGGAAACGGAAACACGTGTGGCCGAGGACTATGGAAACTTGTTGAGAACGCTGACAGGATGAATGGATAACCTGTGAACTATCTCGACAGCCGGATTTTTCCACAATTATCCCACAGGTTTAGTAGTGACCTATCCCACGGTTTGGTATGTCGTAACATATTGTTTATTAAGGGTTTTTAGGCTTATCCCCTTTTTTGCACGTGTCTAATAATAATCATAAAGACAAGGATCAATAGGTATAGTCATTATGAAATTCACTGCATCACGAGAAGTGATATTAAAGCCTCTACATGCGGTCATTGGTGTGGTCGAACGACGTCAAACGATGCCGATTCTCAGTAATGTTCTACTGGCTGCCGGGGATAATTCCGTGACGTTAACTGCGACCGACCTCGAGGTCGAGTTGCTGGCTAAAGCTGAAATAATCGTCGATTCACCCGGTGAAATTACGGTACCGGGAAGAAAGCTGCATGATATCTGCCGCGCGCTCCCAGATGATGCTGAACTCACGTTTACGGTAAAGGGGGATCGCTTGACCGTTACGGCGAGAAGGAGTCGTTTCACGTTGTCGACGTTACGGGCCGCGGATTTTCCGATGGTGGATGAGATAGCGACTCAACAAACGCTGAAGCTCGATCAGCAGGGACTGCGACGACTGCTTGAGCAGACGCAGTTCTCGATGGCGCAGCAGGATGTACGCTATTACTTGAATGGGCTCCTGCTGGAGGTGGACGGTAAGACGTTGCGTGGGGTAGCGACGGATGGACATCGCTTGGCATTGGCCGAGGTGGAAATGGCGGCACCGGCACAGCGAAACGAGCAATTGATCGTGCCGCGTAAGGGGGTAATGGAGTTGCAGCGTTTGCTGGAAGGTGAAGGAGACGTCGAATTGACACTCGGCGCGAATCACATACAGGCTCAAATTGGAGATATTCGGTTCACTTCGAAGCTCATCGACGGCAAGTTCCCTGATTACCAACGCGTAGTACCGGCAGAGCCACAGAATATCGTGATGGCGGATCGAGATCTGTTGCGGCACGCTTTACAGCGTGCGGCGATCTTATCTAACGAGAAATATCGGGGGGTCCGCTTGGCGCTTGGCGAGAATAACGTGACGATACAGGCCAATAACCCGGAGCAAGAGGAGGCCGAGGAGTCCGTTGAGGTGGAATACAGTGGTGAAACCATGGAAATCGGTTTCAACGTGACTTATCTGCTAGATGCGCTGAGTGCCGTTGATGAAGAACAGGTTCAAGTGGGGTTGGGCGATACGAATTCGAGTTGCCTGATTCGGGCGCCAAGTGGGCATGACAGCAAGTTCGTTGTAATGCCGATGCGGCTTTAAACTGTACAGCAGAATCGGGTTGCTCGTAACGTGCCTCTAAACCGGGTACGGATTCAGTCCTTTCGGTGCTTGTCTAACGTCGAGCTTGAGTTCGACACGAAGCAAAACTATCTCTTTGGTCGTAATGGCGCGGGCAAAACGAGTGTGCTCGAGGCAATTTACCTTCTCGGCCGCGGTCGATCGTTCCGGACACGGCAGAGCCGCCGCCTGATTCAGCACGGAGAGGCCGGTTTTACGGTCTATGGCGAACAGGAGTATGACGGTCATATGCACCGACTCGGCGTCGCGCTGGGCCAGGGTGGGCTGAAATTGAGGCTCGACGGCGAGCGGGCGCGGGGTATGGCCGCGTTGGCAGAGATTCTACCGGTACATGTCATCGAGCCGAATATGCACCGCCTCATCGAAGGAGGACCACGAGAGCGGCGCCGGTACCTCGACTGGGGAGTGTTCCACGTGGAACCAAACTATCTGGATAGCTGGCGACACTATCGGCGCGTGCTGGGGCAGCGTAATGTGGCCTTGAAACACGGCCAGGGATTGGATGCCTGGGATGAGAGCTTTCTCGAGAGCGCGGCCGCCGTAGACGGTGCTCGCTCGCGGTATGCGGAAAAACTCGGTGCTAGTCTAGCCGGGGTTGGCAATAGCCTTCTTGGTAGCGGTGTCGATATCGGTTACCGCCGTGGTTGGGCCGACGGCACGACCCTTGCGGAGGCGCTGAAAGCATCATTTGGAAAAGACCGAACGATCGGTCGTTCTCATGTCGGCCCGCATCGCGCCGACATGACCGTGAGCCTCGGGGCGAGGCGCGTTCGCGAGGAGGTCTCGCGCGGGCAGCAGAAACTAGTTGCCGCGGCGCTGATCCTCGCTCAGATTCGAGTCTTTGCCGATGGACACAGCGATGGGGGCGTCCTGCTCGTGGACGACCCTGCGGCGGAGCTTGATCAGATAGCGCTCGAGTCGTTACTGGCGGCGCTTGATGGACTGCCGGCGCAACTGATTTTGACGGGGCTATCCGAGGCGCGGCTTAAGCCCGTGGGCGGTGCTTCCGTGTTTCACATAGAACAAGGAAAGGTCGCGCAAATGCTATAATAGATCGGTTTTGTTAGGGGCCGATTCTCGCATGCGTCAAGAAGACTATACTTCCAGGAATATCAAGGTCTTAAAGGGCCTCGAGGCAGTTCGAAAACGACCGGGGATGTACATCGGAGACACCGATGACGGTTCCGGCCTTCATCACATGGTTTTCGAAGTCGTCGATAATTCAATCGACGAAGCACTCGCCGGATTTTGTGGTGAAATTTCCGTGACTATCCACGCCGATGAGTCAGTGACGGTCTCCGACGACGGCCGCGGCATACCCGTCGATATTCACCCAGACGAAGGCCGTTCCGCTGCGGAAGTCATCATGACGGTCCTGCATGCGGGCGGGAAGTTCGACGATAACTCCTACAAGATTTCCGGTGGTTTGCACGGCGTCGGTGTGTCTGTCGTCAATGCGCTCTCGGAGACTCTGATTCTTACGATCGAACGTGCGGGCAAGATCTACCGCCAGAATTACGCTATGGGCGAGCCGTTGGCTCCCCTTGCCGCGGCTGGCGAGGCTCAGAAAACCGGCACCTCAATTCACTTCAAACCGAGCCCTGCCGTCTTCTCCAACATCGAATTCGACTACGACATCCTGAAAAAACGCCTCCGGGAGCTGTCGTTTCTCAACTCGGGCGTCCGGATCGCCCTGACCGACAAGCGTGACGATACCACCGACGTATTCGAGTATGGGGGCGGCATCCGCGCGTTCGTAGAACATCTGAACCGCAACAAGACACCGATCCACCCATCGATCGTCCACTTCCAGGAGAGCCGTGCCGACGTGCAAGTCGAGGTTGCGTTGCAATGGAATGACGGCTACCAGGAAGGGACATTCTGCTATACGAATAACATTCCACAGCGCGACGGCGGTACGCATTTGGCCGGCTTCCGTGCGGCGTTGACGCGATCGCTCAACGCTTACATCGAGCGAGAGGGAATAGGCCGCAGGGAAAAGGTGTCGACAAGCGGTGACGACGCCCGCGAAGGCCTGACCGCGGTCTTGTCGGTGAAACTGCCGGATCCGAAATTCTCCTCGCAGACAAAAGATAAGCTCGTTTCCTCGGAAATCAAAGGCGTCGTCGAGTCCGTCGTCGGCTCTCAGCTCGAGGAATTCCTATTGGAGCACCCGGCCGAGGCCAAAGTCATCGTCGGCAAGATCATCGAAGCCGCCCGGGCGCGGGAAGCGGCTCGAAAGGCGCGCGCGATGACGCGGCGGAAGGGGGCCTTGGACGTTGCCGGATTGCCTGGTAAATTGGCCGACTGTCAGGAGAAGGACCCGGCGCTGTCGGAGCTGTTCTTAGTCGAGGGCGACTCCGCTGGTGGATCGGCAAAACAGGGGCGGGATCGCAGGACGCAGGCGATTCTGCCATTGAAGGGCAAGATCCTGAATGTCGAAAAGGCACGCTTCGACAAGATGCTGCAATCGCCTGAGGTCGGTACGCTCATTACCGCGCTCGGCTGTGGCGTGCGGCCGGATTTCGAGCCGGACAAGCTGCGTTATCACCGCATCATCATCATGACCGACGCGGACGTCGACGGTTCGCATATCCGCACACTACTTCTGACTTTCTTCTACCGGCAGATGTGCGGGCTCATCGAGCGTGGTCATGTCTTTATTGCGCAGCCGCCGCTTTACAAGCTCAAACGGGGCAAGCAGGAATATTATGTTAAAGATGATACCGAACTGAACGAGCTGCTGCTTGCTAGCGCGCTTGAAAATGCCGAGCTTCACGTGAACCCGGGAGTGCCGCCGGTAAAAGGCGAGCCGCTCGAGAAACTCGCCCTTCAGTATATGGAGATTAAAAGCATCATCGAGCGTTGGGGGCGCCGTTATGACGACAATGTCTTAAGGGCCATGATGTGGCTGCCGGAGATCACGTCAGATGAACTCAACGATTCGGCAGCATTCACGTCCTGGTGCGAGCAACTGGAAAAACGGCTCAGGATACTCAACGGCGCCGGACCCCGTTACCATGTGCGTGTTCAGCCGCACGACGATGATGCTAGTGCTTCGATCGTCGTCGCACGGGACCATCATGGTGTCACGACGTCAAAAATCATTCACCAGGGTTTCTTCCGCTCCCCGGAGTACCAGCAGATTGCCGCGATCGGCGCCGACCTAAAGAATCTCTTGCAGCCCGGCGCCTACGTGTCGCGCGGCAAGGAACAAGCAAGGGTCTCGACCTTTCCCGAAGCGATTGACTGGTTAATGAGCCAGGCGAAGCAGGGTCAGAATATTCAACGTTACAAAGGCCTCGGAGAGATGAACCCCGAACAGCTCTGGGATACCACCGTCAATCCGGAGACCCGGCGTCTGATGCAGGTTCGTGTCGAGGATGCCGTCGCGGCGGACGAGATCTTCACGACGCTCATGGGCGACCAGGTAGAGCCACGGCGCGACTTCATCGAACGCAACGCTTTGGCCGTCGCTAACTTAGACGTCTAGCATCCCGGCGACGGTCGTGTCGATCCACTGTTGAACTTCGTCGGTCAATTCTCTCGGGCTGCGGCCCGCCGTCTCGATAGGCTCGCCGATGATCAGGCGTATGGTACCCGGGCGTTTGAGCCAGCCTCGCCGCGGCCAATATGCGCCGGCATTGTGTGCGACCGGGATTACGGGACGGCCCGTAGCTATGCCCAGGAGCGCGCCGCTGAGGCCATAGCGTCCGGCCTTCCCGGAAGCGACGCGTGTCCCTTCGGGAAATATCACGACCCAATAGCCTCGCTCGAGGCGCTCGCGCCCCTGCGCGACAACCTGCTCAACGGCTGCTCGGCCCGCTTTGCGATTGATCGCGATCGGGCTATAGAAGCGGAGCACCCAGCCTAGAATCGGCGCCCATAGTAACTCGCGTTTCAAGACCCAGGTCTGGCGCGGAAAAATCTTGAGCTGAGCGATCGTTTCCCAGGCGGAGGAGTGCTTAACGAGGACGATGCAGTTGTCCCGTTCGAGGTTCTCCGTGCCTTCGACGAGGTAGCGGAGACCGCACAGGGTCTTCAGTAGATACAACACGGATCCCGACCACGCGACGGCCACGCCGTAGCTCAGCCTTCGCGACACGGTCCCGAGCAATATCGCGGCCGTGCCGTAAACGGGCACCGAGAGAAAGAGAAAGCTCGTGAACAGGACCGAGCCGATAAAACCCGCCACAGTGCTCACGCGTCTCGCTCCGCAAGCAGTGCGCAAGTGACGGCCGCGAGGTCGGCAAACGTTTCCGGCCCGGTAGCGCCAAGCGAAATCTTCGTCTCCTGGCCGTAGCCGGTCAGGACGAGAATCGGCCTCGCGCCGGCGCGTCGCGCGAGTTCCATGTCGGCGGCCTTGTCTCCGACGAGCGGGACGCCGTTCAGGGAGACCGCGAGGTCGGTCGCGATCCGATCGAGCATTCCCGTCCGCGGCTTGCGGCAGTCGCACTCGTCATCGGGATGATGCGGGCAGTAATAGATCGCGGCGATCTCACCCCCGGCAGCTTCGGCAGCTTCCGTCATCTTACGATGAATCCCGGTAAGGTCTGCCTCCGAGAAAAGTCCTCGACCGATGCCGGACTGATCGCTGACCACGATGACGCGGAAACCGGCGTCGCAGAGTGCGGCGATGGCATCGAGGCTACCCGGCAGCGGCCGCCACTCGTCGGCGGTCTTGATGTAATCGGTCGAGTCCTCGTTGATGACGCCGTCGCGATCGAGAACGATCAGTTTTTCGGTTACGGGCATCGACGGATCCGGCTACCTCATGAACTGTTAACGACCGATCTGCCCACGGACGTAGGCAGCAACTTCGCCGGCCGGAATACGAATCTGCTCGCAGCTATCGCGTTCCCGCAGCGTCATGGTATCGTCCGTCAAGGTGTCGCCATCGACCGTAATGCAGAATGGCGTGCCGGCCTCGTCCTGACGGCGATAGCGCCGCCCGATCGCGCCCTTCTCGTCGTAGAAGGTGCTGAACTGCGTACGGAGTTCTCGATAGAGTGACAGCGCTCGCTCCGGCATTCCGTCCTTCTTGACGAGTGGAAATACGGCAGCCTTGATCGGTGCCAGGCGCGGGTGGAGCCTCAAGACCGTTCGCGCATCGCCGCCTACCTCGTCTTCGGCATACGCATCGCAGAGAAAGGCGAGCGTCGCTCGATCCGCGCCCGCCGAGGGCTCGACTACGTACGGCAGGTAGCGGCGCTGCTCCTTGTCGGGTTCCTGGTCGTCGAAATAGCGTAGATCCCTGCCGCTTGATTCCATGTGCTGGCGCAGATCGAAGTCGGTACGGTTCGCGATTCCTTCCAGTTCGCTGAGCCCGAAAGGAAATTCATACTCTACGTCGGCACAGCCGGCTGCGTAATGGGCGAGTTCGTCCTCATCGTGTTCACGCAGGCGGAGCTTGTCGGTACTCAAGCCTAGATCGACATACCATTGGAATCGCCGATCGCGCCAGTAACGGTACCAGTCTTCAGCTTCCGCGGCACGGCAGAAGAACTCGATTTCCATCTGCTCGAACTCGCGGCTGCGAAACGTAAAGTTTCGCGGATTGATCTCGTTGCGAAAGGCTTTGCCGATCTGGCCGATACCGAAGGGAACACGGACACGGGCCGTGTCGCAGACATTCTTGAAGTTCACGAAAATGCCTTGAGCCGTCTCAGGGCGAAGATAGGCGACGTTGGAGTTGTCCTTGAGCGCACCCACGTGGGTCTCGAACATGAGGTTGAAGGCCCTTGGTGCCGTCAGCGTCCCGGGCTCGCTCGCTCCGGGCGCGAGGACGCGCGCGCGCAGATCGTCGTCCTCGAGCGCGTCGGGCACGGCAACAAGCCTAAAATCGCCGCCTTTCCTCGTGATCGACTTGATGCGTTTGCGATGCGTTGCGATGAGATCCTCATCCGGCGTGACGCCGGCTTCGCCGGGTGCGGCGAACAGCATCTGATCACCGCCGGCCGCATCGCCCTCGACCGGTTCCATACGAAACACCGCGAGTTGATCGGCGCGGTAGCGCGTCTTCGTCTCGCGGCAGTCCACCATCGGATCGTTGAAGCCGCCCACATGACCGCTCGCCTCCCAGACCGATGAGTTCATGAGAATGGAGCAGTCGAGCCCGACCATGTCGAAAGCCGTCGGCGCGCCGGGCGGAACGTCCGTTTGATCATGGCTTCCGATCATGTCCTCCCACCAGGCAACCTTGATATTGCGCTTGAGTTCGACGCCCATAGGGCCATAGTCCCAGCAGCCGCTCAGTCCGCCATAAATCTCGCTGGACGGAAATATGAAACCCCGCCGTTTGCACAGTGAAACGAGCTTGTCCATCGACACCATGAGTTATCTCCGACGCTTCTAGCGTCTGCGCGCAAAGCGCGCCAGTATAGCCAGCAATTGCTACGAAGGGAGATCGGGACCGTACCCTGAGATTCCCTTTGCGCAGTAATCTAGGGCATTATAGGCATGCGCGCGCACCATTCTGGAGCATACCGCTCCGGGATTGTGCCGCATCATCTAATTAAAACAATAGCTTACGGCGGCTTACGCGCTGGCACAAATGCTGCACATAGAGAAACCCTGAATCAGGTTTGCGCCTAGGCTTGGTCTTGCGTGGCTCAGACCGTCCCCACCTTGTCCGACAAGGCGTGGGCCAGTGCGGGAGTGGATTGAGCCACAGAAAATATTACCGACAACGGAAAGTAACGGAGGAAAACCATGTCGCCTACCGACATTCTCAAGCTGATAAAAGAAAAAAACGTCAAGTTCGTTGACCTGCGATTCACCGACACGCGCGGCAAAGAACAGCATGTCACCGTGCCCGGTCATGTCATCGATGAAGGTTTCTTCGAAAGCGGCAAGATGTTCGACGGCTCGTCGATCTCCGGCTGGCGGGGCATCGACGACTCGGACATGATCCTCATGCCGGATGCACCGACCGCGGTACTCGACATCTTCACTGAAGAGATAACGCTCAATCTACGTTGCGATGTCGTCGAACCGGCATCGATGCAGGGCTATGTACGCTGCCCGCGTTCGTTGGCGAAACGTGCCGAGGGGTACATGCGCTCGACAGGAATCGCCGATCAAGCATACTTTGGTCCGGAAAATGAGTTCTTCGTCTTCGACGACGTTCGTTGGGGCGCGGCGATGCAGGGAGCGTTCTACAAGATCGAGTCCGTGGAAGCGCACTGGCACTCCGAGAAGGAGTATGAGGATGGCAATATCGGCCATCGCCCGGGCATCAAAGGCGGGTACTTCCCCGTGCCGCCTGTCGATTCCTTGCACGACATTCGCTCCGCGATGTGTCTCGCCCTCGAGGAGATGGGGCTTACAACGGAGGTGCACCACCATGAGGTTGCCACCGGTGGGCAAGGTGAGATCGGCGTCAAATATGATTCGCTCGTCAAAAAAGGAGACGCAGTACAGATTTTGAAGTACGTACTCATGAACGTTGCCCACAGCTACGGCAAGACGGCCACGTTCATGCCCAAGCCGCTCGTCGATGACAATGGTAACGGCGCGCACGTTCACCAGTCTCTGGCCAAGGACGGTAAAAACGTCTTTACCGGTGATGGTTACGGTGGACTCTCGGACACGGCTCTCTACTACATCGGTGGGATTCTCAAGCATACGCGGGCGCTTAACGCGTTCACGAATGCCACGACCAACAGCTACAAGCGGCTCGTGAAGGGCTTCGAGGCCCCGACGCTCAGGGCCTATTCCGCCCGCAACCGTTCGGCCGCCGTGCGTATTCCGTATGAGGCGAATCCGCAGGGTCGCCGGGTCGAGGTCCGGTTCCCGGATAGCTGCGGCAATCCCTACTTCCAGTTCGCAGCGATGCTCATGGCCGGCCTCGACGGCATTCAGAATAAGATCCATCCGGGTGAGCCGGTCGACAAGGATCTCTACGATCTGCCGCCGGAGGTGGAGAAGGATATCCCCACTGTCTGTTTCTCACTCGAACAGGCCCTCGAAGAACTCGACAACGACCGCGAATTCCTGACGGCGGGCGATGTCTTCTCCGACGACCTCATCGACGGTTATCTGGAGCTCAAGGAGGACGAGCTGACGCTGCTTCGGAAATCCACGCATCCCGTGGAATTCCAGATGTACTACAGCCTGTAATCCGGCAGAGAAGCCCAAATTCTGTCAAATCGGGATGGACGGCGGGATTCCTTAAAATCCCGCCTAGTTCCGTGGCGGGAGGTGATTATTGGCGCTAAGCTTAGGGTATGTATAAGTGGCTGATTCTGATGTCCTTGCTGTATACCGTGGCCGACGGGCAGACCGCCTATACCTGGGTGGACGAGGACGGGCAGACCCACTACTCGGATCGCCCATACCCGGGCTCGACCGTGATCGAACTCGAGACCGCTCAGGGTTTCGTACCGCCACCGTCAACGACCACCGGGTCGGACGAGGCCGTCGAGGAGGTCGATCCAGCGGATGCTTACACCACCTTCAATATACGCCAGCCGACCCATCAGGAGACGCTGTGGAACATCGGCGGCATTGTCGATGTGACGCTCGAACTCGCGCCCGGGTTACAGCCGGGGCACCGCGTGGGAATCATTCTCGACGGGGCGTTAACGGACGTTCTTACGACCGTCTCGCAGTTTCAGCTCACGGAGATCTTCCGTGGCCAGCATACCTTGCAGGGCGTCGTCCTCGACGCCGGTGGCGGCGAGGTGCTGCGATCCCTGGCCATAACCATCATGGTGCAGCAGACTACGCTGCTAAACCCAAACAATCCAAACGTGGGCTAGTCCCCGTACGGGGGTCGTCCGCGGCGCCCAGTGCAGCGGGTGACCCCCTTCGCAGAACTCCGTCGACACGCTCAACCCGGGCACCGAGTTCGGACAGTATCCTCGGTGGATTGACGACGGCCGTTGCTGTCCTGGGCGCCGATCTCAAGGTCGTTTACCTGAACGCTGCCGCTGAGAATCTTCTGGGCGTCAGCCTGCGTCAGTCGCTCGGCCGATTCATCGGCGAACTCGTTATGCCGCCCGATGAGTTGACGGCCCTTTGCTGGAGAGCGCTCGACGACGGTCTAATCTACGGCTGCCGGGAGCTTTCGGCGCGCGTCGGTGATCACGAAGTCATCATGGACTGCCGTGCCTCGCCATTGGATGGTGTCGAGGGGCGTTTACTGCTCGAGTTATTCGATACGCAGCGGGATCGCCAGGTGCGCCGAGAGGCCGAGTTGCTCGCTCAGCAGCGCTTGAGCAGGCGAATCATTCACCAGCTTGCGCATGAGGTGAAGAACCCGTTGGGTGGTTTACGCGGCGCGGCGCAGCTCTTGGAACGGCAACTACCGGCCGCGGAGCTCAAGGCCTATACGGACGTGATCATAGAAGAGGCGGATCGGCTGGCGGCTCTCGTCGACGGGATCCTCAAGGCCGGCGGTCAGCCCAAGCATGAGACATTCAACCTCCACGAGATTACCGAGCACGTTGGTAAGCTGATCGAAGCTGAAAAACCGGAAGATATGGTTCTCGTGCGAGATTACGATCCGAGTCTGCCGATCACGACTGCCGATCGCGATCAGCTGATCCAGGCGTTCCTGAATCTCGCGAAGAATGCCATTCAGGCGCTGGGAGAATCGGGGCAGCTCATATTCCGGACCAGAGCGTTGACCAACTACACGCTGGGCGGTCAGAAGCATCGCCTGGTACTGTCTCTCGAGATCGAAGACAACGGTCCGGGTGTACCCGACGATCTCAAAGACACGATCTTCTATCCACTCGTAACCGGCCGTGACACCGGAACCGGACTCGGGCTTACGATCGCGCAGGATCTCGTCAGCCGCAACGGTGGCCTGATCGAGTTCTCGAGCCGGCCGGGATCGACGATCTTCCAGGTCAGACTGCCCGTGTCGAACAGGACGGATCCGGGGTAATGGCAACGCCCAGCCTTTCCGTATGGGTGGTGGACGACGATGAGTCAGTTCGCTGGGTGCTCGAGCAAGCGCTCAAGCAGGCAAACATGATTCCGCGCTGCTTCGAGACTGGAGAAGCCTTCTTCAATGCACTCGCGCTCGAGAAGCCCGATGTGCTCGTCACCGACATCCGCATGCCCGGCATGTCGGGACTGGAGCTCATGGAGCAGCTAGCCGACCAGGAGCCCGAGATACCCGTGATAGTCATTACGGCTCATTCCGATCTCGATAGCGCTGTCTCCGCATACCGTGGCGGTGCGTTTGAATATCTTCCAAAACCCTTCGACATCGACGATGCGGTGGAGCTCGTATCTCGCGCGGCCCGGCAGGGCAGCGCTGCGGCAGCCGGCGGACCTCCGGGCGGGGTACCTCGGATGATCGGACAGGCACCGGCGATGCAGGAGGTCTTCCGCGCAATCGGTCGTCTCTCACGTTCGAGTATGACCGTATTGATCACGGGCGAATCCGGAACCGGTAAGGAACTCGTGGCTCAGGCGTTGCATGAGAATTCGCCGCGAGCGTCGCAGCCGTTCATTGCACTGAATACATCAGCGATACCGGCCGAGCTCTTGGAATCCGAGATATTCGGCCACGAAAAGGGAGCGTTCACTGGCGCAGACAAGCGGCGAATCGGACGCTTCGAGCAAGCCGATGGCGGCACGCTGTTTCTGGATGAGATCGGTGACATGTCGGCGCAGCTTCAAATACGATTACTGCGAGTACTAGCGGAGAATGAGTTCTTCCGTGTCGGCGGCCAGACCGCGGTACGAGTCGATGTGCGCGTCATTGCTGCGACCCATCAGGATTTAGCCCAGGCTGTGGCGACAGGGCGTTTCAGGGAAGACCTCTTTCACCGCTTGAACGTGATGCGCGTCGAGGTGCCGGCACTACGAGACCGCCGGGAAGACATTCCAGAGCTTGCGCGATTCTATTTGGGCCAGGCAGCAAGCGAACTCGCGGTTGCAGCAAAGACGCTAAGTGCTGCTGCGGTCGAATTGCTAACGGCGCACGAGTGGCCGGGTAACGTCCGCGAACTCATCAACGTCTGCCGCAGGCTCACCGTGACCGCCGCGGGCCGGGAGATTACTGAGCAGGATCTTCCGCAGGAACTCGGTGGTGCCGCACACTCCCATACAGGGGTTGATTGGACGTCCGATCTGGCTCAGTGGGCGGACGGACAGCTTGCTGGCGGCGGCCCGCCGCTACTGGATGAGGCGCTGCCCGCTTTCGAACGCACATTGATTCAGGCGGCCCTACGACGTGCTCAGGGTAAGCGACTGGAAGCCGCCAAGTTGTTGGGCTGGGGCCGGAATACGTTGACCCGCAAGATCAAGGAGCTCGGCCTCAACGACAGTTAGCGCCCTCTGCGATTATACCGTGACGCTGATACAAGAGAGTAGGAGCGGCCGTTTGGCCGCGATCGACGTTGGCAGCAGTGGGCGGTCGCGATAGTCACCTCTCGCCATTGGTTTCTGAATTGTGTCGCACAATTGTTAGCGGCGTGCAGCAGAGACCATCCGCCTCGAGGCAACCATCACACCCGCCCACGATCGGGTAGCACGGCGTTGCGAATGGCGGGGATATCAAGCGGCTTATCGCGACCGGGTAGCCGATCAGAATTCCCGGCGCTCGATATCGGCGATGATGGCTTCCGCGAGTTCGAGTGCCGCCACGCCGTCGTGACCGGACACCTCACAGGGCATGTCATCGACGATGGCGCTGACGAACGATTCGACCTCGGTCGCCAGGGCATCGCCCTTCTCGAGACTCCAGCTCTCTTCGTTGAGTGCAGGCTGCTCTTCGCCGAGGGTGCTCGCATGTGTCACGAGCTGTACGTTGCCGGCACCGAAATCAATCGAAAGATATTGATGTTTCTGAAACACGCGGAACTTGCGTTGTGCGCTGGTCGAGACTCGCGACGCCGTGACATTCGCGATGGCGCCGGTATCGAACTCGATGCGCGCGTTGGCGATATCGACGCTCGAGGTCAGGACTGCGATTCCGACGGCCGATACCAACGACGGCTTACCGGCGACCAATGACAGAATGACATCCAGGTCGTGAATCATGAGATCCAACACGACGTTGACATCCGTACCACGACCTTTGAACGGCGCTAAGCGATGGCACTCGATGAACTGCACGGCCGTCAGCCGGCCTTGAGCGGAAAGTAGCGCCGGATTGAACCTTTCGACGTGGCCGACCTGAAGCTTCAGGTTATTCACAGCCGCGAGGTTCGTCAGTTCACGGCCCTCGGCGCTCGTGTTGGTCATGGGTTTTTCGACAAGGACATGGACGCCGTTTTCGAGAAAATACTTCGCTAACTCGTAATGTACGGAGGTGCTCGCGGCGACGATCACGGCATCGGCATTGCCAGCCAGGTTGCGATAATCGGCGTAGTAATCGACATCGCAAGCACGTGCAAGATCCTCACCGGCTACGGTGTCGATATCGCAGATGCCGACGAGCTTCGCCGCTGCAATGGCGTGAAGCTTTTGCGCGTGAAATCGGCCAAGATAGCCGGCGCCCACAACCGCTACCCGAAGCGTGGTCACACTCGTGCGATCCCTCTGTCCGATGTATTAATGAAATCCACGAGGTGCTCGATTCGCGCATTGGTATCGCACTCCGCCCGGATCTTCACGAGAGCCTCGTCGATCGTCAAACCCTGGCGAAGGATGATTCGAATTGCTTTATCGATCTCGCGAGTCTCGTCGTCCCCCTGCCCCGCGCGTTTCAACCCAACCTTGTTAGTGGCTTTCGGTACGGCCCACTGTCCTTCGGCGATCGTATAGGGAAGGATATCCTTATTCACGAGCGCGCCCGCCGCTACGAAAGAATACTCTCCGAGTCGGGTGTACTGAGACACGGCTACGACACCGCCGACAACAGCACCTCGTTCTATCGTTACATGGCCCGCGAGTTGCACGAGATTCGTCAACACGACTTCGTTTTCGATCCGGCAGTCGTGACCGACATGGGCATAGGCCATGATGAAAGTGTTGCTGCCAACTCTGGTGACGCCGCTGCCCTTGTTGCTGCCGAGATTGAGAGAAGCGCTCTCGCCGATGCGGTTGTGGTCACCGATCTCGAGTCTCGTCTGCGCGTCGTCGTAACTCCAATCCTGTGGCGGGCCGCCCAGCATAGCCCCGCTCTGAATATAGTTGCGTTCGCCGATCACGACTGTACCGAAACGACTACCGATTCGGACGTGCGAATCGATGATCGTGTGGGCGCCTATGATCACCTCGCCATCGATTACGGCGTACGGGCCAATCTCTGTGTCGGGCGAGATCTGCGCTTGCTCGGAGACGATCGCTGTGGGGTGTATCTTCAAGCTGCTGTAACGAATTACTCTAGGTTGGGGCTCTGATACACGAGTCGGTCGCCGTGAGCAAGTCGTCGCGGCGCAGCTAATGCATAATCGAGGTTAGAGGGAGTGATGCCCGCCAATCTGAGCCCAGATTACAAGAAGGCCGAGAAAGCGTTCCGCGATGCTCGGGATGAGCAGGAGCGTCTCGCGTGCCTCAAAGAGATGCTGCGGACAATTCCAAAGCACAAGGGCACGGAGCATCTACAGGCGGACATCAAGAGCCGCATTAAGCAGCTCAGCGAGGATCTCGCCGGGCCAAAGAAAGGCGCGAGCCGCAGCGGTCCCGTTCACTCCATTCGTCCCGAGGGGGCGGCACAGATCGCGCTTCTCGGGCCGCCGAATTCCGGAAAGTCCAGCCTGCACGTTGCGCTGACCGGGTCCAGAGCAAGCGTAGGCCCGTACCCGCACACGACGCATGAGCCGATGCCCGGCATGTTGCCGTTCGAAGACGTGCATTTTCAGCTCGTGGATTTACCGCCTATCTCCGAGGATTACATGGACAGCTGGCTTGTGAATGCGCTGCAGCCGGCTGACGCCACATTACTGATCGTCGACATCTCCGATCCCGACTGTACGGATCATGTCGCGACGATTCGAGATCGCCTCGACGAGAAGAAAATCACGCTCACCGATAACTGGCCCGGACTAGATGGCCATGGGGTAGACTGTGGGGACGAAGACGAAGCGGCGCTTGACCCATTTCGGATCTATCTGCCGACAATGCTCGTCGCGAACAAGATGGATCGGAATCCGGACCCGGATGATGTCGCCGTTCTGGAGGAGCTGACGGGAGTTCGGTTTCCGGCCGTGACAACGTCCGTTAAGGCCGGCGAGAACCTCGAGGACATCGGCGCGCTTTTATTCAAGGGCCTACAGATTGTACGCGTCTACACCAAGACGCCGGGTAAGCCGCCGGAGATGGATCGCCCGTTCACCGTACGTTCGGGCGCAACCGTTCTCGACGTCGCACGGCTCGTGCACAAGGATATCGCCGGTTCCTTCAAGTACGCACGAGCCTGGGGAACCGGGGTGTTCGATGGCCAACAAATCGGACCCGAGCATCCCCTCTCGGATGCCGACATCGTCGAGCTGCATATGCGCTAGCGTGCCACATCGATTCGAGGGGTAATCTTCGGATTGTGGCCCATCTCAACTCCCCGCGATGTCGAGGCTGCCGACGAGATCGGCCACGGCAGCGATGTTGTGCCTCTCTAGATACTCTTCGATGCCCGCATTAATCTTTTTTGCCGCCATCGGATCGTAGAAAAGACTCGTACCGAGGCCGATTGCGGTGGCGCCCGCCATGAGGAATTCGATGGCATCTTTAGTATTCCGGATGCCGCCTTGGCCGATGATCGGAATTCCCCGAGGGCCGGCTACCTCATAGACCTGGTGCACTTTCAGTAGCGCGATCGGCCGGATTGCGGGACCCGACAAACCAGCCTGAACGTTGCCAATTATGGGGCGGGCGGTTTCTATGTCTATCGCCATCCCCATGATTGTATTGATCACGGCGAGGCCATCGCTGCCGGCTTCGATACAAGCGCGAGCATTCGCAGCGATGTCGGTTTGATTCGGCGACAGCTTCGTGATGATCGGCTTGTCGGTCGCGGCCCGGCACGCCGCAACGACACGGGCCGACATGTCCGGATAATTACCGAAGGCCATACCGCCTTCTTCGACATTCGGACACGAGATGTTGATTTCTATACCGTCGATCGGCGACTTGTCGAACCGGCGAGTGACTTCGGCGTATTCGTCGATGGTCGATCCGCAGACATTGGCAAGAAACCGCGTTTCAGAAAAATCCAGGGTAGGCAGTATTTCGTCGACGACCTTATCGACCCCCGGGTTCTGCAGGCCGATGGCGTTCAACATGCCCTCTGGTGTCTCCCAGACGCGATGCGGCGGGTTACCCAGACGGGGATTCTTCGTCGTGCCCTTGAGTACGATCGCGCCCGTATCGCGGTTTGAGAAACCCTCAACTCGCGTGTATTCCTCACCGAAGCCCACGCAACCTGACAGGAGTACGACGGGGGAGGTTAGTTCTAGACCACAGAGGTTAACCGCCAGTTGATTCGCCATTACCGTCTAGTGTAACTGCTCACACAGCTTTTTCTCGAGAGACGGTACACTTTCTGTCGTGTTCGATCTAATTCTCTACGAGCCGGAGATACCGCCAAACACCGGCAACGTCATCCGTCTGTGCGCGAACGTCGGCGTAGCCTTGCATCTGATTCGCCCGCTCGGGTTTGAAATGGAAGAGCGCAGCCTCCGGCGCGCCGGGCTCGACTATCATGAGCTCGCGACCGTGTTGCAGCACGAATCGCTGGAGGCCTGCCTGCAGGCGCTCGAGCCTGCGCGACTCTTCGCGCTCAGTACCAAGGGGCAGCGAACGCTGTTCGAGCAGGAGTTCGCACTAGGAGATGCTTTCTTACTGGGTCCGGAGACTCACGGACTGCCGGCGGCGGTGCTTCGCTCCGCGGCTCTCGACGGCGTGCTGCGCGTGCCAATGCGCAAACAGAGCCGAAGCCTGAATCTATCGAATACTGCAGCCGTGATCCTCTACGAGGCATGGCGTCAGGTTGGATTTCCGGGCGGTAGTTAGAATATCGCTCAACAAGGGACCCGGCCACTTCTTGGGCGGCACCTTTTCCCTCGGTCGCGATTCTTTCGGCTCACTCGGGAGTGATCGGGCGGCGCATCAGCGCGATGACGGCTTCCTGGGGGCTCATGCCCTCGTAGATGACCTTGTAGATTTGTTCGACGATCGGCATCTCGACATTCAGGTGGGCGGCGACGTCGTGCACGGCGAGGGCGGCATAGTAACCTTCCACGGTTTGACCGATCGTCTTGCGCGCTTCCTCGATATCGGCGCCTTTGGCGAGGTCGAGACCGAAGCGTCGGTTACGAGATTGATCGTCCGTACAGGTGAGCACGAGATCCCCCATTCCCGAGAGTCCCATGAAAGTATCCTTTTGGGCGCCGAGCGCCAATCCCAGGCGCATCATCTCCATGAGGCCGCGCGTCACCAGCGCTATTCTGGTATTGGCGCCGAATCCGAGCCCGTCGGATATTCCAGCACCGATCGCCAGGACGTTCTTCGTGGCACCGCCGACCTCGACGCCGACGACGTCCGTTGACGTGTAGGCGCGAAAGTTGTCCGTCGCCATAGATTGGGCGAATCTGAGCGCATAGTCTTCATCCCGGGAAGCGATAGTGATTGCGCTCGGTAGCCCCAATCCGACTTCCGCAGCAAATGTCGGCCCCGACAGTACGGCTGTCGTGGCCTTTGACCGGAGTACCTCGTCGGCAACCTGATGCGGCAACAATCCGGTCTCGGCTTCGAAGCCTTTCGTCGCCCAGGAGACGTACTCGGGCGGTGAGGGCAAGGACTTACATCGTTCCAACATTTCACGAAACGCGTGGCTTGGCACGACGATCAGTAGATCCTTCGCGCCCGCGACGGCTACTTCGAACTCGGTTGTGACTTCGAGTTTGTCCGGAAACTCGACGTCAGGAAGATAGGTTGCGTTTTGGCGGGCCTTCGCCATCGCCTTAATCTCGTGCGTCTCGATGCCCCACATGATCGTCGGGCGTCCCGCACGCGCTAGCTGCACGGCCAGTGCCGTTCCCCAGGAGCCGGATCCTAAGACTGCAATGCGATCATTCGCGTTGATCGGTCTCGCCTCAAACTGGATCGACCAGCCTAGTGAGTGCTCGGCGGTTGCTGCACCGGTTCTCCGCCACCGTCGTTACGTTCTTTTACGGCCTGCGCGTACAAGGCATCGAAATTGATCGGCTGCAACAGCAACTGCGGGAAGCCGCCGCGCGTAACGAGATCCGAGATGGCCTCTCGAGCGAAGGGATAAAGCGTGCCCGGGCAGTAGCTGCCCAGCAGCATCTCCTGCTCCTCGCGCGAGTAACCCTGCATACGAAACAACCCGGCCTGCTCTATCTCGATGATGAAAAGCGTTTCGTCCTTATCGATTGCTTCGACCGTCAGGGTCAGGAGGACCTCTTGCGTATCCGGTGCGACTTCCATGGCGCCCGACTTGATGTTGAGCCGTGTCTGTGGGGATACTTCGCTGGAGAATACTGCTGGTGCTTTAGGAGACTCGAACGAAAGATCTTTGATATAGATCTTCTGCATGAGCAGTTGTTTCTCTGTATTAGTCTGACTTTCTTCTGCCATGATATTCCTTCGTTCGATGAGAATTCCTAAACGCTCACTTAACTAGCGGCAGGTTGTCGGCTTGCCATCCCCTGAGCCCACCTTTGAGGCTGAAAGATTTATCGTACCCGGCTTGACGCAATAGATTCGCTGCCTTACCAGAACTCGAACCATCGTCACAGACAGTCAGGAGGGTCTTGGTCTTCTGTTTCTTCGTGAGGACCTTATCGGAGCTCAGATCGTCGAGAGCGATGTTACGCGAGTTGACGATATGCCCTGATTTATACGACTCCGACGACCGCACATCGATGATCATCGCACCCTCGTTGATCAGATTTACCGAGTCCGTGGTAGTCATGTTCGTCAGTGATTGCGCTTTCAACCGCAGCTCATAGACCATGACAAGAATCCAGGCCCCGAAAAGACCGGAGACGAGAAGAAGATGGTCTGTGGCGAATTCGGCCAGTTGAGCCATTGGCGTACCTTTTGCCTGACGAGTGAAGCGGCGCGGCATTATAGCAGCCGAAGCTTTTCCTCCGGTTCCCCGGGCGCCCTCGAAAGGATTAGACTGCGTCTCGTCGTGACGTCCAATCGCCGCCATCGCCGATTCATCGGCATCTGTCTGGTCTCGTTGCTTCCGGCCGGCTTCGACCCTGCCCGCGCACAGGACGATGAAGCAGCGGCACTGTACGAGGTCCAGAGCGAGATTCGCGAGCTCGAGGATCGCCTCGCGGGCCAACAAGCGAAGCGGGAGGCTGGTTGGCGCGCGCTCAGGGACGCCGAAGTTGCTGCAGCTACGGCAGTGGGTGCGTTACGGGATATCCGCGAGCAGCTCTCTACGCAGCGCGGGCGCCAGCAGGAGCTCGTTGAGGAGAGTCGCCTTGCGACGGTGCGGCTCGACCACGAGCGTGATGCGATGGCGCAGCAAGTCCGAATGAGCTATGTCACGGGCCGGCAGGAAGCGTTGAAGCTACTCTTGAATCAGGAAAGCCCCGAGCAATTGGGACGCATGGTCGTTTACTACGACTATCTCAATCGGGCTCGCAGCCGACGGGTCGAGGTCATCGAGACGGAGCTCGCGACGTTAACGCAGTTAGAGAAGGAGACCGTACAGGTCGCCGGCGATCTCAGGCGTCTCGAGGTGACCCAGGCTACCGAGGTCGACAAACTGGAGTCATCACGGAACGATCGGCGAGCCGTGCTCGCGAGCCTAGAGCAGGACATTGCCGCATCAGACGAAGAGATGCGGCGGCTGCGAGCCGAATCGCAACGCCTCGGAGACCTCGTCGCGGAGATCGAGAAATCGCCGGAACTGTTCCCGCCAGAAGCACTGGGGGGTTTTCCGAGTGTCGAAGGCGAACTCGAATGGCCCGTTGCAGGTTCGCTGATCAGTGATTTCGGGGACGCACGCGCCGGTGGGCAGCTCCGCTGGAACGGCATCGTCATCGATGCGCCGGGCGGTACAGCCGTGCAGGCCGTCTACTATGGGCGCGTGGCGTATGCGGACTGGCTGCCGGGTCTCGGCCTGTTAATCATTCTCGATCACGGTGCCGGATACATGAGCCTCTACGGGCATAATGAGGCACTGTTGAAAGTAGCGGGCGATTGGGTTGTGCTCGGGGAGACGATAGCTCACGTGGGCGACTCCGGTGGCCAGACTCGGACGGCGCTGTATTTCGAGATTCGCCGAGATGGAGAGCCCATCGATCCGCATCGCTGGATGGCCCGGGATCCGTGAGATACGCTGTAATGGGGCGCGGCGTTATCGCTACATATTAAGGTAATCCGCCGATACACCGGCCTCCCCGGCTATGCTAAGGTGCTCAAAAGAACACCGTGGGGGTGATGACTACCGCATGTCTCTGAAAGTCAGAAGCGTATTGGTCCTCGTCGTGGGCACCGTTCTCGGTCTCACCGTCTCGCTCGGCAGTAATCTGCTGAGTGAGCGACAGTCGCGACAGGAATACAGCAGCAGCTCAGTGAGTATGCAGGATGTGCGGCTCCTGGCCGAAGTCCTGGAACGTGTTCGGCGTGAGTACGTTGACGTCATCGATGATAGCCAGCTGATCGAGAGTGCGATTCGTGGTGTTATCGGCGAACTCGACTCCCACTCCCGATATCTTGGGCCGGAGGATTACGAAGAGATCCAGATAAGTACCACCGGGAACTACACGGGCGTGGGGCTCGACGTCAGCCTCGAAGAGGGCCGAGTCATCGTCGTAACACCACTCGACGACACGCCGGCCCAACGAGCCGGAATCTTGCCGGGCGACATGGTCGTCTCCGTCGATGACATTCCCGTGGATGAGGATTACGTCGAAGACACCATCGGCCGGATGCGTGGCCAACCCGGGACTGGAGTCACGGTCGGTGTGGTTCGGGACGGTGAAGCCGAGCCACTTCGTTTTGCGCTGGTTCGTTCCGAGATTCAGGTAAAGACCGTTCGCAGTGAGTATCTCGGTGATGGTTTCGCCTACATCAGGCTCACTGGGTTCTCCGATAGTACTGCCGATGACATGACGGTCGCTGCGACAGAGCTTCAAGCACAGGCGGAGAATCAGCTTCAGGGCCTCGTGTTGGATCTTCGCAATAATCCGGGCGGTGTCCTGGATGCGGCCATAGATGTTGCCGATGTGTTTCTTGACCGCGGGCTGATAGTTCGCGGCACCGGCCGGGTTCGCGACTCCCGCTTCGAACACTTCGCGGATCAAGGCGACGTTCTGCGCGGCGTCGAGCTGGCGGTTCTGGTCAATGGCGGCTCTGCTTCCGCCTCGGAAATCGTTGCCGGGGCACTCAAGGATAACGATCGAGCCGAACTCGTCGGCGAAACGACCTATGGCAAGGGTTCCGTGCAGACCGTTATACCGCTCACGGCCGGCCACGCGATCAAACTAACGACAGCCAGATATCTGACGCCGAGCGGGCGGTCGATCAACGGTACGGGCATCGAGCCGGATCTCGTCGTCCATGCACGACATCCTCGAGAGCAGTATGGTCGCGCAGGCAGCATGATCGAACCCAGTGAGGACAATCAGCTTCTGGAGGCGCTTCGTGTCATCGGCTTCGATCCGGTAGAGCTCAGCAGGGCCCCGTGATAGTGGGCCGAGGCAGATGTCGCCACCTGGCCTCACCTAGTCACCCGGACCCTCAGCAAGAACTCTTTAGCGCAGCGTAGCGGCACGAGATCTTTCTGGTTATACCGTGTGCCAAGACCCGTTCGAGAGAGGACTCGATATCAAGCAGGCGCAGCTCCGAGGGGTTGCGCGCAGCATCGCCGAGGTTGAATGGTTACTTCTCGCTCTTGTGATGCTGTATCTATTCGTCACAGCTCCGGAGTACGTGAGCCGGATCTCCGTGATCAGAAGTCTCCTCATCTTCGCCGGGCTCGTGCTCGCGTTCCGACTGGCTCCGGGGCTGCGAGAGCACACGCTCTTCAAGATTACGCTCGAGACCCCGGTTATGGTCGCGTTCCTAACGGCGATATTCTTTCAGACTGGTGGGGAGGCGAGCCCGTTCGTTAACCTCTATCTACTGCCGATAATTGCTGCCTCTCTTGCGTTGGGTAAGCGCGCAACCGTACTCGTCGTCCTGTTGGTCTCGGGTTGCTATTTCATGCTGGCGATTCTCCGAGGGGGCGTCGAGGTGATGTCACCAGCGCTGGCATCTAAAGCGGCGGGAGTTCTCGCGCCATTCTTTCTGGTCGCGTTCTTGACGACTATGCTCGCCGACAATATTCAGACAGCGAAGCGCAGGATTCGCTCGCTCTCCGACCGAGATGAGTTAACGAATATCTACAATATCGGCGCCTTCATGCGGCTCGCGGAGGCGGAACACGCGCAATCGTTGCGAACGGAACGGCCTTACGCTCTTCTCATGGTCGACGCTCGAAGCCGGGCCAAAGATGGTACGAGTCAACGTCAGCGTAGGAGCCGCGAGCTATCCTGTCGACGGCGAAAATATCGAGGCGCTCATGAAGTCGGCCGATCGAGCCATGTATAGAGATAAAGAGTTGCGTCAGACTCCGAAGGACCAGTTGATCGTACAGAAGACCTGAGTGATCTGAATGAAGAAACAGCAGTCGAAGCCGGTGCTGGCGTTCATTGTCGCCGTGATCTTTCCTGGTTGCTCGCCTTCACCGCCCGACAGCATTTTGGTTCAAACGGCGGATCTGGTTCTGCGTGGGGGCAGGATCGTCACACTCGATTAGGAAGACATCAAAGGATCATTGGGCGTCGGCAAGCTCGCCAACATCGTCGTGTTATCGCAGGATATCCTGACGGTTCCGGACACGGAAGTGCTGTACACGATCAGCGGCGGCGATGTGAAATATCAAGCCGATCAGGTTGAGTCGTAAGTGCGGGCGACTATGAGACGCGGACAGGAGTCCGGCACGGGTGCCGCGGCGGTTATCGTCGGCATGATCTTATTCGGGTGCGCAGAGCCGTCACCGCGATCGTTGCCGGTAACAGCCGTACTGCAATGCTCGGACCCGCGCCCCGAGATTTGTACCCTGGAATACCTTCCCGTATGCGCAGTTCGCGACACCGGTGTCCGCTGCGCGACTACTCCATGTGAATCGACGGAACTTGCAACCTATAGCAATGCGTGCTCGGCTTGCAATGATCCCACCGTGCTCGGCCATTCCGAAGGCGCCTGTGAGGCGTTGCAGTGAATCGAGTACACTCAATCGATGTGTTCCAGGAGACTTCCAGGCTGTACACATTGACTATATCGTGATTCGAAATGCGCTTACTCTTTCCGGATTACTGGCTTTGTCCGTCGGTTCGCAGCTTGCCATCGCGCAAGTCCCGGAGTTTTCGGTTTGGCTCGAAGCACTACGTGCCGAAGCGATCGAAGCAGGAATCTCGGCCGCGACCGTCGGCGAGGCGCTCGCAGGTGTGTTGCCGGTCGAACGCGTCACGGAGCTGGACCGGAACCAGCCCGAGTTCAGACTCGACTTCTGGGGATATCTGGACCGTGTTGTGTCCAACACGCGGATCGACCAGGGACGCGCTCATCTCGCGGAGCATAGTGAGATGCTGGAGGATGTCGCGTCGCGCTACGGCATTCCACCACAGGTGCTCGTCGCGGCATGGGCTATCGAGAGCAACTTCGGACGGACACAGGGAAGTTTTTCCGTGATCAGTGCGCTCGTCACGTTAGCGTACGATGAGAGGCGAGCGGCGTTTTTTCGCGCCGAGCTACTGCATGCGTTGAGAATATTGGATGAGGGGCATATAAGCCTCGAAAATATGCTGGGATCCTGGGCAGGAGCGATGGGCCAGTTGCAGTTCATGCCCTCGACATTCATCGACTATGCCAGGGATGGGGATGGCGACGGCCGTAAGGATATCTGGACTAACGAGGCAGACGCGGTCGAGTCGGCCGCGAACTTCATGGCGAGAGCGGGGTGGCAGCCCGGCTATATCTGGGGACGACAAGTCACGCTACCCGAGGCTTTCGACACCGAGATGGAAGGACTGGACACGAGCAAACCGCTCGCCGAGTGGCAGTCTCTTGGTGTGCGCACGATCTCCGGTGCGGATCTGCCCGCTGTCGATATCTCGGGCTCGGTCGTGCTGCCGTCCGACGATATCGAGCCGGCGTTTCTTGTCTATCAGAACTACCGGACGATCATGCGTTGGAACCGCTCCCATCTATTCGCGATCTCGCTTGGGCACCTGGCGGACCGTATCTCCGGAAAGCCGCGGCTGCAAAACAACCACAGTGACGCTTCGGACTGAGGCCGGCGCTTCGGCGCTCATGGCATTGACCGCCTTCCCATGCAGGCATACAGTGCTTGGATCGCCTCCGGGCGGTGTTTGGCGATGACCGGCTGGAACAACTAAAACGGACACTGGCCGGTGTGTCTGGCAGTCGGTCTCACGCCGTTGATCGACCCGCTGTTTTCGGGGAGAAACGGCGTGAAAATTGGTGTCAATGAATATCTACGTCGGAAATCTGTCCTACTCGCTTAGTGAATCTGAACTCCGTGATGCATTCGCGGCTTACGGTGAAGTTTCCTCGGTAAGGGTGTTGATGGATCGGGAGACAGGGCGGTCTCGAGGCTTCGGCTTCGTCGAAATGCCGAACCAGAACGAAGCGGAGACCGCTGTCGCCGAAATCAATGGCAAAGAGGTGGGCGGAAGACCTCTGCGTGTGAACGAAGCTCGGCCGCGAGAAGCACGTTAGGCACAAGGGGCGGCAACCAGAACGGGCTGAACTCACTCTCGACTGAGTTCTCGCTCCAATACTCGATCCCTCATAGCCGCGGCTAAGGCTGTGGTCCCTCGGCTGCGTCGCTATAATATTCGGCCGGCCGGAAGAACCTACGCAGATAGTGACAGCATGATCTATTTAAAGTGGATACAGAGCGAACTCGCAACCCTCAAAATGGACGCGCTATATACCGAAGTTGACGAGGATGGCTGGGTTCAGAGGGAAATCGGTGTCTGTTCCCAAGGCCTAGTCATCCATCAACTCACGCCGAGCACGGGCCGCCCAGGCTGGTTCGGACTCGCGCGCCTGTCCCCCGCCTTATGTTAAATAGTAACGTGTCGAAAATGGAGTTTGAGGCGTTCTGGGCCGCTGGTCGCAGCGGCATCTGACGACGGTCGACTCCCGATAAGAACCTACACGGCACGGAGGATCGGCCCGTCGACATCTACCATCTCTGGTGCAATCTTGAGGACGGCGTCAGCGACACCGAGTTCGCGAGGGATGTCGGTGCCTATCTCGATCACCTGAAATCTCAGGGGCAACTTGAGGGCTTTCGTGTGACGCGACGGAAGCTCGGACTCGGCGGACGGCATCTCGGTGAGTTTCATATCACGATGGAGTTCGAGAGCCTGGCGCACCTCGACGATACGTTTCAACAAGTCGCGCAACGCACCGACCCGATCGAGAGTTTTCATCACACCGTCACGTCCAAAGTGAAGGACCTATCGTTCGCCCTGTACCGTGATTTCCCCGATGCTGTCCGGGAGACCGGACAGGAGCGATTCTGACGTTACAATCCTAAGTTCGCGCCCGTAGCTCAGTTGGATAGAGTGCCGGCCTCCGAAGCCGAAGGTCACAGGTTCGAATCCTGTCGGGCGCGCCATGGGTCCATGGGTCCATGGGTCCATTCCGGGGACATGGGTAACACTTTTGGGATAAACGGGTTTCCGACACGTTGGGGTACCCAGTCTAGTCCGCGTCGGTGCATAGTACTCGAGCCGCCGAATCGACCCATTTCGAGCTTTGGCGTTCTTGAGATTTGAGACTTTACGAGCAGGGTCTTGCTCTTGAACGAGCCTCCAGCGCCCCCATATCTACCGTAACCAGGCCGCGGCGCCGGGGAGGTGCCGGCGAATGCGCGGCGCGAGATCTGGAGATCAGAGTGAATGCGGAGTACGTACCTAGTGCGGTCATCAACGCTCATTTGCGGCTCATGGCGCTGAATTTTCAATCGTGGAAGCCGGACGTCGAGAAGTGGTTGCACAGCGAAGAGGCCGAGGAATCACTACAGGAGCTGTTGGCGCATGTGCCCTGCTCCTCAACCCTTCATTGAGCCCCTGTATCGCGTAACACACGCGACGCGTGTCAGCGTCAAATAGGCTCGGGTGGTCCCCATTACGACCTGATTTTCGTGCGATAATCTGGCGCATAAGAACAGTCGTACGCTGGCAATCGACGCAAGGGGACCCGAATGTCTGGGCTCAACTTTTTCGAATACTCTCGACCGGCCATCGGCCATCCCGTCACACGATTTCTCACACTCGCAAGCGTACTGGCGTTCTCCGTGCCCGTGCTGGTGTCTGCCCAATCGAGGGTCTACGAATCGACGGAACACAACTTCCGTCTGGTGACGATAGCGGAGCGGTTGGAGCATCCTTGGAGCATCGCTTTCCTGCCGGATGGCGACATACTCGTCACGGAACGGCCCGGACGGCTGCGGATCATCAGAGACGGTAAGCTTCTGCCCGAGCCTGTCGAGGGTGTTCCCGAAGTCCGGGTCGGTAATCAAGGCGGGCTGGCGGAGGTGTTGCCGCATCCCGATTTCGAATCTAACCGTCTGCTCTATCTGAGCTACGCGAAGTCGCGCGATGGCGGTGCGGAGGGCACGACGGTCGTCGTCCGCGGGCGTTTCGAAGACGACCGCCTAGCCGACGTCGAGGAGATCTTCGAGGCGGAAGCCTGGGTAGCGGGCATGGGGCACTATGGTGCGAAACTCGCGTTCGACGACGACGGCTATCTCTTCGTCACGGTAGGCGATCGTCAAGCGCCGCCGAAGGGTGATCTCGAAGCGCACCCGGCGCAGAACACGATGAACAATCAGGGGACGATCAACCGTATTTACGATGACGGCAGAATTCCAGCGGATAATCCCTTCGTTAACGATCGGGACTTCCGGCCGGAGATCTGGAGCTACGGTCATCGCAATCCGCAGGGTCTCGCTATCCATCCGGAAACGGGCGATGTCTGGGCGACCGAGCACGGCCCGCAGGGTGGCGACGAGCTCAATCTCATCTTGCCGGGACGAAATTATGGCTGGCCCATCATCGGCTACGGTGTGAATTACCGAACGGGGATTCCGATTCACGATAGGAACGAACACGCGGGGATGGAGCAGCCTGCGGCGTTCTGGATTCCGTCCATCGGCGCGTCGGGTCTCATGATCTACGACGGCGACAGGTTCCCCGAGTGGCGGGGCAACATCTTCGCCGGCGGGCTGGCCGCGAACCATCGGCGCCTTACGCGTTTCATGATCGACGGCCGTCGCGTCGCGACCAGAGAGCCGCTCATGCTCGGCGAGTACCGGATCCGCGACGTTCGCCAGAGCCCGGACGGCTATATCTATCTGGCGATAGATCATCGCGGCGGTGATCTGACGGAGGTCTTGAGGATGGAACCGGCCGACTAGACGTTAGGTTTCGCGAAAAATAGGGCCAGATCCCTTTTTTAAAGGGATCTGGCCCTATTTTCCTCCAGCCGCGAACCTAAAAAAACTGTAACGCCTCGAGGATTTCGACCGGAACAACTCTTTCAAGTCGCAGGCGGCTGAGCTGACGGCGAAATTCAGCTATACCTTCCGGTTCTGAGAAAAATGGCCCCTTTTTATGTCGCGATACTAATCTAGCTGCGTACCGAGCAGTCCCTCGTCAGCGTAGCGCGCCAGCAGGCGGTCGTCATGCGCTGGCACGACAATGATCCCATCGTTGTCCATCACCTGCTTGATCCACGTCATCTGGTGCATGAGCGCCTGTGGGTCTTCTTTTACTCGCGCGATGGTTGCGGCCGGCCGCAGTTTGAGTTCGGTGATGTTGTCGAGCGACCAGCCGATGTCGCCGATGAACAGGAGCTCACGGCTGTCGGCGAGTTGAACGAAGATCATCTGATGCCCGTGCGTGTGACCCGGTGACTTGATCAGAACGATACCGGGCGCGACCGGTAGTATCTGTTCGTAGTCGACCACGATGTAGTCGCGCGCCGCCGCCGGCGTCAACGTGATTTCAGGAAGCTGTGGCGCGAAATTCAGCGTCCGGACCTGGTCTTTTGTCAGCAGGGTTTTGGGCGCGAGCTCATCACGGTAATCGCTTCTAAGAACACCGGCGACGTGATCGCCGTGCTCGTGCGTGATGAGGATGAGCTGTGATTCCCGGAGTGCTGCCTGAATCGAATCGTTAACGTTCTGCCAGTATGGTTCATCCCGACCGAATCCATAGAAGCGGTGCACCGTTTCATCCATGCCGCTATCGACCATGACGGTGCCGTCCGAAAAGACGACCTGGAAAGCCGTGCGTGCCGAAATAAAAGGTTCGTCACTGCCGTCTTCGATGACCGCAGCATACGTGCGATGGCTCTCGGCGACTTTCACGAAGTTGACGGAAGTGGCCAGGCCTCCCGGCACCGTGGAAGCGGCCTGGCGAACGCGCTGCAGTAGATCTTGTGGATAGGGTTCAGACTCGCTGGGGATCAGATCGTCTGTATTCGCGCCGAGTGAGCCGCGCAGGACCATGGCCAGCATGAGACCAGCCAGTCCGATACCGAGAACTTTCTTGGTTTGCATGTCAATTAATCCGGAATGCCGAGCATGCGGGGATTGTGGCGCTCGTTACTGGATGGCTTCCAGCATGAAATCAATGGCTTCGAGAATTTCTTCGTCGGTGAGATCTAGGCGCCCACCCTTCGGCGGCATATAGCCCGCTTCGCCCGTATAGCCGTTTAAGACATGGTCCTGTATCAGGTCCGGGCTTTGCTCGATCCGTGTTGCCCAAGCCGCGACATCGCCGTGCACTGGTGCGCCACCGACGCCGGGAGCCGCATGGCAGAGATAGCAAATGTCGTTGTAGACCTGCGGTCCGGAAAGCGGTGCGCGAACCGTCTCGGTGGCAACGGATACGGCGGCCACGGTACCGACATCCGGATCTCCGAGCAACGCGACCTGGCCGATAGGCCGAATACGGTCTTCAGTGAGCGAGATGGGGGAGACTTCGTCCCCGGTGTCACTGGCGGCATTCTCGTCGCCGACGAAATCGGCAAAAATGACTATCCCGGCGATTGCCCCGATCCAGACTCCCAGCAACAGCAGAAAGCCATCGAAAAATTTCTGTTCTTGATTAGCCAAAGCGCACTCCTCGGGCGACGCGGGCGAATTATATCGGTATTGGTGGGACGCTCAAAGCGGCCGATCGAGGCAACGCAGCTGGATCGCTTCGGCGATATGCAGCACGGCGACGTCCGCTACTGCGTGGAGATCGGCGATCGTTCTCGCGACCTTGAGAATCCGCGTGCAGCTTCGAGCGCTGAGCTGCCAGCGCTCGGCGGCTCGAATCAACAGTGGTCGACTCTCCCGATCCAGCCCCACCTCCTTCCAGAGGCTACGGTCGGCGAGTCGCGCATTGAGTCGCCCGCAGGGCGGGCAAGTTGCCGCTCACGCGCATTGCGTACCGCCAGGGCCGCTTCCGCGCTGCCGCCGTCGGGCTCGGAGTTGGCGATCCGCGCCAGCGGTACCCGCGATAGTCCGACTTGAAGGTCGAAGCGGTCCAGCAACGGCCCCGAGAGGCGGGATCGGTAGTATTGCAGGCGCGTTTCCGAGCACCCACATCGATCGCTGCCGTCCCCGAGGTAGCCGCAGGGACAGGGATTCATCGCCGCGACGAGCTGAAAAGCGGCCGGGAAGCGCGTGGTTTCGCTGGCGCGGGCGACCGTGATGACACCGCTCTCGAGTGGCTCGCGCAGCGCTTCCAATGCACTGCGCTGGAACTCAGGTAGCTCGTCCAGAAACAGGACGCCGAGATGCACCAGTGAAATCTCTCCGGGCCGTGGGCCGGCTGCCCCCACCGACGAGTGTGACCGACGAGGCGCTGTGATGGGGCGCCCTGAACGGCCGTTTCTTCGAGGCGATTTCGTCCGAGGGTCTGGCCGTGGACGTCCGCGAGTTCCGGCGCGCCATTCAGCCCGCATGGTGCTTCCGCCCGGGGCACCGGTTTCAGTGTCGCGGATCCATCGAGGTGCGCGATGACGTCGGCGAGCTCGCTTACCGGAAGGATCATCGCGTCATCGACGAGAGCTGCCTCGGGCGCGTTGCCCGCGGGAATGATGACCGCCCGCCCCGCATCTCGCGCCGCGAGTACAGCCGGCAACGCACCCTGTACCGGTCGCAACTCGCCACTCAGGGCGAGCTCACCGATAAATTCCGCCTTATCCGTCTGCCAGGAATGACCTTTGTCGGCCATGAGTACGCCGATCGCGATCGCCAAGTCGAAACGGCCGCCTTCCTTGGGAATGTCGGCAGGGCCTAAATGTGCGGTAATCCGGCTCGGAGGTATGGGGGAGCCCAGTGTCTGCAGCGCAGCGCGCACTCGATCCCGGCTATCGCGGACCGCGGCGGCTGGCAGGCCCGATATCGTGAATGACGGCAGCCCGCCCGTGAGATAGACTTCGGCGATAACTTCATAGGCATCCATGCCTCGCTGGCCACGACTGAGTAGACGGGCGAGCGCCATCGCTCAACCGTAGCCCCGACGGGCCGTGCCGAAGCAACAATCAGTCCGACGACTCGTCGAGCGCGGCGAGACGTGCCTCGAGCGCTTCGAGCTTCTCGCGGGTACGCTCCAATACGGCCACCTGTACGTCGAATTCCTCACGGGTAACGAGGTCCATCTTCTCCAGCCCCGTCTGTAGCAGCGATTTAAAGTTGCGCTCGAGATCTTCGCCCATTGCCTTGAGATTCTGCGGCACGGCTTCGGCCAACCGCCGGGCTAGATCATCGATACCGGGACGATCGGAACTATCGGTCATTTGACTAT
The DNA here is from genome assembly GCA_964466315.1 of uncultured Gammaproteobacteria bacterium. Classification (GTDB taxonomy): domain Bacteria; phylum Pseudomonadota; class Gammaproteobacteria; order Steroidobacterales; family Rariloculaceae; genus SMWC01. The sequence continues at coordinate 70,840 of CAYXNS010000001.1, forward strand.
CCTGTCTGTAGGTACGGCGAGGGACACAACCCGAGATTTACGCCAGAAACTAGTGGCCTGCCCCATAGATAACTTACCCAATTCGCCGTGCCTTATCGCGCCTGACCGCGTTGGGGCTCGTCGCAATAGTCCCGCTATTACTCGTCGCCGCACCTTGCCAGGCGCGATAAGCCGCAGCCAGATCACGCAAGTTATCTATGGGACAGGCCACTAGGTCCATGATACCCGCAATTAGGCATTGGCCGTGACTTAACTTAATCTAGCCTCCGAGGCGTAGAAAAAGGGCGAACTCAATCACGGGAGGACCGGAATCTGCGGTGCTAGACTGACCGGTATTACCCCGAGGGCACTGGTTATCATGCGTTCTGGATGGTTCTATCTACTACTGCTGGTCGCGGGTTCTGTGTCGGTCGCAGAGGTCTACCGCTCCGTCGACGCGGACGGTAACGTGACCTATAGCGACCGACTGACCGGTGAGGATGCGGAGACGATCTTCATCGATACCGGGGCGGCTACACCTACCCCGGCGGAAACAGCGAGTACCGACGCCGTGCCGACGGAGGCGGCTGAGACGGTCGATCCGGACGAGGACGATGAGCCGAGCTTCGTCGGGCCGACCGAAGAGGAAATCGCCGCCGAGCGAATGGAGAACTGTGGAATCGCACTCGATCGACAGGCGCGCTATGTTGCCGCGCACCGTATCTATCGGGGTACTGAAGAAGCGCGGGAGTATCTGAATGATACTGAACTCGATGCGATCCGTGCTCAGGCCGCTGCTGATGTCGAAGCGTGGTGCAACTGAGCCGATCCGCGTCCGCGAATCAGGCGCGGGAGAAACTCCAAATCGGCGTCGCCGCACCACCCGCATGAATAACCCAGCCGGGCCGTCGTGGCGACGTATCGCGTTCGATCCCGCGCCAGCGGACGATTTTTTCCTGCCTGATTTCTGTGCGCCGAGAATGGTGCTTGCGATCGTACTCGTCCTTGAGTTACTGGCGCTGACATTCGCGTTGGCACGGCCCGGTGGTACGGCCTTTCTAACCGAACTGGCTCGAATCTCTCTGTTCATGCAGTGGCTCGGACTGACTGGTACAGCCGTGCTCTGCTATAGCCGCCGCTGGCTCGCCCGGTTCTCGGTACCTGTCGCCGTACTCACGGCGTTTGCGTTGCTGACGGCGAATGTCGTCATACTGTCCGAGGCCGCGTTCCTGCTCGGGCGCAATCTGAGCGAGCGGGGCATCAGCGGCAATCTTTTCCCCGAGTCCCACTGGGCGTTCCTGCTTCGAAACGTGGGTATCACGACTATCGTCACGGCGATGTTACTGCGCTATTTCTTTGTCGCCCATCAGTGGAGCTTGCATGTGCGCGCGGAAGCACGCGCGCGCATTCACGCATTGCAGGCACGTATCCGGCCGCATTTCTTCTTCAACAGCATGAACACGATCGCGTCGTTGACGCGCAGTAACCCGAGCCGCGCCGAAGACGCCGTCGCCGATCTCGCGGATCTATTTCGAGCGACGATGAAGGATTCGGAAGAGCCTTCGCACATGAGCGAAGAACTGGAATTATGCAGAACTTATCTCAGGATCGAGGCACTCAGACTAGGCGACCGCCTCGTCGTCGAGTGGCAACTGGGCGATGCGCTAATGTCCGCTATCGTGCCCAGTCTTACTATCCAACCGCTGCTGGAGAATGCGATACACCACGGGATCGAACCCCTCGACGGCGGTGGGAAGGTTGTCGTCGCCGGCAGACTAAGCCGCGGTGATGTTGAGATCACCGTCACGAATTCGGTCACCGACACGACCGGGCGATATATCCGGCCCGGAAACCGACTGGCTCTTGAAAATATCCGCGAGCGCCTCAGTCTCGCCTACGGCGAACGTGGCCGCGTGGACGTAAGCGAGGAGGAGGGATGCTACACCGTGACGCTCAGGTTTCCCTTCGAGGAATGACCGAGCCTGAACTACGCGTGTTGATAGTGGACGATGAGCCGCATGCACGCGAGCGTCTCGCGCATCTTCTCGGCGAGTTGCCCAACTGCGATGTCGTTGGACAATGCGGTACCGGGATTGAAGCGCTGAATCAGGTCGGTGAGCTGGAGCCCTCCGTCGTCTTGCTCGACATTCGCATGCCGGGCATGAGCGGGATCGAGACCGCCCGCCACCTCTCGGCGCTGCCAGACTCGCCAGCCGTAGTCTTCACGACGGCATATGATGAGTACGCGATGGACGCCTTCGACGCCCAAGCCGTGGGATATCTGCTGAAGCCGGTGCGCAAGGAACGTCTCGAGCGAGCTCTGCTTCAGGCTGGCCGGTTGTCCGTATCGCAACTGAAACTCGTCGCCGCCAGCGAACAGGAAGTCGCACAACGGCAACACATCGCCATACGCGCGCGCGACGAACTCAGGTTGATCCCCGTCAAAGATATTCTGTTTTTTTGCGCCGATCAGAAATATGTCAGCGTCCATCACGACGGGGGCGAGGACTTGATCGACGAGTCGTTGACCGAGCTTGCTGACGAATTCGCGCCGGAGTTTTCCCGCGTTCATCGCAGTACTCTCGTGTCCGTCAGCCATGTCGAGGCATTGGAGCGGGATCGGGAGGGCCGGCATTTCGTGCGTATCCGTGGCCGCGACGAGCTGCTGCCGGTGGGTCGGCGTCAAGTCGGCGATCTCAAGCGCCTCTTAACGGCGCGCTAGCGCTTGCCATTTGGCTTAAGACTGGAGCCGTGTGGTAAAAAGAGTGTTCCAGTCAACCCTTGAACGTAGATCCATGAGTAAGCTCGACACGCCAGACGACGACGGGCAACCTGTCGCAGAGACCGCCGAGGCCTCGCCAGAGGAGTCGAAAGCCACTACGGCCGGAGCGCCTGAGCCCGCAACGCCACGACGCCGTGGTCCGTATCTCGCGAGTGGGCTGGCGCTGATCTGCGCCTTCTGTGCCGCCGCCGCCGGCTTCCTCTGGTGGCAATACCGGCAGTTTTACGTAGGCCTCGATCAGGCAGATACCGAAGCGGTCGTTTCGCTTCAGGCCGTTCGAGCGAGCGTCCGGGCGCTCGAGGATCGACTCGCGGATCTCTCGGCGGAGAATGAGACGACGCGTGGACTAGCGGCGGGCCTCGGCGAGCGCGTCGACGTACTGCCAGGACGGTTCCTCGACCTTGAGGAGCGACTGAACGCGGCTCAGGGCGTTTCGGACGACGCTCGCCGTAGCTGGCTCCGCGCCGAAGCGGAGTACTACCTGACCGTTGCCAACGCGGAGCTCAATCTGTCGGGACGCTGGGAGAACGCGGAGCGCGCGCTGGGGCTGGCTGACGATAAATTATTGGAACTCGCCAACCCTGCGTTTGCCGGCGTGCGTGAGCGCATCGCCGCGGAATTCCTGGCGCTGCGTGCCGTGCGTCTGCCGGACATAGAAGGACACAGTTTCAGTTTGAGCAGGCTGGCAGAGGCGGGCCGCACGTTGCCCATGCGATCGATTCCGCCGGGTGTCTACGAGACGGCGAACGACGCCCCCGAGGAGGAGGTGTCGGGTTTCGCAAGGGTCTGGCAGAGCTTGAAGAGCGCCATCGTGGGAATGGTCAGTATCGAGCGGCGCGATGATGCGGTCGTGCGTTCACTGTCCGCGGAAGAACAGGCATTGGTGCGCCAGCAGCTCGAACTGGAACTCGTTCTCGCGCGCCTCGGCCTGGTCAGAGGCCAACGCGAAGTCTTTCAGCAGAGTCTTAGCGCAGCAACGGCGCTGCTGGAGCGGCACTACGACACCACTGCAGTCTCTGTCGAGAGTTCCATCGCACTTCTCGTGGAGCTCGTCGACCTCGACATCGCCCCGGCGCGGCCAGATATCAGTGGCTCGCTGACTCTCCTGCGCAGCCTCGGCGACAGAGGCGGCTGATGCGCGTCGGACTCTGGGGAATGGCGGCCGTTTTTCTGGGCGCATTCGCCGCTCACTTCCTTCTCCGCGACCGCGGCTATGTGCTGATCAACTTCGCGGGTTACGCGGTCGAGATGTCGGTCCCCGCTCTCGTCGTCCTGTTGGTCGCTGCTTACGCTGGTATTCGCGCCTTGTTCGCGCTGTGGCGAGCGCCGCGACGGCTCGGCAAGGCGCTGGCCGCAGAGGGAGACTGGACCAAAGGCGAGCGCTTGTTGACGCAAGGCTTAAAGGGTACTGATGCGCCGCTGATCAACTATCTGATGGCCGCGCGCGCCGCGCAGCTCCAGGGATCCAAAGAACGGCGGGACGATTGGCTCAAGTTGGCCTACGAGGAATTACCGAATGCCGAGACGGCGGTCCTCCTGACTCAAGCCGAGTTGCAGCTCGAGCACACTGAGTATGAACGCGCGCTTGCAACCCTGAATCGCATTCAGGAGTCGCATCCCGATCATCCGGTTGCACTCGGGCTGCTCGCGAAGACGCATCGTGCACTGGAAGACTGGGATCGGCTCATCGATCTGCTGCCGGCCCTCGGTACGGCGAAGCTCGATTCTGACGATCGCGAGCGACTGACGGCTGAGGCACTTGTGGTCTTCAATGCACGTACCGATCTGACGTATGAGGACTTGGAGCGGCTCTGGTCCCAGCTACCCGCGAAGTTACGCGATGCCTCTCGCCTCATTGCGCTTCACGCTACCGCCCTGAATTCTCTCGGTCACGGCGATCAGGCCGCGCGCGAGATTCGGAGCGCACTGAAGAAAGACTGGCACGAGGATCTCATCATCGCCTTCGGCCGGATCGAGGCCAAGGAACCCGCAAAGCAGTTGAAGCAGGCCGAGAAATGGCTCAAGGCGCACGCCGAGGACGGCGCGTTGCTGTTAACGGCGGCGCGGTTGTGCATGGCCGTTGAGCTATGGGGCAAGGCGCGCAGCTATCTGGAGTCGAGCCTTGCGATGGGGCCACGTACGGATTCTTTCGCGCTGTATGGCCGGCTCTTGAAACAGCTTGGTGAGGATGAAGGTGCTGCGCTCGCGTTCCGCTCGGGCCTGGCCCTGGTTGCGGGCGCGGTAGACGAAGTGCCGGCACTGGACGCGCCGCCACGCGTAGCAGAATCTGCGGAGGATTCGGCGGACGAGTCTACTGACGAGGACGAGAGCGCCTAGAATCGAGCCATTCGATGATCGGTTCCCACTGCTCCCAGTCGGGCCAAGCGAGATAGAATGGCAGTTCATGGATGCCGAGGCCGCGCTGATAGGCACGGATGTAATTCTGCGCTTCGCGCAACGCCGCCACATAAGGCACCTTAACTTTCTCGAGATATTCGTCGAGCTCGTCGAAAATCAGCGTGTTCTCCTTGATGCGGTTGGCGACGAGGCCGACCTTGGCACGGCGGGCCGCAACCTTGCCGCGGCTCAGTAGCTCGGCGACGAAGTCGCCGGCAGCGTTGATGTCGATCGGCGACGGCATTACCGGAACGATGACGGTTTCGGCATGGCGGACGAGGTCAGTCAGTTCCGGCCCATGGGACCGCGCTGGGGCATCAATGATCACGTAGTCGGCGTTGCGGGGAATATGTTTCAAGCCTTCGTCGTAGCCGGCAAGACCGACGATCGACGCAGCCGTCTCCGGGCGCTCGTCCAGCCAGCTCAATGCCGAGCCCTGCGGATCGTAATCGGCGAGGGCCGTCGTGTAGCCTTCGGATGCATAATACGCGGCGAGATTGGTCGCAATCGTGCTCTTACCGCATCCGCCTTTGGAGTTGGTGATTAGAATGTGCCGCATAGTCTTTCCGAGCCTAAGTGAGCGATTTCGTGGTTGTTTTAATGAGCCGGTACGAGGCAGCTAAAGTAGCAGCATTATGACAAATGTCCAATCGTGCCCCCGCTATCGTCGTCGTCCGACTCAGTTATCGTCAGTCGAATCCAATCTCGGCCCAGAGTTCGTCGACGCGTTTGGCGATGTCGGTATTCATGCGAATCGGCTTGCCCCACTGTCGCTCAGTTTCCGCAGGCCATTTGTTGGTCGCGTCGAGGCCCAGTTTAGAGCCGAGTCCGGCAACCGGTGAGGCAAAGTCGAGATAGTCGATAGGCGTCGACTCCACGAGCTGCATGTCACGCGCCGGATCCATCCGGGTACTCATCGCCCAAACCACGTCGGGCCAGTTGCGAGCGTCGATATCGTCGTCGACGACGATGACGAACTTCGTGTACATGAATTGCCGCAAATACGACCAAATTCCGAACATGATGCGCCGCGCGTGCCCGGGGTATTGCTTGCGAATACTAACGACCGCCACGCGATAGGAGCACGCTTCGCTCGGCAGGAAAAAGTCTACGATCTCCGGGTATTGCGTTTTGAGTATCGGGACGAAGACGTCGTTGAGTGCGAGCCCGAGAACGGACGGCTCATCGGGCGGCCGGCCGGTGTAGGTCGTGTGATAAATCGGGTCGTTACGGTGCGTGATTTTATCCACCGTCATGACCGGGAAGGTCTCGGTCTCGTTGTAGTAACCAGTGTGATCGCCGAAAGGTCCTTCCACTGCGGTATCGCCGGGTGTGATATGCCCCTCGAGCGTGATCTCGGCGCTCGCGGGTACCGAGAGCGAGGAATCCAGGCAGGTCGTGAGCTGGGTCCGGGCACCGCGCAGCAAGCCTGCGAACGCATACTCCGATATCGTGTCCGGGATCGGAGTGACTGCAGCCAGAAGGGTTGCCGGGTCGGCGCCGATCGAGACTGCGACCGGAAACGGATCCTCGGGATGGGCAGAGCACCAGGCGCTATAATCCGTCGCGCCGCCCCGATGCGGGAGCCAACGCATGATGACGCGATTTCGGTCAACGACCTGCTGCCGGTAGACGCCGAGGTTCTGCCTCTCCGACAGCGGGCCGCGCGTGGTCGTCAGGCCCCAGGTGATGAGCGGTCCGGCATCGTCCGGCCAGCAGGTCTGAATCGGCCACATGCCGAGATCGACGTCTTTGCCTTCGATAACCACATCCTGGCACAGCCCCGTCCGCGAAGTTCGTGGAGCCATCTTCAGAATCTCCTTGACGAGCGGTAGTTTCTGCCAGGCATCACCGAGGCCTTTCGGCGGTTCGGGCGCCTTGAGCGCTGCCAGCAGCGTTCCGAGGCGCTGAAAACCTGAAGGTCCCGTCGTGCCCAGCGCGGCCGCGATGCGGCCCGCCGTGCCGAAGAGGTTCGCGAGTATCGGGACGTTACCGTCGCTGGGACGCGTGAATAAGAGCGCGGGACCACTCCGGGACAGCGTGCGGCGGCAGATCTCCGTGAGTTCAAGCGACGGGCTCACGGGCACATCGATCTGTTTAAGCTCACCGTCGGCCTCGAGCGCATCCAGGAACTCGCGCAGATCCTCGAACTTCACAGCAGGTTTAGGCCAGGGTGAATCCACTATAATCTCATCCGCGGCTCAAGCCTCTGGCTTAGCCATTAAGGGGTGTCCGTTGTAGGGGCCGATCACGTTAACCTTCCATGAGCGCCATTGCTAGCACCATGAAGCTTAAGTTCAACAAGATGCACGGGGTCGGCAACGACTTCATGGTCATACGCTGGCCCGCAGGGATCGGCGTTCCGGACGACGCGGTCCTGCGCCTCTGGGCGGATCGGCGTCGTGGCGTCGGGTTCGACCAGCTCATGCTGGTCGATCTCGGTTACGATGGGCCTGAGGACGGCGCTTACCGGGTCTTCAATGCCGATGGTGGCGAGGTCGAGCAATGCGGCAACGGCGTGCGCTGCGTAGCGCGATTACTGGCCGCGGACAGCGGCGTCGACGAGCTCAGGCTCTCGAGCGCAAGAGGTGTTGTCGAAGCGCGTGTCCTCGAGGGCGGCAAGGTCGAGGTCAATCTTGGCATCCCGGACTTCTCGCCTGGCTCTCTGCCCTTCGATGCTACGGCCGAAGCGTCGAGTTATGGCTTGCGTGTGGGCGAGACGGACGTCGAGTTCGGGGTGGTCTCGCTCGGTAATCCGCACGCCGTGATCGTCACGGATTCCGTGGAAGACGCTCCGATCGGTATACTGGGGTCGAGGTTTCAAGAGTTGAGCGCCTTCCCGAGAGGTGTCAACGTCGAATTCATGGAGATTCGTGGCGCCGAGCGTATCGGTCTGCGGGTCTTCGAGCGCGGTGTCGGGGAAACACTGGCCTGCGGCACGGGGGCTGCGGCAGCTGCGGCAGTCGGCCGTGATCGAGGCGATCTCGGTTCTCGCGTCGAGGTCAGTCTTCCCGGCGGCGAGCTCGCGGTTAACTGGGAGGGTCGCGGTCAACCGTTGTGGCTGGCCGGACCCACGACCTGTGTATACGAGGGACAGATCGAGTATGAGCCAACAGAAAAATGAGGCCGTTGCGGAGGACTCGTTCTCCGCCGCCGATATCGCTGATTACCTGCAGCAGAATCCCGACCTCTTTGATCGGCACCCGAGCCTCTTGATGAACCTGAAGGTCGCCCACGAGCCGGGCGGCGCGGCCATATCGTTGGTCGAGCGGCAGGTTACGTTACTCCGGGAGCGTAGCGACGAACTCGAACGTCAGCTCAAGGATTTGGTCGCGGTCGCCAAACTCAACGATGCACTCGTCGAGAGAATCCATCGGCTATCCGTACAACTCATGGCTGCTTCCGGTTGCGAGGAGCGCGTTGAGATGCTCGAAACCTGTCTCCGCGAGGAGTTTCGTGCGGAACGCGCGGCGGTCGTGTTGTTCTCGCCGCTGTCGGACGAAACGGTCGCCGGTGATGGATTTCTCAAGATAACGGACCGCAGCGACCCCGGGCTGAAACCCTTCACAAGCTTCCTAAAGTCTGCGCGGCCTCGCTGTGGCCTGATCCGCGATCGACAGAAGGCGTTTCTTTTCGAGGACAACGCGGGGGAGATTAGTTCGGCTGCGCTGGTTCCGTTGGGGTCCCACGCGGAAATCGGCTTCCTGGTCATTGGCAGTCGCGATCCCGACTATTTCAATCCCGGCAAGGGAATGGAATTTCTCGCGCGGCTCGGTGAACTCGTCTCGGTTGCGCTCGTCGGCCAGGGGAGCCCGGATGCAGAGACTGGATCCCGAGAAAATGAGCTCTGAGAAATTCCTCGCCAATTATCTCCGGCACCTGAGAGACGAGCGGCGACTCTCTCCGCATACCCTGAGCGCTTATCGGCGCGATCTCGGCGCATTCCTCGACTACTGTCGCCACGGCTCGCTCGAGCTAACAGCGCTCGATTCCTACGCCGTACGGCAGTTTGCGGCAGAGTCGCATAGGAAGGGGTTGAGCTCGCGCAGCATCGCCAGGAGACTGTCGGCCGTGCGGCGGTTTCTCCACTACCTGGTGCTGGAGAACGTGCTGAGTTCGAATCCCGGGGTCGGTGTGCAGGCGCCGAAGCCTGCGCAACGGCTTCCGGCGACGATGGACACCGACCAGGTGGCAAGTCTCCTCGCGCTTGAGGGGGATGACACGTTCACCGTGCGCGATCGCGCGATGCTCGAACTACTGTATTCATCCGGACTGCGGTTGTCGGAGCTCGTTGGGCTCGATCTCGTCGACCTCGATCTGAAGGATCAGACGGTTCGGGTAACGGGTAAGGGCAACAAGACGAGAGTAGTTCCCGTCGGGCGAATCGCGGTCGCCGCGCTGGAGTCGTGGTTAAAGTTACGCGCAACGCTCGCCGCGATGGGCGAGAACGCACTGTTCGTCTCGAAGCGCGGTGCGCGTCTCGCAGGCAGATCCGTCCAGGCGCGTCTGAAACAATGGGCCAAGCGCCAGGGTGCCGGTTTCGCGATCCACCCGCATATGCTCAGGCATTCATTCGCGACGCATATGCTCGAGTCCAGCGGAGACCTGAGAGCCGTACAGGAGCTGTTGGGCCACGCGAGTATCTCTACGACTCAGGTCTACACACATCTTGATTTCCAACATCTCGCCCATATATACGACGAAGCGCATCCCCGGGCGAGGCGCCGGGGCGACTGAATCCCGAATAGCAGCGGGGTTTGCCGGGCCGGATCTCAGATGGACACATTCCACGGTACAACCATTGTCTGCGTCCGCCGCGACGAGCAAGTCGCAGTTGGCGGAGATGGGCAGGTCACGCTCGGCGACAAAGTCATGAAAGGCAATGCGCGCAAGGTTCGGCATCTGCATGACGGCAAGGTTTTGGCGGGTTTCGCTGGCGGGACCGCGGACGCGTTTACGCTATTCGAGTATTTCGAAAAGAAACTCGACCAATACGGCAACCTCACGCGTGCCGCGATCGAACTTGCCAAGGACTGGCGAACGGATCGGATGCTCAGGCGCCTGGAGGCGCTTCTGTGTGTTGCGGACAATGAGAAGTCGTTA
>CAYXNS010000001.1:81110-140092 GCA_964466315.1 uncultured Gammaproteobacteria bacterium
TTACTGATCTCGGGGACGGGCGACGTCATCGAACCCGAGAACAATCTGCTCGCAATTGGCTCCGGCGGGGCATATGCTCAGGCGGCGGCGCAGGCGTTACTCGACAACACGGATCTCGATGCGCGAGCGATCGTCGAGAAAGCACTCGCCATTGCCGGCGACATCTGCATCTACACCAATCACCAGATCACGATCGAGGAACTCGGCCGGTAGACGGCTTATCCGGCATGTCGATGACTCCGAGAGAAATCGTCCAGGAACTGGACAAGCATATCGTCGGCCAGGTCGAGGCGAAACGCGCGGTCGCGATCGCGCTTCGAAACCGCTGGCGCCGCGTGCAGGTCGGCGAGCCGCTCAGCAGCGAGATTACTCCGAAGAATATTCTCATGATCGGACCGACGGGTGTCGGCAAGACGGAGATAGCCCGACGCCTCGCTCGTCTTGCCCGCGTGCCGTTCATCAAGGTCGAAGCCACGAAGTTCACGGAAGTCGGCTATGTGGGTCGCGAGGTCGATTCGATCGTTCGCGATCTCGCCGACATGGCCGTGAAGATGGTTCGCGAGGAGGAACTGACCAAAGTCAAGCATCGCGCTACGGATGCTGCGGAAGACCGTTTGCTTGATGCGTTGTTACCCGGGTCGCAGGATATCGGCGACAGTAGCGAAACACGACAACGCTTTCGCAAAATGCTCCGGGAGGGTGAGCTCGACGATCGCGAAATCGAGATCGAAGTAGAAGCCCCCGTGATTGGTGTCGAGATCATGGCCCCTCCCGGCATGGAGGAAATGACCAATCAGTTGCAGAGCATGTTTCAAAACGTGTCGGGCGGTAGGCGCAACAAGCGAAAACTCAAAGTCGAAGCAGCTCTCAAACTTCTCACGGACGAGGAAGCGAGCAAGATGATCAACGACGAGGACATCAAGCTCAAGGCGCTCAACGCCGTGGAGCAGGATGGGATCGTATTCTTAGACGAGATCGACAAAGTTGCGCGACGCGCCGAGACGATGGGCGCGGACGTTTCGAGGGAGGGCGTGCAGCGTGATCTGTTGCCGCTCGTCGAGGGCTGCACCGTAAGCACGCGCTACGGCATGGTACGCACGGATCACGTATTGTTTATCGCATCTGGCGCCTTCACCGTAGCGAAGCCGTCGGATCTTATCCCCGAGTTGCAGGGACGATTCCCGATCCGCGTCGAACTCGACGCACTGACTTCGGCCGACTTCGTCCGCATTCTCACGGAGCCCGACGCGTCGCTGACCGAGCAATACACGGCGCTAATGGGCACGGAGAAGGTCGAACTCGGTTTCGATACCGGGGGTATCGAGCGCATCGCCGAAGTGGCTTACCACGTGAACGAGCGTACAGAGAACATTGGGGCGCGACGGCTCCACACCGTCATGGAGAGACTCCTGGAGGTGGTCTCGTTCGAGGCAGCGGATAAGGGCGGGCAGTCTATCGTCGTCGACGCCGCCTACGTCGATGAGCATCTCGGTGAGCTCGTTCAGGATGAAGACCTCGCTCGTTATATTCTCTAAATGGAGCACGCCCCGAGTCCCGTCGACATCAAGTTGCGGAATCGCTCGCGCAAACTCCAGATCAGTTTCTCCGACGGACGGCAATTCGCGCTGACAGCCGAGTATCTGCGTGTATTCTCGCCGTCTGCGGAAGTTCAGGGGCACGGCGGCAGCGAATCCGTGCTCGTTACGGGCAAGGAGAGGGTGGGGATCGAGAAGATCGAGCCCGTCGGCCGTTACGCGGTCAGGCTCGTATTCGACGACGGCCACGATACGGGCCTTTATACCTGGCCTATACTCTACGACCTGGGCTCGGAATTTGAGAGCAATTGGCGGCGATACCTGACCCGGCTCGAAGAAGCGGGCGTAAGCTGCTCTCCGGCGGAATCGAATGACGGACGAGAAGAACAAGAAGAATGATGACCTGACCGACTTCGGTTTCGAGTCCATTCCACGCGAGGACAAGAAGAGTAGAGTGCGCGGAGTCTTCGATTCCGTGGCGAGCCGCTACGACCTCATGAATGACCTAATGTCTGCCGGCGTGCATCGGCTCTGGAAGCGTGTGACAGTTGCAAAGAGCGGCCTTAAAGCCGGAGACGCTGCACTCGATATCGCGGCCGGCAGCGGTGACCTGAGTCTCGGGCTCGCGCGACAGGTCGGCCCGACCGGCTCAATCTACGTGACCGACATCAACAAGAAGATGCTCACCGTCGGACGCGACCGTCTCATCGATGCTGGCTGCGCCGGCAACGTCTACTACGTTCAGGCAGACGCGGAGCAGCTGCCTTTCAGGTCGCGCAAATTCGACTGCGTGACTATAGGTTTCGGCCTCAGAAATATGACGGACAAGGCTGCCGCGCTCGCATCGATGTTACGGGTATTGAAGCCGGGTGGGCGGCTTATGGTTCTCGAGTTTTCCACCCCGCGAATCGGCCCTCTGGAGCCACTCTACGATTTTTATAGCTTGCAGGTCCTGCCGAGATTGGGCGAACTCGTTCTCGACGATGCCGGTAGCTATCGATATCTCGCCGAATCGATTCGAAAGCAGCCCGATCAGGACGAACTCAAAGCACTCATGACGCAGCAGGGCTTCGAGCGCTGCGAATATCTCAACTTCTCCGGTGGGATCGTGGCGCTGCACCTCGGTTACCGAATCTAGGATCGAGTCTCTCGTGAAACCGTCTCTTCTCGCCGTCGCAGAACAGGTATTGAACGCTCATGTTCATGACTCCACGGCGGCAATGGATCGGCTCTCGACGCTCGAGGGAAAGCGCATCGCTGTCGATATCGCCGGGCTGGGGATCACGATCGTACTGTCGGCAAAGGAAGAGCGGCTACGCGTAGAACTCGAGGGCGAGGCGCCGGCAACGGCCACGGTGCGCGGTACACCTCTCGCGTTGCTCGCGTCGCTGCGTGGCGACCCCCTCGGCAGCTTCGGCGGCGGTGGGCTCGCGGTGACTGGCGACGCCGAAGTCGCGGAAGAGTTCTCGACCTTGTTGCGTCTCACACGACCAGACTTGGAAGAACAGCTCTCCCACATCATGGGGGACGTGCTCGCGCACCAGATCGAAAACGCGGTTTGCGGAGCCGGCAATTGGGGCGAACAGGCGCTTACCGCTCTGTGCATGAACACCTCTGAGTTTCTGCAGGAAGAGAGCCGTCAACTGCCGGCACGCGTGGAAGTCGACGGATTTTTCACGGCAGTCGAGATACTGCGAGACGATGCCGAGCGGGTCGCAGTCAAGATCGACCGGCACATTAGAGCGGCGGATAGAGGCTAGCGACGCGAGATGCGCAGCTATCGCCTAGTGTTCCGTCTTCTGACGATTCAGCGCGTGCTGATCAAGTACGGTCTCGATGAATTCGTCTGGGCGACCCATATGCTTAGACCCATCGGCTGGCTGCGCCGTCTGTTGCCCAGATCGCGGGCTCGCCGAGAGCCTCTTGGTGTGAGGATTCGCCTTGCACTCGAGGAACTTGGACCGATTTTCGTCAAATTCGGTCAAGCGGTCTCTACGCGCGGCGATCTCCTGCCCGCCGAGGTCGCACTGGAACTCAGTAAGCTTCAGGATCAGGTTCCGCCTTTCGATTCCGAGATCGCAGTGGAGATTCTCGAGCAAGCGTACGGCGAGAGTGTCGACGAGATCTTCGCAGAGTTCGAGCGGCAGCCGCTGGCTGCGGCCTCCGTAGCGCAAGTGCACGCGGCCCGGCTCGATAGCGGTGAGGCTGTCGTCGTGAAACTCCTGCGCCCTGGTGTGCGCGCGCGTATCAATCGCGACCTCGAGGTGCTCTATGCTGTCGCCGGTCTTGCGGAGCGCTATTGGCAGGACGGTAGGAGACTGAGGCCGGTGGAAGTCGTGACCGAGTTCGAGAAGACGCTCGGTAGAGAACTCGATCTGATGCGGGAAGCGGCAAACGCGGCCCAACTCCGGCGCAACTTCGAAGGTTCCGCTCAGCTTTACGTGCCGGCGGTCTACTGGGACTACTGCCGGCCCAACGTTCTGACCATGGAGCGGATCTCGGGTATTCCTATCAGCGATATTGCCGCACTCAGAGAGCGTGGAACGAATATCGTTCGATTGGCGGAGAATGGTGTCGAAATCTTCTTCACTCAGGTTTTCAGGCACAATTTCTTCCATGCGGATATGCATCCCGGCAACATCTTCGTCGACGTCAAGGATCCGGATCACCCGCGTTACGTCGCGGTCGATTTCGGCATAGTTGGTAGTCTCAGCGCTCGCGATCAACACTATTTAGCGGGAAATTTTCTCGCGTTCTTCAAACGCGATTATCGGCGCGTCGCGAAGTTACATGTCGACTCGGGATGGGTTCCGTCGGATACACGCGTGGACGAACTCGAGTCGGCTGTTAGGGCCGTCTGTGAGCCGATATTCAACAAGCCGTTGAAGGACATCTCTTTCGGGCTCGTCTTGCTGAGATTGTTCGAGACTGCGCGACAGTTTCGTATGGAAGTCCAGCCGCAACTCGTACTATTGCAGAAGACTCTGCTCAACATCGAGGGCCTCGGCAGGCAGCTGTATCCGGAACTCGATCTTTGGCAGACCGCCAAACCGTTTCTCGAAGAGTGGATGAGGCAGCGGACCAACCCGAAGGCTCACGTCGAACAGCTACTCAGGAGCTGGCCCGAGATCAATGAGGGTCTTCTGCTGCTACCGGAGGTCGTCCATCGCGTCTTGCGGCGCCTCGTCGACGATGATACTGAAAGTCCGCCTCGAGACAATGCGCCGCGCGCGGGCAGATTCCTTCGGCTTACCGGGGCTGCGGACATCACCGTATCGGGTGCAGCGTTGTTGCTCGCCGGCGTACTCTGGATCGGCCTCGAGGCGGCGCCGGGCTGGCTCGGATGGGTCGCGGCGGCAGCCGGGTTGGCGATCAGCCTGCGGCCGCGCTAGCGCGGCTGACCGACGGACGAGTCATCTCCGAGTTCCGTCATTGTGACGATTATACTGGCCAGGGCCTCATCGATCCGTTGTTCGTCGGTGCCGCGCACGACGAGGTTCGCGCCGAATCGGCCGTCGCGCGCGAAAGGATAGCTGCCGATATCGATTTCTGGATACTCCGCGGCAATAAGCTCGAGCGGTTCGGCGATATCACCTTCGCGTAGAAATACGTCGACATTTCTCGAGTAGATCGGCGGCCCGGCCGCCAGGTCAGTGGCGATGGTCTCGAACATCGCGCGCGCTATCCTCGGGATGCCGGCGAGGACGAATACGTTCTCGACACGAAACCCGGGAGCATTGCTCAGGGGATTCTCGATCAGTGTCGCTCCCTCCGGTACGCGGGCCATCTTCAGGCGCGCCTCATTGAGTTCGAACGAGCCGCGCCGCAAGCATACGACGGCATCCTCATCGAGTATCAACCCTCGCCCGAAGGCCGCTGCAATGCATTGGGCCGTGATATCGTCGTGCGTCGGACCGATCCCACCGGTCGTGAAGACGTAGTCGAATCGTGCCCGGCACTCGTTCACGGTCGAGACGATGATGTCTTTATCGTCGGGAAGTACGCGTGCCTCGACGAGACGGACGCCCAACGTCGCGAGTTCCGAGCCGAGATACTGCAGATTGACGTCCTGTGTCTTGCCCGAGAGGATCTCGTTGCCGATCAGGAGAACGGCGGCGGTTGGGGAAGCCGAGTCTTGGTCTGTATCGTTTGTCATACCTGTCGTCACTGCGTACCTCTCAGGGAAAACGTGGCGATCAACGGATAGTGATCGGAACCAAACGCGGATCCACGGCGGAAAGTGTGGATGCGTATATCGCCGCTGAAGGCGTAATGATCTATGAGAATTCCGAGTAAGGGCAAGAAAGTTGGCCAGCTGATCGTGGGGCCCGCCGCCTGTGCTGTACTCCGCAGCCCATTCGCCGCGAGCCAGGCGGAGAATATTGGAGAATACGTTGTGATATTAAAGTCTCCGACGATCATGACGGGCTCCGTTCGATCATCGAGCAGTTTACCGATCTCCGCCAGTTGTTGATTTCTGGCGGTAGACCAATCGCGGTTCACCGGTGGTTGTAGATGCACGCCGAGGAGCCGGAGGCTTTGTCCGGCGTGCTTGATCCGGGCCGATATCGCGGGCGTGCCGAGTAAGTCGGCCGACTCCGGGTCGATGATCGGGATGCGCGAGAGCAGTGCGATGCCGAAACGGCCCGACCGCGGCATCTCGATTCGATAAGGATAAGTTTCCGCAAGCGGGGCGATGGCGTTTTGCCACGCTGTGGTGATCTCGAGGAGAAAGACCAGATCCGGAGGCTCCTGCATGATGAGCTCGATGAGCGCGTCGAAATCTGTATTCGCTGAGTTCACGTTGACGTTCATGATCGAGATCTGCTCACTCGCAGACCCCGGCGGCTCGGCGGAAGGCCAATTGCTGTACACGGGGACGGTGCTGATCGCCACGAACGGCAAAAAAGCCAACGAGGCACGCCAGCGGCGCCGGCTTGCGAGCAGCAGGAGGATGACGGCAGAGAGCACGAGATACTGAACGCGAAAGTGAGAAAACAGATCGAATGCCCACCAGAGGTTGGCGAGCAGCGGTAAAGCGCTCGCGGTTGCTATACCGACGGCGATTAGTGTTATTAGCCGGTCAGGATACTTCACTGGCAGTCATCCACGTTCTTGGGTAATCAGCCGCTTCACGTGGTCGCCGTACCGCAACTCCAGCACACGGCGAATTGCGGTTCATTTAACTCCTTGCATGCACCACAACGCCACTGTGCCGCGTCATCCAGCGGCGCGTCGAGGTCCCGCAGTAGCGCGCTCGCGCATGCTAAATCCGCGTCGTCGAGTATCCAGAGTTCCGGCAGGCACTCGAGGAAGGGAATCTCACCGAGTCCGCCGGATAGTTGAGTGTTCTTGATTACGCAGGCAATCCCGGATTGCTCCAGCACGTTCTTCAGATGGCCGATGTAGGCGAGCGATTCATTGGTGGTGATCCTCTTCATCGGCGCTTCGTTTAAAGCTGCCTATGCCGGAAGACCTGGAAGTTGCGACCCAGTCGCGTTCACGGACGCAACGCCGTCAAGAACTTACCGGGGCTCTGGCCGGACTCAAGTGCCTCGAGCAGCGCCGAGCCGACGATGACGCCATCGGCATGTTCTGCGATGAGTCTGACCTGTGCTCGTTCCCGAACACCAAATCCTGCGCAGACCGGTAGCTTAGAGGCGCTCTTCACGGCCGCGAGGTACCCGGCGATCTCATCGGGCAGGTCCTCGCTGCCACCCGTTATGCCCGCGCGCGTCACAGCGTAGACGAACCCTTCGCTAACGGCGCAGAGATTCGCGAGCCGTGCGGCCGGTGTCGCGGGCGTTACGAGTTGCACGAGCGCTAGGCCCTTCGCGTCAAGCGCGGTCTTCAACGGTGCGCTCTCCTCGAAGGGGAGGTCCGGCACGATGAAGCCACCAACGCCGGTCTCCGTTGCGCGATTGGCGAGCCGTTCGAAACCGAACGCGAAGAGTGGATTCAGGTAGCTCATGAGCAATATGGGTGCCGGGAGTTTGAACTCGCACGATGCGAGTTGATCAAAAATCCAGCTCAGGCTGACACCGTTCTGCAAAGCGACTTGACTCGCACGCTGGACCGTCACACCATCCGCCATCGGATCCGTGAACGGCACGCCGATTTCTACGGCATCGGCAGCCTCGGCGACCTCGCGCAGAACGTCGAGGAATCGTCCCGTGTCCGGATAACCAGCAGTAAAGAACGCGACCAATGCCGGTCCTCCGTCGCGCGTGAGCGCCTCACGTAGTTGCTCACGCGGCTGCATCGACGCTCCCCTTTCCGGCGTTCACGGGATGTTCGGCGAGTATGGGCATGTCCTTGTCGCCTCGGCCCGACATGCTGATCATAATCCGTGCCCCGGGCTGTGTCTCGGCCCACCGTCTCGCACCGGCCAGCGCATGCGCCGATTCCAGTGCGGGCAGAATGCCCTCGAGCGAACAGCATTCGTCGAGTGCGTCCAGCGCCTCCTCGTCACTGGCCGTGACGTAGTCCACGCGACCGACGAGCTGCAGCAACGAGTGCTCCGGACCGACACCCGGATAGTCGAGGCCGGCCGAGACCGAATGAGTCTCCTGAATCTGGCCATCGTCGTCGTAGAGCAGCATCGTGTGGGTACCGTGGAGAACACCGGGACGGCCTCCCGCAAGCGTCGCCGAGTTGTCGCCGAGAGCGTGTCCGCGGCCGCCGGCCTCAATGCCGAACAGCTTCACCTCGCGGTCGGCGAGAAAGCCGTAAAAGAGTCCGATTGCATTCGAACCGCCGCCGACGCAGGCGAAAGCCGCGTCCGGTAGCCCGGCGCGTGCGACGAGTTGCTCCCGTGCCTCGCGGCCGATTACGGCCTGCAGTTCACGGACGAGATAGGGATAGGGGTGCGGGCCGATTGCGGAACCGAGCAAGTAATAAGTGCCCTCCGGATCCGAGACCCAATCACGCATCGCCTCGTCGATTGCGGCACGCAGCGTGCGATCACCTGAGGTGACGGGTATGACTTCCGAGCCGAGGCGAATCATGCGGTCGACATTCGGAGCCTGGCGGGCCACGTCGACTTCGCCCATATACACGGTACAGGGCAGCCCAACCCTCGCGCAGGCCGCAGCGGAAGCGACGCCATGCTGCCCCGCGCCGGTTTCGGCTACGACCCGGCTTGCACCTAGAACCCGCGCCAGCAGGGCCTGGCCTATCGTGTTGTTGATTTTGTGAGCGCCCGTGTGCGCGAGATCCTCGCGTTTCAACCAGATCTCGGCGCCCCAGTGCTCAGACAGCCGCGGCGCCCGCGTCAGTGCCGTCGGACGGCCGACCCACCCGGTCAGTTCTTCCGTAAGCCTTCGTTGAAATTCCGGATCGGGCAGGTAGCGGTAGACGCCTTCCGTGAGCCGGTCGATCGCCGGCATTAGCGTCTCGGGTACGTAGCGGCCACCGAAGGGCCCGAAGCGGCCCTCAGCGTCGGGAAGCTCGCCGGCCAGGAGTGCTTCGAACAGCTTGTCGTGTTCCTTACTCGTCATTGCGGTCTCTCCGCCGCCCGGACACGGGCGATAAATTGTTCGATTCTTTTCGGGTCCTTCTTACCACGCCCGCTCTCTACGCCACTGGAGACGTCGACGCCCCAGGGGTCGACAGCCTGAATCGCGTCCGTCACGTTGTCCGCATCCAGCCCTCCGGCGAGAATCATCTGGGTCTCGGCAGCAATAGCCGTGGCCTCGCGCCAGTCAGCGAGCTCGCCGCGGCCGCTCTCACACCCCTCGAACAGGATGCGTCGCGGCGGCGTGACCGGGGCCATCTGAGCGTTCCGGTAGACCGGCAGCGGCTCGCAGCCTGCGGGAAGCTCGAGCGCTGGAAAATCCTCGGCATCGGCCTGAAGCCAGTCCGGAGCGAACCCGTCCCGAACGGCCTGCCACTCGGCGGCGGTCGGATGACGCATTACGGCTACACGGATGAGATTACCGGGAAAATCCCTGCAGAGTTGCGCGGCCCAGTCCGGGGTAACGCGACGTGGCGACTCGGCGAAAACAAAACCGACCGCGTCTGCGCCGGCCCCGACGGCTGCCTGGGTGGCATCGGAACTCGTCAGGCCACAGATTTTTATGAACACGCTCGCATCTCCCTGCGCTGCTCGGTGCCAGCAGAGATGAGCCGAGTCACGGCTTCGGCGGGTTCTTCGGCCTGCATGAGGGCAGAGCCCACGAGTGCTGCGCGATAACCCAGCGCAGCGACTGCGCGAATCTCGTTTTCCTTCCCGACGCCGCTCTCCGCGACGGCCTTGAGTCCATCGGGCAGATAGTCGGCAAGGGCCGCGAAGCGGCCGAAGTCAACTGCCAATGTCTTCAAGTCGCGGCAGTTGACGCCACACAATACGGGCGTGTTTTCGGACGCGAGCCGGGGTCCGGCCAGTGTAGCGATTCGCTTGAGATCTTCGGCGTCGAACGCCTCCAGCAAAACGAACAAGCCGCACTCGCGCGCGGCAGTGAGCAGCGCTTCAACCTCGACATCGGTAAGCATCGTCATGATGATGAGGACACCGCCGGCGCCGGCCGCCCTGGCTTCCAGCACCTGATAGGGATCGGTCAGGAAATCCTTTCTCATCGCAGGGACACCGCGCGGTTCGAGAAGTGTCGCCGCTTCCTCGAGATGGGACAGGGCGCCTTTGAATTCGTCGGGCTCCGTCAACACCGAGATCGTCGCTGCGCCCCCGCGCGCGTAGGCGTCGAGCTGTGCTTCGCGATCGAAGCCAGTCTTGGCCAGCGATCCGGCCGCGGGCGAGCGCAGTTTCAACTCCGCGATGAGATCGAATTCGCCGAACGCCAACTTCGGCGGATCGGCCTTGACCATGGCTCGGGCGCGCAGTGCAGTCTCCGATTCCTCGGCGATGGCGAGCTCTACGCGCGCGCGGCTCGTGCGCGCCATACGCTCTAAGAACGAGTCATCTGTCACGCACGCAACTCCTGGCCGAACGCTTGCAGCCGTTGCAGGAACTCCGCGCCACTGCCGTCGATCAGGGTCTGGCGGGCACGTTCAACTGCTTTCTCGGCATCGGGTTCGGTCCCGGTCACCTCGAGCGCCAGGGCGGCGCCAAGTATCAATGCATCGCGATGCCCCGCCGTGTCCTCGCCCCGGAGCGCCGCCGCGAGTCTCGCGCTGTTCTCCTCCGCTTTGCCGCCGAGAAGCGCTTTGGCGCTGCATCTCGCGAGCCCGACGTCGGCGGGATCGCGGATACTTCGCTGCACGATACCGGGCCGGACGTCGAAACAGAGAAACGGCCCTACCGGTGTCGCCTCATCCCAGCCCGGCGCCCCATGAACGACGAAGCTGCGCTCGGCATCCATCCCGGACAGCGTCTGCGCCATGAGTTCGGCTATGTCCGCGCTGAAGGCGCCGATCACATGAAACGGTGGTGAAGCCGGGTTGGCGAGCGGCCCGAGAATATTAAACACAGTGCGTACGCCGAGAGCGCCGCGCACGGGGCCGATACTCTTCATCGCCGGGTGGTAATGGGGCGCGAATAGAAAGGTGAACCCCAGCGCTGCGAGACTCAGGCCGGCCTGGTTCTCGTCGAGCGGTACGGGTAGACCCAGCGCTTCGAGCGCGTCCGCACTTCCCGAGCGACTCGAGATCGAACGATTGCCGTGCTTGACGACAGGTAGCCCGGACGCCGCAGCCAGGAGCGCACTTCCCGTCGACAGGTTCAGGCTGCCCGAGGCGTCGCCCCCCGTGCCGACGATGTCGACGTAGCGGCCGCCAGCCGGAATATCGGGGTGTCGCGCTAGCTCGCGCATCGCCTGGGCGAAGCCGCGGATCTCGCTGGCGACTTCACCTTTACATCGGAGCGCGATCAGAAGCCCTCCGGCCAGGGCTGGCGCGAGATCGTCCTCAGCCATCGACCGTAGAATCCAGGCAGCCTCCACCTCGCTTAGATCGGCTCCCGCCAGTACCTGCTCGAGCAATTCAACCGCATCGGCACTCATGGTTCAGCTCCTCGCTTATTTCAGCCGCCCGCCCGCTCGGGATAGAGAAAATTCTCGAGCAGGCTAGGGCCGTCCGGCGTCAGCACACTTTCGGGGTGAAACTGGACACCTTCTATCGGTAAGTTCTTGTGGCGTACACCCATAATCTCATTGACGTCCGTCGTCGCCGAGACTTGGAGGTCGCCCGGAACGTTCAGCCGATTGGCGGCCAGAGAGTGATAACGACCCGCCAGAAAGGGATTCGGCAGATCCCGGTAGAGGGTATAGCCGTCATGCTCTACCTGGGAAGTCTTACCGTGCATGAGCACGCCGGCCGCCACGATGTCGCCGCCGAAGTGCTGCACGATGCATTGATGTCCGAGACAGACGCCCAGCATAGGAATCCTTCCCGCAAACGCCTCGATCATCGCGAGCGACTGTCCGGCATCCTCGGGGCGGCCGGGGCCCGGCGAGATGACGAGGTGAGTCGGATCGAGCTCGAGCGCCTCGTCGACGTTCAGCGCATCGTTGCGGTGCACGACGACCTCCGCCTGGAGTACGAGGAAGGCCTGTACCAGGTTGTAGGTGAACGAGTCGTAGTTATCGATCAACAGGAGGCGCGTGCTCATAATCCCTCCTCCGCGATCTCCAGGGCGCGCTGCAGGATCGCGCTCTTCGCCAGCACTTCCTCATATTCGCGCTCGGGGTCGCTGTCGGCGACGATACCGGCTCCGGCCTGAAAGCTATACTCGTCACCATTGAAAACCATCGTACGGATAGTAATGGCCTGATCCATGTTGCCGCTATTCGCGAAGTAACCAACCGTGCCGCCGTAAAGCCCTCGTGCGACCGGCTCCAGTCCGGCAATGAGCTCCATCGCCCTCACTTTCGGCGCACCCACGAGTGTGCCGGCGGGAAAAGTCGCAGCGAAAAGATCAGCCGCATCCTTGTCAGGAACGGTTTCGCCGAGCACACCGCTCACGATGTGCATGACGTGACTGTAGCGCTCGATCTTGCGATACGGATCTACATGTACCGATCCGGCCAAAGCTACCCGGCCGAGGTCGTTACGCGCGAGGTCAACGAGCATGACGTGCTCCGCGTTCTCCTTCGGGTCCGCGAGCAACTCCTGCTCAAGCGCGAGGTCCTCATCGCCGGTCTGCCCACGTGGCCGGGTACCGGCAATCGGGCACAGCGACGCGGCACGGCCGTCGAGACGCACGAGCGCTTCGGGCGAGGAACCGGCGACCGTGATGTCGCCGACTTCGAGAAAGTACATATACGGCGAAGGATTTAGCAATCGCAGCGCACGGTAACACTGGAACGGATCTAGATCCGTGTTGCCGCTAAAGCGCACCGACAGCACAATCTGATAGATATCTCCGGCCGTGATATGCACCTTGGCTCGTTCCACGGCCTCCATGAATTCCTCCCGGGTCAGACTGCCGATGGCTGCGGAGAAACTACCCTTCGGGGTACTGTCCTCGATACCGCTGCGCAACGCTTGGATGACCGAATCTCTGAGTGTCAGGCGTTCGACCTCACTGCCCGAATGGAGTAATGCGACACAGCGCGTCAGATGATCGAATATCAGCAGGGATTCGGGCGCTACGTATGCCGCCTGCGGCAGCCCGTCGAGTTCCGATCGATTCGGTGGCAGGCGCTCGAAGTACCGCACGATGTCGTAGCCTGCGGCGCCGACGAGGCCGCCCGCGAACGGCATGCCATCGATCGCTGGACAGAGAGCGGGACTGGCCGCGAGCGCGCCACGCAGCGTTTCGAGCCAACCGGCGCCATCTGTGGGCCTTGCCAGAGTCTCGCCGTTGATGCGCAGCGCGTCAGGGAAGAGCTCCAGCGTCAATCGCTGACCGAGCCCGAGGAACGAATAGCGGGCGAGGCGCTCACCGCCCTCGACGCTCTCGAGCAAAAAACACGGCTTGAACGGCTTGAGTTTGATATAGGCAGAAACCGGCGTATCCAGGTCGGCTGCGATGTCGAACGGCGCTTTCATGATCGAAAAATCTCAAAGTTGCGGATATAAAAAAACCCATCTCCGACGCTGCGGAGATGGGTTTGCCTTATTCGAGTCGGACTCGTTGGTTTTAGGCGCGTAGGACCCTCTCCGCTGGGGACACGCGCCACCAGCGGTCTGTACGGGAATGCGTGCTCGTAGATCGGTCCATGGGGCGAGAGTATGTCCTCGCGGGCTCTCGGGGGTCAAGTTCGGTGCGGCCGAAATGCGTCAGATGTCGTAGATGATGGGTAATACGATCGAGAATCCGAGCCACATCAGGAGGGCCAGCGGCACGCCGGCGCGCATGAAGTCCGAGAACTTGTAACCGCCGGCCGAGAGCAGCAGCAGATTCGTCTGGTACCCGTAAGGTGTCGCGTAGCTCATATTGGCGCCAAAGATCACGGCCAGGATGAACGGCTCGGCCGGCGAATTCAGCTCCATGGCCATCTGGATGGCGATCGGGGTGCCGATGATGCCTGCCGCCGCATTCGAGACTACGTTAGTCAGGATCATCATGACCAGGATCAACGAACTCAGTATGAAAGGCGTAGGCAGCAGTCTGACCCCTTCGACGAACGCCTGGGCGATATACAAAGCGCCACCGGTCGCTGTCATTGCGAGCCCGAGCGCGAGGCTCGCCACGATAATCATGATGACCTGCGGCGAGAGTGAGCCGGCGGCGTCTTCCCAAGTCAGACATTGGGTTGCGAGCATTGCGCCGACACCGACAACGGCGCTAACGGAAATCGGCAAGAGCCCCGTCGCCGCTGCCAGGACAACGAGGATCATGATCAGGAGTGCCCGGTCGGAACGATGTGTCCGCGGGAGATCGGTAGTGCCGTCCAGGACGAGTGCGTTGCCTGAGCGTTTGAGCTTCTCGAGTTGAGTATCCGCGCCCTGGACCAGCACTACATCGCCGTTGCGCAGATGCGTGGAGCCTATGTTGCCACTGACCTCCTCGATGCCGGGCTCGCGGGCACGGTGTAAGGCGAGTGGTAGTAGCCCGGTACGCTGCGTGAACCGCGTGCCTGCGAGACTTGCACGGTGTAGGAGCGATCCGCGTGTCACGACGATCTCGGCAAGATGTTGTTGATCCTTGATCGTTCCGACCTCGCCCGTGATCTCAGTCGCGCGCGGGTCGCTATGCAGTGTGGCGCCGAGCTGTTTCTCGAACTGCTTCAGGCGTTCCGGTGTGTCTCGGACCGCGAGTCGATCGCCGGCCAGGATTCTTACTGAGGGTAGTTTCGTGACGAACAGCCCTTCGCCGCGCTCGATGCGATCGACGCGCATCTCGTTGTCGGTCAGCGCGAGGCCTTCGGCGAAAGTCAGTCCACAGGCCACACTGGCATCATTGATATGCAACAGCGCGTTAAAAACACGTGGTGAACGATCCGCAAGCGGTTGCTTACGTTCGGGAAGAAGCCTGGGGGCGATGAGCCACAGATACAGCAGACCCGCGACGCCGACCAACAATACGGGCATTGTGAAGGCAAACATCCCGAACGGCTCGAGGCCTTGCTCGGCCGCGATTCCTACAACCAGTAGGTTGGTGGACGTGCCGATCGTCGTGGCCATGCCGCCGATCAGCGTGGCAAAGCCCACGGGCATGAGGATGGATGACGGCGCGAGCTTATTTCTGACCGCGACGCCGATCAGCATCGGTAGTAGCATGATGACGATCGGCGTGTTATTGACGAATGCGCTCAATATCGCTGCTATGATGAGCGTGATCAGGCTGGCGAGCTTGGGTCTAGCCGTCCAGGCCTTGGCCAGAGAGACGGCGAGCGGCTGTAACGCGCCCGTCGCCTCGAGGCCTTTGCCCATGATCATGAGCGCACAGATCGTGATCAACGCTTCGTTACCAAAGCCGGCAAGAAATGAGGTCGGCGCGAGGCGTTCGCCGTTCGCCTCGTAGGGGAATAACTGAAAGCTCACGACGAGAATAACGAGTATTGCGAGGCCGGAGGCCTCCAGCGGCAGCCGGTCGCGCGTGAACAGATACAGCGCTAGCGGTGTCAGCAGCAAAACAAAAATGCCGTGGGCGTCCGGTAGGATGGGCACAGATTACTTCTTGGTTTATGGCCTGACTCCCTAATACCATGCTTGTGGACCCATCGCCAACTTCTGATATCCACTAATAACCGTGAATCATTCTCCGAAACCGCCGATCGGGCTCGAGAACTATCTCGGTGTCTATCGTTACAGCCGTCGCGCGGTCGACCTCGTATGGAGCACGCATAGGGGGCTGACCATTGCGCTCGCACTACTCACGATCACGGCCGGGCTCCTGCCGGCCGGTGTCGCCTACGTCGGAAAACTCATAATCGACGCCGTGGTTGCTGCGATTGTCGTGGTTCAGTCGGGTGTTGCGCCCGCTTACTCAGAAGTCCTGGTATTCGTGGCCATCGAGGGTGTGCTCGTCGCCGCCATCGCCGCAGTCCAGCGCGGCATCGGCTTCTGCCAGACGCTGCTCCGGGTGTTGTTGAGCCAGCGGGTTAATATATTGATTCTCGAGAAAGCACTGACGCTCGAGCTCGCCCAGTTTGAGGACTCCGAGTTCTACGATAAACTCAACCGGGCGCGGCAGGAAGCCTCGAGCCGCCCTCTGAGCCTGGTCAATCGGACATTTGGCCTTGCCCAGCACGGCGTGTCCCTGGTGAGCTATGCGGTGTTATTGCTGCAGTTCTCGCCATGGGCCGTGTGCATACTGGTACTCGCGGGGATTCCCGCATTCGTCGCGGAGACCCACTTCTCCGGAAGTCGCTTTCGAATTTTCCGCCATCGCTCCCCGGATCGGCGCAAGCTCATGTATCTCGAGATGGTCCTGGCACGTGAAGATCACGCGAAAGAAGTCCAGATGTTCCAGCTCGGGCCCGAACTGCTCAAGCGCTACCGGGACATCTTCAAGCTGTTGTTCGATGAGGAGCGCGACCTCACGATTCGCCGCGATTCGTGGGGCTTGGGGCTGGGGCTCCTGACCAATCTCGCGTTTTACGGCGCGTATGCGTGGATCGCTGTCGCAACGATCCAGGGGGCTATCACGCTCGGCCAGATGACGATGTATCTTCTAGTATTCAAGCAGGGTCAGTCTTCTGTATCGTCGATGCTGAGCGCTATCGGCGGAATGTACGAGGATAACCTCTATCTCTCGAATCTATACGATTACCTTGAGCAACCGACGCCCGTAAGGCATCGCGTCGAGCTGCTCGGGCCTGAACCACGAGCCGGCCTTGTCTTCGAAGGCGTGACCTTCACTTACCCGGGTGCAAGCCATGCGGCACTGCAGGGCATCGATCTCGAGATAAAGCACGGGCAGAGTGTCGGCATCGTCGGCCGCAACGGTTCGGGCAAGACCACGCTGATCAAATTGCTCGCCGGGCTGTACGAGCCCGATGCCGGCTATATCGGTTACCAGGGCCTGGATCTAACTGCGTGGGATCCGGACGCACTGCGCCGCTCAATCGGTGTCATATTTCAGGACTTCAACCGCTATCAGCTCCAGGTCGGCGAGAACATCGGTGTCGGCGATGCCACCGAGCTTTTGAATGAAGAGCGCTGGATCGAGGCCGCCGAGATGGGCCGGGCGGCCGAATTCATCGACCGGCTTCCGGCAGGTTATGCCACGCAACTCGGACGCTGGTTTCATGCGGGTCAAGAGCTCTCAGGTGGGCAGTGGCAGCGAATCGCCCTGGCGCGGGCTTTCATGCGCAGCGCGGCGAATATTCTCGTCCTCGACGAGCCCACGGCATCGATGGATTCGGAGACCGAGGCCGAGATCTTCGAACACTTTCGCTCGCTAACGGAAGACAAGATCGCGATCCTTATCTCGCACCGGTTTTCCACGGTCCGACGCGCCGACCTGATCGTCGTCATGGATGAAGGGCGGATCGTCGAGCGCGGTAATCATGAGGAACTCGTCGCGCTCGGGGGCCGGTATGCACGGCTCTTCGAACTCCAAGCCCGTGGTTATCGCTGAGCCTCCAAACCGCGTATAGCGCTACCGCCTAAGGTACAATCCGACTCCGCCCAGGCGTATGTCGCATGTCCACTCCCGCACCAGAATCCGTCCCTCGCGCCGACATCTTCTTCGCCGAGAAGGACAAAGCGCTGCGTGACGATGTTCATCGTCTGGGTGGACTCGTCGGCGAACTGGTTAAGGATCAGGGCGGGGAAGCGCTGTTCGATCTCGTCGAGGCAGCCCGCTGCGCGTCTATCGCACAACGCGAGGGCGATACCAACGCACATCAAGAGCTGAGGACACTTCTTGCCGCGCTCACGCCACGTACCGCCAAGGACTTCATTCGTGCCTTTTCGACCTATTTTCAGATGGTCAATATGGCGGAAAAGGTGCACCGGATACGCCGGCGCCGGGCTTATCTGCGGGATGCTGAAACGCCACAGCCGCTCGGGTTCGCAGATACGCTAAGCCGGCTCAAGGAAGCGGGCGTCGATGCGGCGTCGATCGAGAGCGTACTGAATACCGTCTCGGTCGAGCCGGTGTTCACGGCGCATCCGACCGAGGCTACGCGACGCACGCTTCTAAGAAAGCAACAGAATGTCGCGCGACACCTCGTGGAAATGCTCGATCCGTATATGACGCCTCAGGAGGAGCGAGCCACGCTCGGGCGCATCAAAATGGAGATGACGACGGGGTGGCAGACCGAAGAGCACCCCGATACGCAAGTCAGAGTCAGCGATGAAGCGGAGCACGTCCTGTTCTTCCTGACCGACGTCCTCTATCGGATGATTCCTCCGTTCTACGAAGGTCTCGAGGAAGCATTGAATACCATCTATCCGGAGCACGGTAGTCGTATCCACCCGTCCACCGTGGTCCGTTTTGGATCCTGGGTTGGCGGCGACATGGATGGCAACCCGAACGTCACCGCCAAGAGCCTCCGTGAATCATTGTCGCGGCAAAGGGCGCTGGTACTCGACTTGTATTACAACGAATGTCTGACACTCGCGAGACAACTAAGCCAGAGCGAGAGCAGAATTGAGTTCAACGAGGAAATTAGCAAACGCAGCACGCTATACGCTGGGCATTTCCCGAAGGCCGCGCATTCCGTCCCGGCCAGACACCGACACATGCCCTACCGGGGCTTTCTGCGGCTCGTGGCCGCGCGCTTGCAGGCGACCTACGACGATGCGGCTTTCCCCTACGAGTCGCCCGAGGAGTTCATCCAGGACATCGGGCTGGTTGCCGACAGCCTGCGGGCAAACAAGGGCCGTAACGCGGGGCTGTTCGGGATGTATCGACTCATGAGGCGTATCGAGACATTCGGCTTCCATATCGCCACCCTCGATATTCGGCAGAACGCGTTGGTTCATCGTCGCGTCGTGGGTGAGGGTCTACAGGACGAACATTGGCTCGACCGTTCGTCCGAGGAGCGTACCGCGCGATTGCGGGGAGCGCTCAACCGCCGCGAGTCGCCCGTGGGCAAGTTCTCTTCGGAGGGCCGCCGCACGCTCGCGGTGTTCCAGGCGATTGCGCATTGCCGGCGCAAGTATGGCGCACAGGCAATCGGCCCCTACATCGTCAGCATGGCACATGGCCCCGACGACGTGCTGTCGGTACTGCTCCTGGCCAAGTGGGGCGACCTGGGCCCGAAGGGCGGCTCGGTGCCGCTCGACGTAGTGCCGCTGTTCGAGACGGTCGAAGATCTACAGAACGCTTCATCGATCATGGCAGGCTTGCTCGCCGACAACAGTTATCGAGATCATCTCGAGCGTCGGCAGTCTCATCAAATGGTCATGGTCGGGTATTCCGACAGCAACAAGGATGGTGGTCTCGCATCGGCTCGGTGGACACTGCGGCGCGCGCAGCAAGACCTCGTCGAGATCATGCGTGACCTAGGCGTGAAGCTGACGATCTTCCATGGTCGGGGCGGGACGATCAGTCGCGGCGGCGGGCGACTCCACGAGGCTGTGATGGCGGCCCCGGCTGGTGCCGTCGCCGGGCGCCTGCGAATGACAGAGCAGGGCGAGATGATCAACGCCAAGTACGGGTTGCGGGCGATTGCGATGCGCTCGCTCGAACAGACGGTCAGTTCCGTACTGTTCGCATCGGCACAGGACCCCGTTCCCGACTCCTCGGAACCGCGCTGGTGTTCGATCATGGACGAGCTATCCGGCGCGAGCCGCGACGTCTACAAACAGCTGATCTACGATCAGCCTGCCTTCTGGGAATACTTTCGCGGCGCCACGCCCATAGACGTCATTGAGCGACTCGGTATCGGTTCGCGGCCGGTTTACCGTTCGGACAGCGCCAATATTCAAGACGTGAGAGCGATTCCCTGGGTATTCGCTTGGACGCAGACGAGGCTGTTGCTGCCCGGCTGGTTTGGAGTCGGATCCGGGCTACAGCACGCGATTGAGCAGTTTGGTGAAGATACTATCCATGACATGCTGGAGAGCTGGAAATTCTTCCGGGTATTGCTTTCGGACGTCGAGATCGTGCTCGGCAAGACCGACATAGAAATCGCCGAGCGTTATTCAGAACTCGCCGGCCCGCTGCACGAAAAGTTCTTTCCTATCATACGCGCCGAGTACGACCATTGCACCGAAATCATTCTCGCACTCCGCAGGCAAAAGATCCTCTTGGAGAATGAAGCTACGCTGCGCAGAGCAATTCGCTTGCGAAACCCCTACGTCGATCCGATGAGCCTGTTGCAGATCGATCTACTACGGCGTTGGCGAGAAGGCGGAAGCGCCGACGACGCGATGTTGCAAGCGTTGATGGCCAGTATCAATGGGATCGCACACGGTATGCAAAATACGGGCTGAATCGGTTAACGGCCTGCTTTGACTTTCGTCTTACGCGGGGGCTTGAGCCACCGGATCACCCGATCCTCGACTTCGTCGCCGCCGAGCGCCGACTCTACTATCGCCCGGCCGCGTATAGAGATTCCGGCACGATGAACGCTTTCCCGCGTCCCCGATACGAGTGGATGCCAGTCCGCCAGACCGCAGCCTTCGGCGAGGCGGCGATAAGCGCAGGTACCGGGCATCCACGCGAGATCCGCGAGGTTTTTTAGCTCGAGCACGACACAGTCGGGAACATGTTCGAGACGCTCCGCATAGTTGGTATAGCGACAACTCGTCAGATCCAGAAGCCGGCAGGCGACGTTGGTATAATGCACGCTTCCTGTATCCTCGTCTTCGAACTTGTGCAGGCAGCAACGGCCGCAGCCGTCGCAGAGCGACTCCCATTCAGTGTGAGTTACCTCCTGAAGCGTCTTGTGCTCCCAGAAAGGTGCACCCGGATCCGGTCGGCGGTTCTTGGAGCGCTTCGGCATAGGGCCATAGTGTAAGCTGTTGCGCCGTGACGAAACGGATGAAAGCTGCCTTCCTGGATTACGGGACTCTGGGCCCCGGAGTCGATACCGCGCCGCTCGATGAGCTCGTCGACGTCGAGTACTATGAGTTTTCGCCCCCGGACGACATACTGGTCCGCCTGCACGATGTGGGCATCGGCATCGTCAATAAGGCGCGAGTCGACGCGGAAACGATGGCGGCGAATCCCAGCCTGAAACTCATCGTTCTGGCCGCGACCGGCAGCGACAATGTCGATCTCGAGGCCGCACGGGAACGCGGGGTCGCGGTGGTGAATATCCGCAACTACTGTACTCCGGCGGTCGTACAGCATGTCTTCGCATTGATATTGGCGCTGACACGCCAGCTCGAGGGCTACCAAACCGTGGTTGACGCCGGCGCCTGGCAGCGAAGCAACACGTTTGCGCTCTTCGATTTCCCGATCCGGGAACTCACAGGAAAGGTGCTCGGAATCGTCGGCTACGGATCCCTAGGCCGTGGCGTTGCCGACGTGGGCTGGGCGTTCGGGATGGAAGTGTTGATCGCAGCGCGCCCCGGAGCGGAAGAGAACGCATCCCTGGAATCTCGTATCCCGCTCGACACACTCCTCGGGCAGGCAGATGTACTCAGCCTGCACTGCCCGTTGACGGCGACTAACCGCCATATGATCGGCGCTCGCGAACTGGCGGCAATGAAGTCCGATGCACTGTTGATCAATACCGCGCGCGGCGCTCTCGTGGACAGCGCGGCACTGGTCGAAGCATTACGGCAGGGCGAAATCGGAGGTGCGGGAATCGATGTGCTGGCGAAGGAGCCACCCACGGACGACGAGCCGCTGCTGACTGCCGGCATTCCGAATCTGATCCTGACGCCGCATATCGCCTGGACCGCAACGGAGTCGAGGCAACGAACGCTCGATCAGGTGGCCGAGAACGTAAAGGACTATCTTGCCGGTGGAGAGCTACGGCGCCTGGTCTGACGTCAGCTCGGCGGATGCTCGGGGCCGACGAGACGGCCCGCCGCGAGTTCGAATATGCGGTTGCAGCGGTCTGCCGCAACGATATCGTGGGTAACGAGCACCAGAGTCGTCTCGGCGGCGGCGTTGAGCTCGAATAAGAGACTCATGACGCGCGCACCCGTCTTGTTGTCGAGATTCCCGGTCGGCTCGTCCGCGAATAGCAGCGCGGGTTCCGTAACGAAAGCTCGTGCAATTGCGACGCGCTGTTTCTCTCCGCCCGAGAGTTGTCGCGGATAGTGGTGCAGGCGGCTCTCGAGGCCGACCTGGGTCAGAGCCTTACGGGCGCGTTCCGCTTCGTGATCCACTCCGCTGAGTTCGAGCGGCAGCAACACATTCTCGAGCGCCGTGAGCGACGGCAGCAGATGAAATGACTGAAAGATGAATCCGACCTGGCGATTCCGGAGTCTTGCTCGGCCGTCCTCGTCCAGCGCGGTAAGCTCCTCATCGCCGAGCCAGACCTGCCCGCTGGTGGGCTCGTCCAGGCCTGCGAGAAGCGCCAATAGCGTCGATTTCCCGGCACCTGAGGGCCCAACAACTGCCGCGGTCTCGCCTCGCTTTACGCTGAGGCTGACATCGTTCAGGATGGTCAGCTCCCCTTCGGGGCTGGTAACCTTTTTGGTTAGTGCCCGGGCAGTTAGTAAGGACTTTGCATCAATCATGTTCGTCAAAGGCGTAAATCGAGTCCACTCGGTCGCCGGAGTGTTGACAGCGGCGCTCATTGCGTTCGTCGGGGCCACGTCCGTCAGGTCTGCCGAACAGACCATCGTCGTTGTCGGCGATTCCCTGAGCAGCGGCTACGGAATGCGTATCGAGCAGTCCTGGGTGTCCAAGCTGGAAGATCGCCTCAAGATCGAAGGTTACGGATATGAAGTAGTCAATTCCAGTATCTCGGGAGACACGACTTCCGGCGGGCTGGCCAGGTTGCCGAGGATTCTCGAACTGCATCAACCCGTGATCGTGATCATCGAACTCGGTGGCAACGACGGGTTGCGCGGACAACCCGTGAGTAATCTGCGTGCCAATCTCGCTGCGATGATCGTGATGACACAGGATTCCGGCGCTACGCCCATGTTGACCGGTATTCGGATTCCGCCGAATTATGGTCCGGGGTATACGGCGGCTCTGGCCAACATCTATTCGGAACTCGCAGCCGAGTTCGGGCTCCCGCTCGTACAGTTTCTGATGGACGACGTCGCGCTCAACGGCGAACTCATGCAGGCGGACGGCGTCCATCCCAACGCGCGGGGTAACGACGTCATGCTCGAGAACGTGTGGGCTGTGCTCGAGGGTTTGCTCTGAGTCTTGCCGATAGCATCGCCTGATGGACAGGCCCTGGTTAGACGCCTATCCGCCTGGCGTGCCTTACGAGATCGATCCGGATCAACACGACTCCCTCGCAGCGCTGTTGGAGGCGAGTTTCTCGCGCTACGCGGATTCGCCGGCTTTCTCGAATCTCGGGACCGAGATGAGCTTTGCAACCGTCGAGAAGCTGAGCCGCGACTTTGCGGCCTACCTGCAGTCCGTCTCCTCGTTGCAGCCTGGCGATCGGGTCGCCGTGATGATGCCGAACGTGCTGCAGTACCCGGTTGTCGTTTTCGGTATCCTTCGAGCCGGACTCGTCGCCGTCAATGTCAATCCGCTCTATACCGCTAGAGAACTGGAGCACCAACTTACGGACAGCGGTGCCAAAGCGATCCTCGTAATGGAAAACTTCGCGGCGACCGTAGCGGAGGTGGTCGAAGGAACGGACGTCGATCACGTCATCATCACGCGGCTTGGCGACCATCTGCCCCCGGTGAAACGCGCGCTAACGCATCTCATCGTGAAATATGTGAAGCGCCTCGTGCCGAAATGGCGGATCGAAGCTGCCGTCAACTACATCGAGGCCCTCGCTCACGGAAGTCGTCGAGACTACGAGGCGGTCGCCATCGGGCCTGATGACGTTGCGTTTCTACAGTACACGGGCGGGACGACGGGCGTCGCGAAGGGAGCCGTGCTGACTCATAGAAACTTAGTCAGTAACGTACTGCAGGCCGCCGCCTGGTCGCGGCCGGTCATCAAAGGGCCTGGAAACCTCGTCGTTGCGCCCTTGCCCCTCTATCACATCTTCTCACTGACGGCGAATCTATTGTGTTTTGTCGAACTCGGTACCCACAATCTGCTAATCACGAATCCGAGGGACGTGCCCGGGTTCGTGAAGGAGCTGAAGAAGGTGTCGTTCTCGTTCATGACGGGAGTCAATACGCTGTTTGTCGCTTTGCTGCAGCAGCCGGAGTTCGCCGACGTCGACTTCAGTGCGCTCAAGGCTTGCCTGGGTGGCGGTATGGCGGTGCAGCGCGCTGTATCGGATGACTGGCAGACACTGACGGGTATGCCGATTATTCAGGGCTACGGACTGACGGAAGCGTCTCCCGTCATCAGCGCCAATCCGCTCACGGATTCCGAGTTCAACGGCTCCGTTGGGCTGCCGGTACCGTCCACGGATGTCGCGATCTTCGATGATAACGGCGAGATCCTGCCCGTAGGCGAGGTCGGTGAGATCTGTGCTCGCGGTCCACAGATCATGCGGGGTTACTGGAACCGGCCCGAAGCGACGGCCAAGATTATTTTCGGTGACGGTTGGCTGCGAACAGGCGACGCCGGCCGGATGGACGAGCAAGGCTTTATCTATATCGAGGACCGGCTCAAGGACCTGATTATCGTGTCCGGCTTCAACGTCTATCCGAGCGAGATCGAGGATGTCGTCGTTAGCCATCCAGGCATAGTCGAAGCCACGGTAATCGGTATGCCGGACCAAGGATCGGGAGAGGCCGTCAAGCTCTTCGCCGTCAAAAAGGACGCTTCGTTAACGCGGCAGGCACTCATTGAGTTCTGTCGTGAGCGATTGACCGCCTACAAGATACCAAGTCAGGTTGAGTTTCGCGATGACCTGCCGAAGTCGAACATCGGTAAGGTCCTGAAACGAGAACTCCGTGACGAGTAACCGAACAATGGACAAAAAAAGTAGAAAACGGACCGGGTTCCTTTAGCTAAGGCCCTTTATATCTAAGGGTACCCGGTACAGTTTTTTGCACCATTGTTATAGCGGCATGACGCCCCATACAAGATAGATTAGGACGCCGACAAGGCCGCCGACCAGCGTTCCGTTGATGCGAATGAACTGCAGATCGCGGCCGATATACAGCTCGATGCGTTCGGCGGTAGCCGTCGTGTCCCACTGCTCGATCGTATCCGACACGATTTCGCTCAACGGTTGCCGGTAGGTTTCGACGAGATAGGTGATAAGCTCGCGAAGCCACCCGTTGAGGCGCTCGCTGATCACGGTGTCTTCCTGCAGGCTTACTCCGATAATACTGAGTTCACGCTCGAGGCCGACGCGAATCGGAGAGCCGGAGTCGTTCAGAGCGTCGCTGAGATAGCTTCTGATGCGCTCCCATAAATCGTCGAGATACTGCCGGACGGCCGGATGCCGCAGGAACTCGTCACGCAATATCTGGCCCCTCTCGATGGTAACGGGATCATCACGCAGTGCTTCCCGAAGATCCTTTAACCGCCGGTCGAAGTCGGCACGGGCCGAATGGGTGGGATCATCTCCGATCTCATCGAGAATCCTCTGCAACTCGCCGACCAGTTGCTCGTAAATTTCCTCGTCGACGAATCTCGGCAACCACCATGGACTACGATCCTTGATACGTGCGCGGATCCTTTCTTCGTTCGATCTGAGGTGGTTGCGGCCGACCTCCACGAGTTGATCGACGAGAGCCTGACCGTGATCGCCCGAGGTAAATACGTCCAAGATGACACCCAACCCGGCACTCACGGAGGCCTGCTCGAGCGCGCGGTGGAGGTTGTCTCGTAGCGACTGGCGCAACTCAGCGCTGTCGACGGCACCGATCAGCCAATCGAGCGCGTAGCCCAGGTCCCTGCTGACGAGGCGCGAATTGTCCTCGCGCGCAAGCCAGGCGCCAAGGCGGCCGGCAAGGTCCGCCCGAGATAACCGCGGCAGAACGGCATCCTTGACGAGGAAATGATCGCGAATGAAGCGGGCGAGCGCCTGGCCGATGTCGTTCTTGCGTGCGGGCACGATCGCCGTGTGCGGAATCGGCAACCCGAGTGGTCGTCGGAACAGAGCACTCACCGCGAACCAGTCCGCTAAAGCGCCGATCATTCCTGCCTCCGCGAACGCCGCGACGACTCCGAGCCAGGGATGGGCTCGCATAAGAAAGCTCGTCACGACGAACAGGACAGCCACACCTACGAGCAGGCCGGTCGCGAACCACTGCATGTGCCGAAGGCGCCGTTCCAGGGCGGCCTCCACGGTAGTCATTGAACGGCGGCCGCGATTTCCGCTTGCATAGACTCGGCGGCCTCTCGTGGGCTAACCGCGTTACGTATCGGCCGGCCGACGACGATGTAGTCAGCGCCGTTTGCGAACGCCTGCGCGGGCGTGACGATACGTTTCTGATCGTCCGCGGAGTTTCCCTCCGCCGGACGAATTCCAGGGCTTACGATCAAGAGTTCGGCCCCGAGTGCTTCCCGAATTGCCGGGGCCTCGAGTCCCGACGCGATTACGCCGTCGCAGCCGGCCGTGCGGGCCTGCTCTGCGCGCATGAGTACCAGGCTCTTGACGTCCATATCGATCCCCATCTGCGTCAAGTCGTCCTGATCGAGGCTGGTCAGCACCGTTACGGCCAGCAGGCGCAAGCTCGGCCCCTTCTCGGCAGCTGCCGCCTCCATAATGGCCCGATCGCCGTGGATGGTCAGAAAGGTTGCACCCCAACACTGTAACTGGCGCACCGCTGCGGAGACCGTCGCCGGGACATCGTAGAACTTCAGGTCCGTAAACACCTGTTTGTTCTGCTCGAGGAGCCAGGCCAGTAAATCGAAGTACTCGCCCGACATCGCGAGTTCGAGCCCGATCTTGTAAAACTCGACCGAGTCGCCGAGTTCCCCGACGAGAGTTCGGGCACGTTCGGCATCGGGGACGTCCAGTGCGACGATGAGCCGCTGGCGCGCTGGAACGGGTGCAGTACTGCGAGTGGAAGCGGCTGACACGGCCCGCATTCTATCAGAGCGGCTCATCGAACCGGCAGCCGCAGCGTGTGCTACAACGCTTCGTGCGCCTGGAGCGCGAAGCGGTCCGTCATCCCCGCGATATAGTCCGCCACGACGCGGGCGCCGCCACCGGACCCATGGGTATCGTGGCCTTTTCGGGCACGATTCGCGTACTCGTCCGGCAGCCTCTCGTAGTTGGTCGTATAGACATCGAACAGCTTCGACACGATGCCCTTTGCCTGTTCCGTCATCCGGCTGACGCGTGGATGACGATAGAGATGCTCCCGCAAGTATTGCTTCAAAGTGGTCATAGCCTCGGCACGAGGCTTGCTGAATCCGATCAGAGGTCGTGGTTGTAAGCGAATGGCTGCGAGATCTTCTGGCGCTGCCAACTCGATCCGCGCACAGCTCGTGTCGATCAGATCGGTTACGAATTCGCCGATCAGCCCACGAACGACCTCGTGAATCTCGCGGCGCTCGCCTATTCCCGGATGCTGGCTCTGCACGACCTCGAGTTGTTCGGCAATGATCGGTAGCTCGGCGAGTTCGGCGAGGTCGATCAGGCCAGAGCGGAGGCCGTCGTCGACATCGTGATTGTTGTATGCGATCTCGTCGGCGATATTCGCAAGCTGTGCTTCGAGTCCGGGCTGTTCGCGGCTCAGAAAACGCTCGCCTAGGTCACCCAATTGGCGGGCGTTGGCTGCCGAGCAATGCTTCAAGATTCCCTCGCGCGTCTCGAAGGTCAGATTCAGACCCGGAAAATCGGCGTGGCTGTTCTCGAGTCGATCGACGACGCGTAACGACTGAAGGTTGTGTTCGAAGCCGCCGAAGTTACGCATGCAGGCATTCAGCGCGTCCTGGCCGGCATGGCCGAAGGGCGTATGACCTAGATCGTGAGCGAGGCTTATCGCTTCGACGAGGTCTTCGTTGAGCCGAATCGCACGGGCGACCGTACGCGCGATCTGCGCTACCTCCAACGAATGAGTAAGCCGCGTACGGTAAAGGTCACCTTCGTGATTGACGAAAACCTGCGTCTTATAGACCAGCCGGCGGAATGCGGCGGAGTGAATGATGCGATCGCGATCGCGCTGAAACTCGGTACGGTACGCGGGAGGATCCTCCGGATAGCGGCGGCCTCTCGAATTCGATGCGGTGACCGCGTACGGAGCGAGGTCTACGGACACGTCACACCCGACTCAGGCGCACTGTGTCTCGATGACATCTCGCAGCACAGACTCTTCCGGCGACGGCGTGACCGCACCTTCCCCGATCTGCTTCAGCAGCACGAGTTTGAGCCCGTCCGCACGCGCCTTCTTGTCCATCCGCATGCACTCGAGCAGTGGATCAACGCCGACGTCCGCCACGCTGACCGGCAGTCCAGCTCGCGCAAGAAGTGCCTCGATACGATCGCAGTCAACCGCGGCTATCCAGCCGAGCTGAGCGGAGGTTCGCGCAGCGAGCACAATGCCTATGGATACGGCCTCGCCATGCAGGCGCTGACCATAACCGCCCAGAGTCTCGATCGCGTGGCCGAATGTATGGCCGAGATTCAGCAAGGCTCGCCTGCCGCGCTCGCGTTCGTCTTCTGCGACGATAGCGGCTTTGAGTTCGCAATTTTTTCGTACGACGAAACTCAAAGCTTCGGCGTCAAGGGCGATGACGTCATCCATGCGCTCCTCCAGCCAGGTGAAGAAATCGCGATCGAGTATCAGGCTGTGCTTAATGACTTCGGCCATTCCCGCGGCGAACTCACGGGGAGGTAATGTTTTCAGCGTATCGGTATCCGCTACCACGCAGGTCGGTTGGTAGAACGCTCCGATCATGTTCTTGCCACTAGGGTGGTTGACAGAGGTCTTACCACCCACGGAGGAATCCACTTGGGCGAGTAGAGTCGTCGGCACCTGGACGTAGTCGATGCCGCGCTGATAGCAAGAGGCGGCGAAGCCGCCTATATCGCCGACGACACCGCCACCCAGCGCCACGAGGCAGGCATCCCGGTGGAAGCCGTGTTGCATGAGGGTATCGATGATCGTCGCGAATGTTGTAAGCGTCTTTTGCTCCTCGCCATCGGGCAGGATTAAAGCATGCTGTTCATCTGCCGCGATGGCGTTCTCGAGCGTAGCGAGATACAACGGCGCGACGATCTCATTCGTCACGATCAGGACTTGGCGTGCCGAAATGAGTTCCGCGAGCACGTTCGATGCGCCCAAAAGACCTGAGCCGATCAAAATCGGGTAGCTGCGTTCTCCCAATGAAACCTGCAGGATATCCATCTTGCTAGTCGCCAAGTTACGGGTGGAGGAAAGGTTCGCAGGGGCGCATCAGTTTTTCAACGGGCCCAGCCCGCGTTCCTTGAAAATCTTCTGGATGCTCGAGACGACGGCTCTGACATGGCGTCCACCTGTCTCGACCGAGAACGATGCCAGGCTTTCGTACAGAGGCCCCCGAATGGCAGCGAGCCGCTCCAGCGTCTCCTGCGGGTCTCCCTCTGAGAGCAACGGCCGATTCTTCGCATGTTGCGTTCGTTCGAGCTGCCGGTTGACGCTTGTCCGTAGATAGATGACGGTTCCAGTCTGTGCCAGATTGTGACGGTTCTCCTCGCCGATCACGGAGCCGCCGCCCGTAGCGAGCACGATCCGTTCGCGTCGAGTCAGGTTCGCGATACATTCCTGCTCGCGCTGACGAAAACTCGCCTCACCCTCCTTCTCGAAGATATAGGAGATGTCGACACCGGTGCTCTTCTCGATCTCGGCGTCACTATCGAAGAACTTCATGCCGAGTTCCGTCGCGAGTTGCTTTCCGACCGCGGTCTTGCCGGAGCCCATTGGGCCGATCAGGTAGATGTTGGTGTGGGCGGTCACTGTACGTGAAGTCTAACAGCCTGCTCGCGCCCACAGCCGCTAGTTGGCCGTTTACCCAAAATGAAAAGGCCAGCGCAACGGCTGGCCTTCTCTATATCAATCGGAAGCGGGTTAAAGCGTGTCGGCGCAAGTCGGGAACAGACTACCATCGCCGAACGGGCTGATCGGCCCTGGTGGCGAGATGTTCTGGTTATTGAAGTCCGACGCGGTGCCCGTTAGCTCGAAGCTCAGAGCCTCGGCAAACTCGGTGCCGCTGACATCGCCTACCGTTGCCTGCAGCGTAACCTGGGCGTAGTACGCGTATTCCTGTGGGTAGAACAGGTCGACGAAACCGAAGCCGTTCTGATCGGTCACGAGCGTACCGCCGCCGGTTCCTTGTGCGGAGACCGTGGCGATGTTGTTCGCTTCGAGCCGGCCGCTCGAGTTGAAATCTTCGCCGGCGTCGAGAATACCGTTGCGGTTTACGTCCTCGTCCGCGCAAACGGCCGTGGTCGTCGTCCACGAGCTTCCGCCCAGAGGGAAGCTCCGGAAACCATTCATGTAGAAGTCGGATAGAACGGCGACCTGTACCGTCGCACCGGGGACGCCGTTGCCCTGCGAATCGGTGACCTGTATCGCGTACTCGACGCGGAATTGGACGCTGTTCGGCTCGGAGATCTCGTTACCGGTACCGATACTCAGGAATTGCTCGCGCTGAGCGACCGTCAACAGGACGAAATCGGTAACCGCCGCGCCCTGAACCGTGGCATCGATCCTCACGCCTTCGGCCGCGCTCGTCACCGTGCTCGACGTGTAGAATGTCTGCGCCTGGCCGGCGCTGCCAGTCACGGCTTGTCCGGCCGACAACGTACCGCCCGTGATATCGACGGCCGAGAAGTCGATTACCTGGTTTTTCACGAGATTGCCGGCAGCATCCCGGACCGTGGCCGAAATCGCGCACTGCTCATTGATGCCAATATTCAGCGGGCTGGCCTGGAGTTCCAGCGTCGCCGGCACGGTTGCGACGAACTCTATCTGGAGCGATGTCGTCGTACCGTCGGTATTCGTCGCCGTGATGATGGCCGGGCCCGCGTTCGTCGCGCTGATGTCGACGGTGACGTTACCTGCGACGGCGTTGATGACGCTCGGGATGACCGTACCGCGAGTCGTGGAAAAGTTGACCGGTAAGCCGTTGATGGGTGCACCGCCCGACTGCCAGTTGACCGTGACGGACTGATTCGACTAGTACAGGTTGGCGCCCTCTCTAAGAATCTTCGGCGTCACGAAGATCAGAAGCTCCGCCTGGTTATTCACCGTGACCGTCGAGCGGAATAGATAGCCGAGCCCTGGTATGTCGCCCAGAACCGGCACCTTATTGATCGTCTCGCGTTCTTCGGTCTCGAAAATGCCGCCGAGTACCACGGTCTGTCCGTCGTCGACGAGCACCGTCGTGATCACGGAACGCGTATCGATGCTGGGTACGAAGCCACCCGTGGCGCTGGCTACGAGCTCGCCTACCGAGTCCTTCGTGACGAATATGTCCATGATGATGCTATCGTCAGGCGTCACCTGCGGTGTAACTGTCAAGCTCAGGACGGCTTCCTTGAACTGCGTCGTCGTCGCGCCACTCGAGGAGGACTCTTGATACGGAACCTCGACGCCCTGCTCGATGCGACCCTCTTTCTGATTGGCTGTGATGATATGGGGTGTCGAGAGTATCTGTCCGTCACCTTCGGCCTCCAAAGCCGATAACTCGAGATCGACGAGAAAGTCGGAGTCGAGTATGGCCAAAGCAAACTGCCCCGCCGGCGCCGCTACCGGGAGATTGACGTTGTATCGCTGATCGATAGGCGGCGTCGTCACCGGGAACGGTGTGCCGGTGTTGTTGATGTTCGCGATGCCCGACTGCGCGATGATGTCGGAGCCCGTACTCGTGCCCGTGAACGACACTAGGCCGTCATTCGACCTGTCGTTGACCACTGTCGCACCGAAGCGCACGCCCA
The DNA here is from genome assembly GCA_964466315.1 of uncultured Gammaproteobacteria bacterium. GTDB lineage: Bacteria > Pseudomonadota > Gammaproteobacteria > Steroidobacterales > Rariloculaceae > SMWC01. The sequence goes on from CAYXNS010000001.1 coordinate 112,822, forward strand.
GGTCGCGGCTGTAGTCGTCGTTGACGATAACGATTCGTGACTCGATCAAAACTTGTGGAACACGAACGTCCAGCGTAGTGACTAGCCGGCGAATGCTCGCCAGTCTCTCCGAGGTGTCCTGAACCAGCAGCGTATTAGTCCTCTCGTCGATCGCGACGCTGCCGCGGTCGGAGATCAGCGGATTCGATCCGCCCCCACTGACCAGAGCCGCCAGATCACTGGCCTTCGCGTAGTTCACCTGTATGAATTCCGAACGCAGAGGCTCAAGCGTTTGCAGTTCCTGGATGGCTTCGAGTTCGGCGCGCTCTCTCGCCGCGATCTCTTCGGCGGGCGCGACGATGATGACGCTGCCGTTGCGCCGCATGTCGAGCCCCTTCGTCGTGAGGAGAATATCGAGCGCTTGATCCCAAGGCACGTTTTGCAATCGCAGTGTCACGTTACCCTGGACCGTATCGCTGACGACAATGTTGAGCTCGCTCGTGTCTGCAAGGAGCTGCAGCACGGCCCGCGTCTCGATGTCCTGGAAGTTCAACGTCAGGCGCTCGCCCGAGTATTCTCGGTTCTCATTGAAGATGCCGATTGGCTGCTCGACTTCGACGGGAATTTGGAACTCGAGTGTGAAGAGATTGTCGGTCTGGTACGCGACCTGCTCGAAGGGTGAACTTGTGGTAATGACGAGTCGTGCATCGGCATTGACGCGCAGGGCGTCGACGGTGGTGACCGGCGTCGCGAAGTCGGTAACGTCGAGACGCCGCAATAGCGCGTCCGGCAGGCCCGTGTCCAGGAAGTCGACGATGATACGTCCGGCTTCCTCTCGAACGTCGACGGTCGTGCGTGGATCGCCGAGTTGCACTGCTACCTGTCCGGCGCCATTCGAGCCGCGGCGGAAATCGATATTCGTGATGCCGCGATCAGCGGCTCCAGAGATAGCCTGCGTCGACCCTGGCGAAACGGGCTGTGCGGCAAAGGACGGGCTAGGCGCTGCGCCGGCCTGCTGCCCGAGTGTGATATAGACGCTGTCGTCGACCGTTCGCGTCTCGTACGGCACCATGGTGTTCATATTGAGGACGACGCGAGTGCGGCCGTTCGCCTCGGCTGCCAGCACGGTCGCAAGGGGGCCGAGATTGACGTCCTGCCGACGTGCCTCGAGCCCGAGAACCGTACCCGGCAGATCCAGCGCTATCCTGGCCGGGTCGTCGATCGTAAAACTCAACGGTTCCGGCGCGGCTTCGCTCATGCGCAGGCGTAACTCGAGGGCCTGACCCGGGAGCGACTGAACGTCGATAGCTTCGAGCTGACGAGAGATGTCTTCTTGCGCTCGAAGAGGCATTGACGCGCAGAGGGCTAAGGCGATCCACATCACTGTCACCGCTCCTTGGTGAAGTCTCGTAGAGACATACCCTTTCTGGCTGGGCGCTGGTGTGTGCATAAGGTTTACTCCCATTACGTTCCCTGGGGCGTTAGTCGCTCAGACCGATGGCCGCGGGGCGTTCCAGGTAGCCGCCGATACTATCGGAAATAATCTCCACGAGCACGATCTCGGAGTCCGAGATTGATGTGACTCGGCCATAGTTCTGTCCCAGGTAGTGCCCGACCGCGACTCGATAGATCAAGCTATCTGAGGTCTGTACCAAACCGAAGGAATCGCCGCGGGCGTCGAGTGTTCCGACCATTCGCAGCGTGTCCAGGGGGAACTGCTCGAGAAACTCCCGCGGTCGATTGGGATCCGGCCCCTGGATAGCATCCGGATTGCTGCTTGCGCGAGTCTGTGGCGTCTCAGGCATGAAAGGCGAGCGCCTCTCGCCGGGTTCGTAGGCATAACTCGGTGCCGGTACGACTTGTGGTAACGGTGCGATGATGCCGCCGGGGCGGGCTTTCACCTCATCGATATAGACCTGCAGATCATCCATATCGGCGCTGCATGCGCCGAGCCCCGACGCGGCGATGGCAACGGCGAGCAGGTGCCGGACATTTTTGCGCTGGGCAGCCATCATCCCTCCGTCGGATCTTCATCCAGGTAGCGGTAGGTCTTGGCCGTAACGTCGAGTGTCAGCTCGTCGAGCGCGTCCGGCGTCAACGGGCGAATGTTGATGTCGTGTAACGTGACGATACGCGGTAATGCGGCGATGCCACTAACGAAGTTACCGAGTTCGTGGTAGCTGCCCGACAAGCGAATCCTGATCGGCAGTTCCGCGTAGAACTCTCGCCTAATCTCTCCCATGGGCTGGAAGAGCTGCTCCTCGAGTCCGGCGCCCAACCCTGTCTGGGAGATGTCCACGAGCAGGTTTGGAACCTCGGTACGTCCCGGTAGCTGACGAAGCATGGCACCGAAAGAACGCTCTATCTCGGCGAGCTGGGAGCGATAGGCATCGAAGTTCGCGGCCTTGGTCTGCCGCTCTTCGAACGTTGCGCGCAGCTCCTGCTCCTCAAGTTCCACTCTCTCGAGCAGCGGTATCTCCGAGTTGATGACGAAAAAATAGATGCTGAGCGTGCCAACGGCGACGAACACGACAACGACCGAGATCAGCCTGACAAGCAGCGGCCATCGACCGGGATCGCTCGTGTCCAGTGATTGAAGTTCTTCGATGATGTTCATGGCAGCAGCACTTCGCCCTCTTCATCGCTAATAGAGACCTGCTGGGCGAAAATAGTGAACTCGGCATTACGTGCTGCCCCATCCTCAACCGTCTCCACGACATCCAGCCCCGGATCTCGAAGCCACTCTGAAGAATCGATGTTGCGCATCAGCGCGGAGACGCGCGTACTCGATTGCGCCGTTCCCGAAATTTCGATGCGGGCAGCGGCCTGAGTGATTTCGGTCAGAAATACACCTTCCGGCAGTGCGTCGACGAGCTCATCGAACAGATGCACGACCTCGGGTCGAGATCGTTGCAGTTGCTCGATGATGCCCATACGTGCCAGGAGTCGTTCCTTCTGGTTCTCCAGCCCTAGGATCTCATCGATCTGCCTGTCGAGCTCGGTGATCTCCGCCTTTAGAACGTTGTTGCGAGATTCTTGATTCTGGATCCACTGTTGAACCGTAAGTTTGCTGGCGAGCGTAATGAATCCGGCAATGAGAACGGCACCGCCCAGCGCCATCAGAAAATCTTTCTTGCATTTCTGGCGCAGTTCTTCGCGCCACGGTAAGAGATTGATTTTTGGCATGTCAGTCAAAACTCCTCAACGCTAAACCACACGCTGTCAAAAGCGCCGTCGCATCGCTGCGTATGCCCTGAGCCTTCGCTTTCGTTGACAACTTCATCTGCCCCAGCGGATCGCCGATCTCGGTGGGGATACCGACTCGGCTGCTGATCACGTCGGCAACGCCGGGAATGTTGGCGCAACCACCGCACACGAGAATCTGATCGGGTTGCTCGCGGTCGCTGCCCGACGCGAGAAAGAACTGCAGCGAGCGGCTGACCTGCTGCGACATATCGTCGATAAACGGGTCGAGCACTTCGGGTTGATAGTTACTCGGCAGGCCGCCTTCCTTCTTCGCACGCCCGGCATCCTCGACCGACAACCCATAAGTCCGCATGATCTCTTCGGTGAGCTGCTGTCCGCCGAACGCAAAATCGCGCGTGTAGATGACTTTGAGGTCCTTGAGCACGCTGAACGTCGTCGAGCTCGCGCCGAAATCCATGATGGCGATGAACTTGCCCTCGCCGTTATCGACCATCTGATGCGCGAGTAGCTGGCAGGCGTTCTCTACGGCGAAAGCTTCGACGTCCACCACGCTCGCGTCCATGCCCGCGGACTCGACTGCGACCTGACGTTGATCGACGTTCTCGGTTCGGGTTGCGACGAGCAGGATGTCTTGCATGTCCGGGTCACGCTCGCTCTCGCCGATGACCTCGAAATCGAAGCTGACCTCTTCTATCGGAAACGGGATGTACTGATCGGCCTGGAGTTCGACCTGGCCCTCGAGATCGCTGTCGGTTAGATTACTCGGCATCTGAATGACTTTAGTAATGACGGCGTCGCCGCTGATCGCGAAGGCGACGTCTCTGACCTTCGTACCGGAACGCTTCACCGCACGGCGGATCACCTCGCCGACGGCCTCGGCGTCGACGATCGCCTTTTCGTTGATCGCATTGGGCGGCGTCGGCTCGGCAGCATAGGATTCGACCCGGTATTCCTGGCCGTTCTGGTTCAGCTCGATCAACTTGATCGAGGAGGTCGTAATATCCAGCCCGATAAGGACCTTGGTCACCCGGCTTCCGAACACCTGTTTTCCTTTCCAACTCCGAGGGTTGGGGTACAATCCTAATATTCTGTCAAGTTATCCAATTTAACTATATATCAGGCAAGAGATACATAGTTATGACCGAATTCACGACCCCGGCCGTGTATCGGGTTACCTGCTCCGGCAGGCCCAGCGGCGAGGAATCCGGGCGCTTTCGGGCCGTGATTCGGTTTCGAAAGGGGGCGTGCTCGTGGCCTGGACGGGCGGTGGACAAGGGCGGCTGGCGAAGCGGTCTTCTCCTGCTCCGGCAGCCCCGCTATCCTAGGCGGGCCTTGTGGATAAAGGCCCGGCCCGTAGACCGGTGGCTTTGCGTCCCTATCTTTCGATGGGTTTGCCTACTCCGGCGACTATGCGCAAAGGCACGGTCGTAGGCAAGGAAGTAGAATGCACCTTCGGCGATGAGAAAATACCTAAGAATTGCGGCGATTATTTCGGTTTACGGCGTAACCGGGATCGTGGCCTTGGGCGGGCTTTTTGCGGGCGGTTACTACTACGTCGCGCCCACACTGCCGCAGGCCGAGGAGCTGCGCGACATCAGGCTCCAGATCCCGCTTTCCGTCTACAGCCGGGACGGGCGGCTCATGGCGCTGTTTGGCGAGAAGCAGCGTACCCCAGCGAGATTCGAGGATGTCCCACCGGTCCTCGTGCAGGCCGTATTGGCGGCCGAGGACGACCGTTTCTTCGACCATCCAGGCTTCGATTATCAGGGCTATATGCGTGCCGGGCTCAATTTTCTGCTCTCGGGCGGTGACCGCAGCCAGGGCGGCAGCACGATCACGATCCAGGTTGCGAGGATGTACTTTCTCAATAGGGACAAGACTTTTGTTCGTAAATTCAAAGAGTTAATTCTTGCTACCCGTATCGAGCGAGAGTTCTCCAAGCAGGAGATCCTCGAGCTCTATCTCAATACGACGTTCTTTGGCCAGCACGCCTACGGTGTCGTGGCTGCCGCGCGGATCTATTTCGGCAAGGAGCTTCACGAACTCACGGTCGCCGAGGCGGCGATCATCGGCGGCATCCCTCAGGGACCTTCGATCCTGAATCCCTACAACAACCCCGAAGCTGCCGCACAGCGCAGAACCTACGTGCTGCGTCGCATGCGCGAACTCGGCTTCATCTCCGAGACTGAATATCACACGGCGATGACAACACCCGTCGAGAGCAGGGTCTATGGACCGCAGCTCGAACTCGGGGCCCCCTACGTTGCCGAGATGGTCAGGGCGGAGCTCATCCGGCGACTCGGGCCAGCGGCTTACGAGGCCGGCCTCAAGGTGACGACGACGATAGACAGCCGGCTGCAGCGCACGGCGCAAAGGGCGCTCCGTAATGGCTTGATCGGCTACGACGAGCGCCACGGTTATCGTGGGCCGGTCGCCCAGGTCGAGCTGGCCGAGTTCTCGCCCGAAGCTGCGGTGTCCCAGGCAGATGGCTGGGAGGCCCTGCTCAGCGATTACACGGACATCACGGGCTTTAAGACCGGGCTCGTGGTCAGCGTCGAGGAGATCGAGCCCGAACCGGGGCCCGTAATCGCGATCGAGGAGTATGCGGCGGCACCGGTTGAAGAGGAAGGGCTGGTACTCGAGCCACCGCCGGTTCGCGACCGCGCGCAGGTTTATTTCTCTGACTGGGGCCTTCTGCCCATAGAGCTCGAATCCGTCGATTGGGCGGCAGCGTTCATCAGCGATGACCTCGTGGACCGAGCACCGGAGAAGGTCGGCGACGTACTCGATCCGGGCGATGTCGTGCGTTTTCGCTTGTTGGAAGACGGCAGCTTGCGGCTCGCGCAGGTCCCCCAGGTGCAGGGTGCGGTCGTCTCTCTGGATCCCATGGACGGCGCCGTCACGGCGCTCGTGGGGGGTTTCGACTTCTACCTCAGCAATTATAATCGCGCGACCCAGTCCCAACGTCAGCCGGGCTCGTCCTTCAAACCATTCGTCTACTCTGCCGCGCTGGAAAACGGCTTCACGGTAGCGACCATCGTCAATGATGCGCCCATTGTCGAAGCCAGCCCGGAGCTCGAGGCTGAGTGGCGTCCCGGTAACTATTCCGGTGTCTTCAGCGGCCCGACCCGGCTGCGCGAGGCCCTCGTGAAATCGCTGAACCTCGTATCCGTCAGAGTCATTCAACGGGTGGGTATCGGCGCGACGGTCCAGCATCTGGAGTCCTTCGGCTTCGACGATACGGCGTTGCCGGCAAACGCGACGCTCGCACTCGGCGCAGGTGGCGTGGCACCGCTGAGTCTCGTCGACGGCTACGCCGTTTTCGCGAACGGCGGTTACAAGGTCGATGCGTATTTGATCGATCGCATCGAAGATATCGATGGCGATGTGCTGTATGACGCTTCGCCTAATCTCGTCTGCCAACCCTGTGACGAGCTGGATTTCGAGGCGCCGGTGATCCCGATGCTCGTCGGGAGCCCGATCGAGCTGTACCCGAAGACTCCGGAGGCCCAACGCATCATCTCGGCGCAGAACGCTTATCTCATCAACGACATGATGCAGGATGTCGTGCGCCGCGGTACGGGACGGGCTGCGTACGCGGCACTGAGAAGAGATGATCTCGCCGGCAAGACCGGCACGACCAACGATCGGCGTGACGCCTGGTTCGCCGGGTTCAACGGCGACCTTGTGACAGCGGCCTGGGTAGGATTCGATCAGGAGCGCTCGCTAGGGCGCTACGAACAGGGTGCGGCCACGGCGCTACCGATGTGGATCGAGTTCATGGACGAAGCGCTGGATGGTGTGGGCCATCATGCGATGGAGCAGCCGCCGGGGATCGTTGATGTGCGAATCAATCCCGAGAATGGTCTCGTGGCGGCCGCGAATACGGGCAGCATCTTCGAGAAATTTCGTCTCGATCATATCCCCGACCGGGAGCAGGAACATGAGGAATGGACTCCCGAGATCTTTCTGGGCCAGGGCGAGACTGGAGCCGAGCAAGGCCAAGAACCACTCTTCTGACGAGCGTACGAGCTAGATATGGGGGCTAAACGCGGACCGGGTACCGAAGCGTTACGCGAACAGCTCGCACAGGAGGCCGCACGCCTCATCGTCGATCACGGCATATACGACTACGGCCAGGCAAAGCGCAAGGCGGCGCTGCGCTTCGGCGTTCGTGAAGCCAGCGCACTACCGAGTAACTCTGAGATCGAGTCGAGCGTCATCGAGCGTCAGCGTATCTTCGAGCCGGAGGTGCACGAGTGGCGGCTCGCGGCCATGCGCAGGTTAGCAACCGAGATCATGGAGTTTCTCGCCGAATTCCAACCGCGCCTCGTCGGCCCCGTGTTGGCAGGAACCGTGACAGAGAATTCGCCGCTGGAGTTGCACGTTTTCACAGACTCTCCTGAGGCGGTATTGACTGAACTCGAGGTGAAGGGCATAGGGAGCCGCAATTGTCAGCGCCGCTACCGTTTCAACGGTCAGGAGCTGTCCATCGTGCCGGGATTCAACTTCAATAGGGGCGGCGAGCGCGTTTACGTCATCATTTTCCCGGAGAAGGGCGTGCGCCAGGCACCGCTCAGCCCTATAGACCGGCGGCCCATGCAGCGCGCGAGCAGGCGCCGCGTTCTGGCGTTACTCGATCAACAAGCGGTTGGTTAACCGCGATCGCTAACGGGGACATAGTCCCGCTGGCCGGGGCCGTTATAGAGCTGTCGCGGGCGGCCTATGCGCGAGGTCGGATCCGCAACCATCTCGCGCCAGTGCGTCACCCAGCCCACGCAACGGGCGATTGCGAACATCACCGTGAACATCGACTTCGGGATACCTAACGCCTGGTAGATGATGCCCGAATAGAAATCGACGTTTGGGTAGAGATTCTTCTCTATGAAGTACTGATCCTTGAGCGCGATCTCTTCGAGCTTCAGCGCCTTCTCGAACAGCGGCGAATCGTGCTGGCCTAAGCCCTCCAGCACGCGATGGCACATCCTCCGGATAATGGCGGCTCGTGGGTCGTAGCTCTTGTACACGCGGTGGCCGAACCCCATGAGGCGAAACGGATCGTCCTTGTCTTTTGCCCGCGCGACGTACTCGTTGATGCGATCGGCGGTGCCGATCTCCTCGAGCATGTTGATCACGGCTTCGTTGGCGCCACCATGTGCTGGGCCCCAGAGTGCAGAGATACCCGCCGCGATGGCCGAGTAGGGACTCGTACCGGAGCTTCCGGCCATTCGAACCGTCGACGTGCTGCAGTTCTGCTCATGGTCGGCGTGCAGGATGAACAATAGATCCAGGGCTTCCGCCGCGATCGGGGCGGCCTCGTACTCGTCAGCGGGTACGGCGAAGAACATACTCAGCAGGTTGCCGCAGTAATCCAGATCGTTTTTCGGATAGACGAAGGGTTGGCCCAGTGTGTGCTTATAGGCGGCGGCTGCGATCGTTGGAATTTTGGCGAGGATCCGGTGAGCGAAGGTGTCGCGATCCTCAGGATCGTGGATATCGGTCGTATCGTGATAGAAGGCGGAGAGAGAAGCGACTACTCCCGAGACCATGGCCATCGGATGAGCGTCGTTCTGGAAGCCGTTGAAGAAGCGCAGCAACGACTCGTTGATCATCGTGTGCGTGCAAATAGATTCTTCGAACTCATCGAGCGCGATTTGTGTTGGCAACTCGCCATGGAGCAGCAGGTAGCAGACTTCGAGGTAACTCGACTGTTCGGCCAACTGCTCGATCGGATAGCCGCGATACAAGAGCACGCCGGCTTCGCCGTCGATATACGTGACCTGACTCGAACAGCTAGCAGTAGCGGCATATCCGGGGTCGTAGGTAAATACGCCTTGCTTGCCGTACAGAGATGTTACGTCCAGGACGCTCGGTCCAATGGTGGGATCGTAGCGCCGAAGCTCGAGTTCTGCACCGGATTCGGGATCGGTCAGGGTGTAGTGCTTATCGGTCATACGCTTGCCGCTGGCTCCTCTAGATTATTCTTGCCGCCCATGGTGATGAGGGACGGCCTATGGCCTGTCTGCCGCAATTCCCTAGAGTACGAACCCCAGAGGGGCACAAGGACGCCCATTATAGCAGCGCAGGGGCCGCCTGAGGGGGCCGAAGACGAATCCGATGACTGGTCTAGCGGGTCGCTGTCAGGCGCTCGGGCCTCGCCCGTAGCGCTTGCGGAACTTATCCACACGGCCGCCCGTGTCCACGATCTTCTGTTTGCCCGTGTAAAACGGGTGACAGTTGGAGCAAACCTCGACGCTGAGATCGCCGGACAGTGTCGATCGGGTCGTGAACTCGTTCCCGCAGCTGCAGGTCACTTTGATGTCGCCGTATTCTGGGTGGATCTCTGCTTTCATGGCGTCGCAAGCCCGGTCTCGAGGGCGCGTGAGCATACTGCCAGGACGGTCTAAACACAAGGCGCGCCGGGACTTACTTCAAGAATCCGGTCCCGGTCCCGAGCCTAAGGTCAGGAACAGCCACGAAAAACGAGTTTTATCCACAGTTGCGGTGGATAACTCTGTGGAGAAATCGCACCGTTCGCTCATGGAGCCGCGGCGTACCGGGATTTAGCTTAGATTGACCCATAAACGAACAGGGGTACTATTCGTATATTAATTAGGTAGTTAAGAAGTAGTAGTGATGAATGTTAAGAGTAGTCACGTCTAAAGAGCTTGTTTCAGGGGCCCGGCTTGCCAGTTGTGCATAAAATCGCGATTTATCCTGGTCGCAACGGTCCTTCGTTGAGGTGCTCCTGAAGCGCGATACGGAGTTTCGCGAGCGCACGGCCCCTGTGGCTTACCCGGTTCTTGACGTCGAACGGGAGCTCGGCGGCCGTCGCGGCGAGTTCGGAATCGTAGAACACCGGATCGTAGCCAAAACCACCGTCGCCCGTGGGTGTGCGGGCGATGATCCCAGGCCACTCCGCTTGGCTTATCCGGGGTGCGGGATCCTCCGCGCTCGACATCGCCACGATCACGCAGTAAAAACGCGCCCCGCGTTCGGCATCGGGGGTTGCGGCCAGTGCGTCCAGAAGCTTCTGGATATTGGCGTGGGAGTCGGCTGCAGGCCCCGCGTAGCGTGCGGAATGAACCCCGGGGGCTCCTGCCAATGCATCGACGGCAAGGCCGGAGTCGTCCGCGATCGCGGGTAGCCCGGTAGCGAGCGCCGCATGCCGCGCCTTTAGCAGCGCATTCTCGACAAACGTCGTGCCGGACTCCTCGGGCGAGGACACATCGAGGTCGCTCTGGGCGACGAGTTCAATCCTGGAGTCCGCGAGGACGGCCCGAATCTCACGAAGCTTGCCGCTGTTGCCGCTAGCCAGAACCCACCGGCTGGTGGCGGCGGTCACCGATTTAGCACCATGGCTTGTGCTTCGAGTAGCTCATCGATGCCTTTGCTCGCGAGATCCAGCAGCCGATCGAGTTCGCCGCGCTGAAAAGCATGGCCTTCGGCCGTGCCCTGGATCTCGATGAGTCCGCCGGCCTCGTTCATGACGATATTCATATCCGTCTCGGCCTCAGCGTCCTCGGTGTAATCGAGATCGAGTACAGGCGTGCCGCCGAAGATACCAACCGAGACCGCGGCGACCTGACCGTGGATAGGATTCTGGGTCAGATCTCCGCGGCTGACGAGTTCGAGCATCGCCAGCGCGAGCGCGACATAGCCGCCCGTGACCGAAGCCGTCCGTGTGCCGCCGTCCGCCTGCAGTACGTCACAATCGACGGTGATCGTGCGCTCACCCAGAGCACTGCGGTCGATCACGGCGCGCAGGCTGCGGCCGATGAGCCGCTGGATCTCCATGGTCCGGCCGCTTTGCTTACCACGGGCCGCTTCGCGAGGATTTCGCGTGTGAGTCGAGCGCGGCAGCATGCCATATTCCGCCGTGATCCAGCCCTCGGACTTGCCCTTGAGGAAGCGTGGCACCTTGTTATCGACGGATGCGGTTGCAAGCACTCTCGTCTCGCCGAGTTCCACGAGCACCGAACCCTCGGCGTGCCGTGTGAATTCAGGCGTAAAACGAATCGCGCGCATTTCATCTGCGCTACGGCCGCTGGGACGCACTGTTCACTCCTGTTGTTCTCGCCGTCAAATTTGACGACGTCTTATAAGTTAACCGATCGGCAAAGCGTTAGCCCTGCCATCGTAGCGCGGCGGCACTGGTATTGTCGCTATGAGGCGCATTTCTTGCGACTGCGGATTCTGCGACCTTCCGCAGCAAGCTGTCAGGCGTGGCGGACTCGTCGCCGATGACCCGACCGATCTCATCTTCCTCCAGGCCGGTCCACACGCCATCGGTGCAGACGAGCAGGACGTCGCCGGGCAGGAGGTCCTTCTTCCCCGTAACACTCATATTCGGCAGCGCCGCGTCGCCGCCGAGGCAGCATTCGACGAAATTCCGCATCGGATGCTCGCTGATTTCCGCCTCGCTGATCAGGCCCTGTCGTAGCAGAAGCTCTACGTGGCTGTGGTCACGGGTTCGCTCGAAAACCGCGTCACCGCGAATCTGGTAGATGCGGCTATCGCCGACATGCGCCCAGTAAGCGCCAGACTCCTGCACGAGGCATATGGCACAGGTCGCCCGCGGTTTCTCATCGAGAACGAGCCCGTCCCCGAGCTCGACCACGGCATCGTGAGCTCGCGCGAGAACGAGTGTGAGGAACCCCTGCGGGTCAAAGATCGGGCGCGGAACCTCCTTGAAGGCCTCCTCGATCACTTCGAGCGTGACTTCGGCTGCCCGCGCGCCATGGGAGTGGCCGCCCATGCCGTCGACTACGGCCATTAAAAGGCTCTCGTCCTCGGCAATTATTGCCACGCGATCCTGGTTCTCGGAGCGATCCCCCAGATAACTGATCTGTGCGGATTCGAACTTCACCGGTTAAAACTCGTCCCATCCTCTCGCATATCTTAGACTTAAACCTTTGAGCGTGTCTGGGCCCCAATCACGAACCAAGACAATGGCTAATAGCATGACAGGCTTCGCAACCGAGGAGACCGTAGTCGAGTCTTATAGACTCGTCTGGGAGCTTCGCAGCGTCAACCATCGTTTCCTCGATATCAGCCTGCGGTTGCCCGATGAGCTGCGCGCACTCGAGCCGCGTTGCCGCGAGATGATCACGGTGGCGCTTGGCCGCGGTAAGGTCGATTGCATCTTGAGATTCTCCGCTGCCGGCCAAGAGGCATCAGCGGCCATTCTGCAGGAGCAGGCCCTGGAGAATCTCAAGGGGCTCGAGCGGGAGGTTCATCAGACGTTCCCCGACGCGACACAGTTGGCCGTCGGCGAAATTCTGCGCTGGCCCGGCGTGTTCGAGGAAGCTGCGGCGGGGTTGGCCGCCATGGCAGATCCGGCTGCGCAGAGTTTCGCCCGTACGCTCGAATCGTTGAGCGCCGCGCGGCAACGCGAGGGCGAGCGTCTGGTCGGTATGCTCGTCGAGCGTTGCGATGCGATCGAAAAAATTATCGCCGCCCTCGGACCACGGCTACCCGACGCGCAGGAGCGCTACCGGGCGAAGCTGTTGGAGCGTCTGGCGCGGCTCGATGTCGAGGCGGATCCCGGGCGGCTCGAGCAGGAACTCGCGCTTTTGGCGCAGCGGCTCGACGTGACCGAGGAGCTCGACCGGCTCGGCAGCCACGTGAGCGAGGTCCGCGACGCGCTGGGCCGTACCGAGCCCATCGGTCGACGCCTCGACTTCCTCATGCAGGAACTCAACCGTGAGGCCAACACGCTGTCCTCGAAATCGCAGGATGAAGAGTTGACGCGCTCGGGCGTCGAACTCAAGGTTCTGATCGAGCAGATGCGCGAACAGGTCCAGAACCTCGAGTAGGATTCAAGGGGCCAGGGATTACAACAGGGCGCGATCCTTTTTTTCAGCGGAGTACTGATGTAGGATCCGAGGACGCCGATCCCAGGGTCTGGATGGCGCTCACCGAGGTCACTTAGGGCGACGAAGACACTGCGGCAAATCAACGATCGCAACTGCCCCTCCGTCGGCTATCATTCACGCATCGACACTCCGGAGTAACTCGTGGCAGGGACCGAACCCGGTCGACTCATCGTTCTGGCAGCGCCGTCGGGCGCCGGCAAGACGACACTCGTCCACGAACTGCTCGCGCGCGAGCCCGAACTCGAGTTCTCGATCTCGTACACAACGCGGCCGCAACGTGACACCGAAGTCGGGGGCAGGGATTATTTCTTCGTGAGCAGGGGCGAGTTCGATGCGATGCGCGAACGCGAAGAGTTTCTGGAATACGCTGAAGTCTTCGACCACTGGTACGGCACGAGCGAGAAGCACGTCCAGTCGCTGATCGATAAAGGTCACTCGATCCTGCTCGAAATCGACTGGCAGGGTGCAGTGCAGATACGCGCACGCCGGCCGGATGCGGTTAGTGTCTTCATCATGCCGCCGAGCCGCGAGGTGCTCGAGGGCCGCCTGCGCGGACGGCAAACGGACTCGGAGGACGTCATCAAACGCCGGCTCGACGACGCGCTGAGCGACATGGTGCACTGGAACGAATTCGGCTATGTCGTCGTCAATGATAATCTCGATCACGCCGCCGCCGAGGTCGCGGCGATCGTTCACGGTAAGGGCGCCGGGAACCGCACCGATCTCCCGGATGTTCGCAGCCGGGTCGAAGCGATCCTTGCCGCGGGCGAGTAGCCAGGTGCCCGAGGGAGACTCCTGATCGGTGTCTGTTCCTGGCTCGGTGATTTCCCGTATGGCTACGCTGGGGGCTCATGCAGTACACTGGCTCAAAGAGCTATCCAAGGAGGGCGCGTAATGGCCCGAATTACAGTCGAAGACTGTAGCGAGAAAATTCCGAACATGTTCCAGCTCGTGCTCGTGGCGGCGAAGCGTGCGCGGCAGTTGGCTAATGGCGCCGAGCCCATGATCGACTGGGAGAATGACAAACCCACGGTAGTCGCATTGCGCGAAGTCGCAGAGGGTTATATCACCGAGAGCATCCTCGCCGAGCGGGATCAGCCGATCGAGGATCTGCTCGATGTCGAGCCGAAGCCTCGGGCCATTCCCGAGGACTTGCTGGCAGTTCGCCCAATATCTATCGGCGATTGACCCGGGCACCTGATAGGCCCGGTGTTTCGCCCAGCGTGATGCGATGAGGTCACGATGGACTACGGTGCTGCCATCCGCGATCGAATCTCTGCCGTCTGGCGGAGTGATGAGCTTGAGCCGTTATTGACGGAACTCGCAACTTACCTGCCCGAGGACGACGTCGCCGGCATACTCGCCGCTCACGAGTTCAGTGCGAAAGCCCATGAGGGCCAGGATCGGCTGAGCGGTGAGCCCTATATCACCCACCCGATCGCAGTCGCGAAAATCCTGGCCGGCCTGCACCTCGATGCGGGCTCGATCAAGGCTGCGCTCCTGCATGACGTGCTGGAAGATACGCCGTGTACCTTGCGAGACATCGAGAAAGAATTCGGCCGGGGCGTCGCACTGCTCGTCAACGGCGTCAGTAAACTCGACAAGCTGCATTTCGACAGCGCCGCCGAGGCGCAGGCGGAAAGCTTCCGCAAGATGCTGCTGGCCATGGTCAAGGATCTGCGCGTAATCCTCGTCAAACTCGCGGACCGCAAACACAATATGCAGACCATCGACGCGCTGGATCCCGAGAAGCAGCGGCGCATAGCGAAAGAGACGCTCGAGATCTATGCCCCCATCGCCAACCGGCTCGGGATGTACAGCTTGAAGATCGAGCTTGAGGACCTCGGATTCAAAGCCTACTGCCCGTTCCGATATCGTGTGCTTGCGCGGTCGGTACGCAAGGCTAGCGGTAGTCAGCAGCAGTTTCTTAAGAAGATAGAGAGCAATCTATGTAAGAATCTCGCCGACCAGGACCTCGAAGGTAAAATCCTGGCCAGGGAGAAGCATATCTACGGCATCTACTCGAAGATGCGCAGGAAGCATCTCCACCTCGCCGATATCGTCGATGTCTTCGGATTGCGAATCATCGTTCCGGATATCGATAGCTGTTACCGCGTGCTCGGTCTCGTCCATCAGCTCTATAAACCCATGCCCGGGCGTTTCAAGGATTACATCGCCATACCGCGCGTCAACGGTTATCAGTCGCTGCATACCACGCTGTTTGGGCCCGGCGGCGCGCCTCTCGAGGTGCAGATCAGGACCGAGGACATGAATCAGGTCGCCGAACGCGGTATCGCGGCGCACTGGCAGTACAAGGCCGTGGAAAAGCACACGTACAACGCCGAGGTGCGGGCTCGCGAGTGGTTGGCCGGTCTCATGGAGATGCAGAAGTCCGCAAACTCGGAAGAATTTCTCGAGACCGTCAAGGTCGACCTCTTCCCGGACAAGGTATACGTCTTCACACCGAAGGGCGATATCATGCGTCTGCCGCGGGGCGCGACCGCCGTCGACTTCGCCTACGCGGTCCATACAGATGTCGGTAATCGCTGCGTGGCGACGAAGATCGATCGCCGGCTCGTGCCGTTGAAGACGACGTTAAACAACGGAGTAACTGTCGAGATTCTGACCACAAGGGGAGCGAAGCCGAACCCGACCTGGGTGAACTTCGTCACGACGGCGAAAGCACGCAATGCGATCCGCGCATATCTCAAAGGACTCAAACGAGACGAAGCACGAGAACTGGGTCGGCGGCTGTTGAGTCAGGCGCTCAGACCTTACTCCCTTAACCTGCGGAGGCTGCGGAAAGCGCAGACCGAAATATTGTTGAACGAGCTTCAGGTCAAAAAGATGGAGGACGTCTACGAGCAACTGGGATTAGGGGAGCGGTTAGCTCCGATCCTAGCCGGCATGCTCGCACAACAAGAGATCGCGGAAAACGGCGACGGCACTGACCAGCGCATGCCGCTCGATATTGCGGGAGCGGAAGGACTCGTCGTGAGTTACGCACATTGCTGTAATCCGATTCCCGGCGACGAGATTTTGGGTTTCATGTCGAGCGGTCGCGGTATCGTGATTCACAGGACGAGTTGTAATAACGTAGTCGATGATTCCAAGAACCCGACGAAGTGGATCCCCGTGGACTGGCAACGGGGCATCAAGGGCGAGTTCCAATCCGAGATCCATGTCAGGACGATGAACCGCGTCGGCCTGCTCGCGGAGGTTGCGGGGCGCATCTCGGCTACACAGAGTAATATCGACAACGTTACAGTCGAGGCGGACGGCGATGCGTCGACGCTGTCGTTCCGGCTGAATGTCCGCGATCGCCGCCATCTCGCACAGGTCATCCGCAGCATTCGCGCCAACCCGGGTGTCGTTCGCGTGAGCCGAACTGCCGGGTGAATGAGCGACGGAGACAGTGTCCAGGGACCCCATTCATACTGACGCCGCACCAGCGGCGATCGGCGCCTACAGTCAGGCAGTGCGCGCGGGCGGTACCGTGTACGTATCGGGTCAAATACCGCTCGATCCGAGGAGCTTGGAACTCGTCAGTGGTACCGAGCACCAGATCCGGCAGGTCTTCGACAACCTCAAGGCGGTCGCCGAGGCTGCGGGTGGCACTCTAGCCGATGTCGTGAAACTGACCGTCTATCTGATCGACCTCAGTAACTTTCCGACGGTCAACGAGATTATGGCCGAGTATTTCGACGAACCTTATCCAGCACGCGCGGTCGTCGGCGTCATGGATCTACCGAAGGGGGCCGCGGTCGAGATGGACGCGATCCTCGTCGCCTGATTGTCGTCCCGGTGTCTCCCAAGACAGCCTCTCAGTCGAAATCCTACCAGCCAGGCGGCGCAGAGAGAGCTACGCTGGAGGAATCTGTCGCAGTATTACGCGGTGTCGGGCCGCGACTCGCCGAGCGGCTGACGCGCCTCGGCGTTCATTCGATCGGTGACCTGCTGTGCCTGCTGCCCGTGCGTTACGAAGACCGCACCGAGCTACGACCGCTCGGAAGCCTGCGTCCGGGCGAGAAGGCGCTTGCCGAGGGTAAGATTGAACTCACCGAAGTCATCTACCGCCGCCGCCGCGCCATGCTCTGTCGTATCGCCGACGGTACGGGTGCGATCACGCTGCGCTTTTTCCATTTCTCGCGCACGCAACAGAATAATCTCGTGCGCGGGGCGATGTTGCGCTGCTTCGGTGAAGTGCGAGCCGGTCCTACGGGTCTCGAGATGGTGCATCCCGAGTATCGCATCGTCGGGTCCGATACGCTGCCGCCTGACGACGTCCTGACACCCGTCTATCCCTCGACCGAAGGCCTGCACCAGCAGCGGCTCAGATCGCTCGCGGCGCAGGCGCTCGACATGCTCGAACAGTCACCGCTCACCGACTATCTCGCTGATCGGCTGCCCGCCGACTCACCGCGACTAAACGACGCGCTGAAATTTCTGCACGGGCCACCGCAGGGAACTGCACTCGAGTCTCTCACGAGCGGCCGGCACCCCTGCCAGTCGCGTATCGCGCTCGAAGAACTCGTCGCACAGCGCTTAAGTCTCTTACGCATTAATATCGGTCGGCAGCGCGAACGGGCTACGGTGCTCGCCGATGACGGCAAGCGCCTTGTCGAGTTTCGCGGCCGTTTGCCGTTTGCCTTGACGGGGGCACAAGATCGCGCGCTGGCGGCTATTCTCAAGGACCTGCAGTGTGACGTGCCGATGCATCGGCTCCTACAGGGCGATGTCGGTTCGGGAAAGACTGTCGTAGCAGCCGCCGCCGCGGCCGTCAGCGCGGCGAGCGGCACGCAGACTGTCGTCATGGCGCCGACCGAGCTGTTGGTGGAACAGCATTACGCGAATTTTCGCACCTGGCTCGAGCCGTTGAGCGTCGATGTCGCCTGCCTGACCGGGTCGGTGCTGGGTGCCGCACGCTCGGATCGCCTGGCGCGGATAGCGGCCGGTGATGCTCAGGTGGTCATCGGCACGCACGCACTTTTCCAGCAGGAAGTGGTTTTTCGGAACCTGGCATTCGTCGTCGTCGATGAGCAGCATCGGTTCGGTGTCGACCAGCGTCTGGAACTCAAGCTCAAGGGCAAGGACGGCACACACTTACCCCATCAACTCGTCATGACGGCGACGCCGATCCCGAGGACGCTGGCAATGACGGCCTACGCGGATCTGGATTGCTCCATAATCGATGAGCTGCCAGCAGGGCGGCAACCGGTGCGCACGGCCGTCATGCCGGACGGGAAGCGGCCGGAACTCGTCCAGCGCGTCCTCGCTCATTTCCGGCGAGGCGAGCAGGCTTACTGGGTATGTCCGTTGATCGAAGAATCCGACACGATCGACTCTCAGGCCGCCGAGCAACTCGAGTCGGAGCTCAAAGCCGCCCTACCGGAACTCAAGATCGCACTTCTCCACGGGCGCATGAAGTCGAGTCTCAAAGATCAGATCATGAGATGTTTCAAGGAAGGGAAACTCGATCTGCTCGTTGCGACGACCGTGATCGAAGTCGGGGTCGACGTGCCTAATGCCACGCTCATGGTTGTCGAGAACTCCGAGCGCATGGGGCTGGCGCAACTCCATCAGCTTCGGGGTCGCGTCGGCCGCGGCGCCACGCCGTCGAGTTGTGTGCTGCTCTACAAGTCGCCGCTGTCCGAGCTCGCGCGCGAACGATTGGACGTTATGCGCGAGACGGCTGACGGCTTCAAGATCGCGCAAAAGGACCTGGAGCTCAGGGGGGCCGGCGAGGTGCTCGGGACGCGCCAGACGGGCGTCATGCAGTTGAAGATAGCCGATCTCGTGCGCGACGCCAGTCTGTTGCCCGAAGTCATCCGGCTTTCGGACGAGTTAATCGAGAAGTATCCGCAGCGCGTAGACTCGCTCATTGATCGTTGGCTTGCGGGCCGGGCCCGCTACGCCAAGGTCTAACGAAAAAATGGGGCCAGATCCCCTTTCCCCCCATACAATGCTTGGATTATGCCCAGACCACTAACCAGCCTGTTGCCAAAAAGCCCCATCGGCCGGTATCTGCAACTGTTGCTCAAGCAACACGCGGGCTACGTGCGACTGGCACGACTGCACCGGCCGATCGGGATCTGGTTGCTGCTTTGGCCGACGCTCTGGGCTTTGTGGATCGCGGCCGAAGGCGTACCGGACCACAGAATCCTGTTCGTGTTCGTGCTAGGCACGATCGTCTTGCGCTCTGCCGGCTGCATCATTAACGACTACGCCGATCGATTCATCGATCCGCATGTGGGCCGGACTCGCGATCGCCCACTCGCAACTGGAGAGGTATCGGTAAGGGAGGCGCTCGTACTCTTTGTCACCCTCATGCTGATCGGTTTAGGTCTTGTTTTGACATTGAATCGGCTGACGCAGATGCTCGCCGTACTCGGCGCCGCAATCACGGTCGCCTATCCGTTCGCGAAACGATTTATCTCGACTCCGCAGTTCGTCTTAGGTATAGCATTCTCCTGGGGCGTGCCGATGGCATTTGCTGCGCAACTCGGGCAGGTACCGCGTATAGGCTGGCTGCTGTTCGTAGTGACGATGGCCTGGGTCGTCATCTATGACACGGAGTACGCGATGGTGGATCGTGACGACGATTTGAAACTCGGCGTCAAATCGACGGCAATATTGTTCGGTGATCTCGATCGCGTTTTCATCGGCGGCTTTCAATTGATGTTCGTGCTCGGCCTGATTCTCGTTGGCCAGAGCACGGAGCTCGGCGTGTGGTTCCTCGTGGGCCTCGTACCCGCCGGACTGCTCATGTTGTACCAGCAAAACCTGATCAAGGATCGCGACCCGCATCGCGCGTTCACCGCATTTCTCAATAATGCGTGGGCTGGGTGTTTCGTGTTTCTCGGCATTGTTGCGGCCTACTACTTCAGAGCATTCTAGCCACGGCTCAGGCCTCGACGGTCAAAGCGCCGGCATCACGAAGCGCGCCCGCCAGCGAATTGACGGTTGCTTCCGTCGTAATGACATCATCGACGATCGCGACGTTGCGGCCTTCGAGCGAACGTGAAACGGTGAACGTGCCCATGATGCCGGCGTGACGTTCATAAGCATCCAATCCGGAGTGCGGAAGTGTCGGCCGTGAGCGTGCGATGCCCACGAGCAGTAAAGGGAGTTTCAGTTCAGCGGCTATGGCGCGCGCCCGAGGCTTCGCCCGGAAGAGAATTTCAGTGCGTGGATCTGTGTAGTCGACGGGTAATCGTAACTCAGTGGCGCGACGATGCGCTCGAGACGCCAGTTGTCATCTTCTCGAGGACAACGGCGTACAGGCTGCTCCAAGCCGCAACCCCGACAGGGCTCGTGCACCGTTCGGAACTCGGCGGCACAGCCCACACAGAATCCTCGCGCGGACGGCCCGCCACACAGCCGGCAGCGCTCGGGCGGCAGATAGTCGACGATTGTGCTGTAGACTTGAGCGAAAGATCTCAGTTGACAACTCCCCGAGGCTACCTACGATACGGGGTCATCGTCCAGAGAGCCGGGCCGGAGAACCAGCGTCATATGTCCGTAAGAGTTACTGAAATAGAGGCCCACGTCGGTGCGAGTTTGCCCCTAGCCGGCGCCGAGATCTCATGCGAGCCACGATCGGACTGGACGCAGGCTGAGGTGGCGGTAATCTTCGAGCTGCCGTTCGGCGATCTACTCTACGGCGCCCAGTGGGTCCACCGGCAAGTGTTCGATCCCAACACTGTTCAGATCTCGACATTACTGTCGATCAAAACTGGGGCCTGCCCGGAAGACTGTACCTACTGCCCTCAGAGCGTTCGTTATGACACGGGCGTCGAGGTCGATAATCTGATGTCCGTCGAGAGCGTGAAAGCTGCAGCGCTCAGGGCTAAAGAATCAGGCGCCACACGATTTTGTATGGGCGCAGCCTATAGAGGTCCGAAAGACCAGCAGGTCGAACGGATTGCCAAGATGATCGGCGCGGTCCGCGCGCTCGGGCTCGAGACCTGTGCGACTCTAGGCTTGTTGACGGGTCCGCAGGCGCAGAGCCTCGCCGATGCGGGGCTGGATTTCTACAACCACAATCTCGATACGTCCGAGTCGTTCTACTCCAATGTAATTACGACGCGACGATATGCGGACCGGCTGGAGACACTGGAGTATGTTCGTGCGGCAGGTATCAAGGTTTGCTGCGGCGGCATTTTAGGGTTGGGGGAGACTCGCGAAGACCGAATTGGCTTGCTGCACGCGCTCGCGACGCTGCCGACGCAGCCCGAGAGCGTCCCGATCAATCAGCTCGTGCCGGTTCCCGGGACGCCGCTCGCTAACTCCCCGCCCGTAGATGGCCTGGAGTTCGCTCGCACGGTTGCCGTCGCACGAATTCTCATGCCGAGGGCGCATGTTCGTCTGTCGGCCGGCAGGGAGGAATTCAGCGACGAGCTTCAAGCGCTGTGCTTCGCTGCCGGAGCGAATTCGATTTTCCATGGCGATAAACTACTCACGACCGGCAACCCGGATACCGAGGCGGACCACGACTTATTCGATCGACTCGGTCTGAAACCCGAGGCGGCGGGCACGCCGGCCGTTTCCTGAGACCAGCCGCGCACTGGGGCTCACCCGTGAATAGCTCCGTCCAGATTGGCCTTCCAGGGCGGGCCGCCGCCATGTGCGGGTTCGACCGGGTCGCCACCACGTTCGACGATGCCGATTTCGTTCATTGCGAAACTCGCCGGCGGCTGCTCGCGCGGTTGGAGCTCGTGAAGCTCGAGCCGGCCCGCGTCATCGATCTCGGTGCGGCGACCGGCAAGGGCAGTGTGGAACTCGCTGCCGCGTTTCCCGCGGCGAGAATCATCGCCGTCGATCGCAGTGTAGGAATGCTGGGCCGGACTCGAGCGCGCTGCGCCGATGAGGCTACGATCGCGGTACTGGCAGGCGATGCCGAGCGACTACCGCTTGCCGATCATAGTGCCGACCTGATCTTTGCCAACCTCTTACTCCCGTGGTGTGCGCCGGAGATCGTCTTCAGCGAGGCGGCCCGCGTGTTGCGCGAGGGCGGTGTGGTGAGTTTCGCGACGGTTGGTCCGGAGACGCTCGCCGAGGTCAGACAGGCCTGGTCCGGTATCGACGATGCGATTCACGTGCACGGCTTTGTCGACATGCACGACCTCGGCGACCTGTTGCTGCGGGCCGGGTTGACCGAACCGGTGATGGATATCGATACGCTGCATGTCACGTATCGCGATGTGGTGGCGCTCGTCGCCGATCTACGCGCATGCGGTGCGACCAACGTTGCAGGTGGGCGGCGCACGACTCTGACGGGACGTGCTCGCTGGTCGGCGTTTCGCGACGCACTCGAGGCAACGTGCGTCGGGGATCGCTTCGCCATAACCGTTGAACTCGTGTTCGGTCAGGCCTTCGGTGGGGGTGAGGTAGCGACGCGAGAGCCAGGCGATGCCGTTATCTCCGCTGAGGAGATGCTGCGTCAGTTGAGGCGGGGTTAGCTGCCGCGAACGCTTGCGTCGGCTGTGCCCGATCGACTCCGGGCGAACGGCCAATTCTGTTACAATCGCGTCCGCGGTGATTGCGCCGCTCCCATCGAGAGCGAGGCCGGCATAGAGCCCGCGGATCTAAGAAGAGACACTCGTGCAATTGGACATAATGTTTCAGCGCCTGGCGCGCGCTGGTACCGTGCTCGCGTTCATCGTCGTGATCGTCGGCGCCTGGGTTCGCCTCACGGATGCGGGTCTTGGCTGCCCGGACTGGCCCGGTTGTTATGGCCAACTCTTCCTGCCCGACAGTGCGGTCGAGCAGGCGGAGCTTGCGTCGGCTTATCCCGAGAGGCCGCTGGACGCGGGAAAGGCTTCGCGCGAGATGTTCCATCGTTATCTCGCGTCGACGCTGGGATTCATTTGCGTGCTTCTGGCGGGATTGGCGTGGCACAACCGGAGCGATCCAGCGCAGCCACGGCGCATGCCTTTCATACTGCTCGGTGTCGTGATCTTTCAGGGTCTGCTGGGCATGTGGACCGTGACGCTGCTTCTCACGCCCGTCATCGTCATGTCGCACTTGCTCGGTGGGCTGACGACATTGGGCTTGCTCTCCTGGCTGTCGCGGTGGTGTTCGCACACGGCGGGCGCCATTGCGGTCTCGGGTGGGCTCGCTCTGGCCGCGGCCATCGTTCTCGTACTGCAGATATCCTTGGGCGGCTGGACCAGCGCGAATTACGCGGCCCTGGCCTGTCCGGACTTCCCGACCTGCCAGACACGCTGGTGGCCACCACTCATGGATTTTCGCGAGGGATTTGTGATGTGGCGTGAACTCGGTATCGATTACGAGGGCGGTGTCCTCGATAATCCAGCTCGAGTCGCGATCCATTTCACGCACCGGCTGGGTGCTATCGTCGCGGCTGCCTTGGTAGGCCTGCTCGGTTTCCGGCTTGCGCAAAATGCGACAATGCGGGCGGACGGTATTACGATCCTTGTCGTGCTGGCGGCACAGCTCGTACTCGGCGCAAGTATTGTTCTATTTGGTGTTCCATTAGCGGTAGCAGTCGGACACAATGGTGTCGCCGCACTACTACTCTTGACGGTTCTCAATGCTAACCAAAGAATTAACCAACTCTAGGCGTCCGTTGCTCGCCGTGTGGCGAGATTACTACACACTGACTAAGCCGAGGGTAGTTCAGCTCCTCGTGTTTACTGCCGTCGTCGGCATGTTTCTCGCAACACCCGAATTCGTCCCCTGGGATGTCTTGATCTTCGGCAGCCTCGGAATCGGGCTAGCTGCTTCATCGGGCGCTGTCGTCAATCATGTACTGGATCAACGTATCGACGCACAGATGACACGCACGCGCGAACGACCCCTGCCGACGGGACGGGTCGGCGAACGCGAAGCGTTCTTGTTCGCGCTCGTGCTTGGCGTGACCGGATTGACGATGTTGACGCTCTTGATCAATCCGCTAACCGCATTTCTGACATTTATCTCACTAATCGGTTATGCCGTAATCTATACCGTGTTCCTGAAACGGGCGACGCCGCAGAATATCGTTATCGGTGGCGCGGCAGGGGCGGCCCCTCCGATTCTCGGCTGGGCGGCCGTGACGAATGAAGCGAGTGGCTACGCGCTACTGTTGTTCTTGATAATCTTCACCTGGACACCACCGCATTTCTGGGCGCTTGCGATTGCGCGAAAAGACGACTACGAGAAGGCCAGAATCCCGATGCTCCCCGTAACTCACGGCATCGAGGCGACGAAGTCATTCGTGCTCGCTTATACAATTCTATTGGTTATCGTATCGGTGTTGCCTTTCTTCATGGGCATGAGTGGCATGCAGTATCTGCTCGGCGCCATTCTGTTGGGCTGCGGGTTTTTGTATTATGCGCTCTGTCTAAAGCTAGGCGACCAGGATAACATCGCAATGAAGACGTTTGGCTACTCGATCACTTATCTCATGGCGTTATTCAGCTTCCTATTGGTCGATCACTACATCCCCGCATTCTGGCCCGAGTAACCGCGTCGATCTCAAGGCCGTACGAGCCAGCGTTCCGACCATGGACGTCACCGAAATCATCGACCCTCTGAACGAGGCACAGCGAGAAGCCGTCACGGCGCCGCACCATCCGACGCTCGTCCTCGCGGGCGCAGGCAGCGGCAAGACACGCGTTCTCGTGCATCGCATAGCGTGGTTGATTCGTGTCGAGGGCGTCGCGCCGCAGCAGCTCCTGGCGGTGACGTTCACCAACAAGGCCGCGGCCGAGATGCGGCAGCGGATCGAAGCTCTACTGGGTTTCCCGACGCGGCACTTCTGGATCGGCACGTTTCACGGTCTCGCGCATCGATTGTTGCGCATCCACTGGCGTGAGGCTGAGCTTGCGGAAGGGTTCCAGATCATGGATTCCGCGGATCAGCTAAGAATGATCCGGCGCATGTTGAGGGATCTACAGCTCGATGAAAACGAGTGGGATCCGAAAGAAATCCAATGGTTCGTCAACGTACAAAAGGACGAAGGACTGCGCCCCGACCACGTCAACGATGATGGCAATACAGGTCGCCGGCAGATGATCGATTTATACGCGCGCTATGAGAAAGCTTGTGCAGATTCTTCAGTCGTTGATTTCGCGGAGTTGTTGCTGCGTGCGCTCGAACTCTTGAGAGGAAACGGCGAGCTGCTGGCCCAGTATCAAGCGCGTTTTCAACATCTACTCGTGGACGAGTTTCAGGATACAAATGCGATTCAATACAACTGGCTGAAATTGCTTGCGGGAAAAACGGGAATACCCTTCGTTGTCGGCGACGACGATCAATCGATCTACCGGTGGCGAGGCGCGCGCGTCGAGAACCTCTATGACTATCAACAGCACTTTAAGGGAACCGATGTCATTCGACTGGAGCAGAACTATCGCTCGACAGGGACGATACTCAAAGCAGCGAACGAGGTTATCTCGCATAACAGTTCACGCCTGGGCAAGAACCTGTGGACAGAGGGAAGCAGCGGTGAGCTGATACGCCTCTATGCGGCATTCAACGAACGCGATGAAGCGGACTTCGTCGTCAATCGCATCAGCGACTATATCGATGAGGGGCACTCGCGCTGTGATGTGGCGGTGTTATATCGATCGAACGCACAGTCACGCGTGTTCGAGGAGACATTACTCGCTGCCGGTATCCCTTATCGTGTCTATGGCGGCCTCCGTTTCTTCGAACGCGCCGAGATCAAGGATGCGCTGGCTTATCTACGCTTGGTTGCGAATCGTGACGACGACCCCTCCTTCGAGCGAGTCGTCAACACGCCTACTCGAGGTATCGGCGCGCGCACCATGGAGGTCGTACGCGCCTATTCGCTCGAGGCGGGTGTGAGTCTATGGCGTGCGGCCGGCGGGGTAATCACCGACGGCGTGTTACCGAAACGATCGAGTAAAGCGCTCTGGGCTTTTCTTAGTCTCGTCGATCGTCTGGACATGGAGACCCGTGACGTATCGCTGCACGACCAGGTCAGGGAGGTCACTCATGCGAGCGGGCTCATTGCATACCACGGACGCGAGGGGCAGATGGCAGGGGAAGCAAAAGTCGAGAATCTCGAGGAACTCGTCAGTGCAGCGCAGGGCGTCATACAGGACGAGGACTCGGAATTGCCACCGTTGGCGGAATTTCTGTCCTACGCGGTCCTGGAGTCCGGTGACGCCCAAGCCGAGGATTACGAAGACAGTGTCCAACTCATGACGTTGCACTCGGCCAAAGGCCTGGAGTTCCCATTGGTGTTCCTGGCTGGTCTCGAAGATGGTCTGTTTCCGCACCAACGCTCTCTGGCCGACGCCAACGGTCTGGAGGAGGAACGCCGCCTCTGTTACGTTGGCCTGACGCGGGCGCAGCAGCAGATCTATCTCACGTATGCCGAACAACGTCGGTTGTACGGTACCGATAATTACGGCACGCCTTCGCGCTTTATTCGCGAAATTCCACAAGAGTTACTCAAGGAGGTTCGTCCAGCCCTATCCGTCTCCCGCCCGATTTTCCGGCCGACGCGACCGCTCGAGAACGAAGCGTCACCTATGCGACTGGGTCAGCGTGTCCGTCACGGTAAGTTCGGCTGCGGTGTCGTGCTTAATTCCGAAGGCAGCGGATCGCATGCGCGAGTGCAGGTCAATTTTGAGAACGCCGGCACAAAATGGCTCGTTCTTGCATATGCCAAGCTGGAACTGATGTAGACTACGCGCGAATTTCGCGCAACATCCCTTAATGAATATTCTTATTCTGGGTGCGGGGCAGGTAGGTACGACAGCTGCCTATAGTC
The DNA here is from genome assembly GCA_964466315.1 of uncultured Gammaproteobacteria bacterium. GTDB lineage: Bacteria > Pseudomonadota > Gammaproteobacteria > Steroidobacterales > Rariloculaceae > SMWC01. The sequence goes on from CAYXNS010000001.1 coordinate 139,636, forward strand.
TGGCTCGCGAGGAGGCTAACGAGGTCACGATCATGGATTGTGATCCCGAAGTTCTACGCGAGTTACAGGACCGCTTGGACGTTAGAACCGTCGTAGGCCACGCGGCCCATCCAGATGCGCTCGAACGAGCGGGAATTGCCGATGCTGACATGATCATCGCGCTGACGAACAGTGATGAGATCAACATGATCGCCTGTGAAGTCGCTGGCCATCTCTTCAAAACTCCCACGAAGATTGCGCGAATTCGATCAGCCGAGTACATGGGGCATGAGGAGTTATACGGTCCAGAACACGTATCCGTGGATGTGAGGATCAGCCCCGAAGAACTCGTCACGAACCATATCGGTGAGCTCATTCATTTTCCGGGCGCACTTCAAGTGCTCGAGTTTGCAAACGGCAAAGTCCGTCTGGTTGCAGCCGTTGCCCATGAGGGTGGCGCACTGGTCGGACACCCGTT
>CAYXNS010000002.1:0-124273 GCA_964466315.1 uncultured Gammaproteobacteria bacterium
CAATAGCAGCGGCAACAGCTTGACGCGTAGAACAGCACTCTCCGCGGTCGCGAAGGCATCGTCGCCGAAACCTTCGGCGTTTCCGAGTCGCAGGCCGCCCGTTTCTACGCCGAGCGGTGGGAAAAATGTGAGAGCCAGGTCGTCCTCGATGACGAAATCCCGTCCGGTACGAGTTTCGACCCATTCCGCAACGTAATCCTTATAGTCGTTGGGATCGAAAAACCAGCCGATGAAGATTGCCGCGCCGATGGCCAGCGTCGCCAGGACAGCTGCGGAGATACCGAGGATCTTGAATAAGGCCTTCATCTACCGGTGTGACGCGAAATCCATTCCAGTCCCTGGTTTGGCCCTGTTAGAGTTGGTTGGGTTCCCCGCTCATCAGGGCCATGATCATCCTACAACAGGTAGACTGCAACCGTGATTTATTTTGAGACCGAGACACATTACTCATGGCGACAAAAAGCATCGAATTTGCAACCATTCCAGAAGCTGGCGCGCTTCTCCGGTCTAACGAGATATCGGCAGTCGCGTTGACAATGCAGATGCTCGACCGGATCGATCGGCTCGACTCGAAGCTCAACGCATTCATTACGGTGACGCCAGATCTGGCGCTCGAGCAGGCTGAGTGCGCCGACTCCGAGCTGGCGGTCGGTAAGGACCGGGGGCCATTGCACGGAATTCCGATTGCGATAAAGGACCTGTTCGCAACGGCGGGAGTACTCACTACCGGTGGCAGTAAGTACTACGAAAACTGGATTCCGGACTCGGATGCCGCGGTGGTAAGACTGCTGTCCGCTGCCGGTGCCGTCATGCTCGGCAAGACGGGCCTGCACGAACTCGCATTCGGTACGACGTCCGTCAATCCTTACTATGGAGCGATCGCGAATCCCTGGAAACTGGATCATCATCCCGGTGGTTCCAGCGGCGGCTCGGCCGTCGCGGTCGCGGCCGGGATGGCTTTTGCGGGGATCGGCTCGGACACAGGTTGCTCCGTTCGTCAGCCCGCTCAATGCTGCGGCATCGTGGGGCATAAACCGACATTCGGCCTCGTGAGCGTGGCCGGCGTCATGCCGTTGGTCTCGTCGATGGATCACGTCGGTACGCTCGCCCGTAGCGTTCGCGATGCGGCGCTCGTGCTCGAGGCTATCCAGGGACCGGACAACAACGATCCCAATTCGGTGGACCGTGCGACAAGCGACTACTCGATGCCGATGAGCCAAGGCGTCGACGGCACGGTCGTCGGTGTGCCGCGCGAGTTCTTCTTCTCCGGCGGTGATCCCGAGGTCATCGAAATCGTCTCGCGTGCTATCGAGACGTATACGGACCTCGGCGCGGACGTCGTCGACGTGGATCTGCCTGGTGTCGAGCGTGCCTATCACGAAGCCGATGTGACGTTCTCGGAGATCGCGCTGGCGAACCGCAAAGCCCTAGAGGGCGATCCCGACGCGTTCAGTGAACCGTTCCGGCGCCGCTACGCCGCTGTCACCAAATGGTCCGATTCCGACTACCAGGCGGCTCAAGCCTTCCGGCAAGAGTTCAGATCGAAGGCGGCGGCCGTGCTGGAGCAATGCGATGTCCTCGCGATGCCGACTTCGACGGTAGCGGCCGCGCCGATCGAGAAGCAGCCGCGTGATCATGACGTCGAGCGGCGCAAGAACTGCTGTATCTTCAATTTTTCGGGGCAACCCGCGATCTCCGTCCCCTGCGGCTTCACCGCGGCGGGATTGCCCGTAGGGCTGATGCTCGCGGGCGGAATGTTCGAGGATGCCAAGGTCTTCCGCTTCGCGCGTGCGTTCGAGGAGGCGACGCCCTGGCATGAACGGTACCCGGAGGTCGCCTAGGTTCTCCCCGTCGTTCGGGTCGACGTTATCTCATATACTGAATCATTGGTTTTCGGAAGGAGAGAGTGGATGCAGCGAGCATGGGTCATTGGCGGTCTAGTTGCCGCTTCCATTTTCCCCCTGGTATGCGTTGCTCAGGTGGTCGCGCCACAGGGCCGGCTGGAGAACTGGAACGATATCGAGGAGCGCAACGTACGCGACGGAATTCACATTCGTGCAGTCGCGGGCGATACGGTTTCTTACACGCGCATCCGACTCGATACGGGCGCGCTAACGCCGAACCACAACCACGCCGACGAGCAGTTTATCTACCTCGAGTCCGGACGCGCGTCGGGGTTTGTCGGCACGATCGAGTATATTCTCGAACCCGGCAACATCATCGTCATCCCAGCCTGGGTGCCGCATGGCTTCGAGGCGCTCGAGGATACGGTCTGGTATGAGGTCCATGGTCCGGGCTGAGAATATTAGACGCCGCCGCGAGTGAGTGGCCTTATGAATCACCGAGCTGCGCGGATTCTGCGTCCTGTATCGCTGGCGCTCACCACGCTGCTTTGCTTGGGCTGCGAGCGCTCGCCGCCGGGTCCGCTGAGTTTCACCGATATCGGCAGTCCCGCCGGAGTGGGTAGCGCGCAACCGCGTCTTGTCGTCGGTCCGGAGGGCGGCGCGGTGCTGAGCTGGCTCGAGCTGGCCGACGGTGACCACGCGTTGAAGTACGCTTCGTTGGGCGATCTGGGCTGGGGCGAGGTTCGGACGGTTGCGGCAAGCGACGACTGGTTCGTGAACTGGGCCGACACCCCTTCGATCGTTCCTGCTGCCGGCGATCTCTGGGCGGCCCATTGGTTGCGCGATCAGCCGGAGAGCTTCTTCGCCTACGACAGCTTCGTAGCGTTCTCCGTGGACGGTGGTGCGAGCTGGCAAGCTCCGTCCTTATTGCATCGGGACGGCACCGAAACAGAACACGGGTTCGTGACGTTGTTTCGCGAGGAGGATGGGGTCAGTGCCGTTTGGCTCGACGGCCGGAACCTGATCATCGACGGTGAATATCTCTACGAAGATGCCGACGGCAACATCGTCGGTACGAGTCTGCGCTACGCGCGCTTCAGCGCGACGGGCGAGCGACTCGAGTCGCTCGAACTCGACGAACTCGTTTGTGACTGTTGCTTGCCTGACGTTGCGTTGGCTTCGAGCGGCCCCGTCCTCGCATATCGTGATCGCACAACGGAGGAAGGCCGCGATATCGTTATCCGGCGCATGGAGGGCGGTCAATGGCAGGCACCTCTGCCGCTCAGTCCGGACAACTGGGTTATCGAAGCCTGCCCGATCAACGGGCCGGCGATAGCCGCAAAAGGCGACTCGGTAGCGGTGGCCTGGTTCAGCGCACCGGGCAACGATCCTTACGTGCGATTAGCTCTCTCCGAAGATTCCGGACGGAGCTTCGGCACACCCGTCGAGATCGATACGGCAGGCAGTTTCGGCCACGTCGACGTGGCGATAACCGACTCCGGTGACGCGGCAATTACCTGGTTGCGCAGCGAAAATGATGGTGTCGGTCTGGCGATTCGTCGCGTCTCCGCCGCGGGTCTCGTCGGTGAGACTCAAACTGTGGCAGTCATCGATATCGGCCGGCCGGCCGATTTTCCACAGATAGTCGCGGCCGGTGATCGCCTGGTTTTCGCGTGGACGGAGTTCGAAGACGGCGGCACTGTAAAAACCGCCGTCGCGGAGTTTGATCGCTAGGGCTCGCTAAGAATCACGACGCGCAAGACTCCGATGAAAGCGGCGAAAATGATCAGACAGCGGTATTCTGCCCGAAAAGCTCGCCGGATAGTCAGTTACGATCGCCCGCAATACGACAATCTTAAGAAAACTTAAGTTTGGGCGGGCTCAGTGCCCGGGCACGTGGACCGCCCCGGTCGGCAGCGGATTAGGCGGCGCCGGCGCAGTTTTCTCTTCCGGCACCAGGTCCTCGAGGATCAGGACGAGACACGGGACGAGGAACAGTGTAATTACGGTTGCGAACACGACGCCCCAGCCCAGCGAGATCGCCATCGGCACGATGAATGCAGTCGCTGGATTATCGATGGTCATTAGCGGTGTGAGTCCCGCGAAGGTCGTGGCGGATGTCAGTAATATCGGCCGGAAGCGCACGATGCCCGCGGTTCGCACGGCTTCGAGGAGCGGTACACCGACCCGGCGTTGCCGGTTGATGTAGTCCACGAGTACGAGACTCGAGTTAACGACGACTCCCGAAAGCGCAATGATGCCGAGGATCGAAGGCAGAACCAGCGACCAGCCCATGATGAGATGGCCGACGATCGCACCGACGGCACCGAAAGGAATCACGCTCATGATTACGAGCGGCTGGAAATAGGATCTGAGCGGGATTGCGAGCACGGCAAACATCACGAGCAGGGCAACCGGGAACAACTCCATCAGTCCGCCGAACGATTCCTCGCGTTCTTCCTGCTCGCCCGTGAACGAATAGGATACGCCGCGATACCCGGCCAGAATTCTCGGCAGCGTGTCGGCTGCCAGCGAGCTGAGTACGGCTTCGGGCGTCGTGATACTCCGGTTGACGTCGGCTCTGACGGTTACGGTGCGCTGCCGGTCGATTCGGCGGATCGTCGAGTAGCCCCGGCCGAGCGTGATCTCAGCCGCGGCCGCGAATGGTATCTCGGTTCCGTCGGGAGTACGGATACGCATGTCCTCGAGGTCGCCGAGCGAGCGCCGCTCTGCCTCCGGGTAGCGAACCATGACGCGCACATCCTCCGTGCCGCGCTGAACCCGTTGTGCTTCCTCACCGTAGAACGCCTGGCGCGCCTGCTGGGCGAGGTCGTTCAGCGTCAGGCCGAGATTCTGGGCTTCGGGCCGCAGCGACAACTGTACCTCTTGCTTGCCCGAGCGGAACGAATCGGATATATCCGCGACTCCGTTGAATCGTGCGAGTTCGGCACGAAGGTCGGTGGCCGCGGCGGCCAGTTCACCTACGTCTCTTCCGCGCAGTTGAATGGAGATGGCGTCTCCGGCCGATAGCTGATTCCCCGAGAACGTCAATTCCACGCTGTCCGCGATCGGACTGGTGAGTTCCCGCCAGCGTTCTGCGATCATCTCCGCGGGGTAGTCGTCGCGCTCGGCCGCGGGAATCAATCCGATGGCCACGTCCGCGCGATGACTGACCGGCGTTCGGTACCGGTTGTTGCTGTCACCGGGACCACTGCCGGCCAGGCTCTGCCCGATGGTGGTCAGTACGTGCTCGATGATGCTCGGCTGACCCGGGCGAGCCCCGTCGAGTTCGTTTTTCAGCATCTGCACCGCCTGCTCAATCTGCTGCGTGGCGGCGATCGTCTCCTCGACCGGGATTCCCTCCGGCATGGTCAGTCTCGCCACCGCGCGGTCACCCGAGATCGGTGGCATGAACTGGACGCTGATTCGGCCACTTAAGTAGAGAGCCAGCGCCAGCATCAGTACACCCACGCCGGTAGCCAACGTCAGGTAGCGCCACTCCAGGACCCGGCTCAATGCGTCGGCGTAACTGTTTTCGGCAAAATCCTCGATACCGGAAGACAGTCTCGCCTGAAAGTCATGCCAGCGAGCGACGAATGCATTCTCACGGCCGCTACGCGGCTCGATGCGACGGTGTGCCAGATGCGACGGCAGGATGAGTTGGGACTCGATGATGCTGAATACGAGACAAATGACGACGATGTAGCCCATGACGGTAAACAGACTACCGATTCGGCCCGGCATGAACATGACGGGGATGAACGCTGCCATCGTGGTCAGTACGCCGAAAATTACGGGGACCGCGACTTCTGCCGCGCCTTCGATAGCGGCGGAGCGTTGGTCATCCGTATGACGTTCGTGGGCGTACACACGCTCGCCTACGACGATTGCATCGTCGACGACGATACCTAGGACGAGAATGAACGCGATGACCGACATCGTGCTCAGCGTGATCCCCGCTGGAGCGAAGAGCGCGAGCGTGCCCATCATCGCGATCGGGATGCCGGCCGCCACCCACATCGCGAGCCGGAACTGCAACGGCAGTGACAGCAACAGCAGGACGAGTGCGAGGCCACCGGCCGCCGTTGCCAGCAAAATGCTGATGCGCGCCTCGAGTAGTTCGGATTCGTCCCGCCATATCGTGAGTTCGATGCCGTCGGGCATTCTCGTGCGGGCTTCGTCGACATAGGCTCTAACCTTGTCGCGGATATCGATGATGTCCTCGGTGCCGACCTGGTAGACGGCGACCATGGCCGCCGGCTGTCCGTTGAAGCGGACGTTCAGATCGCCTTCCTCTAGCCCGTCGACGATCGTCGCGATCTCGCCGAGCGTGATCGTCGTGCCGTCGGCTCGCGACACGACCACGATTTCCTCGAACTCCTCGCCCCGGTAGGCCTGGCCCTTGGTTCTGATGAGTATATCGCCGCCGCCGGCGCGAATCGTGCCGCCAGGCAGATCCAGAGACGACCGCCGAACGGCGTTGGCGACCTGTCCGAGCGTCAGCCCGTAGCGGCGCAGCGTCCGTTCCGAGACTTCGATGGAGATCTCGTCGGCACGCACATAGGCGACCTCGACCTGCGAGATTCCCTCGATCACCGCGATCTCCTCGCGCATTTCGAGCGCGATAGATTTGAGTGTTCGTTCGTCCGTGTCGCCCGAGATCACGATCTCGAGTCCCTCGTTCCTCACGGTCAATAACTGCACTATTGGACGCTCGGTCTCGACCGGGAACGTCGAAATCGCATCGACGCGGCTCTTGATGTCGTTGAGCGCTTCGATGTCGTCGGCATTGGATTCGAGTTCCAGCGTGACGCTGCAAGCACCTTCACTGGAGTTGGAACTCATACGGTAGATGCTCTGCGTGCCCTCGAGCGCTTCCTCGATGCGAATGCAAACACCGGACTCGACTTCCTCCGGTGCCGCGCCGAGATAGGGCACGACGACCTGCACTATGCCCAGATCGATCTCCGGGAACTCTTCCTGTCTGACCTGCGAGAGGGAGATCAGTCCACCCACGACGAGTATCATCATCAGGATATTCGCCGCGACGGGATTTTCGACGAACCAGGTGATGATCCGTGTCATGCTCCGGGCTCTCCGTCATGCTCGAGTACCGGTTCGACGCGCATGCCGTCGACGACTGCCTGCAGCGGTGAGATGCAGATCAACTCGCCTTGTAACAGCCCGCTATCGATAAAGGCTTCGTCGCCATAAACGCGCAATAGCTCGACGGTACGAAAACGCAGACGATTGTCCTCATCCACGACGAGGACCTCGCTCGCGTTCCGAATCGCAGCCCGCGGCACAACGACGATATTGTCAGCCGAGCGGCCCTCGATCTCGGCGTTAACGAAGAGTCCGACGGGCGGCGGCAGGGCCTCCGGGCCGGCTCTGGAGACGTCCTCCGCGCTGATTCGCGCGACGGCGTGCACCATGCGGCTGCGGGAGTCAATCTCGGCTTCCGTGCGAACGAGCCTGCCTGTCCAGTGGTAATCCTGCCCGGCGAAGTTCGCGGACAGCGTGACGGAAGGAGCGGTCGCTTCATTCAACTCACCGCGTTGGGTCAACGGCAGGTCGAGGTAGGCGAGCTGCTGATCCGCGATCGGCAAACGTACTTCCACGTAGTCTACGGCATAGAGGTTCGCGATGGCTGCCCCGCGGCTCACGAACTGGCCGACATCGGTTTGCTCGTTTCTGACGAAGCCCTGGAATGGCGCCGTTATCTCAGTCCGCGCCAGTTCGCGTTCAGCCTGCTCGAGCGCGACACGGGCATCCTGGAGGCTGGCCTCGGCGACGCGCGCAGTAAGCATCCCTGCTTCGACGTCGGAGCGGCTGATCAGCGCACGAGTCTCGAGTTCCTCGAGACGCTGTAACTCGAACGCGGAGTATTCCTGCTCAGCTTCCGAACGGCTCACGTTCGCCCGCGCCCGCTCGACCGTCGCCACGTAGTCGCGATCGTCGATTCGAAGCAACGGTTCACCGCCTTCGAAGTAGCCACCGGCTACGAGATTCGGCGATATCCAGACCACGTTTCCGGAGACCTCCGGCACTAGGGCTGTCTCCGTTCTCGGCGTTACCGTTCCCTGCGCATGGACGACCATGCGCACGGCGTTCTGTCGCGCCTTGATGACTCTCACGGTCGGTGCGATGGGATCCGGCTGAGTTGGCTGGAGGCGCTCCATGGTCGCGACGATGGCCGCGGCGCCGAGTAGTGCGGCCACGATAACGGCGACCGGTGCAGCCGTCTTCCTATTCATATCACTGCCGCTCTGGATTCCGTTTCCCTGTTATCGAAGCTGCGCCGTACGCTTTGACGAACCAGATCGATCAGCCTGCACATTGTCGTCTCGACGCGAGCGGCGTCGTTCGTCGCCAGGGCATGATCCAGTTCTTCGGCGAGTTGGCGCAGTGCCTGCGGGTCGTGGCGCAGCGGAAATCCGATGGCCTGCATGCGCTCCATGACCTGACTGCGGAGGCCGTTCATGATGAGCCGCAGCACGAGATGATCGGCGGCCCGCGCGAAGAGACGAATGAGCCGCGGCGGACCCAGCACCGACTGAATGTTCTCTTCGTCGGCATCGAGCATCTCGGCCGTAATCGTCCGCGCCTCCGCGACCGTGGCCGTGCCGTTCATCTCCATCGCCTTCGCGACAGCGAAGCCGATGAGTACGCCACCCGCCTCCAGAGCCTGATCGATGAGTTGTGGGTCCGGCTTGTCACCGAGGTCGAGCAGCGGCCCGAGGACGAGGAGGGTGCAGTCTTCGATCGGTACGACGCGTGCACCACCGGGTTGAATCGTGGCCAGGCCGAGCTGCTCGAGCTTCTTCAGGGCCTCCCGGACCGTGCCGCGGCTCGTCTCGAAGCGGCTCGAGAGATCGCGCTCCGAGGGCAGCCGCTCGCCGGCGCGGTATTGGCCGCGCAGGATCTCGTCGCGCAAGATGTCCGTGATTTCCTGGGTCCTGGAGGCGCTGGACGCCATTTTGGTCCTACCAAATTGGTCTGACCATAATGTAGCATAGTCTTTCGAAGGTTGCCAACCGGCTCGAGCGGCCGGGCCAGTCGAGGCGTTCGAAAAGCCCCGCCGTTACAGCATCCGTTCAACGAGCCATAACGCCAAGTCTGGATACAGGATCAGCAGTGCGAGCACCAGCAGTTCGCCGATCACGAAGGGAAAGATGCCACGAAAGATTTCCGCCATAGGGACGTCCGTAGCGACCCGCCGCATGATGAATACGTTCGCTCCGATGGGCGGCGTAATGAGTGCGAGTTCCGCCATGATGACGACAAAGACACCGAACCAGACCGGGTCGATTCCGAGTTCGGCGACGACCGGCAGGATGAACGGAATCGTAAGAACGAGCATACCGAAAACATCGAGCATCGCTCCGAGTACGAAGTACAAGAGCACCAGTAAGACGAGAAAACCGATGCGCCCGAGTTCGGCGGCGATGATGACGCCCACGAGCACGTCCGTTAGCCTGGTGACGGCGAGAAAGCGTGCGACCAGATAACCGCCGACGATGATAATGAAGATCATCGCGCTGATCAGTACCGTGCCGCGCAGCGCGGTACCGATCGCTGCCACGCTGAGCTTGCGCTGCACGAGTGCGGTGATGAGCACGCCCGCACAACCCACGCCTGCTGCTTCCGTCGGCGTGAAGATCCCCGCGTAAATCCCGCCCACGATGAGTATAAAGAGACCCGCCACGGGCCCGAGCCGGCCGATCGAGATTACGCGCTCACGCCAACTCGTTCGGGGCCCTTTCGGGCCGAGTTCGGGGTTCATTACGCAGCGGATGAGGATGATGGCGGAGAACATCAGCGCCGTGATCACACCAGGCACGATGCCCGCGATGAAGAGCGCGCCGATGGAGGTCTCTGTCATGACCCCGTAAAAAATGAAGATAAGACTCGGGGGAATGAGTATTCCCAGTGTGCCGGAGGCTGCCAGGGCGCCCGTGGCCAGGCGCGAATCATAGTTGTAGCGGCGCATCTCCGGCATGACGATGGTACCCATGGTGGCTACGGTCGCGATACTCGACCCGGTCACGGCGCCGAAGCCGCCGCAGGCGAGTACCGAGGCGATCGCCATGCCGCCCGGCACTCGCCCGACCCATTTACGCAGGCTCTCGTAAAGATCACTGGCAAGCCCCGCGTGATAAAAGAGCTGGCCCATCAGTACGAACAACGGCACGGTGACGAACACGAAATCCCGGCCGTGTTCCCAGGGAACCAGCACGGCATGCGCCATGGTGGGTATCGGGCCCTCGACGACCCATAGTCCGAGGATTCCGGTAAAGGCCATTGCGAATCCGATAGGCACACCAGAGGCCAGCAGCGCGAGCAGCAGAACGACGCCCGCGATGCCGATAACGATCAGATCCATTGGCTGGATTTGTCTTCTTCGGCGGCCGCGGCAGCCGAGGGGTTCGCCAGCAATCGTGCCACGAATACGAGTCCGCAGGTGGCGACAAATAGCATGAACGGCCAGAGTGGCGCGCTTAGATCCTCACCCGTCTCACCAGTCAAGAACATATAACGGGAGAATATGAAGGCTTGGATGGACAGGAGTGCAAAGAACACGATCCCGGCCAGGGCGGAGAGCACGTCGGCGACGCTTCGCCAGCGCGGAGACATTCGGTCATGGATGATTTCCATGCGAATGTGATAGCCGCGATCCCAGGCATATGGCATCGCGGAGAAGAGCGTAATCAGTAACAGGATGCCGTTGGCGTCTCGACTCCACTGCAACGGCGCATCGAAGGCATACCGCAGTACCACTTCCAGCGTGACAAGCGCGAGCAATGCGGGTAGCGCGCCGTAAGCGCCGAGGTTGTAGAGCCATCGAGAAGCTCGTGCCGACCAACGATCGAGAAGCGCTGCTATCACAGATCGATAATTCCCTGGACTGGTGAGTTTCGAACGCGGGCGATGATCTGGTCGCTGGTGAGCGGGGCGTACTCGGCGGCAAGTGCTTCCATGTCGGCTACGACCGCGCGTGCCGGTAAATTCTCCGCTTCGTATTGCGCGATATAGCGTTCTTTCAGCGGCATGACCCTTTCGCGCCAACGAGCAAGTTCGTCTTCTTCCAACTCGTGCATCTCTACATCTGCTTCGCGCAGCGTAGCCAGAGCGTGTTCATGACCGGGCCCGCCGTAGAAGCTCTGAACAGCCATCTGGCTCCTGATCCGCAGCAGTCGATAGAAACTCGCCCGCAGGTCGTCGGGTAGACCATCGAAAGTTCGCCGGTTGAGGCAGTAGTGCAGGAGAATGACATTGATGTCGACCCGCGTGTAGTAAGGGCCGATCTCGTGAAGCCGATAGGCGACGATGTCCGAAGGCGCGAGGGTGACCGCATCGACGACACCTCTCTGAAACGCCGGATAGACCTCGGCGGCCGCGATTGTGACGGGGACGGCGCCGAGTTCACGGAAGATCTCCGCGGTGAGGCCGCCGGTGACACGTATCTTGATACCCTGTAGATCTTCGAGACGCCGAACGGGAGTCTTAGAGATGATGTTATAAGGGCTCGTGCAGTCGCAATGAGCGAGGTAAACGCCCATGCGCTCGTACTCTGTTTTGAAGTGTTGCGGATAGAGTTCTTCCACGACGAGGTTCGCGATTTCGGGGCTCGAAAACAGGAACGGCAGCTGCGGCGCATGCAGGAGTTTGAAGCTTCCGGGTTGATAGGTGACATACGCGTGGGTGTAGTCGGTGATCCCGGTTACCGCAGCTTTGAAACCGTCGATGGGACCATGCAGCAGCTGATCCGTGAAAGGCTCTAATCGCAACCGCCCCTCCGTCTCGCGCTCGACGAGCACGGCGAACGGCACGAAGGCCTCCGTGTAGAGGCCGTGGGAACGCGGGATGTGGGAGGTATAACGCAGGGTAATCGGCTCCTCAGTCCGGGTCTTGCGTCCGGCGATGAGCGGCGCAGCCAGACCCAAGCCCGCTAGTGAAGCCAGGAGATTGCGACGGGTGGTGTCGATACTCGGTTGCGGTACTGACAAGTTAACTACTGAGCCCCAGCAGATTAGAGCAGATATCGGTGTGCACTGCGGCCTATTACGGTTGAACCGCACTAACCTTGTCAATACCTGTGGATGCGATCCGGGTTCAAGCGGTACCGTGGAGTGCATCATCCAAGACCGGCTACTATAGGCCGTGACAGCAACCCTCTATCGTTAGACAGCTACTTCGGCAGAGGTGTTCTTTCTTGAACCCCTCTCCGGTATTTGGAGACGCAAGAATGATTCCGATCCTGAAACGAAAGCTTAGCCGTACCATCGCGGCGGCAACGCTCATAATCCTGACGGCACAGGCCGCCGGCATCTCGCAGGCCGCCACGATCGATCCCGACCGGCCGACGGTGCTGGTTACGGGCGCCAATCGGGGAATCGGTTTCGCATTCGCCGAGTACTACGTCGCGGCGGGTTGGAACGTGCTCGCTGCCGTGCGGACGCCCGAGCACGCGACCGAGCTTTCCGCGTTGGCGAACGGTTACGAGCACCTCGTCATCGAGCAGTTGGATGTCACCGACAACAAGCGAATCGCAGAGCTTGCGGACAGGTATCGAGGAACCACGATCGATGTGCTCATCAATAATGCAGGGGTTTACGGTGGTCTCGAAACGCAGAGCTGGGGATCCCTGGATTCGGAGACCTTTAAGCAGGTAATGGCCGTGAATGTCTTCGCGCCGATGAAGATGGCCGAGGCTTTCGCCGATCATGTCGCGGCAAGCGAGCAGAAGAAAATCGTTTCGATCACGAGTGGCGCCGGCTCGGTCACGCGAGAGGGCAGGCCGGGTGGCGGTTTGATTTACGAAGTCAGTAAAGCGGCGCTGAATATGTCGATGCGCCAAATACGCGCCGAAGTCGCGGAACACGGCATCATAGTCGCGCTGATCGCTCCCGGAATGGTCGCCACCGACATGCTCTCGGTCGCGCGCCCGAACTTAGTCGCGAACGCGCAGACGCCTGCGGAGAGTGTCGCCGGCATCGCCGCGGTCATTGCCGGGCTCGACGAGAACTACGACGGCCGACCGCGGAACTACGACGGTTCGGTCATCCCTTGGTGAGTCGCAGATAAAAAAGGGGCCAGGAAAGGGGCCGTGTCCATGAACTCTATGGTGACTCGGTCAGAAGATGCCGTTTCCGAAAAAAGGGACACGGCCCCTTTTTTTCGGTGTCTCCGGAACCCGGCGCGATAGCCGTCGATAGGTAAGAGGTAAATGACAGATGTCAGAACCAAAAGTAATGGCGCAGGATGTTAGAGACGCTTGTGAGGGGATGCTACGGAAACAGCTCTATACTGTCTTTACGCGGCCGGCCGATGGGCTCGGGCCCGTGATGGAGGTACTCGAGGCGCATTTGAAGTTCCAGATCTCCCTCGAGGAGCGCGGCGTCATGTTCGGCGCCGGTCCGTTCTTTTCCGACGATGAGCAGCAATGGCGGGGCGAAGGCATGGTGATTATCCGCGCGAAGGATCTTGAAGAGGCCAAGGCGATCGCCGCAGAGGATCCCATGCATAGCTCGGGCGCGCGCGTCTACGAGGTCCGACCCTGGCTTCTGTGCGAGGGCTCGGTCACTATAAAGCTCAGTCACTCCAAGCGCAGCTACGAAGTACTATAAAAAGTAGAGGAATCATGCGCTCGTTTCGATCAGTCTATGCCGCGACGCACGCGGCCATGGCGTTGGCCGCGTGCGATACTGCGCGAAAATCGGTCGCTGTTCTTGCCGCCGTTTAGGTTAGTCGGGGACGACGGCGATCGCCGAGATCTCGAGGAGCAGGCGTGGGTCGGTCGCGAGACGCGGAATCTCCACGGATGTGCTGGCTGGGCGGTGATCGCTGCCCCAGGCCTCGGCGATGGCGGCATTGATCGCATCCTGATCCGCGGCTTGATCGACCATGAACCGATTCAGATGCACGACGTCCGTTAGCTCGCCGCCCGCCGCCTCGACCGCCATCCTGAGATTCTCCATGGTCTGCGTGGCCTGTGCGCCGGCGCTGAAGTCCAGATGATCGAATTCGGAAGGGACGTGCGGGTGACTGTGATACACGGGTGCCGCCGTGACACCCGAGACAAACACGAGCTTGCCTGAATGAACCTTGATGGCCGGCGTATAGGGCATGTTGTAGCCGAGTTCGACGCCTTCCATATGAATATATTCGAATCGCGGCGTGTCGTTGCTACAGCCGGCGACGAGTGCGAGAAGTGCGGCCGATAAACCAACGGGTAGGTATCGATAAAGCCGGCTCTTGTCGTTCATCGAGTACATATCTGAATCTCCTTCGTAGTGGCAAGTGGCACGATTTTTTTCGTTGCGGCGCCCGGTAACGAACCTATACCATGCGCGATGAGTGGGCTCAATTGCCGATCCAAAAACTCTCGATTAACGAGCAAACCGGAGACCGGTACGGGGAGAAGATCATGATGCATCGAATCGGCGCCGTGTTTTACGTGATGTGGGGAATCCTGCACCTGAACGCGGCCAACATGCTCTATCAGTTGAGCGCGACACTCGACCCCGGCGTGCTCGAGGCCAGAGTCGTCCAGGCGGCTTGGCACCTGGCGTTCTTCGGCGTCGTCGCGATTGCCGTCGGCATGCGCTGGAACTGGCGCAATAGCGCTCTGGGTTACTGGATCAATATCGTCACACTGACCGTCGTCGACCTCGGGTTCATTGTTATCGTCTTCATCCCATACTTGCCGTTTTGGCCGGCGGTGCTCGGACCGCTGTTCTGGGTGCTGGCCGTGATCTTTTCAACCACGGGGTATGTCAAGGAGCCACGAACGGCATAGCCCGTGGATCATGAAGGTTCGCTAGTATCGCGGGCGAAATCTACCTGCTCGGTATTCACCTTGGCCACCGCTGAGATAAAAGGGGCCGGGTCCCTTTTCCCCATTATAGATCCGACAGACCCGTACGGCACTGCGTCGAATCCTCGATACAGAGGACAGCTTCGCCCTGCTTAATATTGATATTCGGCTCGCGGTAGCGGTACAGGAAGTCGTACATCGTAACGATATTCGGGATCAGGAACGCGTCGAGGCTGTTGTAATCCCCGAACGCTTCCGACTGCGAGGCCGCGACCAGCTCTTTGATTTCCTCGAGTGTTCGCCCATCCGCCATGTGCTGCAGGACACTCATCTTCATCGCCAGGAGGTAGTCGTGATGATCGATGAACGCGTTCTGGTCCACGACAGGGCCATGGCCGGGTAGGACGACATCCACGTCGGGCAGGTTCGCCAGAATTTTCATGACCTCGAGTTGATTGTTGACGTTCATATCGCGGAAATCGGGGAAGAGGTTGCGGCCCTTTGCCGAGTCGATCGCGATGAGTACGCGATCTTCTGGGATATGAACCTGGATCAGGTTATCGCTATGCGTCGGACCATAATAGAGCAGCCTGATGTTCACGCCACCGAGATGCATATTCATCTCTTCATCGAAAGTGATTTCCGGCACTGCCGACTGGCGCTGCTCGAAGAGAAGATGGGGGAGTAGATTCTCATGACTGATCGTTGTCGCCGTGTCGTTGAAGATCTCCGAGCCGCAGGCATGGTCCGGATGATCATGGCTCAGGATCACGTACTTGACGGTCACGTCGTGGCGTTCGGCGAGTTGATCCTTGAGCCAGGCGACCGTGCCGGAGCCGCAGTAATGCCCATCGACGACGATGATACCGTCGTCCGTCAGAATGTAAGCGCCGAACTGATTATCCGAACCCCAGCGATAAACGTGCTCACTGATCTGTTCGATGGATTGGTCGTTAGCCCAGACGCGCTCTTGTGCGCTCGATACCGAAGCGCCCAGCAGTGCTGCGGCGACGGTCAGACTCAGGATGTAATGAACGGTGCTCATTTTTTTCTCCTAACGTGTACGGTGGTGATCGCCGTCATGCGAGCGTATCTCGATTCTAGATTCTACTCCGTAGCGACTTTTGCCGTCGCTTCCCCACCGAAGCCAGCCTGTAATAGAACACAGTTAGCAGCCAAGGGTATCGCACTGCCTTGGCACCAGAAAGCCTCTCTTCTCAGGCGAGTTTGTCTTTCGCCCAGTAGTCCTTGGAGGCCTTCTCGCTCTCCAGGCTCTCGGTATCCTCCAGTCCGGGTTTCATGCCCGCCGCCGACCCCGCAATAATCTTGTGGTGATCGAGATTCAGCGTTCTGAGCCAGCGCTGTTGGCCCATGGTCAGCGCGATAAAGAAGCCGAGTTCGACGAGCTCGGGTTCGTTGAAGTGGGCATGGAGCCGCTCCCAGAGCGCATCGTCGGTCGGCAGGTCCCAGGTGATCGCTTCGGCGTAGGCGAGTGCTGCTTTTTGCGCCTCGTCGAAGCGTTCGGACTTTTCGAAATTCAACAGATCCATGTAGTCGGCCTCGACGACGCCCTCGGCCTTCGTGGACCGTTGGTTGCCGCAGTATTCGCATTTGACCGAGTGAGAGACGTAGATTCGGCAGAGTTCTTTGACGGCGTTGTCTAAGACACCTTCATAAAATGAGTCGCGCCAAACTTTAGCGAAGCCAAAGAAGATTGCCGGCACATGTGCGCGAATGGACTGGCTCTCGGGACGTGGGGTACCGATACTCGCACAGCGTTCGAGTTCCTCGAGCATCTCCGGGTCGGGTAGATCTTTCGGCTCGACATAGCTGATTCGTGGACCGCTCATGACAATCTCGCTTTTCTGCAAACGATTGCATAAAATTGTCCCAGACTTGTGCAGGGCGATCAAGTTTGAGACTAGTGGGCCAGTGTAGCGCGATCGAAGCCGGCCGGCGGAGCAGTCGCGGTGGCGTTCCAATATCGGTATGCATGGCGGCCGATCCCTATCCCGACGCGCAGTTGGGCGTGGTTGTATGAGGCTTAATGCATGCCCGAATTAGCTTGGGATGAGTTGCTCATCATCGCCATCGCCCTGGCCGTTGGCGGCGCCGCCAAGGGAATGACCGGCCTAGGCCTGCCGGGGGTGGCCATACCCGTACTCGCCGGGTTTCTCGGTGTCGAGCGCGCCGTCATGACGATGATCATACCGGTCCTCGTGCTCAACATTTGGCTCATGGTGACGTTGCGCGACTGCCTCGAAGAGATACCCGAAATGCCGCGCATACTTTTGCCATCGGTGCCGGGCGTGGTGCTCGGCGCCAGCGTGCTCTATCTCGCCAGTGAGCGGTCCCTGGCTACGGGTCTCGCGATCTGGATCATCGCCTACCTGATACTGCGTGCGTTCCACCCGGCAATGACTCTCGTCGGGAATGCTCGACGTCGTTTCGCACCCGTCGTCGGTTTCGGTGCAGGGTCGATGCAGGCGGCGACCGGTATCTCGGCACCCGTACTCGCACCGTATGTCGATGCGTTGAATCTGTCACCACGGGCCTATGTCTTTACCGTCGCGACAGTGTTTTCGATGCTCTCCGGAACGCACTTCATCGTGATGATTTATCTGCAGGCCTATTCGCTCCAACAGCTTACCGAGAGCCTGCTGGCCGTGATCCCGGCCCTCGCGTTCGTTCCGCTCGGCGTGAAGCTGCGTGGCTCGGTTGAACCTCAGGTCTTCAGCCGGATCATCCGAGCTCTGATGTTCATCATGGCCTGTAGGCTCATCTACGGGGCGTGGTTGGCGTAGTAGAATTATTAGGTATTAGGGCCAGATTCCTTTTTTTGTCTGGGTAGGCAACTTTTGTTAGTGGCCACCATAGCGTGAGGCGCGCAGTGTTCGGGTTCTTTCATGTCTAGGAACGAAAATGCCGAGACCGCCCCATCTAAACCTGCCACACATTCCCCAGCATGTAGTTCAGCGGGGAGTAACCCATCAAGACTGTTTCTTTGAGTCTCGCGACTATCGAACTTTCATCGATTTGCTAGCCAAGGCGTGTGATGGACATGTGTGCAAACTCTATGCGTTCGTGTTGATGAAGAGTCACTTTCATCTGTTGCTTACGCCTAACGACTCGAGCAGCGTCTCATTTAGAAGACGCGATGGAAGAAGCAGAGCTGTGCGCCATACGCGAAGGGCTCAAGTGGGGGCAGCCAACTGGGTCGGCTATATCCAAAGAAATGGTTGAACGTGACACTGGGCGGAAGTTAGCGCCCGGCGGGCGGGGTCGGCCTAGGCAGAGAAAAGAATCTGGCCCCTTTATTCATTGCGGAAGCGACCGTGCTCGGCGTAGTACTCGTCTTCGAACTTGTGGCGCTTCACGAGCTCCGGCCCCGCGGTGAAGAAATCCCAGAGCGCAATGAGGCCACCCGTCCACATCGTCCGGATCGCGATGCCCATACTGCGCGATGCGTGCAGTTTGTCGATATCGGCGTGCTCTAGTTTATGCAGATTCTTGCGATCCTCGAGCGCTTTCTTGAGCCCGTCTGCATGCGCCCAGTCGCAACGGTAGTGCACGATGCCGTCGGGACGTATCACGTAGATAAAGTTCGGCTTCATGCCATACGGCTGATGAAAAGCACCGTCATGGCTGTCGACGAGGATGCGGCGGTTCTCTTGGTAACGCGGTTTCAATAGCTTCGCCGCTACGACCTTCTCGTCGAAATTCCTGTGCTGGTGCAGTCGCTCGCCCGGATGCGCCTCGCGAACGTAGATCATGAGAAACTCGACATCGGGGTACTCCGCGTGCAGCTTTTCCATGTCCGGGATGTTCTTCGTGTACATCGAGCAGGTCGAAGAGCCCGTCTCGATGACGACCCACTTGCCCCGAAAGTTCGACAGGCTCACGGGCCCGCCCGTCTCGAGATCCGTCACCGTGAAGTCGGGCGCCGTGTCTCCCGCGTGAGGGCCCCTGAAGAGATCCCAGTCGTAGAGCTTGATCTTGAATCGGGCATTGTTATACGGGGGGGTGTCGGTCACGGTCACGTTCCTTGTCGTTAAAGTATCCCGCTTCGGGTCCAAAAAGGGACCCGGTACATTTAGCCAAAAAGGGACACGGCCCCTTTTTCGCGGTAGTCGAGTTATCCCCGATCAGGTGGAAATTGCCGCCAGTACCCGCTCGGGTGTCAACGGCATATGCCGAACGCGAGCGCCCGTTGCTGCGAAAATGGCATTAGCGATCGCGCCGCCGACAGACGCCAATCCGATCTCACCCATTCCCGTCGGCGGGTTGTCCGTCGATATCGCCCGGACCTGGATATTAGGCATCTCGTTCATGCGCATGACCGGGTAGTCGTAATAGTTGTTCTGCTGCACCATTCCGCCTCGGATGTCGATGGTCTCCTTCAGGGCATTACTGATACCGAAAATCGCATTGCCTTCAAGTTGTGCCTCCGAGTTGGACGGCTGCAGTAGATATCCTGCGTCGGCTGCCAGCCAGAAGTTATGCACGGTCACGATACCGCTGAGCTGGTCGACCGAGACCTCGGCGATGCCGGCGCCGAAAGTCGAGCTGTAACCTGCGAGCGACAGGCCGAGCGCCGTGGCGAAGCGGGGACGCGACCAGTCGGCCATCTCCGCGACGGCATCCAGCACGCTGAGCGCGCGTGGGTTGTTGTGGCAGAGCTCTCTGCGGAACTCCAGCGAGTCCATGCCTTTCGCGACAGCGATCTCGTCGATAAACGATTCGGCCGCGAACTTTGTGTAGCTCGTCGCAACACCGCGCCAGGCGCAGACACGCGAGCGCCGCTCGGTGAGAATGTGTTCGGCCAGGAAATTCGGGATGTCGTAGCGGGAACTCTCGCTGCCGAGCATCGCTATCACGTCTCTGCCCGCGGATACCTCCCAGCGCGGTGGATTCATGTATTCGAGCACCTTTGGCGCCGCGACGCGATGATGCCAACCGGTCAGGTTGCCGTCAGCATCGAATGCCGCGCGTATGCGTTGCACGGCGGCGTTGCGAAACGCGCCATTCTTGACGTCGTCTTCGCGCGTCCAGATGACTTTGACGGGCAGGCCGATCTCGCGAGAGATGTACAGCGCATCTTCGGCGTACTTCTGTCGGCGCAACGTCCGCCGGCCGAAGCCGCCGCCAATCTGCATCGGATGCAGCGTGATCCGGTCGGGTGTCGTGCCGAGGAACTCGGCGGCGCCCAGTATCGACAGGCTCTGTGTCTGCGTACTGACCCAGAGCTCGGCAGCCATACCGTCTTCGGTCACGTAGGCCGTCGCATTCATCGGTTCCATCTGCGCGTGATAGGCTGGATCGGCGAGGTATGTCGCCTCGATGACCTCTGCCGCGTTCGTGAACGGCTCCACGATGTCACCCACGGTGCGCCATGCCGTCCCGGTCTGGCTCAGGTCCTCCGCCTGCCCCATGGCCTGCTCGAGGTCGGCCTCGAGGTTGGCCTGCCGGAATGAAGAGGTCTCGCTCCAGGTGACCTGCAGCGCTTCTTTGCCCCACTTGCTAGCCTCATAGGTTCCGGCCACGACGGCTACGCCCCACGGCAACCGTACGACGTCGGTCACGCCGGCGATGGTGCGTGTCGAGGTGTCATCGACCTCCAGGGGCTCCTCACCCTCTACGGGTGCGCGCAGGATCGACGCATAAACCATTCCGGGTACTTGCACGTCGATGCCGAACTCGGCACTGCCGTCGGTCTTGGATGGGACGTCGCGCCGCGGGATATCGCTGCCGAGATAACGATGGCTGCTGAAGGCTTTGAGTTCGTCTTCCGCGATCTCGGGCAGTGTTTCGGGGACTTCGGTGAAGCTCGCGATCTCGCCATAACTCAGGCGCTGTCCCGACGCAGGATGCACTACGACACTCGGCTCGGTCTCGAGTTCTGCGACGGGAACCCCCCACCGGGCTGCCGCAGATTCGGCCAACAGTCTTCGCGCCTGCGCACCCGCGATCCGAATACGATCGAAATACGCCTGCACCGTCAAACTCCCGGCCGTATAGAGCATGTTCTGGAAGAACGGGTTGCCGTACGCCTCGTCATGAAACGCGACGGTCTCGACATTGACTTTGTCCCAGTCCGCATCGAGTTCGTCCGCGAGTACGAGCGGCAGAGCCGTAGAGGTACCCTGACCCATCTCGGTGCCCGGATACTGGATCGTGACGATATTGTCGGTGCCGATCGTCACCCAGATATTGGCGGTCAGATCCGTGCCCTCAGTCTGCGCGATCTGCTCAGCTTCTTCGGTGCTGCAGGCCGTGATGAGGCCGGTGGACCCGATGACGAGTGTAAGTCCACCCACGCCTTGCAGAAATTCTCGCCGGTTAGAGTGGATAGCCGTCGTTGATGTTTGCTGTTTCATCTCAGACCTCCCGCGCCGCACGTTCGATCGCGCGGATTATTCCGCTATAAGTGCCACAACGGCAGATGTTCGTGCTCATATGGGCGACGATCTCCTCGCGGGTCGGATTCGGGTTATTCGCGAGCAGGTCGGCCGCACGCATGATCTGGCCCGACTGGCAGTAGCCGCACTGCGGGGTTTGTTCCGCGATCCACGCCTCCTGCAGGGGGTGGTCGCTGTCGGGGGATAAGCCTTCGATCGTGGTGACCTCACGCCCCTCGACTGCCGCCACCGGCGTCAGGCAGGAATAAGTGGTGGCGCCGTCGAGATGGACGGTACAGGCACCACATTGACCGACTCCGCAGCCGAACTTGGTCCCCGTATATTTCAAATGTTCTCTGATGACCCAGAGCAAGGGAGTTCTTGCGTCCACGTCGATATCGACCGCTTGTCCGTTAAGGGTGAAGTTAGCCATTTCTATTACCTCTGAGGTGAGCCGGCCGGCAGCCTCGACAACCGCGTTGTATCGATTCTGCGAGCGCTTCGTTCGGATCGCGAGACATTCGTTCTAATTTGCGTAAACGCGTTTTGGGTCCCGGTGTAGTTCGGTCCCGACGGTACCCCCTTTGACCGCCACTTGTCGAGCAGGTTCGGGCATCCGGTACCGCCAGAATTTACGCTAGAATACACGCGCCTTGCGATCGCGACGAGCGCGTCGCTTCGGGAGTGACGCGCTCAACCTAACAGGTTAAAGCGGCCGGTAAGGTCGCGAACAGCATGAGTGCATCCACCCCCCGAGCTCTACCTCGTGTTGTGGATGACCCTCGAATTAACTGCCATAATTGGTCCTGCAAACGATTGCAGAAAGCTTGATCGAGAAACCGCATGCCAACCTATATTTATGAGTCGATACCGACCGATGGTACAGCGCCTGAGCGCTTCGAAGTCGTGCAACGCATGACCGACGCACCGTTAAAGACGCATCCTGCGACCGGTGAGCCCGTTCACCGGATCATCACGGGCGGCCAGGGCATCAAGGGCAAGCCGCTCCGGCGTAGTACCGTTGTGAACAAGAATCTCGCGGGCGCGACGCCCTGTGACTGCAGTATGGCGGCGCTGGCGCAGGCGACCGGACGACCGGCCGTGGCAAAAGGCCGAAGGCACGCCGGACCTTCGCACGGACCGCATCGGCACTAACTCAAACGAAAGAAGAAACTCACTCGGGAGACGCTTCATCATGTCCATATCCAACGACTCACCCACGCAAGCAACGGATGACACGGCAACGAACTGGAACTGGGAGCGCCCGATCGCCTCGCCGGGCCGCATGAATGTCGACTTCGAGGAGCGCGTCAACTTCGATCGCCTGCGCCGTTACCGCCTGGCCCGGACACGCCGGGCTCTCGAGAACTCGGCACTCGGAGCAGTACTGTGTTTCGACACGAATAATATTCGTTACATCACGGGCAGCGTGATCGGCGAATGGGCACGCGACAAGATCTGCCGTTACACCCTACTGACCGGGACCGCGGAGCCCTACCTCTGGGACTTCGGCTCCGCGGCCACACACCACCGGCTGTTCGCGCCGTGGCTCGAGCCCGGGCGCTGCAAGGCCGGCATGCTCGGCCTGCGCGGCTCCGTTGCGAAAGAGGCAGGTCTTTTCAAAGGTGCGGCCGAGGAGATCGCTCAACTGTTGAAAGCTGAGGGTGTAGCCGGCATGCCGATCGGCGTGGATCTCTGCGAGCCGCCGATGATGTTTGCGCTGCAGGAGGCAGGTCTAGACGTACGCGACGGCCAGCAAGTCATGCTCGACGCGCGCCAGATCAAGAGCATGGACGAGATCGTACTCCTGAACTCGGCAGCATCGATGGTCGACGGCACCTATCAGCTGCTCGCCGAAGCGCTGAAGCCGGGCGCACGAGAGAATGAGCTGGTCGCGCTCGCGAATCAGCAGCTGTACGAGGCTGGTTCCGATGACGTCGAGGCGATCAATGCCGTCTCCGGCGAGCGCTGCAGCCCGCATCCACATAATTTCACGGACCGAATGTACCGCCCGGGTGATCAGGCCTTCTTCGACGTGATTCAGTCTTACATGGGCTATCGAACCTGTTACTACCGCACGCTCAACGTGGGCTCTTCAACACCGGCCCAACAGGATGCCTATCGCCGTGCACGCGAGTGGATCGATATCGCCATCGACCTCGTGAAGCCCGGCACGACGACCGATCAGATCGCCGAACTTTGGCCCGAGGCGCCCGAGTTCGGGTTCGCCAACGAGATGGAAGCTTTCGGTCTGCAGTTCGGGCACGGACTCGGTCTCGCGCTTCACGAACGCCCGATCATCAGCCGCCTCAACTCCCTCGACAATCCGTTCGAACTCGAGGAAGGCATGGTGTTCGCACTCGAGACCTATTGCCCGGCCGCGGACGGCAATGGCGCCGCGCGCATCGAGGAAGAGGTCGTCGTTACGCCAGATGGTTGCAAAGTGATTACTTTATTCCCGGCGCAAGATCTCTTCATCGCGAACGAATACTGAGCGGCTACACGGGCGACTTGGTGACCCAGGAAGCAGCAGCGGAGATCACGATGGCGTTGGGAACCTTCCGCGCCCTCGCGCCGTTCGATACGGAGACTCGGCTCGGGCTCTATCGAACCATGCTCCGGGCACGCTCTGAGGTAGATGAAGCGACGGAGACCGCACGGAATTCACTGCCGCCCAGCGAGGACGTCGCCGGGATCGATGTCTGGGCCGACGGAGGCTCGGTGTGGCGAAACTGAATACATACACGGACTACTCATTATGCAGACAGAACTATTCATCGGGGGCCAGTGGCGCCCGGCGTCGGATGGCGTAACCTTTCCCATCATCGACCCGTCGACCGAACAGCCGCTCGCGGAGGTCTCGAGCGCTACGGCCGACGACGTCATCGATGCGGTCGAGATCGCAGATGCGGCCGGCAAGGAGTGGGCTCAGCGAGCACCGCGCGAGCGTGCTGAGATTCTGCGGCGGAGCTGGGAGCTGCTGGTCGGTCGCAAGGGTGACATCGCCGAGTACATCGTGCGCGAGAACGGCAAGGCCATGTCCGATGCCATCGGTGAGGTGAGTTATGCGATCGAGTTCTTCCGTTGGTACTCAGAGGAAGCCGTTCGCAACTACGGCGAGATTCTGGAGTCACCTGTCGGCGGCAACAAGATCGTCGTCATGCAGCAGCCGATTGGTGTCAGCGTGCTCGTCACGCCGTGGAACTATCCGGCCGCGATGGCGACGCGCAAGATCGCCCCGGCAATCGCCGCGGGTTGTCCCGTCATTCTCAAACCCGCGTCCGACACGCCGCTAACCGCGTTACTGGTTGCCGAGATCCTGACCGAAGCCGGCGTCCCGCCCGGCATCATGAATGTCGTGCCGTCGCGCCGTTCAGGTGAAGTCGTCAGCGCCATGCTCCATCATCCCGCTGTGCGCAAACTGTCGTTTACGGGTTCGACCGAGGTCGGCCGCGGCTTGCTCAGGGAGGCGGCGGACTGCGTCGTGAACTGTTCGATGGAACTCGGCGGCAACGCGCCGTTCCTCGTCTTCGACGATGCGGACGTTGACGCTGCGGTCGCCGGCGCGATGATCGCGAAGATGCGTAATGGTGGCGAAGCGTGCACAGCGGCAAACCGTTTCTATGCGCACGACACCGTATATAACGAATTCGCGGATAAGTTTTCGGCCGCGATGGAGGCGTTCAAAGTCGGGCCGGGCCTCGAACCCGGCGTCGAGTTGGGCCCCATGATCAACGAGTGGGCGATCAAGGATATCGATAGGCTCGTTCAGGATGCGACGACGAAAGGCTCCGAAGTCCTGACGGGCGGCGCGCCGTTGGATCGAACGGGCTACTACTACCCGCCGACCGTGCTCGGCAATGTTCCGGCCGAAGCCGATATCCTGCGCGAGGAAGTCTTCGGGCCTGTCGCGCCTATCGTTGCATTCAGCGACGACGACGAGGTCATCGCGCAGGCCAACGACACGGAGTATGGGCTCGTCTCATATCTCTATACGCAGGACGTCGGCCGGGGCATGGCGGTTTCCGAGCGCCTGGACGCCGGAATGATCGGATTGAATCGTGGTCTAGTCTCGGATCCCGCGGCGCCTTTCGGTGGCTCGAAGCAGAGCGGCCTCGGGCGCGAGGGTTCTCACGAGGGCATGATGGAGTACATGGAGACGAAGTACATCGCGGTAAAGTGGTAGCCGCGTATGAAGGTAATCATGCCGCAACTTGGCGAGACGGTGATGGAAGGTACGGTTGCAGCCTGGCACAAGGACGAAGGGGACCGCGTCCATACTGATGAGATCATCGCCGATGTCGAGACCGATAAAGCGGCCATCGAGGTAGGTGCGGCCGTTGCCGGTAGATTGACCCGTATCCTGGTTGCGGCGGGTGAGACGGTGGAGGTCGGCACGGCGTTGGCGGTCATCGACGACGGCAGCGGAGACGACGAGCAGGACGACCGGGAGCTGGCCACCGCGCCGGCGCCAGCCGCTGAGACGCCAGTGACGGAACCGCCTGCACTTGGCGCCACGGTCGCACCGGTGTCGTCAGTTAGGCCGCGTGCCGAGAAGGGCGCGGGCGGTCAGCGGCTGTCGCCGGCCGTCCGGCGCCTGCTGAGCGAAAACGATCTGGATCCGAGCCAGCTCACGGGCAGTGGCCGGGATGGCCGCATTACACGTAACGATGTTCTCGCCGCGCTCGCATCGGGTGAAGATGCGAGGCGGTTCATGCCGAGCGCCGCTGGCCCACCCGCCGCATCCGCTGGGGAACGCGTGCCCTTCAACCGGATTCGTCGCGTGACGGCGGCGCATATGGTTCACTCGAAGGCGACGAGTCCGCACGTGCTGCAGGCCATTGAAGTGGACTTCAGCCAAGTCAACCGCGCTCGCGAGGCCGTGCGTGAAGCGTGGCGCCATCGGCACGGCTACTCATTAACCTTTCTGCCCTTTATCGCTCATGCCGTTTGCCGGGCGCTCAGGGAATATCCGAATCTCAATGCGAGCGTCGACGGCGATGCCTTCGTCATGCACTCCGAGATCAACCTCGCGATTGCGGTCGACCTCGGCCCCGAGGGGCTTGTCGCTCCGGTTATCGCGTCGGCGGACACGTTCTCGGTCGCCGAACTCTCGCAACGGGTCAGGGAGATCGTGTCGCGCGCACGCGGTGAAAAACTAATGGCCGACGACTTCGCCGGGGGTACCTACACGATCTCGAATTCCGGGACATTCGGTACGCTGATCACGGCGCCGATTATCAATCAGCCACAGGTCGCCATCCTCTCCATGGACGGTATCCGCAAACGGCCCGTCGTTGTCGAGGGCCCGGCCGGCGACGCACTCGCGATTCGCCCGGTTGGTATCCTCGCGCAGTCCTTCGATCATCGCGCGGTCGACGGCGCCTACTCGGCCGCATATCTCGCGCGAGTCCGGGAGTTGCTCGAGCAGGCGGACTGTTCACTACAGATCGAATAGAGCCGTGCCTGAGATCATAGGTGCAGAACATCAATTCCATGACGAAGAGTTTGCCGTCAAATGGGCTGATCGTTTCGTGCCAAGCTCAGATCGCCTCGAGCTGTTCGATCTCATTGTTGCGGAACTCGAATCGGAAGTTCCTGTGAACGGCTACGTCGTAGAACTCGGAATCGGCCCGGGGTTTTTAGCTGATCATGTGCTGAAAGCGATGCCCGAGATCCACTATTGTGGCGTAGACTTCTCCAAACCGATGCTCGACATAGCGCGGAAACGGTTGCAGTCGTATTCGGCTCGGGTGGCCTATGTTCAAGCTGACCTCGTAAACGACGCTTGGTGGACAGAGGTACCGGAGCGAGTGAGCGCCATTGCTTCGACCTGGGCGCTGCATGATCTCGGCAGTCCGAAGAGTATCGAAGCGGTTTATGGAAACTGCTCGAACGTGCTACCCGACGGTGGAGTATTGCTAAACGGTGATTTGATCAAGCCGGACAATACGACCTGCGAGTATGAGTCAGGCAGGTTCGAGATCGCGAAACACCTCGAAATGTTGTCTCGAGTAGGATTTGATCGAGTGGCCTGCTTGAAGGTATTCGAAGAGGAAATCGAATCGCCGACATCGGCGCAGAACTATGCGTGCTTGAGGGGTTTGAAGTCATGAGCGGGCGACGGTAAGCGGAAACGAGACAGAAGGTTCCCTGGCGCAGCGTCAACCGCGTTTTTCATGAGGTGTTATTACTCTTGATCCCCAATAGTGGGCTAAGGAGTACTTTGACCATGGATGACAAAATCATATTTGTATTGACTGTAGCCGGGCTGTTGGTCGCCGGTGGAGCGTACGCACAGGAGCGGCGCGCCGAGGCCGGCCATCCCGGAGGCTTTACCGAGGAAGGGCGCCAGGCCATGCGTGGGCGCCGCGGAGTCGGGAATGGCAATCCGGGAATGGGGCAACAGCAGCGCGGCCAGTTCCCAGGTGACGGCCAGACGAGAGGCGGCATGGAAGTGGGGCAGTAGCACATAGCCGACCCCAGACTTCCATTCGACGCTGGAAATACGAAGGAGGCGCCGTCTGGTGCCTCCTTTATCGTTTTAGGGTCGGGCTCCTGCTCGCCTAGGCCCCGGTCTCGGCAACTCGCCCGCTGATGCTTTCGTCACCCGCCTGGCTCGACGGCACGGCCGTCGAACCTCTGACGATCATGCGTGGCTCGAGCCGTATCTGCTTCGCCGGTGTCTCCGGGTTCTGAATGCGTTCCAGGAGCAACAATGCCGCTTGCGCACCGAGTTCGTCGTGCGGAATATGCAGCGTCGTCAGCGGCGGAACGAAGCGGTCGACGTAGGGCATGTCGTTGAATCCCGTAACGGAGACATCCTCCGGGCAGCGCATGCCGAGTTCTTTCATCGCGTCGAAGCAGCCCAGTGCCAGCAGGTCGTTTGCCGTTACCACGGCCGTGAACGGCTTACCCGTCTGCGCAATCTCGTGAAACGCGGCCTGCCCGGCGGACTCTGTGAACTCGCGGGCGTTGATGACGAGATCGCGGTCGATCACGATCCCGGCCTTCTTCACAGTCTTCAGGAAGGCTCGGTAGCGAGCGTAGCCCGTCGAGGTACGCTGTGGCCCGCCGACGTAGGCGAGCTTACGGTGCCCGAGTTCGACGAGATGGGTTACCGCGAGGTCGATCCCGAGCTCGTCATCGTTGATGACTGCCGCGACATTGTGTTTATCGACCGTGCGATTGACGAGGACCAGCGGGATCCCTTGTTCGATGCACTGCTCGACGAGCGGGTCCTTTCGCGTCGCCGCAGCCAGGATCAGGCCTTCGACGTGGCGGTCTTTCATATTCTCTACAAGTGCCTCCTCGCTGCGGCGTTTGCTGCCCGAGTCGGCAAGGATCGCAATATAGCCCTCGCTGTCGAGCGTGTGTTCGACTCCGCGCACGATCGGCGGAAACACCGGATTTGTCAGATCGGGAATGATGACGCCGACCGCGTAGGTTCGCCGCGTTCGCAGGCCTGAGGCGAGGGGATTACGACGATAACCCATCTCGTCGGCGATGCGAATTATCTCCTTAGCGAGGCTCTCGGAGACCATTGAGCGCGTCGCCGGGTTCAGCACGCGTGAGACCGTGGACGGGTGTACGCCTGCGCGACTCGCGACGTCTTTGATATTGGCCCGGCTTTTCACCATCCTGGGATCATAGGCGTCGGAGAATAGCCAAACAAGACGGCCGGGTGACGGCCGATACGGGCGCGTCCCGGTTGCATTCAAGCGGACGCTTCCGTAGCCTATGCAAACGATTGCAGCCTATTAAAACAAGCATTTGGAGCAGCTGAAGTGGCAAATCTAACAGACTATACCGTTGGCTGGATCGGCGTCGGACGCATGGGTTACCCGATGGCGAATCGCCTGCTGGAAGCCGGTTGTGACGTTTCCATCTACAACCGAACACGCAGCAAGGCGGAACCGCTCGCGGAGACCGGCGCGAAAATCGTCGACACCCCGAAAGACCTCGCCGATCGCGACATCGTCTTCACGATGGTCTCGACATCCGACGATCTCATCAATGTGACGTTCGGCGAGAACGGCGTTCTCACGGCAGAGGCCATGCCAAAATTGCTGGTCGACTGCTCGAGTGTCTCCGAGGAGGCCTCGGCCGAGGTTCGCGCCCGCGCCGCCGAATTCGGCGTGGATATGTTGGCCTCACCCGTCAGCGGTAACGGCAAGGTAGTCAAGGCCGGCAAGCTTACGATCGTCACCTCGGGGCCGCGCGCCGCATTCGAAATCGCCGAGCCCTATCTCAATCAGGTCGGCCGCGGCGTGACCTACGTCGGTGAGGGTGAGCTCGCGCGGATGATCAAGATCTGCCACAACGTGCTGTTGGGCGTGTACACGCAGTGCCTCGCCGAGATTCTCGTGCTGGCTGAGAAAGGCGGAGTTGCGCGAAAGGACACGATGGAATTCATCAACGGCAGCGTCATGGGATCCATGTTTTCGCAGTACAAGACGCCCTCGCTCGTGAATCTCGATCTGACACCGACATTCACGCCGATCCTGCTGCGCAAGGATCTGGATCTCGGTTTGAAGGCAGGTGAGAGCCTCGGGGTCGAGCTGCCCGTCACGCAGACCACGCGAGACATGGTGCAGCGCTCGATCAACGCGGGTTACACGGATTGCGATTTTTCCATCCTGCTGCAGGAACATGCTAAGGCGTCCGGGCTCGAACTCGAGTCGGAGGATGCCGACGTCGGTACCGGCCTGTAAAGTCGCCGGAACGACGGCCCGAGAGTGTGCTGAGTACCCCAAAGAAGAAATCGGCCGGGCTCACGCTCGCGGCCATAGGTCCGGGTCTGCTCCTGGCGGCAACCGGCGTCGGCGGCGGTGATCTCGCCACGGGCTCCTTCGTCGGCAGCATCGTTGGGACGATCGTTCTTTGGGCCGTCGTCGTCGGCGCATTTATGAAGTTCGTCGTGACCGAAGGCCTCGCGCGCTGGCAACTTGCCACGGGCGATAGCTTTCTCGAAGGTCTGGCTCACCACTTCGGCCCTGGCGTTATATGGGCGTTTCTCCCGTATCTCTTTCTCTGGTCGTTCTTCGCCGGGTCGGCACAGATCAGCGCTTGTGGTGTGGCCATGCACGCGATCTTCCCTGTCTTCGGCGATGCGACCCAGGGCAAGATCTTCTTCGGCGCTCTCTCCAGTCTCGTCGGGTTAGGGTTGGTGCTACGCGGCGGTTACCGGCTGTTCGAAAAAATAATGCGGGGCTGCATCGCGATCATGTTCGTCACGGTCGTCTGGACCGCACTCGCCCTCTGGCCGGGTACGGGTGAAGTACTGCGCGGACTCGTCTTCCCGAATATCGCCGAATTAACCGGTGAGAACCTGACGTGGACGATCGCGCTGATCGGCGGTGTGGGCGGAACCTTGACCGTGCTCTGCTACGGCTACTGGATGCGCGAGGAGGGGCGGACGGGTATCGAGGACCTGTGGATCTGCCGCGTCGATCTGGGCGCGGGCTATGCCATGACGGCGATATTCGGCATTGCCATGGTCATCGTCGGCAGTAACGTCCAGATCGAAGGCTCGGGCGCAACCTTGCTCGTCGACCTCGCGGAGCAGCTGGAGGAACCTATCGGCCCCATCGGTAAATGGATGTTCCTGATTGGCGCGTGGGGAACGGTGTTCAGCAGTCTGCTGGGTGTCTGGCAGGCGACGCCGTATCTGTTCGCCGACTGCTGGGGGCTTGCCCGAGGTAACCTGGTGGCAGGACAGAACGATCCGGTCGATACGGAAGGCTTGCCGTACCGGTCCTACCTCGTGTTACTCGCTATCGTCCCGATGATCGGGTTGTTCACGGGCTTCCAGCAGGTGCAAAAACTCTACACCGTCTCGGGCGCGATGTTCTTCCCATTCCTCGCGCTGGCGCTATTGATACTCAACGGACGCTCGGCCTGGATCGGAGAACAGTTCAGGAACCGGCCCATCACGGCGATCGTACTTGTGAGCGTGCTAGTATTTTTCTCCAGAATCGCGGTCAGAACCGTCTGGGGAATCTGAACGGTATCGGTTGGATCTCGGCACTGAGCGACGATGGCGTCGCCAATCTCGCGCCATTCAGTCATTCGAATCTCGTCAGCGTTGCGCCACGGCTCTCTGGGATCAGCGCAGCTACGCTGATCTTCAGTACTCCGAGAGTAATGTGAGCTTGTGGCGCCCTAAGTCTTGGGGGACAATTCATTCATGATGAATAGACAAAACCGACGACCGGCGCGGTGGTTCGCGTCTCTGGGCGCAGCGGCTTGCATGCTTGCCGCGGTTTCCGTTCCGACCTCCGGGGTCGCTCGCGCTGATGGCTACTACGAAGGCGAAACGATCACGCTGATCATGGGACTCGACGCGTCCGCGGGCGGGACGACAGTCGGGCGACTCTTTGCCAAGCACCTCGAGTTGAACCTCGAAGGCAACCCGACGGTCATCGTGCAGAATATGCCGGGCGCGTCGATGATGATCGCGCATATCTACGTGTTGCTAAAAGCGCCGAAGGATGGGACGACCGTCTACTACGGTCCGCGCTCGTCGCTCGGCGAGTTGCTCGAGTTTCCCGGTCATTCGTTCAAATACGAACAGTTCACGACGCTCGGTGGCGCCCAGCTCGCACCGCTCGTCACCTACATGCGTAAGGATATGCTCGAAGGCGGTATTCAAACCCCTGCCGACGTGCTACGTGCGGAAGGCCTGGTCTTCGGCGGAATCTCGGCCGAGCACGGCCGCATGATTGCGAGCACGATGGGTCTGGACCTCATCGGTGCGGAGTATCACTTCGTCGGCGGCTATCCTGGTAGCGGCCGGATTCGCGCTGCCGTATTGAGCGGCGAAGTCAACATGGCGACGGACGCCGCGCACGCCTACCTGAACGAAGCCGTGCCGCTTCTCGAACAGCAGGGCCTCAACGCGCCGCTGTTCAGCCTGCCACAGCTAACGGCCGATGGCCAACTCGTGAAAAGTGCGCTCGTACCGGATATTCCCACCATCGACGAGCTCTACGAAGAGATCAACGGCGAGCCGCCCTCGGGCACGAACTGGGATGCGATTCGGACGATGATCGAGATCGATCAGACGATGCAGCACGTTTTCCTCGGCCCGCCGGGAATGAACCCCGAAGCCGTCGAGACGTTCCGCAACGTGCTCACGCCGATGATGGAGTCCGCCGCTTTCATCGAGGAAGCGACGCGGATCCTGAGCTATGCACCCGAGGCGGTTGAGCATGAGCGCGCGACCGACATTCTGGCAGCGACCGGCGAGGTCACGCAGGACGTTCAGGACTACATCCGGGATCAGATCGCGCGCAATAACGCCTACTAGGATACGAGAATGAAGCAGGCCCCGGACCTGGTTCGGGGATCTTTCGGGAGTATTGCGCGGACGATTCTCTGTGGCTGTAGCTGTTCCGGTGGACGACCGGATCGGCTCAAATCAACGGGTGTTCGCCTTCGTCGGCTCGGCACAGCTGCAAGCTTGCTCTGCGAAACTCCCAACGGCGGGGCTACTTCTTTTACCGAGCAACCTCGATCGATAACCTGGCGGACCGCCTCATCCTTAAACTCCGGCGAATATCATTGTTAGCTGGAGACGTTCTCAGTTGTCTGGAGACAGCAAGGCGTTTGCTTTACCTTTTCAGAAGTGAGGCAGATCGGGCGGAGAGCGGATACGTCAGTCTGAGTTCTTCGACCATAAACCTCAGATTTGGGCAAATTGACGAAGTCAGGAATCTTCTTAGCCAAATCTCTAGCGAAGGGGGAGTGCCTGAATCTGAAATCGACTTGATTGAGGCCACCGCTGCGGAAATAGAAGCCAGGCTCACGGCTTTGCTGGATACCCAAGCTTAACCGGGTTGAGATGTGAACCTGGCCTGGTTGTTCTCGTTGGGACAATAGCACTCGAAGTACTGTTGCTTCGCTGCCATCGAATCTGGCCGTAGGCGAGCACCCACCGACCACGTGCGACATGGTGCAGCGCTCGATCGACGCGGGTTACACGGATTGCGATTTTTCCATCCTGCTGCAGGAACAAGCTAAGGTGTCCGGGCTCGAACTCGAGCCGGGGGACGCCGACGTCGGTACCGGCCTGTAAAATCGCCGGAACGACGGCCCGAGAGCGTGCTGAGTACCCCAAAAAAGAAATCGTCCGGGCTCACGCTCGCGGCCATAGGTCCGGGCCTGCTCCTGGCGGCAACCGGCGTCGGCGGCGGTTACCGGCTGTTCGAAAAAATAATGTGGGTCTGCATCGCGATCATGTTCGTCACGGTCGTCTGGACCGCGCTCGCCCTCTGGCCGGGTACGGGTGAAATACAAGCGTGTGCTACGCTGCACTCTCGTCGCCGAAAAGATAGCTCGACCCCGTTCTGGAGTGAATACCGGCATGAAACCAAGAATAACGATTGTCGTCGTCATAGGCGCGTTCGTCTCGCAAGCGCCGTTTTCTGTTGTCAGCGGTCAGGCGAATCAGCCGTCGGTCGTCGTTGGTACGGCGATAGAAATCTCCGGCGTGGTCGCGAGCGGCGCGGAGATCCAACGTATCCTGGAAGGGTATAACGGGCTGGATGATCCGATCGGTCTGATGGATGGATCGCTGGTGTTCGCCGAGCCGGACGCGCTCCGACTCCATCGCATGGGCACCGAGACCAACGAGGTGGCGGTACTCGTCGCCGAGTCCAACGAGTCGCACGGCGTTACCCAGGACTCCATGGGCCGCTTGATCTCGGCTCAGGCATGGGATGGATCCACGAGGATCGGGGTGATCTATCCGCCGGGCAGCGAAGCCGTGCTCACGGATAGCTACGACGGTATGCCGTTCAGTCGCCCTAACGATTTAATCGTCGCCAGGAACGGCGGTGTCTACTTCACGGACCCCGGGCTCACGATGGGACAGGCCGAGGAGTTGGTAGAAAGGTACGGGGGCACGCCCCTGGGGCCGCGCCTGCCGCCGGCCGTGTATTACATTCCTCCTGGGGGAGAGTCGGTGAGGATTGAAGAGAACATGATCCGGCCGAACGGCATTCAGCTCAGCCGAGACGAAAGTACGCTATACATCAGCGATTCCAATGGTGTTCATATCATCGCCTGGGATATCCGACCGAACGGTCTCGTTCAAAATCGGCGCGACTTCGGTACCCTGCAGGGCCGAAGCAACCGGGACAATGGATTGGGTGGAATCAAGACCTTCGCTGATGGGATGGCCGTCGACGACAAAGATCGTCTCTACGTGGCCACGGGAGCCGGCATCGAGGTCTTGAGTTCAGACGGGGCGCACCTCGGCATCATACCCGTGCGCTGCCCACCGCGAGACTGCCAGAACGTCGCGTTCGGCGGGCCTTCGAAACAGATGCTGTATATTGCCGGCGCGGGCTCTCTCTACAAAGTTGAGATGGTCGCTCGGGGGCTCACGGAACGTGCAAAGTAGCCAATGCACTGTCTCGGTGCGCTGTTTCAAAGGCGTCGTTTGGGGATTGCTCGTCGTCCTCGCGCCTCTAACATCGTCCAAAGAGAGCGTCGCTGCCACGCTCCTTCTATCGAACCATGCGTCCGTTCCGGAGGGTGTCCCAAATCAATTTGTCCACGTCTCCGCAACTTCAGATGTAAACGACGCACCATACTATGCGGTTACAATCACCACGATGGGCGGCGATGTCGAGATTGTGGAACTCGCATTCACGCTCACTGACGTAACCGGGATCTCCCCACTTTCTGATTTCTCAGACTATGATTTCGGCATCGACAGCAATTTTAATTTGGATATCACTGCTGCGGAGCAAGTTGCGAATGTCGTAACTGCTACGGCCACGCGGATTACAATTAACGGGTTCTCGTCTCTGCGGATGATCGACGGGCAGGCTACACCCTTCGTCTTAGAAATGGACGTGAATAGCGTCACACTAGGCGACCGGTTCACCATCGATCTGGCGCCCGCTGGTATCCAGGCCATCTCGGGGTCGAACCCTGTCGCCGTCATAGGCGAGTCGTTCTCGCCGACCCATATTAGCCGACAAGATAGCTGGAGTGATGCGAACGGCAGATAACAGCAGGAATCGGGATCGGCCGAATAACTGCGTTCTCCAAGCCGTTCAGAAGGTACGTGTTAGGGTCGAGGGCCGTATCGCAGACGTGTGTCAACAGGCAGGGTTCAAGTTGAGACACGTTGCGTCGGGGGCAAATGAAGCAGCAAGTTCGTGTCGGGCTAGACCTATGGTATCGAGTCACGGGACAGAGTGCAGAGATATTCGGGATCCGGCCGGTGTGGAAAGGAACCCGGCCCCTTTTCATCCTACACGATCAGCCAGTCAGGGAATCCGTTAGGCAGAATGTCCTGCAGCCAGACCTGCAGATATGAAGGATGGAACAACATGCTCATGACCTCGCCGTAGAAGAATACGGTGATGGCCCAGGCGGCTATCGAATAACTCAGGACGATTCGTTTGGAGTACCCGCCCCAGCGCCAGAGATAAGAGCCGATAAACAGCGGCAGCGCGATCTTCTGCCCGACGAGCAGCGTCAAGACGATAATTCCGAGCAGGTAACCGAAGAACGGCAGCGCGTTACCGAGCCAAGCTTCTTCGTAGGATTTCTTAAGCGTGAGCCCCCACGTCCCTTCGGCTTTGTGTTCTTCGAGCAGATGGATGAAGTCGCGCACGGCGACGATGGCCGCGAGTATTGCACCCGGGACAGCGACGAGTAGGGGCGCCTGCCGAACGGGCGGCGGCCACTCGAGTGACGTTACGCCGGCCCAGACGAATAGCACGCATAGGCCGGACGACAGCCCCAACGACAGCGCCGGGTTTCTTGCAGAGCCCTCGCCGGCCATCGGCTTGTTCGCCGAGAGCTTCTGTCTCGCGATACCGCGGGCGGCGAAGATCAGTGTCACGACGATGACGACGATGAGCACGAGCACAATCGGGCGGGTCAACCAGCTTACGCCCTGGTAAACGCGCATGCTAATCTGGAAATAGCCTTCGAGAATTCCGCCGAGCACGAGCGCGAGTATGACCGGCGGTCGGGGCCAGCCGCCTCGCTTCATCAGGTATCCAACTACACCGAACGCCGTGCAGCTGATCCAGTCGCCGAGTGACGCACCGCCGAGCCACGCACCCATATAGACGAATAACAGGACACCGGGCACGACGAGTTGCCCCGGCATGAGCGCCACTTTCACGACGTGCTCTACCGTCGCAAGCAGGATCAGTGTGGCGATGACGCTCGCGAACGCAATCATCCAAACGAAGCTGAACGTCATGTCGAGATTCTCCGACAGCATCGCCGGACCCGGGCGCAGGCCGAGCATAATGAGCGCGCCCATGAGCACCGCGGTACCGACACTTCCTGGAATGCCCATCGTCACCGTGGGGATCAACGCGCCGCCGCGCAGGGCGTTATTCGCGGCCTCGGGCGCAAGTACCCCGCGGATATCGCCCTGGCCGAACTGCGACTGGTCCTTCGCGGTCTGCATCGCGTGACCATAGGTGACCCAACCCACGATCGATGCGCCGAGGCCAGGCAGCATGCCGATGTAGGCGCCGATGACGCTGCAGCGAATGACCAGCCACCAGCGCCTGAATGCATCGCGGATACCCGTCGTCAGACCGCGGCGTGTGTCCCCCGCCTCCCCGGTGCGCACGATCGAAACGTCCTTGATCGCGAGCTCCATGATCTCCGGAATCGCGAATAACCCGAGCAGGACCGGAATCAGCGGTAGCGCGTCGAGGAGATAGAGCGTATCGAAGGTATACCGCGGGATCGCAAACGACTCGGGGAAACCGACCATCGCGAGTAAGAGGCCGAACATCGCCGCGGTGATGCCTTTCAGGATCGACCTTCCTGCGAGCGAGCCGACCATGGTGAGGCCTAGCACGCCGAGCATGAAGGTCTCCGGCGACTCGAACGCCAGGATGATCGGCAGGATCAGCGGCAACGAGACGCCGAGTGCCGCGGCGCCGAAGACGCCACCGATGGCTGACGAGGTAAACGCCGCGCCCAGCGCACGCGCTGCCTCACCTGCCTTC
Source organism: uncultured Gammaproteobacteria bacterium (assembly GCA_964466315.1). Classification (GTDB taxonomy): domain Bacteria; phylum Pseudomonadota; class Gammaproteobacteria; order Steroidobacterales; family Rariloculaceae; genus SMWC01. The sequence continues at coordinate 37,064 of CAYXNS010000002.1, forward strand.
GCCAACGGGTAGCCGTCCAGGACCGTCGCCTGCGAGGCCGCGGTGCTCGGAATGCCCAGCAGTACAGACGTGATCGCACCGCTCGTCGAGGTCGAGGCCCATGAAGCGAGTAACAGTGCGAATGCCGAGACGGGCTCCATATTGAACGTGAATGGTAGCAACAGCACGAGGCCGATCGCGCCGCCGAGCCCCGGGATCGCGCCCATCCAGACGCCGATCACACAGCCGAGCGCAAAATAGCCTAGGACCTCCCATTGGAAGATCAGCCCCAGGCCCCCTATCAGCGCTTCAATCATGTGTGCCTCATCCCATTATTCGTGCGCGCGAGAGTTTATCAAGCCGTTTCCCACCATGTTTTGATCACTGGAAAAGCCGCCGCAAATATTCGACGGCTTCGGCGAGCGGTGGTGCTTTGAGGCCGCGTTCGCTATCGATGCGATCGTTCTTCCGGCGCAGCGTTTCGGGCATCGCATCGTAGTAAGCCTCGACGGCGTCGGCACCGCCCGCTGCGTTCAGATCGCGCATGCTTAGACCTCGGCGGTGTTCGCTATCGGTGAAATGGCCGCATGGTGATGGCGCAGGCCAACTCGTTGATAATATCATCGGCTGAGAACAGGAGATCGATGCATGCCCCGAACACTGAGTCCGCTAACAGTCGCTCTGAATCTCGAGCAAGCAAGCGCGATCATCGATGAAGCCCTACGCTTGGCGAGAAAGCATGGCATGCTGCCGCTGACCGTTGCCGTGTTGGACGCCGGCGGTCATCAGATCGCACTCAAGCGTGAGGACGGCTCCGGGATCATACGCGTCGAGGTCGCCATCGCGAAGGCGTATGGTGCATTGGGAATGGGCGTCTCAAGCCGCGTAATCGGTCAACGACTTGCGGAGCGTCCCGTATTTTCGACCACCCTGTCCGTGATCTCCGGTGGGCAATTCGTCTCCGTGCCGGGCGGTGTCCTCGTATGCGACGGCGATGGTACGGCCATTGGCGCCGTCGGTATCAGTGGTGAGACATCCGCACGGGATGAGTTTGCGGCCGTCGGCGGGATCAGAGCCGCGGGCTTCAATTCCGAACCCGCTGAGCCGCTGCCCGATTGGGATGCCTAGAAACGGTGACAGCTAGAGCGGGTTACCGAGAGCGTCGATCGCGTTGAGTTGCATGCCGTCCGGTCCCGGACCGGAATCCACTATCCATGGCGCCAGGCAATTCGCGTCCAGAATGCAGGGATCGGTCAGCGTCTCGAGGAACTCGATGACGTCTCGTCGTTGTCCGCCGTTGATGTTGATCTGCGGCAGTTGCTCGTCCGGCGGCAAGATGTTGCGTTCCCGTCTTACCTTCGCCAACGCGTCGGCAGTGTTGTCTTCGGCATCGGGATACAGAGCGGCACAATTCACGACATCCAGGAACTGATCGAGCTGGCACCAGCCGCCGTTATTGAAAAAATTGTTCACGGTTCCGTTTTGATTGTTGTAGTGTCGGACGACTTCATCCAATGTCTCGTAGGTGCCCGCGTGTCCCCACGGCCCCGTCACTTGTACATTCAGCAGGCTCGGTGTGCGGAAGCGGTAACGGTCCGCGAGCAACCCGGTCTCATGAGCGCGACCGAAATCGTCGTTGTTGCCGTCGCCACGGCCCGGGCCGATATTTGGGAAGCCGATCGTGTGGTGCTCCCCGTCCGTAAAGATGTCACTCGAGTGGCATTGCTGGCAGCCGAAGCCGTCATCATCAGTTGACCTGAAGAACAGCAGCGCGCCGCGTTTGGCTGAGTTGGTGATCGCGCCGGAGTCGCCCTCGACATAAGCTTTCCAGGGGCTATTTATGAATATCATAGAGCGTTCGTACTGGCCTATCGCGAACGCGATATTCGCGAATGTGATGAGTTGATCGGCCGGTTGCGCGCTAATGAACGCCGTCTGAAATTCGGCGAGCCAGCTGTTCGTCTCCAGCTCTCCGGCGCCAACGCCATAGTTTCCGATTCGCGCCGCCAGATGAGCCCGGATCGTTTCGTTATCGCTGCCGTTCTCGAACCCCGCAGTCTTCATTTCGGTAGAGGAAGTCACCGGGAAACGCGACTGAGCTGTGGGGAGAAACGTTCCGGCGACAATGTCTGCGACGAACAGCGCCGTATCGGGGGTCCGAATTCCGGAGCCGCTGCCATTCAGCCTGCTGCCTTTGTCGATACTCTCGATACGCGAGTCCCAGAACATGCTGGTGTCGTTGAGTCCGGTATTGAAAGTGGTTGGCGCGTTTCGGGGAACATTCGGAATCCCATCGGCGCGGCCGCGTCCGGGTCCAAGCAGGTCCGGTTCGACAGTCCCCGTGCCGATACTTAGAGAGAGGCTGTCGCCGCCCCCGAGCAGCGGGTGGTGGCAGCTCACACAGGCCGCGTCGAACCCGCCGCCGAGGCTCTTGCTAAAGAAGAGTTTCATGCCGAGTTGTGGAATCGGATCGTCGATCGAAGGCAGATCGCGGCCGGCAGCAGGATCGCCCGTTAGGCCGAGGGCGGTGATCAGCTGAAAAAGCTCAATATCGAGCGGAGCGGTCGATGGCGGCGGTGGAGCCGGCGGCGCCGGAGCAGGTGGCGCGTTCGGGGCCGCTGTTATCGCGGCGAAGTTGCTGTCTCCGCCGCTGCTGCAGCTCGCGACGGCAGTGGCCAGAATCAGTATGACAGGCACGATGCCCACCGGGCTGTCGGCGCCCCTGCTAATGTTCAGGCTCGCGGAGAAAGGATTCTTAATTGTTTTCGATAGATACTAACGCATTGTTCGCCAGGGCATTGACCCGCTGGTTATATCAACTACCGGGCGACGGTAGAATGAGCCGGCAGATGGGACCCGCATGGCACTAAAACGGACGGCATGGGTAGGCGGTCGAGTCGTCACGCTCGAGCATACGTCGGCGATTCTCGCCGATAACCCTCTGGGCGACCCGCATCGCCGCAGTCTCGATGTCTGGTTGCCGCCGCAGTATGACCAGGGCATGGGCCGCGGCCGCGGCCGACGATTTCCCGTGCTGTTCGATCTAGTCGGCTACACAGGGTCGGGTAGATCGCATACGAACTGGCGCAATTTCGATGAGAATCTCCCGGAACGTGCCGCTCGCCTGGTTCATGAGAAGAAGATGCGCCCGTGCCTGATCGTCTTTCCCGATTGCTTCACGGCTCTGGGCGGCAATCAATACATCAACTCCTCCGCGATAGGCCACTATGCCGACTATCTAACACGGGAGTTGATCCCGTGCGTCGACCGTGAGTTTCGAACGCGGGCGTCACGAGATCATCGCGGTTGTTTCGGAAAATCGTCAGGCGGCTATGGGGCGATGCTTCATGGTATGAAGTACGCGCGCTACTGGGGAGCTATCGCCAATCATTCCGGGGACGCCTACTTCGATTTCATCTATCGTTCCGACTGGCCCAATACGTTGAACAAGCTCGCGAGTCATCGTCGGCGTCAACGGCGTGCCGGAACTATCGACGTTGAACGGGAAGCGCATGGTCTCGAAGAAGGCCTCGACGACGGCCGGGTCGCGAAGTTTCTGAAAGATATCTGGGGGCGCACTAAGTTGTCACGCGATGATATTCATTGCTTGATGAATGTCGCGATGGCTGCGACCTACGACCCGGATCCGGAAGCGCCCAACGGCTTCCGTTTGCCGTTCAATCTCGAGACTGGAGAGATCATCCCGGCCCGTTGGCGTGCGTGGCTGCAGCACGACCCGATCAATCTCGTGCGTCGTTATCGGAAGAATCTCGAGAGTTTGCGCGGTATCTTCATCGACTGTGGTTGGCGGGATCAGTATCAACTCCACTACGGTAGCCGCATTCTCTCCAAGCGCCTGACGGAAGCCGGGATAGAACATCGCTACGAGGAGTTCCCGGACACTCATTCAGGCATCGATTACCGCATGGATCGTAGCTTGCCATTCCTGAGCCGCGCACTACGCTGACCCGTGTAGCGCAATAAGGGGCACGGCCCCTTTATCGGCGCAATCTAATGCTTGAGATTCGGGGGGCGTATTTCCCGGTCGAGTTCGCCGCCGTAGCGTACGACAATGTCCGGAATCGCGTCGACATCGCCGACACTCGTGCGAAAATTCACGATGCAGGCGCGCAGCACGTTTCGGGTCAAGCCAGCGGAGCGATGTTAGAAGCAGTAGAATCAGATTCGGCTCCGACAATCAATAGTGATGTGTTTCCGGATCTAAGTTTGGACGCCGAGCTGGTTTGATACGTCGCGCATTACCCAATCGATGAGCGCGTTTCTACTAGACTGGGGATAAGAATGCTAACGAATCGATATGTCGTTCCACTGTGTTTCGAGATCGTTCTGAACTATGGGGTGGCGTCTGACGCGCGAGCGCAAGTGCCGGAGAACTACGCGCCGATGGACCCGATTCCAGCCGAAGTCGCGTTACCCGATCCCTGTGACAATCCGACGACGCGGATGTGGGGCCCCGACGATCAGGCTGGTAATCTCAACTACCTGACGCCCGAGCGCGTGAGCGACACGCTCGGTCTCATTCGGCTGGGCAAGGTCTATGAACTTGGCCACTTACTCGAGCCGGGGCAAATGGGATTCTCGGCTTATCTCGACTTCAAGAGCAACCTCGGCGAGTGGCCGGGTCGCGATGCAAGTCATGCGATCTTCAACAACGAAGAGACGCTCGGCAACAGCCGCTTCAATCCGGATAGGGCCGGGGTGATGCAGTTCGAACTCGGCACGCAGCTCGATGGGTTTAATCACGTCACGCAGGAAGGGATCACCTACAACTGTTTCGATACCCGGAATCCCGCCGACCATTACTACCCCGAGGGCGATCCCGGCGACCTACCCCGCGGCAATCCCGGTGCGGACTATATCTTCCGCGGGTATCGACGGATGGGGATCGAGAATGTGCGTACGATCGTCGCGCGGGCCGTATTGATCGATGTGGGTCAACTGCTTCGCGAGCGGGAAATCGACGCCGGCCGCGATCCGGAACAGTTTCCGCCGGCAGATTACGAGTTCACCCCCGAGGAACTGGAGCAGACACTTATCCGTCAGGGCTTGAGTCTCGACGACATTCACCCCGGTGATGCGCTGATGATCCGAACGGGTTGGTCAGCTCGCTTCTGGACGGCGAATCCTGCCGATCCACGTGATGAGCGGGTGAAGTACTTGAACCGCGGTCAGGACGAGTTCCGGCCTGGCGGCCCCGGTATCGACGCGCGCGCGATCCAGTGGACGATCAATCGCATGCCGGTACTCATCGGTGGCGATACCAAGACTATCGAGAACAGCAATCCAGCCGACCCGACGCGCGAGATTTTCGTCGAGCGCCCCGGACATGTCAGCTGGCTGAGCAGCGGCATCTATATGCTGGAGGATCTCGATCTAGAGGTGCTGGCTGCGGACTGTGAGAATCAACGAGCCGCAAGCATTGCGGTGCGCGGCATACCGAGTTCACCCGAAGATTCGTGCTATATCTCGACGCTCGTGGTACAGACGACTCCGGTCAGGGGGTCCGGCGGTTCTACTGTCGCCCCGACCGTGTTTCGTTAATATTTTAACGCTCGACAACTGATAACTCGGAGATCGAGCTCTATACCGGTCCGGTTCAATACTCGGAGGGAAAAATCATGCAGATTCTTCGCCCGTTGATTCCAGCATCACTCATCTTGCTGGCGCCGCCATCCATCGCACAGAGCTGGTTTGAGTACAGCAGTCTCGTCGATCGATTCAGTGTGAACTTCCCAGCCGAACCGGCCATCGAAGAGTTCGACTATTACTCCGAGTTCGATGCGATATTCTCGGCGCGCCGCTATACGGTCGGGGTGGGTTCAAGCGGTTACTCGGTGACGGTAGTCGATTTCAGAGATTCTGAGAAGATCCACGCGGAGATGGAGAAGACCGAGGCCGCGAGCGGTATGAACGTTTGGATCAACGATCAACGCGCATCGGTGGCGAAGGCGGCCAGGGAGTTCCGGCAACGCGATGGTAAAGTAACCTACGACGCGTGGTCGCATATCGATCTCGTCGAGGGCCACCAGTTACAGATCACGAACGTCGACGGATCCCGGACCTTCGCCGGGATCTATCTGCACGGCAACGCCAGCCGCTTGTATATCCTCGAATCGACTGTCGCTCCGGGCTCACCGCCGCCGGGACAATTTCAGCAGTCACTGCGATTCCTCGACGATGACGGTCAGCGAATTCGTTATCAACTGTCGCCGAACGGCTGCACGGTGGATCTCGGATAGGACCGTCCATCGTGCCTAGTGGTCTCGCCGTACTTCGACGTGCTGGGATTCGCTTGCGACCCGGGGGTGTCGAGGTGCTACAGCACCGAGTGGTTGGTAGCGTTGTTGCCTGGTCCGCGCATTAGATGCCACCCTGAAACATCTCGTCAACCGGGACGATGGTAATGTCCGCAGGCATTATTCCCAGAGGGAACTCCGCGATAGCGGCGTCTTCGTCAGAAACCGCCTGCGGTTTGGGCGATTCGTACTCCAACGGGCTCGGGCATCACTCGATAGGGCTTCGGCGAGCGCTTCGTTATCACCCGTGATGATCGCGATCTTCAGGTTATCGGCTTGCAGGAAGATCCTGATCGCGGCATAGCCTGGGCGCTCATTGCGTCCTGCCCGTGAGTACGATCATCTCGCGATCCACGCGGATCCCGTAATTCGACGCGATGGGGTAGAGTTTTTCGAGGATTTCCTCGTAGCGGTTGTCCTCGGTGGACGCATCCGTAAGCATCTGACCGGCCAGGTAAGCGAGACCTTCCTTGCCGAGCGGGTCGTTCTGTAGGCCCACCTTAAATCATACCGAGAACGAGATTGTTGGATCTGTCGGCACCGGCAGCAACACGGAGGTCGATTCGGGAGTAACCGGTTGCGTTCTTTCCGGCTCGACTTCAGCAGAGCACGCGGTCAACGCGAAGGCGACTACCGCGACGTAAGCGGCGACGTATCTCATTGTACATAAGCTCAGGCTGTGGGCTGAATTTGCGAGTGTTAGAATACCTCCCCCTCCTAGGGGAGTAGGTGAAGTGAAACAGAGTGGCTCTCTTCCGGATCTGGTGATTGCGCACAAGCTTGCCGCATTGCTCTTTGTGTTTCTGCTATGCCAGGCGAGTTCGGCGCAGGAAGCCGATGTGGAGGAGTGGGCTACGCTAACCGAGGTCACGATCGATCAGGAACCGCTGCCGATGGAAGAGCTGACGGTCGTCGCTCCTCAGTCGCTGGCCTCGATGCGAAACGAACTCATCCGTGTCGAAGACGATGTTCTTGCGGTATACAACAATCTCAACGATGACAACGATTTCGATATCTATTGCAGGAAGGAGACGCCGACGATGAGCTACATTGCCATTCGCGTCTGCCGGGCAAATTTCGTCGATAGGCTCACCGCCGAAGCTGCGTCCAATTTCATCGGCAGCTCCGCCTATGACGATCCTACAGGTGAGCTCCGTTACTATGAGTCACTCCTTCGCGAGAAGATGGCGACGTTGATGGAGGAGAATCCGGCGCTGTACCAGGTGTTGCTGAGCTACTATGAGCTAAAGACCGATTATGAGGCGGAGCGCGCGGAGAGATCCGAAGATAACTTCTTCGCGCGCTAGCGGATACGGCTGACGCGCTCATCGGATTCTGTCGTGCCCGGCATTCAACCAGTCCTCGATTTTCTACCGTGCCGCACACCTCCCGCCTGGATCGATCAAGGGACCGAGGATCTCCCTACGTTACTCCTAGACCATGCCGCCTTGGAGCTCAAGGCCGCGCAACAGGCGTTAACACTCATGAACCGCTACGCTGGTCAAACCGCGGTGCTGAAAAAGATGTCACGACTCGCGCGGGAAGAACTGCGTCACTTCGAGCGGGTGATGGTTGCTCTCAAGAGGCGAGGCATTCACTATCGGCCATTGTCTGCATCACGTTATTTTGCCAGCTTGCACCGTTGTATTCGAAGGTCTGAGCCCGGCAGGCTCATCGATACGTTAATCGTTGGTGCGATCATCGAGGCTCGTTCCTGTGAGCGATTCTATTGCCTGTTACCCTATTTTTCTGCACATGAGCCGGAACTGGCCGAACTGTATGAGTCTCTGCTCGATTCGGAGGCACGGCATTTCGTGGATTACCTCGGCTTGGCCGCTCAGGCTGCGGGAGATTCGAATGAAGCACGGTCCGCGACGTTACTCACAGTGGAAGCCGAACTGATCTGCTCGCCCGACTCCGAGTTGCGCTTCCACAGCGGTGTTCCCGCGTAATCTCGGTTCGACCCCTAATTATTGCCGCGGGCATGATGATTTCAAAGTCGGCCGCGTCCTTAACCAACAGAAAAACCATTGAGTTAACGCCGGGTGATGTCTTCGTGGTACCGGCAGGAACGGGGCACCAGTTCACGAGGATCGACGACCACATCGCCTACCTCATGGTGCGTATCGATCCCGACAAGGTGGTGCCGCTCATGGACGCGGCTGCCTCCGAGGCCTACCTTGTGGAGTACGGCGGATAGGAGTTATTCCTTATCGATCCTCGTTCGCTTCCGTCGCGGCGATCAGCTCGTCCAGCCAGCGCTGAAAATGTGCCGGGTCGACCCACGGATGCGGATCGCCGGGGCGGCGGTTTGCGAGCAGCTCGGCGCGCCCAAACAGATCCGGCGCGCCGCTCGCATGAATATCGAAGTGATTGGCAATCTGGACTTCGATGCCGGGAATCCGCTTGATGCGGCGCAGGTCGTCGAGGAATACTTGTTTTACTTCGGGGTCGTCCGAGCGCAGCGCGGGGCCGCCGTGAAGATATGCGAGATGCTCGGTGCCATTGTCGAATACCGAGAATCGAATCGACGTCGTGCCCGGCGTGTGTCCAGGTGTGAGTTCGAAACGGAGTGTCGTGTCGCCCAAGGTCAGCGTGTCACCGTCCTCAATGGTGAAGTCGATGCGCGGCGCGTACTCGCCGAAGTCCTCCACCATCAGCTTCCGATCTTCCTCGGCCGTGCCGAACTGCGCGTCGATGATCTCCTGCAGCGCCGGCGCACCGCCATAGTGATCGCGATGTCCCTGGAGAATAATGACGTACTCGATATCCATGGGGTCGAGGCCAACCTCGCGAATATTGCCTAGGTGATACTCGGTATACCCGGAAAGATCCCACAGCGTGTCGAGGAGGATCAGACCCCCGCTTGTCTCGATCACATAGCTACCGACTTCGCCGATGCCGACGAAGTAGAGGTTGTCGAAGACCTGAAACGGATCTCGCGCCATGATGTTCAGGTCGTTTCTCGGGGACAGCGTTGCGGGTGGTGGTTGTGACGAGGCGGCTCCGATCGAAAGGAGCAGCGCGGCGGTGAGAATAATCATGCTTGGCAGACGGTGGTACATGTTCTGGCCCCTGTTTGTTGTTCGTATGCTGTGTCTAGACCCGTGATGCGCGCCATTGCACTGTGGCGAGTAGGGGGCCTATATGCATTAATCATCGCGCGAACCTGCTCGAAATGCCACTCAGAGGAGTTTCTCTTGCGTCAAATTTTGTCAGTGTCCGTTCTTCCCGGTTCTGCTTAGAGCATTGAAAGAGTAGACTCACAGCACGAGAAAAACGCATAGTTGGGGTAGTTATGAGCACTTACCGGATTTCATCGATCGTAGGCGCCGCGCTCGTGACCATCGTATTGCCGTTGACTGTGAACGCGCACCATTCCCGTACCGAGTATGCGGAGGAGGTCATCGAACGCACGGGCAAACTCATCGATGTCATCTGGCGAAACCCGCACGCGGGCCTGATCATCACGGTAACCGACGATCAAGGCAGCGAAAAGGATTGGCGTATAGAGACCTTCGGCAGCCCGAACCTCTTCAGCCGCATGGGTGTCGAGCGTGAGTACTTCACGATCGGCGAGCAGATAAAAATATCCGGCCGCGCGTCGACACGCCGGGATTCCTATATGCTCGGTACCAATGTGCTAATGGAGAGCGGCTTGGAGGTGATCCTGAGCGCGACGGTCGGGCCCCTCTGGTCGGATCGCTATGTCGGTGGCTTGGAATACTCCGACCGAGACCTTTCCGTGACTGCCAGGGCTGCATCTGAAAACAGAGGTATCTTCCGCAACTGGAGTATCGCAGGTAGAAGAATCGGCGTGAGCCGGCACCTTCCGTATACCGAAGAAGCCCAGGCAGCGATGGATGTCTGGGATCCGATCACGGCTCCCGTCGCACAATGCCAGACGCCGGGGATGCCCGGGCCGATGTATCAGCCCTTGTCGCTCGAGTTCGTCGACGAGGGTGCGACCATTACGATCAACATCGAATATTTCGGCATTCAACGTACGGTTCATATGGGCGACGCCGAGGATCCTGCTACCCAGCCTGCGTCGCCACTCGGCTATTCAGCCGGGCACTGGGAGGGCAGCACGCTCGTTGTAGAGACGACACGCATCAACTATCCCTATTTTAACTCGGGCGGCGCGCCGCAGAGCGAGAACGTGCATGTCGTCGAACGGTTTGCGCTCAGCGATGACCAGGGTGAGCTGGACGTCAGCATGACCATCACGGATCCCGTGACCTTCACCGAGCCGGCGACTGCGGGACGGTTATACGTAGCGCTCGGAGAGCCTTATATTCCACTCGACTGCACGGTTTTCTGAGACTCGTGCTATAGACTGACAGCACGAGGCGACTTGCTACTTGCTGAAGTTATTGATGGTCTGAATCGGGGGGTGCGGAAGGATCAGCCTTTGTGCTATGCGTCGCTGGAGGCTCGGGAAGAAGCCAACCGGCGCAGAGACGCGATACACCGGCACCTGGGTGAAGGGGGCGATGATAGCCCAGCGCGACTCGACAAGCTGCCCGAGGATGGACTGCACGACGACGAGGTCGAGCGCAACGAATAAAAGGCCCCCTTTACTTAGTTACGAGGAAGTTGGATTCCACTCGCTGACGATGGTCTCGAGCTGTGGTCTCGGTCTCTCTTTCGGTGGCTCGACGGCCGTGCCGATGTGAATGAAACCGACGAGCCTGGTTTCTTCCGAATGGCCCAACGCGACGCGGACTTCCGGATGATATGCCGGCCAGCCCGTGACCCACTGCGCGTTGAAGCCCAGGGCCCGGGTCGCGATGAGAATATTCTGGCAGACCGCGGCAGACGACAGGATCTGTTCGATTTCCGGTACCTTCACGAATCTGTGTGGATCCGGATGCGAGCCCACCACGAGGAGCAGCGGCGAACGCTGGGGCCTCTCGTGCTCAGCCTCGATCGTTGCTGCCGTGGCATCCGGATTCTCGCGCTCGAATATCGCGGCACAGGTTTTGCCGAAGACGCGCTGAGCATCTCCTCGTAAGACCTGAATGCGCCAGGGTTCGATGCCGCCGTGGTCGGGAACGCGAACGCCGGCGCTCAGGATTATTTTCAACGTGTCGTCGTCCGGGCCGGGCTCACCGAGGTTCATCGCGAGTACCGAGCGGCGAGTAAGAAGCAGGTCTATCGTAGTGTTCGTCATTCTCGGCGCCCGTGGCGAAATCGAAGATTAACGCGTATCCGGCGCCTTGACCCGCTGTGCGAGTACGAGCCAGATTCCACCCAGCGTTGCTATCGACGCAGTGAGGAGGCGTGCGGTGATGTCTTCAGACAGTAACACGACACCACCGAAGGTGGCGATGATCGGCACCGACAGCTGTACCGTGGCCGCCCGGCCCCGAGCGCCATGCGGCACAGCAACGAACTTGCCGCGAACGCGATCATGGCGAGCACGGTTAGAAATGCAGTGCCGCCGAGAGATGAGGCCAGTATCATAGACGGAAGACTAAGAGTCTGCGTCATAGAGGTAACCTAGCGCGGCCGATGTCGCGCAACCGAGGAAGGCCTGGTGTCAGAACTGCCATATGCGAATCTCTCGCCCGATGTGGTACTGGAAGCGCTCGAGGGAGTCGGGTTTCGCTGCGATGGCAGAATTCTCGCCCTGAATAGTTACGAAAACCGCGTCTACCAGTTAGGACTGGAGGACGGTGGATTCATGGTCGCGAAGTTCTATCGCCCGAATCGGTGGACGGATGCGGCAATCCTCGAGGAGCACGAATTCTCGGCGGAACTCGTCGCTCAAGAAATCCCCGTCGTCGCCCCACTCATCGTCGATAATGCGACACTGCACGAGCATCGGGGTTTCAGGTTCGCCGTCTTCCTCAGGCAAGGGGGACGCTGGCCCGAGCTGAACTCAACCGTGGATAGACTGTGGATGGGACGCTTCGTAGGGCGCATCCATGCCGTGGGTTCGGCCGGTTCGTTCTCACACCGCCAGACGATGTCCGCGGAGCGAATGGGGAATGAGTCAGCGGCGTACCTCTTGGGCAACGACTGGCTCCCGGATCATCTCGTCGAGAGTTACGAGGCGATCGTCCTGCAGTTAGTCGAGTCGATCGATGACGCTTTCGAACGCACGGGAGAATATCGGCAGTTACGTATTCACGGCGACTGTCATCCTGGAAATGTCTTGTGGACAGATGATGGACCCCACTTCGTCGACCTCGACGACTGTATTTCCGGTCCGGCTGTCCAGGATCTATGGTTGTTCCTATCCGGTGACCGCGACGAACGCGCCGGCCAGCTGCAAGATCTCCTGGAGGGCTACAATCAATTTTTCCAGTTCGATTACCGCCAACTCCACCTGATCGAAGCGCTGCGTACACTGCGCATGATTCACTACACGGCCTGGATTGCACGCCGCTGGGAGGATCCCGCATTCCCACGCGCTTTCCCTTGGTTCGTGGAGAACAAGTATTGGGAAGAACACGTTCTCGCGTTGAAAGAACAAGCCGCCGCACTCAGTGAGCAGCTGCTCGAGGTCGTGTAGACTGCAAGCGGCACAGTCAAGCGAGGAATCCTCTCATGGCTTACACACTGCTCGGCAAGGACTTCACACCGCCCGACGTTAGAGCCAAGGTCACTGGCCGCGGACTCTATGCCGAAGATTTTCGTGCCGAGGGAATGGCGTTCTGCCGTCTCCTTACGAGCCCCATTCCTCATGGGCGCGTAAACAATATCGACTCGACTGAAGCTTTGGCCATGGACGGCGTCCTCGGTGTGTTAACGGCGGATGAAGTCCCGGCGCTACCAGCCCCCCAGGACCCGATCCTGTCGAACGAGCCGATGTGGGTGGGTCAGCCGATACTGGCGGTTGCCGCTGTGGACGAGACCACTGCCCATAACGCTCTCGAGAAGATCTCGCTCGACATCGAGCCGCTGCCGTTTCTTATCGATCCGCTCGAAAGTCTATATCCGGCCGGGCCGGACGCGAGGCCGGGCGGTAACGTTGCCGGCCGAGGGCTCGAGTTGCAGTCGATCAAGTGGACGGCGCAGGATTTCGCGGCGGCGGGCGAGGGTCGATTGCCAATGGGGACGCCCGCCGCGGAATGGAGCTACGGTGATCTGGAGGCTGGCTTCGCCGCCGCCGAGTACATGCTCGAGGAGAACTTCGTCACCTCATCGCTCTCACATCACTCCATGGAGCCGCGAACGGCGATGGCCTATTGGGAGAACGGCCGCTGTTTTCTGCATGGCTCCTCGCAGAGTCAAAGCTTTGTGGTACCCACGCTTGCCGGCTGGATCGGTATCGATCCGTCGGATCTCGTCTTTATCGCCGAGTTCTGCGGTGGCGGATTCGGTTCCAAGGGCGGCGCGTACCCGGCTATGACGATACCGGCGCATATGTCACGGAAGATCGGACGCCCGGCCATGATGCGCATCAGTCGACACGAGGAGTACTGTATTGGCTCGGCACGCCCGGCCTTCCAGGGCCGTATCCGGATGGGATTTGCCGCGACTGGCCGGGTCACCGCCGTCGACATGTACATCGTTCAGGACAACGGCCCCAACACCGGCTTTCCGGACTGGACGTCGGCTGCCGACAACGTGTCGATCGTCTATACACCCGAGGCCATGCGATTTCGCGGAATTCCCGTGCTCACGAACACGCCGCAGCGCGGCCCTCAACGCGGTCCGGGACAGAATCAAATCGCGGCTGCCGTAGAACCGCTGATCGACAAAGCGGCGCGGGAACTCGGGCTCGATCAGCTCGAAATACGCCGCATCAACGCGCCGGACAACGATACGGTCTATGGTGGCAGACAGACGCCGCTCACGAGCGCCTACCTCGGGAACGCACTCGAGATCGGCGCCGAGCAGTTCGACTGGGAAGCCAAGCGGGCGCTGAGCGGGCAACGCGACGGCTCCAAAGTGATCGGGGTCGGTGTCGGGCAGGCCTATCACTCGGCCGGGGGGAACGGTTTCGACGGCCTGGTCCGGATCACGCCGGACGGGATGCTGCACATCCACACGGGTGTCGGTAACCTCGGGACGTTCTCCCACTCCGGCACGTCGCGTGTGGCCGCCGAAGTCCTGCAATACGATTGGGACAACTGCGTCGTCGTACGCGGCGATACTCGTAAGCATCTTCCCTGGAATCTCGGGCAGTTCGGCAGCAACACCTCGTTCACGATGACGCGTACGAACTATGTCGCCGCAATGGACGCGTTGACGAAGCTCAAGGAAATCGCGGCCCTGGATTTCGGTGGGACTGCCGACGACTACGATGTGGCCGGTGAACGCGTGTTTTCAAAGTCGGACAACACGCAGGGGTTGAGTTACGCTGAAGCAGCACAGCGTGCGATCGAATTGGGCGGCAGGTACTCGGGTCAGGAGACGCCCGACGACATCAACCCGATGACCAGTGCCTCGGTGGCGGCGCTTGCCGGTACTGGGCTCATCGGTGTCGCGAAGGATAATCTGGAACGCGTAGGAACAGTCCCAGCGCTCGCGGCAGGCTTCATACAGATCGAACTGGATCTCGAGACGGGCAAGTTCGATATCGTCGAGTACATAGGTGTGGCCGATTGCGGCACCGTCATCCATCCGTTGAATCTCGCGAACCAGATCAAGGGCGCCGCCGTCATGGGCATCGGCATGGCGTCGACGGAGCGTTATATCATCGATCCTCAGAATGGGTTGTCGGCCAATATCGGTCTGTATCAGGCGAAACCGCCGACCTATCTGGATATGCCAGCCATCATGGGTTCGGCAGCTGTTGACGAACCGGACCGATACAATCCCGTCGGCGCCAAAGGTATCGGCGAGCCGATCATGGGTTGTGCGACCGCGGCGCTGCTCTGCGCGATATCCGACGCTCTCGGCGGGCATGTCTTCAATCGCACGCCGGTCGTGCCGGACATGATCGTCAACGCCGTCGCCGGGCGAGAGCAATCGCACCAACCGCTGCAGCTGCACACAGCCTGAGACGACGTCGAACGAAGCGTGTAGGAGCGACCCCCCCCCGGTCGCGACCAGCGTCGGTGGTCGGAGGCGCGCCTACAGGACCTGACAGACCTCGTCGAAGTCGAATCGCGGCAAGCGTTCGAAGATACTCTCGGGGTCGCCCTCGCCGAGTCCGCAAATGAAGTTTGATTTGCAATGCCCATCGGGGAAAAACTCCGCATCGACGCCGGGATTCTTGAAGCCCGACATCGGCCCGCAGTCCAGGCCGACGGCTCGCGCTGCGAGCATGAAATAGGCGCCCTGCAACGACCCATTCCTGAAGGCGACGATGCTAGTTCGCGCCTCATCGTCGATGAAATGATCCTTGTTCTCCGGGCGGAACGGCGTGAGCTTCTCGAAGTGCTCATAGAATCGCATGTCGTGGGCGATGATAGTGAGTACGGGTGCGGTCATCGTCTTCGTAATGTTGTTCGGCATGAGGTGGGGCTTGATGCGTTCCTTGGCTTCTTGAGTGTGCAAGAAGACGAACCGGCCCGGACAGCAATTGAACGCCGTCGGGCCCATTTTCAGTATGTCGTAGAGACGGCGCAACTGATCCTCGGTCACCGGCGTGTCGCGCCAGCCGTTATAGCTTCGGGCATCGAAAAAAAGTTGCCGCAGGGGTGCTTGATCTACGATTCCTTTCATCTGCAGTCCTTTTCCATTCTGCCGAAAGTTTAATAGTCACGGTACCATACGCCGGCAGGCGGAAGTGTATCTTAAAGGCCTGATTCTCGGGGCGCTTACCGCCTCCGCAGGCCGTTGGGCCGGTTGTTTGAGCGGGGCTTTTCCCATACGATCTAAAAGTCGATCTGTCCGTTCTATCTCCGCAGGGGGGATTCCTGATGGCTGAAGATAAGACCGCTCCAATGCCCGTTGCTGCGCCATTTCCAGAGCCTCAGTACGACGATGGCGGTGTGCTCGCCGAGCTCGGCAGAAGCCGCGCTTCGCGGCGCAAGTTCATCAAAGGTGTTATCGCTTCCGGTGCGGCCGTGTCATCCACCGGGTACGTATTCGGCGGCTTGAGTGGCTGTACGCCGGCTGAGCAGACTACGCCCGGTGGCGTCGAGCGATTGCTGAGTCTCAATGTAAACGGTCAGGCTCGCCCCGTCGACGTATTGCCCAACGAGACTCTGGCGATGACCCTGCGCTACAAGCTCGGTTTGACGGGTACGAAACTCGCTTGCGATCGCGGTGAGTGTGGAGCATGCACAGTGCTGATCGACGGTACGCCGGGCTATTCCTGCTCGACTCTCACGCATACGGCCCGCGGGCGCTCGATAACCACGATAGAAGGTATCGAAGGGCCGAACGGTGAGCTTCATCCCGTGCAACAGGCGATGATCGACGAGCTTGGCCCACAGTGCGGCTTCTGCACACCCGGTCAGGTCATGACCGCCGTGGCACTTCTGGAGACGAACCCGAATCCGACGCGGGATGAAGCCCGCTTCGCGATGTCCGGAAACCTGTGCCGCTGCGGGGCTTACGATCACTACTTGAACTCGGTCATGCGGGCGGCTCAGGACGCATAAACATGGCCTGGGACCTCATCGGCAAGAATTTCATCCCTCCCGACATACATGGCAAAGTTACCGGTAGGGCGAAGTACGCCGAGGATTTTCGTGCCGACGGCATGGTCTTCGGGCGATTGCTGACGAGTTCCGTCCCCCACGCGACGATTACGAACATCGACGCCTCTACGGCCCTCGCCATGGAGGGCGTGCTAGGCATCATCACCGCAAACGACGAGGGACTCGACGGTCTGCTGACGAACGAGCCGAAATACGTAGGTGATCCGATTCTCGCCGTGGCCGCCGTCGACGAAACGACGGCACAGGATGCGATCGATCGCGTCGACCTCGAGTTCGAACCTCTGCCCTATACTGTCGATCCCCTCGAGAGCCTGTATCCGGGCGGCCCCAACGGCCGCGCGGATGGCACGAATATCGGCGGCGGGCGCACGGGGATGCAGCCCCGCCAGGTCAAGTGGACCGCACGTGACTTCGCTGCCGTCGAGGAAGGCCAGTTACCGATGGGTGAGGCAGCCATCGAGTGGGCCTTCGGCGATCTCGACTCGGGTTTCGCGGCCGCTGAACTCGTGATCGACGAAAGCTTCGTTACCCAGGGTAACTCTCATCACTCGATGGAACCCCGCACGACCATGGCGTATTGGGAGAACGGCAAATGCTATGTGCACTCCGGTACGCAGAGCCTAACGGCAGCTCTGCCGAGTATCGCTAACCAGCTCGGTATCGGCTTGGATGACTTCGTCTTTATCAACGAGCATTGTGGCGGCGGTTTCGGATCGAAGGGCACGGCATCGCAGACAGTCGGCATTGCGGCCCATCTCTCCCGAAAGATCTCCCGTCCCGTCATGCTGCGCATCAGCCGTCGCGAGGAGTACTACATCGGTTCGGCACGCGGTAGTCTTCAAGGCCGGGTCCGGATGGGCTTTGGCGCGGACGGCGCCGTCACGGCCGTGGATTTTTCGGTCGTGCAGGATGGTGGTGCGAACGGTGGTTTCCAGGATGCCGGCGACGCGGCCCAGGCCGTTTCGATCATCTATCAGCCCGGGGCAATGAGATTCCGGGGCATCCCGGTCGTCACCAACACGACGCCGCGAGGACCGCAGCGCGGTCCGGGCCAGAACCAGATCGCGGCAGCACTCGAGCCGCTCGTCGATCGGGCCGCCCGCGAACTCGGCCTGGATCGTCTCGCGATCCGTAAGCTCAATGCGCCGGACAATACGGCGACGGTCGGCGGCAGCCAGGTACTCGTGAGCAGCGCTTATCTGCCGGACGCCCTCGACAAGGGTGCGGCCGCATTCAACTGGGAGGAGCAGGCTCAACGTAGCGGCGAACGCAACGGCTCGAAAGTCCGTGGTGTCGGTATCGGCGAGGCTTACCACGATGTCGGCCGGACGGGCTACGACGGCCTCGTCGTGCTGACGCCCGATGGCAAGCTGCAACTGCATAGCGGAGTCGGCAATCTCGGAACATATTCCTATGCGAGCACGACTCGAGCCGCTGCGGAAATACTGAAATACGATTGGGCGAATTGTGTCGTTCACCAGGGCAGTAACGCGAAGTTTCTGCCGCGAGCATCGACGCAGACCGGCAGCAATACGTCCTGGACGATGAGCCGGACTAACTACGTTGCAGCCGTAGATGCGGTCAACAAACTCAAAGAGATCGCGGCGGCGGATCTCGGCGGTGTCCCGGACAATTATGACATCGGTGATCATCGCGTGTTCGCGACCGACGACCCCGACCGCTTTCTGACCTACGCACAAGCCGCACAGCGTGCGATCGAGTTGGGCGGCCGTTTCTCAGGCGAGGATCCGCCAGAAGAGATTCACGAAATCACCAAGCTGGCCGTGGCAGGCGTCGCAGGTACGGGTCTGGTCGGCGTCGCGAAGGACACGCTGCGCATGGAAGGTGACATTCCCGCGCTCGCATGCGGGTTCGCCGCCGTCGACGTCGATCTCGAGACCGGGAAGGTCGAGCTAGTCGACTATGTCGGCGTGGCCGACTGCGGTACCGTGTTTCATCCGCAGGGCCTGGCGCAACAGGTGAAAGGCGGCGGTGTCTGGGGCGTCGGTTTCGCGCTCTTCGAGCGCCAGATCTACGATCCGCAGAACGGGCTGCCGGGCAATACCGGCTTCGAGCAGTGTAAACCGGCGACCTATCTCGACGTGCCATCGGCCATGCGTTGGGACGCGGTGGACATCGCCGATCCGCAGAATCCCGTCGGTGCGCGTGGTATCGGCGAGCCGCCCATGGGCGCTTGCGCCTCGGCAATTCTCTGCGCCATTTCCGACGCCCTTGGTGGACACGTCTTCAATCGAACGCCGGTGGTACCGGATATGATCGTTAACTACGTAGCCGGCCGGGAGCAGTCGTCCCGGCCTCTACAATTACACACAGCATAAGGAGCGGAGCCATGTCCAGAGACATGATGGCTAATTTCGAGCTCTACCAGCCGGATAGTGTAGACAATGCGTTGGATCTACTCGGCCGGTTCGGAGAGGACGGCTGGGCTATGGCAGGCGGCCACGATACGCTCGACTGGTTCAAGGACCGAGCCAAATACACGGCGAACGTCGTCGATCTGACCGGCATCGCCGAGTTACGCGGTATCCGCGAGACGGCGGACGGCGTCGAGATCGGCGCGCTCACGACATTGACCGAGATTGAGCAGAGTGCACTGATTCAAGAACGCTATGGTGTGTTGGCCGATGCGGCGCGCCGCGTTGCTAGCCCGCAGATCCGCAACACGGGCACCCTGGGAGGCAACGTCAATCAGGATACGCGCTGCTGGTACTACCGTTACGGTACCGATTGTTATCGCGCGGGCGGGACGACCTGTTACGCCGATACGCCCGAAGGCCAGAATCGCGAGCATTGTCTGTGGGGCGCCGATCGTTGTGTCGCCGTCTCACCGTCCGATACCGCACCGGTGCTGGTCGTCCTGGATGCGAGCATGATCGTGCGCAATACGGAAGGCGAGCGCGTCGTCACGGCCGAGGATTACTTCATCGGTCCCGATATTGACATCGAGCGCATGACGGTACTCGAGCCGGGCGAACTTCTGACGGCAGTGAGGCTGCCGGCCGAGTGGGCTGGTGCGACGTTCTACTTCGAGAAAGTAGCCGACCGCAATACCTGGGATTTTCCGCTCGTAAACATCGCTTCCGCAATGGTCGTCGACGGTGGCACGATCTCTCGCATTCGTATGGCGGCGGGTGCCGTGCAATGTGTCCCGAGAAGGCTGACCGTCGTTGAGGAAGTCGTTACCGGCAGCGCCAAGGACGAAGAGACCGCCGCATTGGCCGGTCAGGCTGCGATCCGTGGCGCGACGCCGCTGAACTTCAACCACTTCAAAATACCCCTGCTCGAAAACCTGGTGAAGCGCGCTATTCGCGACTCGTAATCCGGTGGAAGTTCTCCGAGTCAGCCGCGACGTTTGGGGGCAAGAGGTCGTTCAGGGCGTGTCTTGGGATCTTTTGCCTGTGTTCTTTTTCGGCGCAGCGGTGTTCATATTGCTGCATGCCCTCTATCGCCGGTTCCTCGCTCCAAAGCGATAGTTAATGGTGAGTAGGGCGGACTCGGCCGCGACCGGCGGAGGGAGCAGGGTGGACAAACTCATCAGGCACGCACTTTTCGATCGTCTATTGCACTGGGTCACGGCTGGGTGTGTCATTGTTCTGCTCGCGACGGCATTTCTACCCATCCTCGGGTTCGATTTTGCCTGGGTGACGATTCATTGGGTGACCGGAATCGTTGTGACCGTAACCGTTTCTATTCATATCGTTCGAGCACTATTCTGGCGGGATCTTCAAGCAATGCGGATCGGGCCGAGGGATCTGCGCGAGGGCCTACAACTCGCAAAGTGGATGCTCAGGCTCGATACTGGGCGACCCGGCCTCACTGGCAAGTACTCCCTCGCCCAGAAAGCGATCCATCACATTTTTTCCATGGTCGTATTGACGACGATTGTCAGCGGTGCGCTCATGCTGAAAAAGATCGATACGCCCTGGTGGGAACGGGACCCTTACTGGCTTGGTGAGAATGTTTGGGGAGCCATCTACGTTCTACACGATTTCGCCGCGCTACTGCTGATCGCTATGGTGATGATGCATGTCTACTTCGCACTACGACCCGAGAAGCTCTTCTTCACGCGCGCGATGATACTCGGTTGGATAACCCGAGACGAGCACGAAGCTCATCACGATCCGGAGCGCTGGCGGGCGGACCCGGAGTGAATTAGTATCTCTCCGGATGAGCGAAAATCAGGGGCAAAGTCTCGAAGAACGAATCGATGCCATCGAATCGGGTTACGAGTTCATGCTGGCCTACGCCGCACAGGGTAGGGACAGCGACCGAGGCGCGAGTGGTATGGCGTCCGAGTTGCGCGACTTTCTCGATGCGATGGAGCAGGCTCTGGAAGGTCTGGGTGCGATTATTAGATCGCTCACCGAGTCGAAGAATGCGGATGCGGTCGATCGCGCAACTGCATTTTTCGACGCCGTGGATGAGGATGCACGACGTGCCCAGGGTGTCATCCGGCTCGTGCTTGCGCAGGAGGGAATCAGCTCTCAGTTGGTCGATAACGTCAATGCATCTATACACTTACGAGCATTGCTCACCGACCTGTTCGTGCTGGACGAGGCGTTGAAGAATTAGAATAAGCGGCTTAACTGGCCTCTACGAGGCCGGGTGAGCTACTCAAGACTAACAGCGACATGAGTCGCGCAGTGAATATTCTTAAGGAGAACGACAATGGCACGTCTAATTGCATCGGCCCTGACCATGGCGAGTTTAGCGGTGCCTGTCTGGGCACAGGAGGATTTTTCAGCCGTCGAGATCGAAACCGTGCAGGTGGCGGACGGCGTCTACATGCTCGTCGGTGCCGGCGGCAACATCGGCCTCTCCGTCGGAGACGATGGCGCGTTCGTCATCGACGATCAGTTTGCTCCTCTGAGCGACAAGATTATGGCCGCCATCGCCGAGATCACGGACGCCGACGTCGAGTTTTTGGTGAACACGCACTATCACGGTGACCACACGGGCGGCAACGAGGCGTTCGGTGCGGCCGGGGCGCTCATCTTCGCTCACGACAATGTGCGTGTGAGAATGAGCACCGACCAATTCCGATCCATCTTTAACCAGCCGATTCCGGCGTCCCCCGAAGGCGCGCTTCCGGTCGTAACGTTTTCGGATGAGATGAGTTTCCACTGGAACGGTGACAATATCCGGGCGATACACCAACCGCCCGCCCACACTGACGGCGACTCGATCCTGCATTTTCAGAACGCGAATGTCATCCACATGGGCGACACGTTCTTTCTCGGCTGTTATCCCTTTATCGATGTTGATAGCGGTGGCGACATTAACGGTATCATTGCCGGTGGCTACCGGGCGTTATCCCTTGCGGATGAGGATACCGCGATCATACCGGGTCACGGCCCGCTTTCCGATGCAGACGGGCTGGCGTCTTGGCTCGAAATGCTCAAAGCGACGCGCGTCAGCATGCAGTCCATGATCGATCAGGGTATGTCCGAGGACGAGGCGCTTGCGGCGCGGCCGACAGCGGAGTTCGACAACGAAGTGGATGAGGGCTGCTTCATCAATCCCGAGAACTACAATCGCTTGCTCTATCAGAGTCTGACGCGCAACTAGTCCACCTGTTGTAGAGGCCGGACTAGATAGCCATTCATTTTTCGTGGAACGTGTTGCCAAAGAAGCTCGTCGAGGGTCGTTATATGCAATCTCAATTCATTTGCAAGGGCGAGGGCTGTCAGCCGGCCGGCCGCACGCGGTAATCTCGGTGGCAACCGGCACTGATCAGTAGCACTAAGCTGGTAGCGCCTATCGTCACGATCTTGGTCGAGTTTCACATGGAAGGTCCTTGTTCTTGAATGGAAGGCGGAGCGGAGAATAGCCAGGCTCGGCGTTGATACGCAAGTGTTCGGCTCGTTTCAGTATGATGGCTTGGGCCAGTGAGGAGACCTTGAGCCATTGGATAGAACTGTGCGAAACACACCCGAACAAGAGCGTATGGGCTTGATACTTGCCCCGGTTCGACGACTATGATTGGCCGGTATATTCCGCCGCCGGCTGATGAGTTATCGAAAGATCAGCAGCGCGTGGCGGATGCGATCACCGGTGGGTTACGCGGCGAGATACCGGGACCCTTACACATGTGGCTCCTGCGGCCGGAGCTCGCAGATCGTGCACAGTGTCTCGGTGAATACGCGCGTTACCAAACTTGCCTGCCTGCCGCGCTGTCGGAGATTGCGATCCTCACCGTCGCGCGGCATTGGGACTCGGAATTCGAATGGCATGCGCACAAGACGATCGCCCTCGATGCCGGTGTACCGGAAGAAACCATCGAGAGCATCCGAAACCGGCGGGATCCGAAGTGGGAGACCACGGAGCAGGCGATCGTGCATGAGTTCTCCAAGACGCTTCTGGAGGAGCGCCGAGTCGGTGACGACCTGTTCGAGCGGGCGATCGAAACGATAGGATGGGAGGGCCTCGTCGATCTTGTCGGTATTCTCGGTTATTACTCGTTGATCTCGATGACGATCAACGTTTTTGACGTGCCTCTGCCGGATAGTGTGACACCTGAACTCTAGAAACGGTATGTGTAGCTGAACTTCAGGCTCAGATCAGTCAGAGTGGAATGAAAACTGTTGTTGCGATTCAGATCCTGCAGGTTGTGGTTCAGGACGATGAATGCTTCGCGGCCTGCTTGAGGGATCCAATGAAGCCGACTGTTGATGCTGATGATTTCCGAGTTGTTATCGTATTGCAGCAAGTTCACCCAGGACAACGTGTTGGAGAATACAAAATCAAGGCCGAGGCCTGCCAGGCGTAGATCGAAATTTCCCTCGGGAAGGTCGATGTCGTTATAGGTATAACTCCAGAAGATGCGCCAGTGCTCGGTTGGCGTCCAGGTCATTTGCGCGACGATGTTGTCCTTCGTGCCACCGAAGAAATCGCCTGTCCGATAGGTGAGGTCGCCAGAGAGCCTGCGCGAACTGAAGCTGGAAAACTGGATACCAATGTCGTCGAATGAGTACTCGCCGGCCGGAATCGTTACCGGCACTCCGCCGGAGCTCGGATCAGGATCCCAGATTGTGAAAGGCTCACCCAGGATCTCGCGCGTACCCGTGTAGAGAAACCGCAACGAATCGCCGGAATTGGTCGAGAAGCTGAAAAAGCGAGCATTCAGGATTTCGCTTTGTAGGTCCCCCGCAATCGATTCGACACGTTGCAGCCCGAAGTTCGAAAAAATGAAACGCAGAGGATTACCCTGGGGGTATCGTTGCAGCCAGCCGATCTCGGCGGCGTAGTCTCGAATGCCGGCGCGATTGACGAAGCCCTGAGCCGGGTTGAAGTGCTCTTGAATTTCTTTAAACGCCACGTTGAACTTCCAGCCACGTGTGCTTGGGTTTGGGAGTATGAAGCGCAGGCCCCAAGAGGCGTCGTCGCCGACGAGGCCTTCCGTGTCCGACTTCTGATACCAGGCTGAGCCCTGGATCGTGCGGTTGTTCGGCATGCGTGTGTTGAGGTAGTTGAAGTCGACGCCTAGAACGCTGTTGTCGAGATTCGAACGTGGGTCGCCATTCGTCATGATCACGCCCAGTGATGATTCCTGCAGCACATTCAGTGACGCACGACCGGTGAACAGATCCGTCGCTTCGACGTTACCGAATTCATCTTGCTTGATTGTCAAGGCGCCCAACGTCCACGGACCGGCGCGGCCGCTGAGTTTGCCGCCGTACTCGAGATCGACCGGTTGGCCGGAAAGGCTCAGGCCGATCCGGCGCGAGAAGAACGGCCGGCCGTTCTGCTCGAGCGTCCCAGAGAGCTGGCCGAAGCTTCCCAGTGCGCCGGTACCACCAAATTCGAAGATGTCGGCGTCGCGAAGAAAAAAGTCCCGCTTCTCGGGAAAGAACAGGCCGAAGCGTGTGAGATTGACCTGACGATCGTCGACCTCAGTAGCGGAGAAGTCCGTATTGAATGTCAGCGAGCCGCTCAGCGATGGGGTCAAACGGTAGAAGATGTCCAACGATGGGTCGAACTCCGACTCGTTACTCGATAGCGAGAAATCTCTCTGATCACTGATGCTGATGCTCGGGACGATGTCGAGTCCAACTCCCTGGTTCAAATCTTCGAAGCCGATCGCTTTTCCGGAAACGGCGGGATTCTGAGTACGGTTTCGAGACACCCAGGCCATGCGTTCGTTCTTGCTGCGAACGCGGCGGCCGAAGTTGATGCCCCAGGTATCGGTGTTGGGGTCGAACGATAGCGTCTTGAACGGAATCGCTAGCTCCGCGACCCAACCCTGATCGTCGCGCGTGGCCGCCGCCTGCCAGATGCCCTCCCAGTTTGATTGTAGCTGCGTCGAACCGACGTAGAGGCCCTCGGAACGAACCCCGTTGGGGTTGACGAGAAACCGATAACCATCGCGCTGCGTGTTATACGGATCAATGATCAAAACCAGGTGATCTTCGTTTTCGATCGAGGCACCCTGCCGTAAGATATTCGCCGTGATTCTCTCGGGTTCGCTGTCCCACAATCGTGCCGCAACGTATAGCGCGTCCTGATCGTAGAGGACGTAGATTTCACTCTTCTCGGTCGCTTCGCTGTACTCGATGGGATCCATCTGGTGCAGGTCAGCTGTGACCGATGCGTGGCTCCAGGCTTCGTCGTCGAGAAGGCCATCGATAACTGGGGACGTGGTCGTCCGGACCATCTGAAACGATTTGGTTTGTTGCCCGCTCGGTTGGCCGAGCGCTTGCTGCGAAATTCCGATTACGATTAGCGCGAGCAAAAATCGATGGAGTGACGAACAGTGATCCATTCCGGTTGCAGCTTCCGTGGTGATCTGGGTGACCACACGCTCATGTAGACGGAGTTGCAGTCTCCACGCAGACGTGTACCGGTATCGGCGGGGCGCCATTGTGCTGAAACGCCCCGAAGATGTCACCTAACCATTTTGTAATGTTAAAACGACGTTACTGAATCGTACCTTTGTGCAGAAACGCGGCACGCTCAGATGATTTCACCACCAGTTCTTGTCTTTTCGTGTTTCGCAGAATCGTGAGCGGTACATCGACACCGGCACGCCCTAGGCTCCAGACGAACCTGAAAAAATTCGCGAGGTTGCGGACAGGCTGCTTCTGGACCTCGAGTACGATATCGCCCGGCCGAAGTCCGGCGTCGTCTGCAGGGCAATTGCGGTAGACACCGACGACCGTGAGATCGCCTTCTGCATCATGGATGAGAAGGCCTAGCCATGGTCTCGGCGGTGCGAGGCGGCGGCCGTGATCGCAGATTTCATCGATAACCGGTAACAGTAGATCGATAGGCACGAACATATTTACGGTGCGGAGTGCACCGCTGACCTCGAATCCTTGAATAACGAGCGAGCCGATTCCGCACAGCCGGCCGTCGAGGTCGAGCAGTGCGGCACCTGACCAGTTCTGGTGGATCGGTGCCGTGAATATTGCATCATCGAGAACGTACTCCCAGCGACCGGCGAACTCCTGCCTTGCCACCACCTGAGCTTCCACGACCTGAGGATCGATACCCGCGCTACTGCATACCGTGACGGCATCGCCGACGTTCAGATCCTGCGATCGTCCCGGTAGCATCACCGGGCCCGGTAGAGGTGTCGTTGGCCGGATGAGCGCCAAGCCGCTCTGAAAGTCATTGCAGATGACAATGCCGGGTGCTGCTGTACCTTCCGCCGATTTGATCCAGATCTCATCCGCCTCGCTGATGACGTAGCCGATCGTCACGATCAGGCCATCGTCGCGAATGCGCACGCCGTGCCCGCTACGCTCGGTACCCAGTAGACCTGCACTCATCGCATCGTCCGGTACGTGCGATTGGACCGACACCACGGGCTCCAGTGCTTCCTCGGCTAATTCCTCGGTGGATCGGGTCGTATCGGACATGAGCTCGTAGTGAATCGGCGTTAGAAACTGATACTCGGCACCCAGAGTTCGAAATCGTGATGCTCATGGATGTCGAAACTTCTCAGCAGGCTGAACCCCGCTGCTCGGAGTTCTTCTTCGCGAAGCCCTTCCGGTAGTTTCATTTCAACCGGCGGTCCAGCAGGTAGCTCACCCGCTTTGTACTCGATCACCGCGATGCGGCCGCCGGGGCGCAGAACTGACCGCAGATGTCTGAAGTACTCGGTTCGATCTTCGATGTGGTGGTAGGTGTCGACGAGCAGTATGAGATCGAGATGGGCGGGCGGCAGGTGTGGCGTGGAGAACGACGCGAGAACAGGTACGACGTTGTGTAAGTCCGCTTCAATGAGCCGCTGTCGAAGCGCATCGAGCTGCTGTGGCTCGACGTCGACCGCGTACACGACGCCCCGGCGAAGCTCTTGCGCCAGAGGCACGGTGAAGACACCGGGACCGGAGCCCAGATCGGCAACGATCGCATCTTCCGGCAGCATGAGCTCGGCGATGACACGCTCAGGCCGTAACTCCGCGACGCGCTCATCGCTCATCAAGCTCTGAATCAGACTCTGAACATCCGGCGGTCCGTGCGGATCTCGATTCGGTACCTCCTGCCCCAACGCGACGCCTGCCGCTCCCAGTAGGACTATCAGGCTGGCCAGCCCCATCACGATTCTTCTTAACGCCGCTTTCGCCATCAATTTATCGCTGCCGCGTAGGACTCGAGTCGTTCAAGAGTCCGCGATGCGTTGCGCAATACAATGGCGGCACGGGCGGGATCTCCGCCCGGTAGATCTCCTTGTAGATGGTTGATGACTGCACGGAGATTGCGCCTATTCGACTCCAGATCTTCCACCGGCAACCGGAAACCCTGAGTTTCGACGCGGTACAGATCGCCCTCGATATAGGACACGACGAAGCGAGCCGATTCGATCGCGAGATCGCTATCGTTTAAGCCAATAGCCGCCAATACGCGCAGCAAATATAGATCCCGGTGTGGGTTCAGGACGAGTGCCCGATCGATCAATCTGAGTGCATCGAAAGAGAAGCGCTCGCGGTCCGTTGACACGTTCACGCGCCATTCGGCGCGAAGTCGTACTACTTCGGTGTACCACACATCGGTTATACGAGATCTGCTCAGGATCGGGTCGAGTTGCGCCATCGCGGGATAGTTCCGCGAAGCGCCATAACCCCACCCCTCGACAACGGCCGCCGCAGTCTCTGACAAGCTGGCCGCGAGCGCCCTGGCTTCATCCGTTGCCGCGTCGGTGTTCAATGATGCGATTTGGTTTTTGATGAGTTGATAACGCGCCTGGTCGTTTGACGGATCGGCGGTGAGCGCGGCTTCGAAGGCCGCCGTCGCGCGCTCTGATTGCCCGGCCGAAAGATAGACGAAGCCGTATATCATAAGCTGATCCGAAACCCTCGGGTGGACTTCGGCGAGTGTTGCCGTTCTTGTCTGCTGCCCCAACCGTAGCATTCGTTGCGCGATGTAACCGAAATTCAAGTCGTCCGTCAGGCGGGTAAAAACCCAACTTCCGCGACGAGTTAACGGGTCGTACGGTAGGAAGATTCGGTTGAGATCGTCCAGATAGAGTCCGTCCGCGAGGCTGCGGCTCTGCGTCGCCATGAGATTGTTATCGTCAGTGCTGATTGGTGAGTCGGCGGCGAATTCTTCGACGCCTTCTTGATCCATCATGAGCGCAGCGAGCAAATCTTCGACGCTGTTCATTCCCATGCGGCTGTAGTGCATGATATCGGTCGTGAATGGTTGCCCCGTTCTTGCCGCCTGTAGTTCTACGTCCAGCGGCGCCTCCGATGCAAGAAACATCAGGACCTGGGCCGCAGGCTGGTATAGCCGGACATTGGGGTACTCGGCGAGCAGGGTTGCGGCCAACGTCCGTAACAGCGGCTCTTCTACGAACTCCGAGTTCATCCATTGGACGAATACGCCCCCCTCATTGAGATGGCTCTTTACGTCCGCTACGAACTCTCGGGTGAATAAATGCGATGCGCCGGCCGTCCACGGATGTGAGGGTTGCGAAACGATGAGGTCATAGGTCTTATTCGTCAGCCTCAGCGCGTTGCGGGCGTCATTAATGACGAGATTGATGCGTGGATCCTCGAGCGGGTCTTTGTTGCGTTTGCCCTGAAGTACTCGGTTTGCTTCGATGACCTCCGGCTCGAGTTCAATCGCGTCGATTGTCTGAATCGACGGTGGCACTCCTTCGAGTGCGACGCCGCCGCCGAAGCCGATGACGAGCATATCCTCGGCATCGGGGCGTGCGGCAACGGGCAGCGCCGTTAACCATTTCTCCGGATCTTGGACGGGGGGACCACCTTTGGCCATTATCGAAGCTTCGGGCAGGCCGTTGGTACGAACGTAGTAATAACCCTCGTCGCTCAGCAGCATGACGGTGGATGAGCGACCGACGCTGTAGAAGAGTTCCTCGGGTTCCGTCAGATAACCCAGCACGAAGCCGGTACTCGAGATGACGGCCTGCGGACGAGCCGGATGGTAGGCCACGAGGATAATCAGCAGTCCGGCAGCGACCGCACCCGTATGCAGGCGTTTCGGCGGCGCGACGAAAGCGATCGTCCACAGAGCCAGTACGACGTTGACCGAGACAGCAAGCCGGATGGAGCCTTCGAAGCCGAGACCCGGGATCAAGAAGAAGCCGGCGAGTATAGCGCCCACGATTGCGCCAATCGTATTCCAGGTATAGATGCGCGCGGTTCCTGAACTTGCCTCCAGCTCGTCTCTGGCGATTATTCTTACGGCGAGAGGGAAGGTCGCACCGATAAATATCGTCGCCGGTAGCATAATGCTTACCGCATAGACGGCCAGCCGCTGTGTCGTCAACTCGTCGGGAATGAGGGCTCCCATCCATGCATAGACACCCATCGAGAGAATGGCGATGGCGATCTGGGTAACGGCGAACGCCAGCGCGGCACGCTGCCGATCTTCGGCAAATTTACCGGCCAGGCTACCGCCCAACGCTATACCGGTGAGGAACGCTGCGAGCATGGTGGCGAAAGCGTAGATGCTCCCTCCTAACACATGGGTCAGCATCCGCGTCCACAGAACCTCGTAGAAGAACGCATTGGCTCCGGAGAGCAGCATCAGGGGAAGTACCCAGCCGCGCTGCATATTGAAGACTTGGTCGAGCCGCTCCGCAGCCGGTCGGCCGCCCTTCAACAGAGGTGCAATGCACGCTCCGACGAAACTGATGACGGGCCGAGTGGCCTCGCCGGCGCCTGCGGGTGATGTGAGAGCCGGCGCACGTTTGGCCAACAATGCAGCAATCCCGAATACGAGGGCGTTGATCGAAACGCCGATCCAGACTGTGCCGTTCAGACCCAGTGCCGGCAGCAGGACAAAACCGGCGAGTACCGTGCCGAGGACCGCGCCCGCCGTGTTGGTCGCGTACAGCAACGCTACTCGGGGGCCGATCTGCTCGTCGTTCGTGATCGCATGCCGTGTCAGCAATGGCAGCGTCGCACCCATGAAGCCCGTGGGTAATGCGAGGACGATAAATGCCACGATCAAATAGAACATGGGTTGGCCGAATGTTGCCGCGTTGGGTGGAGCGGGTTGATCGCCGAGCGCGAGCGTGTAGAGCATCCTGGCGCCCGCTAGCAGCAGCGGTACGGCTAGAGCGGATAGGGCGATTCCGGCCTCAAGCAGGCCGTAGACGAGAATCGGTCGCCGAACGCGGTTGATGTACCGTCCGGCGACAGCGGCGCCAGCGGCCAGGCCGCCCATGTAGGCCGCGAGGACTGCGACGACGGCGAGTTCGCTCGTGCCGAATACCAGCGAGAACTGTCGCAGCCAGGCGGTCTGATAAAGCAGAGCCGCGAAGCCGGAGAGGAAGAAACAGGCGACGACACCCGGAAGCACGAATGCTGAGGGCGCAGCGGGTTCAACCGGCGTGCCCGGGGTGACCTGTTGCCTTTTGCGTGATCGTCTCGTCATCGTCTTCAGCCTGTTTCCGCGCCTGGATTCCTCACCTGCGTGCCGGGTATCGCGCCAGGCCTGCGGCATTGTAATGACCTCGACAGGGTCTCGTCACGGCCGCCCCGTTAGAAATCCCCAGACAGCGAGTATAGCGCCGCGGCTTTTCCTGCCCGCCGTGTGCGATAATTCGCTTCTCTCAGGCGCTCGGGACCGCACGGGCCAATGAATCGCTCGTTCTCACTGCCAAGGTGACCGACCGCGTACGGCGTGTAAATTTCGAGGATAGCGCGTACGTCGAAGCCGGTACCGTACTGATCGAGCTCACGAACGAAGAGGAAGAAGCATTGCTCGCCGAAGCACGTGCGAATCTTGTCGATGCCGAGAAGCAGCGGCGACTCGAGGATCTCTCGATTCAGGGGCTCTCGGCAGAATCGGAACTCGATATCGCGCGTTCGCGAACGGCTGCTTCCGCGGCCAGACTGAATACCGTAGTCGCGCGCCTCAAAGATCGATTGATCCAGGTGCCATTCACGGGGCTCCTGGGCTTTCGTGATGTCAACCGCGGGACTCTCGTGACGTCGGCGACGGCGATCACGACCCTCGATGACATCTCTCTCATGAAATTGGACTTCACGGTCCCGGAAACTTACTTGCAGGTCGTGGAAACAGGTGCGGTCATCTATGCGCGCAGCGCGAGCTGGCCTGATTGACAATTCGAAGGGGTCGTCCGCACCGTGAACTCCAGGATCGACCCCGTGACTCGGACGCTCGTACATTTATCTCGTCGGTGCCGACAATATCGCGCGGCAGCGGGATATCGAGATCGTTTCGCGGCAGTTTGGAATCGTCGAAGTCGGCGCTGGACTAGAATCTGGTGATGCCGTCGTGACGGGGGGCTCAGTAAACTTCGCGACGGCGCAACCGTGCGGTCCCGGTAGATCGGAGTTCCCCGGAAATTTCCGAGCTGCCGGGGCTGGGGCCAGGATCGGGCGCGCGCTCCGGCCGAGCTGAAGCGGCGGACTCCGGCACAAGATCTGTCGACCCAAGCGCCTGATCCCTGCGGCCGTCGGACACCTCCGGTGCCAGACGACTCGCCACCTCGAGCTCCTAGAGTCGGTCTCAACGCCTGAGAATCGCCCACCAGCGAGCGATGTTGAGCAGGCTGGTCAGCGCTCCTGAGACATAGGTCAACGCCGCCGCCGTGAGCAGTCGCCGTGCTCTCGGTTTATCACCGGGCCGGAGGATTCGCTGTTCATCGAGTAGCGGTAGAGCTCGAGTGAAACTCGCATCGAACTCCGTGGGCAGCGTCAAGAAATGGATCGCCGCACCCGAGCCCAGCGTCAGCATGCCGCCAAGGAACGTCAGCAGCCCGACCGCAGGAACCCGCGTAAGTGCGATCGTAAAGGGCGCGACCATGAGCAATCCTGCGCCCAATTTCTCGATAGGGCTAACCCAGCGCACGAGTCGAGTTCGCCATTGTAATGGGCGGAACCCCTTGGCGTCCTGTAACGCGTGTCCGACCTCATGTGCGGCGACCGTGACGGCCGTGAGCGAGCGGCTCGAGAAATTATTCGGCGACAGACGCACGACTTTCTTCAGCGGGTCATAGTGATCGCCGGCCTCCGTCGTCTCGGTGCC
The DNA here is from genome assembly GCA_964466315.1 of uncultured Gammaproteobacteria bacterium. Lineage (GTDB taxonomy): Bacteria > Pseudomonadota > Gammaproteobacteria > Steroidobacterales > Rariloculaceae > SMWC01. Next base: position 69,420 of record CAYXNS010000002.1, read on the forward strand.
GACATGCTGCAGGCCGAGATGGTTCAGGAGTTCTCTCGCGACGTCTCCACCACTCTTACCGTAGCGGTCCGCCGGATGGCTGTAGCGGGTCATCACGGATTTCACCCAGAGTCCGGGACCCAGAATCAGCATGAAAAAAATGAGTGTGAAGAGGACGATGTGCATCGTGTGCCGGTCGTCGATTTCTCAGACCCGTCCCCGAATCCTAACATTGTGCCTTGCTCACGGTCTTGCAGCCGGTACGTCTATCCCGCAACATGCAACGGACCTCCCGCACTAGAGCCGAATTCCCCGATGAACACAGATCCAGTCTCTCGTTCCGAAATCACGCTCGCCGTATTCGTGGACTTCGAGAACCTCGCACTTGGTGCTAGAGACAGCAAACACGGCCGCTTCCAGGTGGATCTCGTGCTCAAGCGTTTACTCGAGAGGGGCCGCATCGTCTTCAAGCGCGCCTATTGTGACTGGACGCGCTACAAGGGATATATGAAAGAGTTTCATGCCAATGGCTTCGAGATGGTGGATATTCCTCAATCCTCCGTTAGCGGAAAAAACAGCGCCGACATTCGCATGGTCGTCGACGCGATCGACCTCTGCTATTCCAAGACACACATCGATACGTTTGCGTTGCTTACCGGTGACAGTGATTTCTCACCGCTGGCATCGAAGCTCAAGGAGAACGACAAACGCGTCGTCGGTTGCGGTGTGCGCAGTTCAACCTCGGACCTGCTGGCGAATAATTGCGATGAGTTTATCTTCTACGATGATCTGGCGAGAGAGTCGAGGCGAACCAAACCTAAGCGCAAGAAGGGTCAGACCACGAAGCAGCAGGAAGCGTTCGAGCGTCTTGCCGCGACAGTAAGCTCGCTGGAAGCTGAGTACGATCCGCTCTGGGGATCAATCGTCAAACAGACCGTAAAGCGCGTCTATCCAGGCTTCAACGAGAGCTACTACGGTTATCGAAGTTTCTCAGACCTGCTCGAGGACGCTGCGAAAAACGGTTCGATCGTGCTCGACTTCGATGAAGCGCGTGGGAATTACAAACTGCGCTCGAAGCCCCGTTAGGCCTGCACTACGTGGCTCACGAGCGCTTCGCCGGCACGAGCCGGTGAAAAAGACTCGACTCGCGCTTGAAGAATCCCTCGGTATGAAAAGAGTCCGCGAGTTCAAGCAGCTCGTAATCCAGGTGATGGCAGATCTCGTGCAGCACGGTTCGAAGGAACGTTCGGAAAGCGACGATAGATGGTTTTGTCGCTGGCCTTGAGGTTGGTGTAGTAGGCGTACGGCAAGCCCGGCGACTCCCGATTTCAGCGCGCCGCGATCTTCTGGGGATCGCCCCGGCCAGTAGACCATCAATTCCGCCTGGGGAGCGTGTAGTAGGGCCCAGAGCGCCAAGGGTTCGTTCGAGAATATGAACTCCGCTCCGGCGGGTACGACCTGCCAGTCGCCGGCCGCTATCTCACGCTCGAGCTGGCCCCCCTCCCAGCCGGCATGCCCTGCATAGGCCCTTAGGGCCTGCTCCGTATACGCTGAGTCGACGGTTTCGTTCAGGAAGTCGGGATCGGCGCTGAAATAGACGTCGTCGATAATAGGTTCGAGATCGAAGTCGTCATTCTCCGGGATTCTGACGAGCGTGACGAGATTAGCTGGAGCAACCGGACCACCGAAATAGATGCGGCCCGTGTAATCGTCCAGAAAAGGCATGTCCGGGAACGTTTCGGCGGCATCAACCCACGTCGGCCGGTTGATCGCGACGCCGAGAGCCCCGTCCGGGCCGTAATGCAGCAGCAGGATGACCGTTTCGGAGAAGCGTGGATCGCGTAATTCGTCGGTCGCAACGAGTAACATGCCGGTGGCCGGAGACTGGGCCAGTGCGGCGTTCGCGCCTGATAGGATCAGCAGCGATGCGACGATCAATCTCATCATGCCATCATACTCGCTACGGGAAATGGGCGCTTCGTGACCGGGACGCGCGCGTTACGGGCGCGCGTCGTCGATCCGATAGCCGTATGCCGGTTTGATGACCTCGCCGTGGTCGACTTCGAACGCGGTGACCGTGACGCCGTCGGCTTCGTAGACGACTCCAGTGGCCGAGTACTCGGAAACATCGAAATGCGCGGCCTCCGCCGGGCGGCGTTCGTCTACGATTCTAATCGCGATATCGGCGGCATAGGCACTCGCGAGGCCTGAGGTAATGTTGCTGGTTCCCGTTGGCCCGATGACGCGCAGCGGTACGGTCCGTTGACCGAAGTTCGGCGGCAGCCACGAAGTCAGCCAGAGATCCGCGAGACCCATCAGATGGTCCGAGTGAAAATGCGTGATGAATACCGCCGATATCTCGCGCATCGAACGCGCGATTTGATTCAACCGAATCGTTACGCCGCGACCGGCGTCGAAGAGCAGTTTCTGCGAGCCCGCCTCGATGAGGGTCGCGGCGCCGAAGCGCGCCGGATCGGGTAGCGGTGCGCCGGTTCCGAGCAGCGTTACCCGGATGGAATCGGACTGTGAGGTGGCGAGGCCCGGGAGACCGAGTAGTAGCAGCGCAATGGTCGTTAGGGCCGGATAATTTTTTGCATTGAGGGCCATTCGTTCGACTCCTTGGTCAGCTCAATCCAGTACGTGGGTTAACAGTCCGTCGGCTAGTTTGGGTTCGAACCACGTCGACTTGGGAGGCATTAGCTGCTCGGCATCCGCGACGTCCATGAGTTGTTCTATGCTCGTCGGGTATAGCGAAAACGCGATCGCCGCGTCCCCGCCGTCAACGCGTTGTCTTAACGTATCGAGGCCACGGATACCGCCTACGAATCCGACTCGCGGGTCGAGACGCGGATCGCCGACTCCGAGAATCGGTGCAAGGATCTGATCCTGTAAGAGGCTCACATCCAGCCGGCCGACCGGATCATCTTCGGGAATGAGCTCCGGATGGATCGTCAGGAGGTACCATTGAGTGTCGACGTACATGCCGTAGCTGCCCGGCCTACCCGGTCTGACCGACGTTTCGCAAATCTCGACGTCGAATCCCTCGCTCAGGCGAGCGAGGAGTTCATTCGGCGAGAGGCCGTTCAGATCCTCGATGACGCGGTTGTAGTCGAGAATATTCATCTCGTCGTGAGGGAAGGCCACGGTGAGAAAGAAATCGGCGTTCGTAAGCCGAGCGTCACCGCCTCCCGTAGCTCGCTCCGCCGCAACGCGCGAGGCTGCCGCGGATCGATGGTGGCCGTCGGCGATGTAGATGGCATCCATCGCGTCGAATGCGTTAGAGAGTGCTTCGACCACTTTCACCTGATCGACCCGCCATAGCGTATGCGTGACATCGTATTGCCCGACTACGTCGATGATAGGGGCCGCTGTTTTAATCTGATTCAGCAGGGTCTTGATGGCATCGTTCGCACGATAGACGCTTAGTACGGGGCCCGTCTGTGCGTTCAGACTTGCGATGTTCCGTACACGGTCTGTCTCCTTGTCCGGTCGTGTGCGTTCATGTTTCCGCACGCGATTGGCATCATAGGCCGCGACAGAAGCCGTAACCGCCAGGCCGGTTTGTTCATGCTCACCCATGCGCATCCGATAGACATAGAAGCTCGGTGCCGGATCCCGGGTTAGAAGTCCGAGCGCAGAGAGACGTTCGAAATTCTCGGCACCTGTCGCATACACCTCGTCCGCGTACGGGTTCGTTTCCGACGGCAGGTCGATCTCGGGCCGCGAGATATGCAGGAAACTATTCGGGCGCCCTGCGACCAGTTCGCGAGCTTCTGCCGTGCTGACGACATCATAGGGGGGCGCGACGACGGCAGCCGCATGCTCAGCTTCGGGGTGCAATGCTGCGAATGGTCTGATGAGATTTGTCATGGTGCGATTATAGAGTGTCTGAAAGCCACGTCAGGCTACTGGTCTCGCCCAGAGGTCGTACGGGCCGGCTTGTTGAACCGTCACGGTGACGATATCGCCTACGTTGAATCCATCACCGCTGACCAATACTTTGCCATCGATCTCCGGGGCGTCACCTTCGGAGCGGCCGATTGCTTTGCCGTCAGCCACTTCGTCGATAATGACTCTGATCTGCCGAGCCACTTTTCGTTGTAATCGTTTCGCGCTAATCGCTTGCTGCGCCGCCATGAAACGGTGCCAGCGCTCTTCCTTGATCTCCTCCGGTATGGCCCCCGGCAGATCGTTGGCGGGAGCGCCGGCGACGGCTTCGTAGCGAAAGCAACCGACGCGATCGAGCTCGGCTTCTTCGAGCCATTGCAGGAGCAGTTCGAAATCGGCATCCGTCTCTCCGGGGAAGCCCACGATGAAGGTCGAGCGTATCGTAAGATCCGGCACCGTGGCACGCCACGCACAAATCCGTTCCAGTGTCTTCGCGGTTGCAACGGGGCGGTTCATCGCTTTCAGAATTCGGTCGCTCGCGTGCTGGAAGGGCACGTCCAGGTATGGCAGTAGGTCCCCCGAGGCCATGAGGGGGAGTAGTTCGTCGACATGCGGATAGGGATAGACATAGTGCAGCCTGACCCAGACGTCGAATTCACTTAGCGCGATACAGAGTTCAGTAATACGTGCAGGAAGTGCGCCGCCACTCCATGTGGACTCCTGATAACGGATATCGGCGCCATAGGCGCTCGTATCCTGCGAGATCACGAGCAACTCTCGCACGCCGGCGATGACGAGAGATTCTGCCTCGTGCAGCACGTCGGCGGCCGGCCGGCTGACGAGGTCCCCGCGCAGCTGCGGGATAATGCAGAAGCTACAGCGATGATTGCAGCCCTCCGAGATCTTGAGATAAGCGTAGTGCCGCGGTGTCAGCCTGACTCCCTGAGGCGGGATCAAGTCGAGAAAAGGCGCGTGTGGCGGCGGCAGTACGTTGTGAACGGCCTCCATCACGGCCTTGTATTGATGAGGACCGGTTACGGACAGTACTTGCGGATGCGCGGCGCGGATCAGGCCCGACTCTGCACCCAGGCAGCCCGTGACGACGACCCGGCCGTTCTCGGCCAACGCCTCCCCGATCGCTTCGAGAGACTCCTCCCGTGCGCTGTCGAGAAAACCGCAGGTGTTGACAACGACGAGGTCCGCGCCCTCGTAGTCGGAAGCTGTTATATAGCCCTCGGCCTTGAGCCGGCTCAATATTCTCTCGGAGTCGACGAGCGCCTTAGGGCAGCCAAGGCTGACGAAGCCGATTCGCGGGGGCGTGGGCATACGAGCGTTCAGCGCGGGGCCGTCACAGTGAGGCGGGCCGCAGCTTGCGCCGCGACGTCCATAGAAATCTCAAGTATGCTAGCGATATTTTGGGCCATCTGTTCCCGCGTAGGTAAGGGGCTTTCCTCGAGCGATTGCGCCACGCGGGCATGAAAAAGGCAACAGGTGATCGTTTTTTATGGGGTGCTCGCACCGAGGGCATCGCACCCTTCGTGGAGAACAGTATGTCGAAGACGAGGACGAAGGAACAGCTTCTCGAACTAGCGGGCGAGAAGCTGGGAACTTCCGAGTGGTTCGTCGTCGATCAGGAGCGTATCGATCACTTCGCCGATGTAACGGAGGATCATCAGTTTATCCACGTCGATCCGGAGCGCGCCGTGGATGCCGGTTGGGGGGGCACGATCGCGCACGGTATGCTGACACTCTCGCTTATCGTAGGTTTCTGCAGGGACTTCGCCCCGGCGCTGGACGGGTCGAAAATGGTGATCAATTACGGTTTCGACAAGGTGCGATTCGCGTCGCCCGTCAAGGTTAACGACCGGATTAGAGCCGTCGCCGTTCTGGCGGAAGCTCGGGAGCGTGGGAGTCATCTGCTCGTAAAGGCGAAAGTGACGATCGAGATCGAAGGTGAGACCAAACCCGCGCTCGTAGCCGAGTGGCTGACGATGCACGTGTTTCCCTGAGAAGCGCACGATTCTGTGGGGAGCCCTCCATCGCTCCCGGGACCTTCCGAAAGTTTGAACCAGTCGGGCTACCCGCGATCGCTACGCACGTAGACTCGCGGGAATGGACGTCCGCCTTATAGATATATGAGTAGCCTCGAGAAAGTGATCCGCTCCGAGCACGCGGGTCCTTCCGTGGCCTTTCGTGAGAGGGCTTACGGTTCGGTCGAACGGCAGAGTTTGATCCGCGATATCTTGGGCCTGGCGAACGCGCTGGTCGACGGGCCGCGCTATCTCATCCTGGGGGTACGCGATAATGGTCCCGATGAGCGAAGTTTCGCCGGGCTCTTGGCTAAAGAGGTCGCAGAGGCCGGGGAACTGTATCCGCCAGAGATCTCCCGCTTCATCGAGCCGGCGCTGGCGATCGATTTGCAGACGCTCGAGCTCGACGGTGCGCTGGTCGCGATCGTCGCTTTGAATGACTGCGTCGAGCCGCCGTATCTTCTGAAGGAGAGCGTCTCCAACGCGATGCGCGAGGGTGCTGGTTGGATTCTCAAGTCCAAGGTGCCCGCACGTCTCCGACGGGCAGATCTGCAGCAGCTCTTCAAGAAAAACCTGTTTGGTCCGGCTCATCAGCCGACCCTTCAGGTGGGTTTCGCGGGCAAGGGCCTCGTCGACGAAATCTCGCTCTCGGTTTTGAATCTGGATGAGCTTCCGTCGAAACTGGCTGGAGAGAAATTCCGCAAGCTCATGGAGGTCAAGCAGGCATCCCATGACATCGGCGGGAATACCATGACGAGGATAGAACGGCTCGTGCACGCGCGTGAGTTCGGCGGCACACAACCTTACGAGAAAATCAGCGAGAGCTCGCTCGTGCGGCGGCTGCGTTCTGCCGAAGAAGAGCATTATTGGGCGGACGATTACTACGAATATGAGACCCGCACACATCACGTCAACATCGTGTTATCGAATATCGGTCAGGTAGCTCTGTGCAATAGTGTCCTGACGCTCGACTTCCCGCACGTCGAAGGCTTTGGTGTCTCCGAGTACGTACGTGCGCCGCAGGATTGCGAAGAGGACCGCCTGGAAGGCTATCCGGCCGTTGATACGGGCGAGAAGATGATCCGTGTTCAGGCGGCGGTGGCAGCGGTGCCCTGTCGCTCTACCGTTGCCGCGTTCCCAGAGCCGCTGCGAGTCTGGATACGCGGAGCCGTCTCCGGTCAGACGCTACCGGTAGACTACCGCCTGCATGCTGCTGGGCTCAAAGAACCTCTCGTTGGCACGCTGCGAATTCATGTGCATGCGGAGTAGTCCGTTACGTACTCGGGCGAACTTCCGGCCTGTCAACCGACTCCAACTATCTGCGTTGTGGCAGGTATGAAGGAGAATCCGATGAGTTTGAGGTTTGTTCCGTTCTTCGCCGGGCTCGCTCTAGTCAGTGGCTGTGCGACCTATAGCACTTCCGGCAGCAGCTTTCCACGCTACGAGACACGTACGGCTTACGACGTCGAGTACGGCGAGGTCGTGGCGACGCGTATCGTCGAGATAGAGGGTGATACATCCTACATCGGCGTCTGGGGTGGCGCGGCTGTAGGGCACGCCGTAGGTGGCGCCGTGAGCGACGGGGGGGATACCAGGGACGTTGCTCAGGCGGTCGGTGGCATTGCCGGTGCGGTGGCGGGCGAGGCCATCGAAAAGAAGATCACGGCCGAGGACGGACTCGAGATCACGGTGCGCCTGGATAACAGCAATACGATTGCCGTCGTTCAAGCTCACGACGAGCTGTTCGTGTCGGGTGATCGCGTGCGCGTCCTGTTCGGCCCCCGCGGATCGACTCGCGTTACCGTGCCCTAGCGCGATCCGCCTGTAGCCCCCGAACTTCGCCGGGATCGGCGTCCCCGCCGAGCGTGACGGCGCTCACAGCGTCTTCTCGATGATTCTGTTCCAATCGGCGGCATCAAGCTAGAATAGCATTAGAATAGCGGCCTCTGATCACGCCCAGCAGGGGTAGTGGCGATTCTCGTATGGGGCTGTTGCTCAATTTAGCCTATCTCGTTGCAGTCATCTTGGCATCGCCGTGGTTGATCTATCGTCTTGTCCTGCGCGGCGATTGGCACGAACTCCCGGCGCGCTTTGGTTGGGGGCTGGGTTCGGGTCTCGAGGGTTCGATCTGGCTGCACGGCGCGTCGGCGGGAGAGATCTCATTACTCGAGCCGCTCGTGAAACTCATCGAGCGGGATATGCCGACGACGCCACTCGTGATCTCGGCGTATTCCTCTACGGGCCTGGCCGCCGCTCGACGGGCCTATCCCAGGCACCGCGTAATATTCTTCCCGTTCGATCTGACATTTATCGTTTCGCATTTCCTGTCATTCTTCGCCCCGCGCCTGATCGTAATCGTGGAGTCGGATTTCTGGCCGAATTTTCTTGCCGCTGCACAACGACTCGAGATATCGGTCGCGGTCATCAATGGCAAGATGTCCATGAAGTCCTTCGAGCGTAATGCGAAAATACATCTTCTGCCTATACTGTTACGTCGTATACTCTTGTTCGCCGTTCAGAGCCAGGAACATGCCGAGCGCCTGCGTCGACTCGGTGTGCCCGAAGAGCGACTCTGCGTTACGGGCAATATGAAATACGATCTGGTGCGGCCCCTGACCCCACTCGAGCAGGCGGCAGAGATCAGGTCGGCGCTCGGTTATCGCGACGGCGATGTCGTAGTGATCGGCGGAAGCGTGCACGAAAAAGAGGATGAGGCGCTGTTGGATGCATTCTTGGGCATGACAGCCCACGGTTCTCCGGGTGCTTTGATTCTCGTTCCGCGCTACCCGCGCGACGCTTACCGCATCGAACAAGCCGTTCGAGCGCGAGGTCAGCCCGCTGTCCTGAAAACCGCGGTCGACCGAGGTGAACAATCGCCGCCGGGGTCTCGTGGCGTTCTTATCGTCGATACGGTGGGCGAGCTACGCACACTTTACGAGGTAGCCGATATCGCGTTCGTGGGCGGCAGTCTGTTCAATCGCGGCAGTAATAAAGGCGGCCACAATCTGATGGAGCCGGCAATACTCGGGTTACCGATACTGTTCGGGCCCTATCATTTCAGCTTCAGAGAAACGGTTGAGGAACTACTTCGAGCCGACGCAGGAATCGAAGTTCAGGACGGCACCGAGTTGGAGGCGGCGTTGATTGCACTCGCCGGAAATCACGAACGGCGGCAGGATCTGGGTGGCCGCGCACACGACGTCGTGCTGCGTAGTCAGGGGGCGACGCAGAGGAACTACGAGCTGCTCATTCCCCTCTTGCACTCTGGCGGCGAGCGCTTGCCAGCCTCACCCTTTGAAAGCACAATGCCGCCAGCAGTCGGTGACACAGACTCTACATGACAAAAAGACACGTACAGATCGGCGACATCGATTGTGGCTCGGATCAGCTATTTCTGATATGTGGCCCGTGTGTAATCGAGGAAGAATCGCTCATGATGGCTACGGCAGAGCGGCTCAAAGACATTGCGGAAGAGCTCGACCTTCCCTTGGTTTTCAAGTCTTCTTTTTCTAAGGACAATCGAAGCTCGCTCGAGTATTACCAGGGGCCTGGTCTCGATGAGGGCCTCAGGATTCTGGAGAGGATAAAGCAAGAGTTCGAGCTACCGCTGCTTACGGATATTCATTATCCGACCCAGGCGGCAACGGCGGCCGAAGTCGTCGATGTCGTTCAGATCCCGGCCTACCTCTGTATGCAGAGCGAGCTCGTCGTCGCCGCCGCCAAAACAGGCACGGTCGTTAATCTCAAACACGGTCAGTTTATCGCTCCGGATAACATGGCCAAACCCGTTAAGAAGATCGAAGCATCCGGAAATAACAGAATCTTGATGACGGAGCGCGGCTACACGTTCGGTTATAACGATCTGATCGTCGACCCGAGAAGTTTTCTTCTACTGAATCGGATCGGATATCCGGTAGTTTTCGATATCACACACACGATCCGAAAATACGGAATCCCGAGCAAGGACCCCGAGGGTGGTGGCCGAGAGTATCTTTCGGTTCTCTCCAGGGCCGGAGTTGCGTCCGGTGTTGACGGAATCTTTATCGAAGCGCACCCGAACCCGCCCGATGCGCTGTGCGATGCTGCAAGTCAATATTACTTGGATCAACTGGCGGAGTTCGTGCGCCCCCTCTTGGACATTCATGCACTCGTTCGAGAGCAAGCGGCGAGAGCATCAAGCGTAGGATAGCAAATGGATCTCTATTTAGACTCAGTAGATTTCAAGGAAATCGAACGAGCTTTCGAGTTTGGCTTTGTCAAAGGCCTGACGACGACACCGACGTTCATGCACCGTCACGGGATAACCGATATCGACGGTGCAATCGTCAGGCTTTCGGGTATGGTGCCGGAGTTACAGGTTGAAGCATTGGGCGATACGGTCGACGCGATTCTTGCCGAGGCGGACCGAATTCTCCAACTGCCTCTGAAAAAAGAGCCAGTCTTCAAGGTGCCAATCTCGAACGCGGGTGTGACGGCCTGCCAGCGGCTGACGGCGAAGGGCCATCGCGTCAATGTCCACCTGATCTACACGTTGAACCAGGCTTACATGGCGATAGAAGCCGGTGCTGCATTCGTGTGCCCGCTCGCCGGCCGGTTGCAGGACCAGGGCCATGATGCCGTGAAGCTATTCGAGCAGTGTGCAAAGATCATCGATAAGCACAACTATTCGAGCAAAGTGATGTTCTCGTCTGTCCGTCATCCCGAACACGTACGGCAGGCGCTACTTTCCGGAGCGCATGTCTGCACCGTGCCGTTCGGTGTTATGAATCACCTCTGCGATAATTCGCTGACTACCGTTGGTGCCGAGCAATTCCAGGAACACACGCGGCTCATGACGATGAGGGTCGGGGAACTCGTCCGGCCGCAAAACCCCATCTGCGAGTCCACCGAGACCCTGACGACGGCGATGGTCAAGATGACGGAGTCGCGTCTGGGCACCGTTACGCTCGTAGACGGAGAAGGCAAGGTTGCCGGAATATTCACCGACGGCGATCTGCGCCGTAGCTTGCAGGAGAATGGGCGCGAGATTCTGGATGAGACATTGGCCCAGATCGGTTTCTCGGAAAGTCCAGTAACGATCGGTCAAGGCGCATTGTTGGACGAAGCCGTCAAACTCTTCAAAGAGTTCGAGGTCGACAGCATTATCGTGGTCGACGGCGACAGGCCCTCCGGCGTGCTCGATATCCAGGACCTCGTAAAACTCGGACTTCTTGGTCAAGAACATCTCTAATCACGATGCCAATTCGAGTGATTCTGGACCGGCAGACCGGTTCAGAGAACTCGGCGGAACATTTCTGACTGACGCAGCGGAACTCTCGAAGCGCCTCGAGGCCGTTCGTGCCCTCGTATTCGACTGGGACGGCGTATTCAACCTTGGGGCCAAAGGGGAGGGCGCCAGCAGTGGCTTCAGTGAAGCCGATTCCATGGGAACCAACATGCTGCGCTACGGATTGTGGCGGCGCGACGGCGCTCTGCCGATCACGGCGATCGTCACTGGTGTGGACAACTCGACTGCCGAGAGCTTCGCGAAGCGCGAGCACTTTCATGCCATCTATCGCGGCGTCGCGAATAAAGGGGAGGCAATCGATAGGCTCCGTGCTACCTATCAATTGGAGACGACTCAGATCGCATGCATCTTCGACGACATCAACGATCTCGGTATGGCGGCGGAATGTGGGGTGCGGTTCCTAGTGCACCGCAGCTCGAGCCCGTTGCTGCGGGACTTTGTATCCCGGAACGACTACTGTGACTACATTACGGCCGCGGAGGCGGACGAATTCGCCGTCCGCGAGTGCGTGGAGCTGATGTTGGGCGTTATGGGCGCATTCGATTCCGTCGTGCGGTCGAGGGCAGCTCACGATGGTGATTACCAGCGTTACTTCAGTGCCCGCCAGGCGATAGAGACTCAGTTCATGAACGGACCGGAACCATAACCCGCGGGCCAGGACTATGATGATCTGGTCAATCGCCGTCTACTGTCTACTGCCGTTCGTGCTTTTCAATCTGCTCTGGCGCGGAGTCCGCTATCCTGCGTATTGGTTCCGCTGGCCCGAACGCTTCGGTTATCTCGACTCGATGCAGGGGCAGCGGGTCATCTGGATACATGCCGTGTCGGTCGGGGAGGTACGCTCATCGGCAGAGTTGGTCAACGAGCTAACCAGCCGCTACCCGAACCATCGTATCCTCGTCACGACCATGACGCCGACGGGCTCGAAGCAGGTCCACGAGCTGTTTGGTGGTCGCGTCGGGCATGCTTACGTGCCCTATGACTTTCCGGGTTCAGTGCGCCGCTTCATGAACAGAGTCGCGCCGGAGTTTGCGGTCGTCGCGGAAACTGAGTTCTGGCCGAATCTATTCAAGGCCTGCCAGGATCGACGCGTCCCGTTGTTTCTCGTAAACGTACGCTTGTCGCAGGAGTCCCTCAGGGGTTACTTGCGCGTTCCGCGCACGGCGCGTGCGATGATGGAACGGGCGACGCTTATCTGCGCTCAGACGAATAGCGATGCGCAGCGGCTCAAAAGCCTCGGCGTTTCACGGCCTCGCCTCGAGGTTACCGGTAACCTGAAGTTCGATGCCCCGTTGCCGGAAACGCTCTTGTCGGCGGCGGTAATCTTGCGGCAGCATTGGGGGGTTGATCGCCCGATTCTCCTAGCGGCGAGCACGCACGGCGGCGAAGAGCGCCGAATTCTCGTCGCTTTCCGTGTGCTCCGACAGGTCTATTCGGACCTCCTGCTTGTCGTCGTGCCGCGGCATCCCGAGCGATTTAACTCTGTCGCGCGGCTCTGCCGGCGGGCGGGTGTGGAGGTCGCGCTTCGCAGCCAGCATCGCGGCGACTTGCCGGCTGGGGTCGGCATCATGGTTGGAGATACCATGGGCGAACTCCAGCACCTCTATGCTGCGGCGGATATCGCGTTCGTCGGCGGCAGCCTGGTCGGTATCGGGGGGCACAATCTACTGGAACCCTGTGCTGTCGGTGTGCCCGTGATCTTCGGCCCACATATGTTTCACTTCGAGGAAATAAGTTCGATGGTCATCGAGTGCGGTGCTGGCAGCCAGGTTTACGATGAGCATGGTCTTGTGGATAAAGTCGCGATGTATCTGGAGCAGCCTGCGTTGCGCAAGGCTGCGGGGCAGGCCGCTCGCCTGCTCGTGGCGGAGAATCGCGGTGCGGTTGAACGGACTATGCAGCTCATATCCGAGTCTCTGCGCTGGGAGAGTCCCGAGCGGGATGCTACGACCTCCGTATCGGCACTCCATGATTGATTAGTGCCATTGCGGCGAGCGTCGGCTTCGCGGACAACATACGGGTCAATACTTAGGTCGAGTGCTTTGAATCTCTGTCGTCATACCGCGTGCGTCGTTTTGTGTGCTGCCGCGCCGAACACTCACGCTTTCGGCTCTGATGGTCACCGCATCGCGGCGCTCATTGCAGAGCCGTATCTGTGTGCGGCGGCGACGGTCGAGATCGATCGTCTCGGTAATGGTGATTATCTTACCGAGCTCGGCTTGTGGGCAGATCGGATCCGCACACTGCCGCCCTGGAATGACTCCGGGCCTTGGCACTATATGAATATCGCCGACGGGGACTTGCTCGAGAATTATCGATCTCCGCCGGAGGGAGATATTCTCTGGGCAATTGCGAACTTTCGCTCGCGTCTGGAGGATACCGGGCTTGCGAGGGAACGGCGCGGCGAAGCCTTGAGATTCCTGGTGCACTTCGTCGTGGATTTGCACCAGCCACTGCATGTGGGACGTGACACAGACCGTGGCGGCAACACGATCGAAGTTTTTCTTGACCGGAAACGGATCACCCTCCACCGTTTCTGGGACACGGAAGCGATCGGCGCAGATGCGTTGCCGGTCGAACGGTTCCTGCGCAACGCGATGCCAACTGTCCGGCGACTTGCTGCTGGCCACCGGTCCAGCCCGGCGCGCCAGTGGGCGGCGGAGAGTCTCGCACTCCGCGACGTCGTCTACGCTTTCGACGCCGAGACACGGCAGCTCGACGAAAACTATCTCGAGATTGCCGCTGACGTCGTGCAAAAACGCTTAATACAGGCAGGTATACGCCTCGCCGATGAGCTCAATAGTGCGTTCTGCCCCGAGAGCGCTTCACTCAGTCCGTAGCGCTTCCAACGGCTCCAGCACTGCAGCACGGTGTGCCGGAAGCACACCGGCGATCAATCCGATTACGATCGCAATCGCTTCAGCGAGTACGACGTAGCCGGGCGCGACGTCAGCAGGCATCGCGGGAATAATCAGACGGACTACTGCCACGATGCTAAGACCGGCAGCCAGGCCGGCGAATCCGCCCATACCTGCGAGTAGGACAGCTTCGCCGAGGAATAGCTGCGAGATGCGGTTTCGCTCGGCGCCGACCGCACGAAGAAGCCCGATCTCCGGCGTGCGTTCGCGCACCGCAATCGTCATGATCGTGAAGATGCCGACACCACCGACCAGGAGCGAGATTCCGCCGAGCGCGGCGACGCCGAATGTCAGTACGCCGATGATGGACCCGAGCACATCGAGCATTTGTTGCTGACTGATGATCGTGAAGTCCTCGCCGCCATGACGCGCGAGCAGAATCCGCTCGATGCCGGCAATGACTTCGTCCACGGATGCGCCGTCGTCATAGAGAATATCGATCTCGTGTAGACCTTCGCGGTTGAACAGCGCGAGACCGCTCGCGGCGGGTATGTAGATAGTGTCATCGAGATCGATTCCGAGCATATCGCCCTTTGACTCCATGACGCCGACTACGCGGTAACGATCGCCGCCAACCCGGATTCTGTCATTGAGTGGATTGGCTGATCCATATAGCTCGGAGTAGACGAGTGACCCCAGAACGACGACGGCGCGCGGGCGCTCCAGATCATCTTCGGGCAGGAAACTACCGCGTGACACATTGAATTTGAACGCCCGGTCGAACTCCGGGCCCACGGCAAAAACATTGACCGTGCGTTCGCGCCCACGTGCTTCGACCGACGCGGCTCCCGAGACTGCGGGAACCGAGTGCAAGACATACGGGGCTCGCATTAGCGCTTCAGCATCCTGCAGGCTCAGAGGTCTGACCGAGTTGAATACGCCGGCGGAGATCCCGAGCGTATTCGCTTTGCCGGGCTGTATCCCGATCGTGTTAGTTCCGAACTGAGTGAACTGTTCGACGATGTACCTATTGACGCCCACACCGATTGATGTCAGCGACACGACTGCCATGACGCCGATACCGATCCCCAATGCCGTCAAACCACTGCGCATGCGATGCGCCAGCACCGATTGGGCCGTGAAAAGAACGATGTCTCTAGCGAGCATGATTAGTTATCGCCCCGTGAGAGCCAGCACCGGGTCGAGGTAGGCGGCACGGCGTGCCGGTAGAATACTGAATAGCAGCCCACTCGCCACTGCGATGCTCACGGCTGCCACCATGGCCCAGGTGGGCGCCGCGAAGTCGAGTATTGGGAAGACGACACTCATTAGCGCCGCCCCGGCGTTGCCAATAAGTAGCCCCAGCAGTGCGCCGACGAATGACAGGTAGACGGCTTCGGTCAGAAACAGGATGACGATATGGCGTCGTTTCGCGCCCAGCGCCCTCAGCAGCCCGATCTCTCTGGTGCGTTGACTGACGGCAACGAGCATCACGTTCATGATCAGGACACCAGCGACGAACAGACTGATTGCCGCGATGCCGGCCAATCCCATGGTGATCATGTCGAATATCGATTCGAACGTCGAGAGCACGGCGTCCTGGGTAACGACGGTGATGTCTTCCTCGCCCTGGTGACGGGCTTTGATGATCTCGATGATGTCCCGCCGCGCCGGTTGTATGGCTTCCTGGCTGACGGCTTCGGCCAGGATCCGGAATATACCGGGCGCGTTGAAGAGCTGCTGCGCGCTCGCGACGGGCAGGATGACCAACTCATCGGTGTTGAACGGTCCGGTGATGCCCGCTTGGGCCAACACACCGGTCACACGGCAGCGTGTGTCGCCGATACGCAGCCATTGACCGAGCGGATCCGTACTGCCGAAGAACTCCGTACGGACGACGCTGCCCATCACGCACACGGGTGTCGCGACGTCCATGTCGATCTCCGGCAGGAAACGGCCGAGCTGCATCGTCCAATGTTGGACCTCAAGCATTTCTGTCGTCGTGCCGAGCACGGTGATCTCTCGCTCACGCTCGCGCCACGATGCGTTGCCGCTGCCGACGACTACGGGCGCCACCTGCGCGATGCGCGGGCTGCGCTCGACGGCCATAGCGTCATCGAGGGTCAGGTCTCGGGCGGTCTCGCCGATAATCATGCCCGTGCCCCCGCCGCCGGCCGTCTCCGCTTTACCGGGTAGTACCACCAATAGATGAGTGCCCAGGGCGGCGAATTCGCCCGTAACGTAACGGCGTGCGCCTTCGCCGACCGCCGTCAACAACACAACCGCGGTGACGCCGATCGAGACCGCCAGCAGCAGCATGGACGTCCGCAGCGGGTAACGCCGGATCGCCTGAAATGCAAGTTTTGAGGTATCGAATGGTTTCATCGCGCTGCTGCACTGTCGTCTTTGATGATTTTTCCGTCCTGCATCAGTAGATGACGGTGAGCTCGTCGCCCGATGTCCGGGTCGTGGGTAACGACCATGAGGCTGATTCCATCCCGATTTAGTTGTTCGATGATCTCGATGACCTCGCCGCTGGATCGAGAGTCCAGATTACCGGTCGGCTCATCGGCCAGGAGTAAACCGGGTTTCATGACGATCGCGCGTCCGATCGCGACGCGCTGCCGCTCGCCGCCGGAGAGTTGATCAGGCCGATGACCCAGCCGGGACCCGAGGCCCACCGACTCGAGCACTTCGCGCGCGCGTTCCCGGCGTGCTGCGACAGGTGTCCCCGCCAGTAGCAGCGGCAACTCCACATTCTCGAGCGCGCTCAATCGAGGTATCAGATGAAAAGACTGAAATATAAAGCCGATATGCTGCTGACGTTGTTCGGCCAATGCGTTGTCGTCGAGACTGGAGACGTCCGCGTCGTCGAGCCAGTAAGTTCCTGAGGTGGCGCGGTCCAAAAGCCCCAAGATATTCAATAGCGTGGATTTACCGGATCCCGACGGCCCCATGACGGATATGTATTCGCCGGGCGCGATCTCGAGATCGGCGTGATCCAAAGCGTGCACGACCTGGTCCCCAACCTGGAAATCGCGGCAGAGGCTCTCCAGCCGCATTATTGAGTTACTCGAGGCTGGCTGCAGCGCCATCCTCTACACCTTCGCGATCGATGAAGCTAACTACGTGCTCGCCAGCGCGTAGGCCCCGAGTAATCGCGGTGTATTCCCAGTTCGAGATCCCGGCTTCGATCTCGCGAAGCTCGAGCCGGCCGAGCGTCTCGTCGTAGACGTAGACCTGATTCCCATCCACAATCACCGAAGTCGGCACGCGCACGGCGTCATCCTCGCTGGCGAGCAGAATTTCGACGTCGGCGCTGTAGCCGGGCAGCAATTCGCCCTTGTCGGGATCGTCGATCTCGGCCTCGATCTCGACGGTGCGCGCCTGTTTCTCGATGTCCAGCACATAGGGGGCAATGCGCCTGACATGCCCGGAGAAGGTTCGCTCGGAAAAAGCGTCGAGACTGATACGGGCGGGAAGGCCTTCTCGCACGGCCGGTGCGTCCACCTCATCGATCGGTGCGCTGATGTAGAGGCAGCTCGAGTCGATCAGATCGACCGTCGGAGGCGTCGGGATACCCACGGGCGAAGGCGTCACGAATTCACCGAGTTCGCCGTTGATCTCGGCAATGACCCCCGGGAACGGTGCGTAGAGCTGTGTGCGCTCCAATGCGGCTTCCGTTACTTCGATTCTCGCCACGGCGACACGAGCGCTGGCTTCCGCGGCTGTGCAGGCCGCGGCACTGGACTCGGCGATGCCGACGGCACGATCGGTGTCCTCTTCAGATGCCAGCCCGTCTTCGAGGAGCGTCATCAGGCGGTTAGCTTCTCGCCGGGCAAAATCGGCGATGATACAGGCCTCACCGGCACGAGACTCGGCTGCCGTCGCATCCTGCTCCACAAGGCGTAGCTCGGCCCGGATATCGTCATTCCATAGCTCGAGAAGAAGTTGCCCTGCATCGACCTTGTCGCCGTTCGCGACCGGTAGCTGCACGATCTGTCCACCAACAGCCGGTGAGAGGCCAGCCCGCCGACACGCATCGACCGTCCCGGCTCGCGTGTTGCTTACGGTCGCGGATACTGGGCCTCGCTCGACGGTGAAGATGCCGACCGAGATGGGCTTCGGCCGCGTGAAGTACCATCCCCCCGCGGCGACAGCGACGACTAAACTGATGATGATGGCGAATCGTTTCATCGTGGTACGGTCACTCTACTCCAGCCAGGTAGCGCTCTGCATCCAGGGCCGCCATACAGCCCGAACCTGCTGAGGTTACGGCCTGTCGATAGATCGGATCGGCGACATCGCCCGCCGCAAATACTCCGTCGATACTGGTCCCGGTCGCGTAGTCGTGGCCATTCTGACTCACGACGATGTATCCGCTCTCCATCGCAAGCTGTCCCTGGAAGATTCCGGTATTCGGTGTGTGCCCGATCGCAACAAAGACGCCTTGCACGGGGATCTCCTCTGTTCCTTCGCCCTGGGCTTCCTTGATCCGGATGCCCGTAACGCCGTTATCGTCGCCGAGAACCTCATCCAGGACACGATTCCATTGAATGGTCACGTTGCCGTCCTTTGCCTTGTCGAGTAGACGGTTAGTCAATATCTTCTCGGAGCGAAGCTCATCCCGGCGGTGAACGACCGTGACTTCGGACGCGATATTGGAGAGGTACAACGCTTCTTCGACGGCAGTATTGCCACCTCCGATTACGGCGACCGGCCGCTCCTTGAAAAAGAAACCATCGCAGGTAGCGCACGCCGATACGCCTTTACCCTTGAAGGCCTCTTCCGAAGGAAGGCCGAGGTATCTGACGGACGCACCCGTGCCGATGATGAGCGCGTCGCAGGTGTATTCGCCGCTGTCGCCGGTGAGCCGAAACGGCCGCTGTCCCAGGTCCACGGCATTGATATGGTCATAGATGAGCCGCGTGCCGAATTTCTCGGCGTGGCGCCTCATTCGTTCCATGAGATCCGGTCCCTGGACGCCGTCCTCGTCGCCTGGCCAGTTATCGACATCCGTCGTCGTCGTCATCTGGCCGCCGACCTCGATGCCGGTGATAATGATGGGGTCCAATGCGGCGCGAGCGGAATAAACGGCCGCCGTATACCCAGCGGGACCGGATCCCAGGATGATGAGTCGATGGTGTTCGGTCGTCATAATGCCTCCTTGCGCCGATATGGTAGTGGAGCAAGGCGTCGAAGTCAGGCGTCAGTTGCGCGAGGTTATTAATTTGGGCAATCTGCCTTTTTTCAATGGGCGCTGGCCCGTAAACTTACCGTCCCGTATTACCGCCAGGAGCCAGATTCAATGGCAAGCAGCTATCTCTTTACGTCGGAATCGGTGTCGGAGGGGCATCCCGATAAGATGTGCGATCAGATTTCCGATGCGGTGCTCGACTGCGCGCTGGCGGAGGATCCAGCGGCGCGCGTTGCCTGCGAGACGCTTACCAAGACGGGGCTCGTCATGGTGGCCGGGGAAATAACCACGACGGCACATGTCGATGTGGAGAAACTCGTTCGAGAGGTTGTGCTCGATATCGGCTACGACAATGCGGATGTCGGATTCAACGGCAACGACTGCCGCGTCATCGACGAACTGGGCGAGCAGTCACCGGATATCGCTCAGGGCGTGGATCGGGTCGCCCCGGAGGAGCAGGGCGCCGGCGATCAGGGATTGATGTTCGGTTATGCGAGCAACGAGACCGAGGCGCTAATGCCGGCGCCGATCATGTATGCGCACCGCCTCGTCGAGCGGCAGGCGCAGGTCAGAAAGGCGGGCGAGATTTCATGGCTGCGCCCTGACGCCAAGAGCCAGGTGACGTTCCGCTACGAAGACGAACGGCCCGTGTCAGTGGATGCTGTCGTCTTGTCGACCCAGCACGATCCGGATGTCTCGCAGGGCGATCTCAGGGAAGCCGTCATGGAGAGCATCATCAAGCCGGTGCTACCCGAGAAGTGGTTAAGCGCCGAAACCAAGTATCACATCAACCCGACAGGACGCTTCGTTATCGGCGGGCCTGCCGGAGACTGCGGTCTCACGGGCCGCAAGATCATCGTGGACACCTACGGCGGCATAGCTCGGCATGGTGGCGGCGCGTTTTCCGGGAAGGACCCCTCCAAAGTCGACCGCTCTGCCGCCTATGCTGCACGGTATGTCGCCAAGAATATCGTCGCCGCCGGTTTGGCGGATCGCTGTGAGATTCAGGCCTCCTACGCGATCGGCGTCGCCGAACCGACCTCGGTCATGGTGCAGACTTTCGGCACTCACAAGGTCGCGGAGGATCGGATCGCGGTGCTGGTCCGGGAGCATTTCGACCTTAGACCCTATGGAATACTGCAGATGCTCGACCTGTTACGCCCGATCTATCGGCAGACGGCAGCCTATGGTCACTTCGGCCGTATCGAAGAAGGTTTTTCCTGGGAAAGCACGTCGAAGGCAGAAGCGTTGAAAGTGGACGCAGCCGCTTAAGCTAACATCTCCCTACCAGCAAGGATCCGTTATGCCCGCCCTAATCTGTGGCTCGATCGCCTATGACAACATCATGGTGTTCGAAGATTCGTTCAAAAATCATATCTTGCCGGATCAGATCCACATCCTGAACGTCGCGTTCCTGGTTCCCGATATGCGCCGCGAGTTCGGCGGTTGCGCCATCAATATAGCCTACAACTTGAAGCTCCTCGGCGAAGATCCATTGCCGATGGCGACGGCTGGGAGCGACTTCGAGCCCTACCGTGAGCGACTCGCAGCCCAGGGGATTCGTCAGGATCACATACGCGTCATCGATAAAGTGTTTACGGCGCAGGCGTTCATTACGACGGACCTGGATGACAATCAGATTACGGCGTTTCATCCGGGCGCCATGAATCAGTCCCATCTGAACGATGTGGGCGATGCCGAAGACGTGACCGTCGGTATCGTGTCGCCCGATGGGCGTGAAGGCATGCTGGCGCATGCCGCTCAGTTTGCCGCGGCCGGTATACCGTTCATCTTCGATCCCGGCCAGGGGTTGCCAATGTTCGGTGGCGAGGAATTGCGGCAGTTCGTCGATCAGGCCGCATGGGTGACGGTAAACGACTACGAGTGGCAGCTGCTGAAGGAACGCACAGGTTGGGATGTCGATGAGGTAAAGCAGCGCGTGCGCGCGTTGATAGTGACGCGGGGCGCTGAAGGCTCCGTGATCCATACGCCGGACGCGGATCTGGAAATTCCTGCCGTAACACCCGCTGCGGTCAGCGATCCCACCGGCTGCGGTGATGCTTATCGTGCCGGGTTGTTGTACGGGATCATGGCGGGTTTCGACTGGCTAACTGTGGGCCGCGTCGCAAGTCTGATGGGGTCTATTAAGATAGAATGTCACGGAACCCAGAACCACGAATTCACTCGCGATGAGTTCACGTCACGATTTCAGGCCAGTTTCGGCGAGCCTTTAACGGAGTAACGAATACATGACTGATCAGATGGTAGTCGTCGACTCGGCGAACGAGGATTTCGTCGTCGCCGACATTGGTCTTGCCGAGTTCGGCCGCAGAGAGATCGCGCTCGCAGAGCACGAGATGCCTGGGCTGATGGCAACACGCGAGGAATTCGGCGCGAGCCGGCCCCTGCGCGGTGCTCGCATCACGGGTTCGTTGCACATGACGATTCAAACCGCAGTTCTAATCGAGACGCTCGAAGCGCTCGGTGCCGAAGTCCGTTGGGCGAGCTGCAACATTTTTTCGACTCAGGATCATGCCGCAGCGGCCATTGCCGCGAACGGCACTCCCGTGTTTGCCATCAAAGGCGAGACGCTGGAGGAATACTGGGACTACGTTGACCACATCTTCGACTGGCCGGATTGTGATGGCCCGAACATCATTCTCGACGATGGCGGCGACGCAACGCTCTTCGTGCATCTCGGTTACCGAGCCGAGGACGACGCCTCGATCCTGGATAAGGCACCCGAGACCGAGGAAGAGGGCGTGTTATTCGCGCAGCTTAAGCGGTCATTACAGCGAGACCCGCAAAGATTTCACCGAATGGTCAAGGGAATCCGCGGCGTAACCGAGGAAACGACGACAGGTGTCCATCGGCTCTATCAGATGCTGGAACGCGACGAACTGTTGTTCCCGGCAATCAACGTCAACGATTCGGTGACGAAATCGAAATTCGATAACCTCTACGGTTGCCGTCACTCGCTCGTTGACGGGATCATGCGCGCCACCGATGTGATGCTCGCCGGTAAAGTCGCTGTGGTCGCCGGCTATGGTGACGTCGGTAAGGGCTGCTGCCAGTCTTTGAAGGCGCAGGCCGCGCGCGTGATCGTTACCGAAATCGATCCGATCTGTGCACTACAAGCCGCCATGGAAGGCTATGAAGTGATGACCATGATCGAAGCTGCAATACTCGGCGACGTCTTCGTCACGACGACCGGTTGTGTCGACGTGATTACCGAAGAACACATGTTGCAGATGAAGCATAACGCGATCGTCTGCAATATCGGCCATTTCGATAATGAGATCGAGGTTGAGAAACTTCGAAAATATGAGTGGGAAGAAATCAAGCCCCAAGTGCACAAGATTACTTTCCCCGGCGGAACCAGCATCGTTCTGCTGGCCGAGGGACGGCTCGTTAATCTCGGTTGTGCTACGGGCCATCCGAGTTTCGTGATGTCCAACAGCTTCACGAATCAGACGCTCGCGCAGATCGAACTATTCAATCATCAGGACGACTACCCGTTGGGCGTCTATACCTTGCCCAAGCACTTGGACGAGAAGGTCGCGCGATTACATCTGGATAAGCTTGGCGTACGTTTGGAAGAGCTCTCGGCGCGGCAAGCCGACTATCTCGGTGTCGCGGTTGAGGGCCCATACAAGCCCGAGCATTACCGGTACTAGAAAATGGGGCCAGATTCCTTTTTTCTCGAGATCGTTCCAGATCTCGCGTGGCTCATGAAAAAAGGGATCTGGCCCCATTATTCTAACGTTTGGCCGCGCCGATCAATTTCTCGAGGGCGACACTCGCGTGAGCCAGTGCGCTCTCATCGACGAGTAAACGCCTCGCAAAATGAAAACCCAGCACAATGCTGTGAAACTCGAAGGCAAACTGCCGGGTATCTAGTCCCTCGCGGAAGTTTGCCTCGGCGACGGCTTTCTGACTCATCCTTCGAATGTGATCGATCCAGCTTTCTTGTTGATCGACGAGAAAGTCGCGTAGCTCACCGGGCCGGTCGGCCAGTTCGGTAGCCGCCGAGACCAACGGACATCCGCCACGGCGTTCCTCCGAGGCGAGCCACTTGAGCCAGAGACGGAACAGGGCTCGCAATCGCATCTCACCGGTCGATTCTCTCAACGCGGGAGCTAATACGCTCCGGACGAGGTCCTCGCCGGCCGTCTCGAGCACGGCTCGTTGCAGCGCTTCCTTGGAGCCGAAATGGCCGAAAAGTCCGCTCTTCGACATGCCGGTCACGATAGCGAGCCGGCCGATGCTCATGCCGTCGAGTCCATGCACGCCGGCCATGGCTACGGCCTGATCGAGGATTGCAGCTCGGGTTTGTGCGCCTTTTCTCATGGAGGTTGCTGGGCGAACGATCGTACGATTTTATCACAGCTAGTTTACATAATCTCTCTCTCGTCCCGTCATGGCTGTGACAAGATGCCTGGTTTCGCCGCCGCGCGTAACGCTGCGGTGACCGACACAGGCGGCTGTCATGGTTCGTGTGAACAAAAAAGAGGCACGGCCCCATTTTCGTTCTTTTTCGTTCATAGGCCCTTTATTGTGGACGGGTTGCCGCCGTCCGGCCATTGCCCTGACTCTTCCGGGCCGGGTAAGCTCCGTACTCATCCGCGCTTAGACGATACCAAGAAGAAACCGTGCGCCTCATGATCTTGATTGGCGGGCCAGCATTGGCCCTCGCGCTGGGCCTCGGCCTGGCTTCTTCCGGGCAGCCGTCGGATGTCTGCTGGACAGCCGCGGTCACGCTGCTCTGTGCCATCTGGTGGGTGGCCGAAGCGATCCCTATTCCGATCACGGCCATGTTGCCGCTGGCGGTGTTTCCCCTAGTCGGCGTCCTGACGCCGAATCAAGTCGGTCAGGCCTATGGCAACCCATTGATCTTGTTGTATGTGGGCGGGTTCATGCTCTCGATGGCCATGGAGAAGAGCGGTGCGCATCGTCGTCTCGCGCTGGGTATGGTGACTCTTTTCGGCGGCGGCGGCGGGCGCGGCGTGGTCTTCGGCTTCATGGCTGCCGCTGCCCTCCTCAGTATGTGGATCTCCAATACGGCCACGAGCCTCATGCTCCTCCCGATCGTATTGGCGACACTCGAGGACACGAAGGATGAACGGCTCAGAATTGCGCTTTTGCTTGGCGTCGCGTTCGCCTGCAACGTAGGCGGAATCGGCACACCCGTCGGGACGCCTCCGAATCTGATCTTCATGCAGGTCTATCAAGAAACGACCGGCGTCGCGCTCGGCTTCATCGACTGGATGCGCTGGGGAATTCCGGTCGTCATTCTGTTCGTGCCGCTGATCGGCATCTGGCTGACGCGACATCTTTCTACGGGCGAAGTCCTTGAGCTTCCGGCCGTGGGTGCATGGCGTACCGAGGAGCAGCGTACCTTGATGGTGTTCGGCCTGACGGCGGCAGCCTGGATCACGCGCAATGACCCATTCGGCGGCTGGAGCGCGTGGCTTAATCTGCCGCAAGCCAACGACGCCAGTGTGGCGCTCCTCGCCGTCGTGGTTATGTTCCTCGTGCCGAATGGCAAGGGAGAGCGGCTGCTCGACTGGGAGAGTGCGGTCAAGATCCCGTGGGGAATTCTCATTCTGTTCGGCGGTGGTATTTGTATCGCGAGTGCGTTTGTCAGTTCGGGCATCAGTCAGATCATCGGTGAGGCGCTTGCTGCGCTCAGTGGCGTACACATCTTGATTCTTCTCGGCACAATTTGTTTGAGTGTGACATTCTTAACCGAGATCGCGAGTAATACTGCGACGACGGCGTTGTTGATGCCTGTCCTCGCAGCGGCCGGTGTCGGTGCCGCCATCGACCCGCGTCTGCTCATGGTGCCTGCTGCAATGAGCGCGAGTTGCGCGTTCATGCTACCGGTAGCAACCGGTCCGAACGCCGTCATCTTCTCGTCCGGTCAAGTTCCGATCAAATCGATGGTTCGCGAAGGCTTCGGCCTCAATTTGATCGGCGCCGTCGTCATCACGACGGTCTGTTTTTTCGTCTTCTAGGCCGGGCGATGTCGGTATTCGAAATCGGTGCCTTCCTGATCGGGCTGTCGGCCCTGTTTGGCTACCTGAATCATCGGCTTCTGCGCGTTCCGCATACCATCGGCCTCGTGTTGATGGCGTTGGCTGCCTCGATGACGGTGATCGCCATCGATTTCGTTATGCCCGATGCGCAGGTCGACCGGCTCATTACCGACGTTCTCGACCAGATCGACTTTCATGAGGCTCTCATGCACGGCATGTTGAGTTTCCTGCTGTTTGCCGGTGCGTTGCACGTGGAGCTATCCGCCTTCCGTAGCCGCCTTCTTGCTATCGGTAGCCTAGCGACGTTGGGCACGATGATCTCGGCGTTTTCGGTCGCGACGGGTGTGTGGTTTTTGTTTGGGGCTTTCGGCTCCGAGCTACCGTTCGTCTGGGCGCTCGTCTTCGGGGCGCTCATCAGCCCTACCGACCCCGTGGCGGTTCTCGGGCTCTTCAAGTCCGTCAGTGTGCCGGAGACGCTGAAGGCGAAAATGGCAGGTGAATCGTTATTCAATGACGGCGTCGGCGTTGTGGTGTTTACGGTCGTCGTGAGCATCGCGGTAGCGAACTCTACGGGCGGTGGCGAACTCGAGGCGGTCGCCGTTGCCGAGTTGTTCTTGATCGAGGTCTTCGGCGGCGCGTTGCTCGGCATCATTGCGGGCTACCTCGGCTATCGTGCGATGTATCATATCGACGAACACAATCTCGAGGTGTTGATCACGCTGGCCGTCGTCATGGTGACTTACGCTATCGCGATACGCCTGCATATGAGTGGGCCGATAGCGATGGTCGTCGCGGGCCTGTTCATCGGTGATAAAGGGATGACCTACGCCGTCAGCGCCAACACGCGCGATCATTTGCAGAAGTTCTGGTCGTTGCTCGATGAAATTATGAATTCGGCCCTGTTCCTGTTGATCGGACTGGAGGTGCTGGTAATCGTACGCGCCGACACGCATGTGGTGTTGGTGATTCTGGCGATCCCGCTAACACTGGCAGCCAGGTGGTTGAGTGTCTATATTCCGATTCGCCTACTCAGTCGCTGGGAGACCTTTACGAAGGGTGCGGTTCCGGTGCTCGTCTGGGGTGGGCTACGCGGCGGTATCGCCGTGGCACTGGCGCTGTCTTTGCCTGCTAACGAATACAAAGGGACGATTCTGACTCTGACCTATGCCGCGGTATTGTTCTCGATAATCGTGCAGGGACTTAGCATTAACGCTCTCGTACGCCGCGTGATCGCGTGATTCAGGCTGTTCGGTGGTTCACAATGCGCGCTCCGCTCCCTATACGTGGCTGACCCGGTTTCGTTACGACGCCACGATCGACGGCGTTGCGCCGGTGAGCGATCTATACCGGCTCGGCGGCTTCCTCGATCTCTCCGGCTTCAACCAGAATGAACTCTCGGGACAGAACGCCGCGCGCGTCGGCACGGTCTTCTATCGCCGTGCAAACGATCTATCCATCCTGCCGGTCTATGCCGGGGTTTCTCTCGAGTTCGGTAATGTCTGGGACGATCGCAGGCAGATCAGTGCGCGTGGAAGCGTTCTCGGAGGTTCGATCTGGATCGGCGTGGACACGCCTGTCGGCCCGATCTATGCGGGATACGGCAGATCGGAAGACGACGTGAGCGCGTTCTATGTGTTCCTGGGACACATATTCTGACGACACTGACCGCTGCGCACGCTCGGCCTAGTGAGTCAGAGATTCGAGTTCGTTGAGAAGACCGCGTGCAACGTTGTCGGAAGGCGAGAGCGCGAGTAACCGCCGCGCGTACTCGGTCGCCAATCCGATCTCTCCGCCGTCCCGATGAATCGTCGCGAGCGCCAGAAGCGTGTCGCGATGTCCGGGAAAGCGCTCGTGCGCCTGCGCTAGCGATTCGATTGCGCGCCCGCGTTCGCCGTTGGAGTTCAGAGCGATTCCGATGACGTACTGATAGTGAGGTGCATCCGGCGCGAGTTCGGCCGCGCGCTCGAGTTCAGCGAATGCACCCTGCGGATCGCCACTACGCACGAGTGAGAGCCCCAGTGCGAAGTGCGCGCCGGCGCCCTGCGGATTGTACTCAATCGCCTCGATTAACAGCGCTTGAGCGCGTTCTTCGGTTCCGGAGAGACGATAGATGTCCGCCAGGTTGATATAGGCGGGCGAGAATGCCGGCGCGCGCTCAATCGCGTTCTCTAGGAACTCGACGGCCTCGTCCGGACGTCCGAGCTGAGCCAGCGTACTGCCCCAGTTGAGCAGACCCTCGGCACGATCGGCATTGAACAGCTGTGCGTCGCGGTACTCGGCAAGCGCCGTGTCCAGATCATCGGCTCGTCTGTCGCTGAGCTCGTCTCGCGCCGGTAGAAGTACTCGCGCCGCCGCCATGCGCAGGCTTCGTAGCGGGTGTGTCAGAAATTGCTGAGCCGCCTGAATGCGTAACTCAGGCGGCGTGCTCTCCAGAACGTCTAGCGCCGACAACTGGATGAGTGTCTCATCGCCCTGCAATACCTGATCGATCACGTCCAGTGCTGCGTCATCGATTTGTCTTGCGAGCAGACCAACGGCGGTCGCGCGGACGATCGGGGGTATGGTTGTGTCGATCACGAGCCCGCGCAGCGCGTCGGCACGGTTTGCGGCCCAGCTGCGGCCGGCGTGCAATGCCTGCCCATAGTGTGCGGTCTGTTGGCGGCCTTCCGGATGCCAGGCGGCCACGGTCGCCGCAGCCCACTCCGCGTTCTCGTCCGCATGACAGCCCGTGCAGGCATTCGGCGTGTCCAGCTCCAGCGACAGATCCGGACGGGGCACGCGAAGACTGTGGTCCCGCCGCGGATCGACCACCATGTAGGTTGTTGCCGGCATGTGGCAGTCCACACAGTACGATCCGGACGTCTCGCGCGCATGCCCGTGATGTTCGATTACATCATAGGTACTCGCAACATGGCATCGCCCGCACAGGGCATTGCCTTCGACTCGCAACTCGGTGCTGTGCGGATCGTGACAATCGCTGCAACTCACGCCCGCAGCGTGCATTCTGCTCTGCAGGAACGAGCCGTAGACATAGACCTCGTCCTGGATCTGTCCGTCAGCATGATAGAGGTTCTCGTCCAGTAGCGAAGGGCGGAAACCGTCCAGAAGCACATCACCCGGTCGGAAGTCGTCGGTGAACTGGCTGCGCCGAGAGTGGCATTGCGCACAGGTCTCGAGTTCCGTGCGCGACGTCAGCGGTGGCACACGCTGTGCTATCCCTAAATCGTCGACATACTGCCAGCGGGCTGCATCGTCGCGCGCGAGACTCAGACCCGTCTCTTCGGGCGCGGCAACGTGCAGGGAGCCCGGACCGTGGCACGCCTCGCAGTCGACATCGATACTCGAGAACGTCGTCTCGTAGCTGTCCGTCGCCATGGAATAGTCTTTCCGCAGGTCAGTCGAATGACACTCGGCGCAGGAACTGTTCCAGTTTTGAAAAGTACCGGTCCAGTGCAGCGGGTCCGTATGATCGACGGTATCGTCTGGATAGAGATGAAACCATCGTTGTCCGCCGGCCTCGACGGGCCGAGAATCCCAGGCGATGCTCAGCGCCTGAATCTGGCCTGCCGTTAGTTCGACGAGATACTGTTGGAGCGGTTCGATGCCGAACGCGTGTGAAATCCTGTACTCGGTTAGTGCTCCATCCGGCCCATTCGTCCGCACCCAATATTCGCTACCGCGTTCGAAGAATTCGGTCGTCACACCGTTATATTCGAATGAGGTGTTCCCGAAATCACCGAGTATCGTGCTGGAGTCCGCTACCTGCATCGCGAGGTCGTGATGAGAGTCGCGCCACGCATCTGCCTCGTCGCTGTGGCAGGTCGCACATTGGTGTCCGCCGACATAGGCAGCCGCGGCGCTTGTTTCAATCGCGGACACGGCGGCCGGTGACTCGGGGCCTCGCTCGCAAGCTGGCAGCAGTTGCGCAACCAGGCCGGCGGTTATCACTCGTAGACAAAGGCGGTAGCTCATTCGCTGAAGTTTAGCTTGCGGCGATGGAGTCTGCGCGCCGCGCGCAGGGAATCAAGATCTCGGGCCCTGGTTTCGCTGATAGAAATCGTAGACGAAGACGATGACTCCGACGGCGGCGATGCCTGTTCCAAGGCTGAACTCCGAGCCGATACCGATACTGAACTCCGAGCCGATGAGAAATATCTCCATCAGGACCCCGATGACGATAGCTGAAATGCTGATAATTTTGAGGGAAACAGCAGGCTCTCGTGTTGTTCTTATGTCTGATTTCTAACAAAGCAGCGCTCTTAGAGCAATGGGCTCGCATAACAGGGCACCAGTAGGCGGCCCATAGTGTGACGGTTATTCGCCCAAGAGGGCCGCTTTTTGGCTACGGTTGAGCGTTGATTTCTCGGTGAAATATGCACATGAACTTTCCATGCCCGTTACGACTTGCCGTGTTGATCCTGTTCGCCTGGACTATCGTGCCCGACGCTCACTCGGAGAGCAGGATGTTCCACAGTCCGACCCACCAGGGCTACCGTCTCGACTACCGCAAGGGCTCCGGCCGCGAATGCGGGGAGCGCGTAGCGACGGAATGGTGTGTGGCTTGGGGATTATGAGTTCGCCAGCGACTGGGCATCGACCGGGACATCGGAGATCTACAGCCGACGATTCGTCTGGACAGCAGCAACGTCTGCCACGACGGTCAATGTGACGGCCTTACAACGATAACCTGCGGACACGAGGCGCACGCCTTCACCATTCCGAATTTCGGTGCCGGTAGTACGTGGTCGACCGTCTTTACACTCGGCCGGCGTCAGGTCGTGCCTACCGTAACCCGAAGCGAGGTACAGCTGGCCGTGCCCGGCTGCAGCCAGTTCGAGCCGGGTGTGCTGTTGTGTCAGTCGAGTTCCTACTATGAGCACTGCCGGTCCCTGTTGCGCGACGGATATGCGCTCGGCTGTCGCGTAGAACTCGACCTCGACGGCGCCGTACCCGATCTGTGCGAAGCGCCCGCTGGAACCTACGAACTCTCTTTGCATGGTCGCGCATCGATAGCCGTGGATCGGAGCACGCGCGGAGAGGGACGGATCCGAGGAGCAACCCGCTACCGTCTGAGTTTCACGATTCCGGACCACAGTGTGGGTACGGAAGCCTGCCTGCAGCGCGATCGATATGAATATCGTCAGACGGGACCCGATGCGGGCTTGTCCAAAATCTTTCTGGCCGACGATTGCGACGAGCCGCTCGAAGGCCAGTTCTCCCCTCATGACGACGATCTCCTGTATGCCTACGATCTCTGTGAGTCCCGAGGTGCATGGGGTAAGGAACTCGAGGGAACGACAGATTTGATCGTCGCCGCGATCTTCCATTTCTTTTCGGCGACGGTATCGTCCAACGATCCGGATCCGAGAGGCTCTCGCACTGTCTCCCCTTATCTCGCTATCGGCGCCCCGCCGGAAATCGACTGTCGCGACTAATTGCGTTCTACGCGCGAGGTCATAGCGTGCGGACATTTTGCTTGCGAAAACTGCAGCCTGTGTTAAGAAGGGCTCCATAAGCTTTCGAGATCCCCATTTTTCGAAATCCTCCGGAGGCCCGATGCGTTATGCGGGTAAGGTTCTATATCATGGTGGGTGCGCTGCTGTTCTCTACGGGCGGTGTCGCCATCAAGTCCGCGACGCTGACCGGCTGGCAGCTCTCATGCTTTCGTAGTCTCACTGCGGCAATCGCGATACTCATCTTTCTCCCGGTCGCACGACGCGGATGGACGTGGTGTTCTCTCGTTGTCGCGATTCCATACGCGGCGACATTCACGTTGTTTACGCTCGCGAACACATATACGACGGCTGCCAACGCGATCTTTCTCCAAGCGACGGCGCCTTTATACATTCTTCTTCTGGGACCCCTGTTGCTCCGCGAACATATACGATGGCGGGATCTCGGTTTCATGGTGGCGCTCTTGGCCGGTCTCGCTCTGATCTTCACCTCGACCCGCGAAGCGACCGTGATCGCGGCCGATCCGGAGTTCGGAGATCTGCTCGCGCTCGGCGCCGGGTTTTCGTGGGCATTCACCGTCGTCGGGCTACGATGGATCGCCGTGCGTGCAACTCATCACGAGGACAAGCCCGAGGCCGCGATCGTGGCCGGCTGTTTCGTAGCATCGATCATCGCCGCGCCATTCGCGTTTCCGGTCGAGAACGCGAACGTGGGGAACTGGCTCATTGTTGCCTATCTCGGGGTCTTTCAAATCGGCTTGGCCTATGTCTTTATCGCCAAGGGTATTCGCAGTCTGCCCGCGCTCGAGATCTCGTTGCTACTGCTCGTCGAGCCTGTGTTTTCGCCAATCTGGGTATGGTTGTTGCTCGGGGAGTCACCCGCCGGGCTGGCCATCTCCGGCGGGGCGATCGTCATCGGTGCGACGGTCGTGCACGCGATTCGGAAAGGTGATCCCGTGACCGCCTAACCGCGGCCCCTTCCCCCCGGCGCCTTTTTTTCGAAGCGGCCGCCTGGCCGCGATGTTCGTTCATTCCTACACCGCCTCTTCCAGATTCAAGCGTTGATGCCATTCCGCGATCGACTCCTCCGGATAACCCTCGAACCGTTGGTCGTCCGCGTCGGCACGAACCTCTACCCAGGAGGCCTTGGAACCGAGCATGAGGTGCATTCGCTCGGGTGGTACGGGCAGTGGGCTGTCGATGGCTGACGCAAAGGGATGAATGAGTTCCGGCCAATTCAGTGACCATACCCACGGGGCTGTACCGCAACGGCGGCAGAAATTGCGGTCACAATGGCTCGTTGCGACTCCCCGGTGACTTCGTCGTGCCGTTCGACTCGGTAGGCGGTGATCGAGTCACGGCCGGTGGCCTCGAGCGTCTCGGAGTCTCCGCCTAGATTGATAACGAAACCGCCGCCGGCCGTCTTGCGGCAGATCGAGCAATAACACAGATTGAATGGTTGAGGATGAGCCGAGTGAACTGAAAACCGGACCGCACCGCAGTGACAAGAACCTTCGAGCAACATAGCCAATCTCCTGATCGCTTCAAAAAGGGCCCGGGCCCGAGTAGAAGAAAACAAGGGGCCGTGTCCCTTTTTACGTCAGAGTCACGAGAAACGACAACCAGCGCAGAAAAAGGGAAACGGTCCCTTTTTAGCTGGTCTTTCCGGTATTATCCCCGGCCACCTTGTGTTGTTGGAGAGAGCCGATGGGCTTCAGCACGAAACAGATTCATGCGGGGGTGATCCCGGATCCCGAGACGGGGGCCATACTCACACCTGTCCATCAGAGCACGACGTTTGTCCAGGACTCCGTGGATGAGTATCTCGCCAAAGGCTACTCCTATTCGAGAAGCGCCAACCCGACCGTTCGGGCGCTCGAGCGAAAGCTCGCAATTCTCGAGGACGGCTTCGATTGCACCTGCTATTCGACGGGTATGGCGGCCATTCAGGCGGTCATACAGGCTACGCTGAGCGCCGGCGATCATGCCGTGGTCTCGGACGTCGCCTACGGTGGTACGTATCGTCTCTGCACGAAGATCTATCAACGCTACGGTGTGGAGTTCTCATTCGTGAATACCGCAAGCGCAGAAGCCGTCGAGATGGCTGTCAAAGACAATACGCGCTTGATTCTCACTGAAACTCCGGCGAATCCAACCTTGAAGCTCACAGACATCGAGGCCGTCTCGGCAATCTCCAAGTCGCGCGGGATTCCCCACGCCGTGGACAATACTTTTTTGACGCCGTTTTATCAGCGCCCGCTGGAACTGGGTGCCGATATCTCGATCCACAGTACGACGAAGTATGTCGATGGCCATAACGCGACCGTCGGCGGGGCCGTCATCACTAAGACCGAGCTGCTCGATGAGTCGATTCGCTTCGTGCAGAATTCGAGCGGCGTGATCATGTCTCCATGGGTGGCCTGGCTCACACTGCAGGGAGCTAAGACGCTGTCCATCAGAATGGAACACCAGACTGCTAACGCGCAGGCTGTTGCCGAGTACCTGGAAGCACACACAAAGGTGTCGAAAGTGGCCTATCCGGGCCTGCCGTCTTTCGAGCAGCACGAGCTGGCCAAGTCACAGGCGAGCGGCTTCGGTGCGATGCTCTGGTTCGAAGTCGAGGGCGGTGTCGAAGCTGGCAAACATCTCATGGATTCCGTCGAACTCTGTACATTGGCCGAGAATCTCGGTTCGGTAGAGACATTGATCACGCACCCCGTAACCATGACTCATGCCGACGTCGAGGAGGCAGAACGCCAGCGCGTCGGTATTACCGACGGGCTCGTACGATTGTCGGTCGGTCTTGAGGACGCGGAGGATGTGATCGAGGATCTGGAGAAGGCGCTGGACAAGGTGTGATCCGTTAGATGCTGCGAGTCACGCAGATTAATATATTCCCGATCAAGGCCTGCCGCGGCTATTCGGTCGAGAAGACCGCCCTAGAGACGCGTGGATTTGAGGGCGACCGCCGCTACCTCGTGGTGAACGAACACGGGGTGTTCTTGACCCAGCGCACGCATCCGCAGATGGCTCTGATTCGGCTGCGCCCGGCCGATGACGGCTATCTCGTCGAGGCGCCCGACAAGATACCGTGGCGCCTACCGCGGGCGCTCACCTCCGGGGACTCGCGCCGTGTCACGATCTGGAGGGACGAAGTCGACGCGATACTGGCGCCTGGCGACATGAATGCGTGGTTCTCCGGTGTCATTGGTATTCCCTGCCAGCTTGTTTATATGAATAATCCGTGTAGCCGTGGGGTCAAATCTGGTTACGGTCGCGCGGAAGATGACTTAAGCTTTGCGGACGGTGCACCGGTCATGCTGATTTCCGTGGAATCTCTGGGCACGCTCAATCAACGATTGGAAAAGCCCGTCGAGATGGAGCGATTCCGGCCGAATCTGGTCGTGACCACGGGCGCGGCATTTGCAGAGGACAGCTGGAAGCAGATCCGAATAAATGAGACGGAATTCGAAGTGGCCTGGCCATGCAGTCGTTGCACCGTTCCGACCGTGGATCTCGCCTCCGGGAAGAGGGATCGGCACGGGGAACCACTACGGACACTCAGGGAGTTCCGTAGCGGCCCGGGTGGCGTGACGTTTGGACAGAATCTCATACCTCGCCGCTTAGGGCGGGTGACGGTCGGAGATTCGATTGAGATAGTTGAGAGCGCGGAGCCATGAAGAAAGAGACTCGAGTAACCCACCAGCCTAAGATAGATCTGCCCGAGGGCAATGAGTCTCTGGTCCGCCCCGTCTATCGCTCGGTGAAATTTACGTTCCCGACCATCGAGTCGGCGTTGACCGCCGAGGCGCGCCGCGAGGGCTTCGACTATACGCGCGATGCGAATCCCACGACGCGGCAACTCGAGCGGCTTTCGGCGGAACTCCAGAGTCGGGACGATGCAGTGTGTGTCGCCTCCGGTATGGCTGCCGTATGGCTTTCCGTCGTGGCGAATATCGAGGCCGGCGACCGGATGGTTTTCTTTCTCGAGGGTTACCGGCCGATACGGACGATGGCACGCGAGCGGTTCAAGCGTTTCGGCGTCGATTTCTCGATGCTGAGCGTGCACGATCATGCCGCCATCGAAGAAACATTCGCAGCCGAGGAGACGAAACTCCTGGTCTTCGAGGCGCCCACGAACCCGATGTTGCAGGTGCCAGATCTTGCAGTCATCGTCGCGCTGGCAAGGCAATACGACGTCACGACTGTTCTCGATAACACGTTCGGTGGTCTGCACAATCATGGCGACTACGAGATCGATTACTATGTTCACAGCCTGACCAAGTATGCGAGCGGCCACGGTGACGTAATGGGCGGTGCCGTGATCACGAACCAGGCGAATATCGGAAAACTCAAGCCGTGGGCGACGAACATGGGCGCCACGTTGGATCCGGGCGCGGCGTTCATGATCCTGCGTGGTTTGCAGACCTACTACCTGCGTTATCGCCGCCACTCCGAGACGGCGTTGGCGCTAGCCGAGTTTCTGAAGGGTAATGCGCGCGTCAAACGCGTTTTCTATCCGGGGCTTCCGAACGACCCGGGATACACTCTGGCAAAGCAGCAGATGAGCGATTGTGGCGGCGTATTGAGCTTCGAACTCGACGCGGATCGGGCGCGGACATGGGCGTTCATCGACTCGCTGGAATTGTTCTTAACGACATCGAGTGTAGGCTCCACCGAGTCTCTGGTAGCGCCGGTACAGCTTTATTTCGCACGCGACCTCACAGTGGAAGAGTCGGCGCGAGCCGGGATCAATGAGAATACCGTGCGTTTGTCGGTTGGTCTGGAGCACCCTGACGACCTCATTGCCGATATCAGTCAGGCGTTCGACAAGGCCTTCGGCTAACGCGGTGCGCTCACGCTGTACGCCTTATATTCCGGTGCGACGGGCGGTTAGCCACCGCTGCAAGCGCCGCTAATCGACGATCTCTGCGATCTCGAAATGGAGGCCTTCTGGGCCTTCGAAGGACATCAAATCGGAGCCAGACAGTTCCCGGCAGCAGCACAGCACCCAGCGTCAAGAAGACGAGCTTCGATCGCGCCCCGACTCATTCTTCATACCAACTCCCATTTTCGTTTTTCTTCATCCAAAGATAGCTATACCAATAATAGACGCCGCTCTCAGATACGGAGGGCGCCGTGCAGTTGAATTTCGTCCTGCCAATACCCAACGGTTGCCGCGGGCGGACGACGACCTCATCGAAGTCCGCGCTGTTCCAGGTCAGATCCATCGCGCCTTGTGCGGTCGCATAGCACGCTAGATCCGCAGCGCGAAAATCCCCCGGCAGAATTTCGAGCCGCAGTGCAGGCTGTGACTCCTCAGCATCGAGTATATGACGCTCTCGTCCTGCGACGTGGGTCGGTAGTGCACGAGCGTGGACGCGCAATGCGAAATCGTCGAGCTCATCGTAGCCGCTGGCTACCGGGAATCTCGGTACCGCGAAGAGATCGGACTGTGGGCCTGCCGCGCCGGAATGCTGCCCCAGTGCGAATAGATCGAGATCCGCCACCGTCTCCTTGATGGCCGTGTCGTACTCACCGTACGGATACGCCAGCACGGGGATTGCTGCCGCACCGATTTCGCTCGCGATTCGCTGCCCGGCCTCCACGATCTCGCCGCGAACGCGCTGTTGCCACTCGCGCTCGGACTCACCGGCCATGCGGCGGATGAGATGCGGATGGGTTCGTGTATGGTTGCCGACCGTAGCTCCGTTCTCGACCAGTCTTCGAATCTGGTCCCAGTCGAGGAAACTGCCGTAGTCCTGATCGGCGTAGTCCGTCGTCACGAATACCGTGAACGGCCAGCCTCGCTGACGAAGTAGCGGCAGAGCGTTATCGAGCACCGACACATATCCGTCATCGAATGTCAGGACGATGGTTTTCTCGGCCAGCACAGCACCGTCTCGGAGCGCTTCGAGGACTTCGAGCAGTGGCCGAACTATGAATTCTTCCTGCTCCAGATAATCGAGATGGGTCGCGAACCGCTTCGGCGTGATACTGGTCGACGGCGGTGCCGCGCTATCGACGTGGTGATACATGAGGATCACGGCGCTGTCGGCGGCGCCAGCCGGCCGCTCGGATACGCAGGCGCCGCCGAGTGCTACCAGCAGGAGTATTAGAAGGTGCCGGCTAATCGCCCGGCTCCAACGAGTTTTGCAGAATCATCGCCTTGATCTCGGCAATGTACGCATCACCGCGCTCGGAGTAATCAATGAGACCGTCAGCTAGGACCGTTCCTGCCAGCGTGGCATTAGCGTTCCGGAGTGATTGACGCATTCGCCGAAAATCGGCGTACTGCGGATGCGTATTGAGATTACGCACATAGCTCGCGACTGATGCGTCGACCGAGCTGAATTTTGCGACGCCGAATCCGGCATCGGGCTGAACGCCCGTTGGCGCGATGCCGCAGCCATCGGAGTAGCAGCGCTGCCCGAAGAGATTATTTCCCTGCAGAGCGAATCGTGAAGTTCCCCAGCCGGACTCCTTGGCCGCTTGTACGAGTATGAGCGACCGTGGGACAATGTCCACGCGTTGCCGCAAGGTGGGCAGCACTTCGGTCGCGATATCGGCGTCCTCCGTGTCTACCTCGTAGTACGCCGCAATCCGGTTGAGTTTACGGCGCGCCAGCCATGAGACGTTTTCACCGGAGGCAACTCGGTCCTCGAGTTCCGTGATGAATGCGCGTTCCTCACTCACGTCGGCGCTGACATCAGCAACGATTGGATCGAGGAACGCGAAAAATTCTGCTTTGCGCACCTGGGTCTCGAGAGGCTGGAAGTCCGGTAATTGATCGCCGCTGATCTGCGGCAGGAACACGAAAACTGTAAGTGGGCCTATGGTGCACAACAAAATCACCAGGCCTCCGATCGTGACGGTCCGTGTACCGGCCGTGATCGTTATTCGTTCTTCTAATCGACCAAACTGCATGTGACTACCAGTTACGATCGTTGCCGTAATTTTACACGGGATAGCCGCTACGCTGGGGAAATAAGTGAAATAGGAGGTCTGCGGGTGAAAAGCGTCGGCCGAGGATCGCGTACTACATGTTCAGATATGCACGCGCGCGCCCCATGGCCATGAGCGGGAAGTAGTGGCGGTAGAGGTTGTAGTTGATCATGAAGCCACGTTGCAGCTCCGTCCCCTGCGCGATGCGTTTTCTAGTGGCCTTGTCCCGAAAATCGAGGCGCGCGCCGAAGCCGTAGCCGGGGAAGCCCGTACCGGTGTAATAGGGTTCGTCCCAGGTGCCGTCCGGTCGCTGCGTTTCGATGAGATAGTCGAGGCCTTCGAGAATCGCGGCGTTGCCGCCGCCCGCGGCGATCAATGCAAGGATGGCCCAGGCAGTCTGCGATGCCGTGCTCGGTCCCTCTCCTCGCAGGCTCTCGTCCATATACGAAGCACAGGTCTCGCCCCAGCCGCCATCGCTATTCTGATGCTCGATTATCCAATGTGCTGCGTGCTGGATATGCGGCGCACTCATGTCTTCCCCGATTGCGGCTAGACCCGGCAGGACAGCTGCGGTGCCGTAGATATGATTGACACCCCAGCGCCCAAACCAGCTGCCGTCAGTCTCCTGCTCGGCCAGCAGATACTCATATGCACGTTCGATGGCGGGATGGTTGCGATCCATCCCCAACAGCCCGAATGCCTCGAGTACATGGCCCGTAACATCGGCGGAGGGTGGATCAAGCGCCTCACCGAAGTCGCAGAACGGGATCTTGGTGATGATGAGTCTGTTGTTGTCCTTGTCGAATGCCGCCCAGCCGCCATTTTTTGATTGCAGTGCGAGTATCCACTTCCGGCCGCGCTCGATCGCGGTTGTGATGCGCGTTGGCGATCGCTTCGATTCCGGGAGACGAGCGAGCACGATCAGTGCGACGGCTGTGTCGTCGATATCGGGGTAATGGAGGTTCGCTCTCTCGAACGGCCAGCCGCCAGGCTCTACGCCCTTGACCTTTTGCCGCCAGTCGCCGACGAAATGAGTGACCTGCTTCTCGAGTAACCACTCGAGAGCAGTGTTCATGTCTGCCGTAAAGGCGCGACCGCAATCCTGCATAGCCAGAAGGGAGAGTATGGTGTCCCAGACTGGTGATTCGCTGGCTTGTATGTGCAAGCTGCCGTTCCGTTCGTACGACCAGTGATCGTCCAAAGTCGCCAGACTCTTCGCCATGACGGGGTGTTGCAAGTCGTAGTTCTCGACGGCGAGCGCCATGACACTATAGACCCACGGCGGCTGAATCCCACCCCAGGCGCCGTCGGCATCCTGGTGGCGGACGATCCACTCGATGCAGGCCTTAATCGCCGTTTCGCGTCCCGGGCTGACCCCGATACACTGATACCAGTGCACGACGCGATCACTGATAAGGAACAGGCGTCTCCAACTCAGTGCAGGCCCGCATCGAGGCAATTTATAGTTGGCTCGTTCGCGCCCCTCGGGGAACAATTCGTCTAGACGTCTCCCGGCGGGCAAGGGTCTGACGGCGCGCCGAGCCGACAGTACGGCCAGTGGTAAAAGTGTCGCCCGCGCCCAACTCGCAAAATTGTAGATATTGAAAGGAAACCATTTCGGGTTGGCGATCATCTCGGGAGGGAGATTTGGCGTTCGCTCCCATGGCCATTCGCCGAGCAATGCGAGCCAGTAGCGTGTGAAAATTCTGATTCGGCTCAGACCGCCGTGGCTGAAGATCCATTCCCTGGCTTTCATGAGCGGCTCGGAGTCGGCTGACATGCCGACCGCCTTGAGTGCGGCGTAGCACTCGATGGTACTATTGATGTCACCTTGCGGAGCGTCGTGGTAGATCTCCCACGAGCCATCGGACCGCTGCGCAGCGAGAATCGAGTTGACGAGATCCCGTTTACGCGGATGCTCGTAATCGAGAAAATGCATCGCAAGCAGCCACTCGGCTTCTATGCATGAATTCGATTCGAGCATGCCCACCCAGAAACCGTCGGCATTCTGTTCTTCGTCGAGCCACTGCGTTGCTTTTGCGACGGCGCCGTCGAGTTGCGACCGGGCATGAACGGCGTGTGTGGCGATAACGGCCATAAGTCATCGAGTCTGAAGCGAAGGCGCGCATTATCGCCTCCACGTAAGATCCAGGACAACGACCTTTAGTGGCTTGCAACACTGGATTGGTTCCCCGACGATACCTGTCTCACGCCACGTGAGCCGCTCAAGCCATGTCCGCTCTTCGTTTTAGCATACTCGGGCTCATCGTGCTCACGGGCTGCGCCACGAGCGTTATGACGCTTGAGGGGCGTATGCTGAGATTGGATTCCCAGTCATTTCGAGACTATTTGGAACGCGTGTTTCGTGAGCAGAACGAAGCTGCTACGGCGTTAGCGTTCGCCCAGGATGAGGCAACCGCTAGTCTCTACGATTTGTTGGTCGAGGTCGAAATTGCTCTGTTCCAGGCCTGTGCCGAACTCAACGCGTTGGCGATTGCGCACCGCGTCGATCAGGCGCTCGGTCTTCAGCAACAGGCGAGAATGGCGGCGACCACGCCTGAGTGAGAAGCAGCCACGAACCACGCTAGGAAGTTCTCGAATCGCCGCGGGAGGATACGTAGGGTCCCTTTTTCACGGCTCCAACTATCCTAGCCAAGGCGGTGAAGGCAGGCCCTTGGCGGCGAGAAACTCCGGATTGAAGAGTTTTGACTGATAACGTGAGCCGGAGTCGCACAATACGGTCACGATCGTCTTGCCGGGACCCAACAGTTTCGCAAGCCGTATGGCGCCGGCGACGTTGATGCCGCTCGAACCGCCGAGTAGCAGCCCTTCTTCCTGCAACAGATCGAAGCATATCGGCAGCATTTCCTCATCGGGAATCTGGAACGCTTCATCGATCCGCGCGCCGTCGAGATTGCCCGTCACCCGGCCCTGACCGATTCCCTCGGTAATCGAGTTGCTCTCGGACTTGAGTTCCCCAGTCTTGATCCAGCTGTAGATCGCTGCGCCCATCGGATCGGCTGCCGCAGTCACGATGCCATCGTTCTTGCTTTTCAGATAGGTGCTCACGCCGGCCAGGGTTCCACCGGTCCCGACGGCGCAGGTAAAGCCGTCAACCTGACCGTCGGTTTGTTCCCAGATTTCGGGCCCCGTGCTCTCGCTGTGTCCATCGCGATTGGCAACGTTATCCCACTGGTTCGCGTAGAGGACGCCATGAGGTTCCGTAGCGGCCAACTCGTTCGCCGCGCGTTCCGCTTGGTGGACGTAATTGTTCGGGTCGCGAAAAGGAACGGCTGGCACGGCCCTGATTTCGGCGCCACAGAGCCGCAACGCGTCCATCTTCTCCTGTGACTGCGTCTCCGGTATCAGAATAAGTGTCCGGTAGCCACGGGCACTGCCGACGAGAGCCAAGCCGATTCCCGTGTTGCCGGCGGTCCCTTCGACGATGAGGCCGCCCCGCTCGAGGACGCCGCGCTTCTCTGCGTCGAGGACGATGTACTTGGCCGCTCGGTCTTTGACCGATCCGCCCGGGTTCAGGAACTCCGCCTTGCCGAGGATAGTGCACCCCGTCAACTCGGACGCCTT
The DNA here is from genome assembly GCA_964466315.1 of uncultured Gammaproteobacteria bacterium. Classification (GTDB taxonomy): domain Bacteria; phylum Pseudomonadota; class Gammaproteobacteria; order Steroidobacterales; family Rariloculaceae; genus SMWC01. The sequence continues at coordinate 110,680 of CAYXNS010000002.1, forward strand.
GCGTAACTTGATCAGCGGTGTGTTGCCGACAGCGTCTACAAAACCATCGCGAATATCCATGCTTGCCCCGAGCTTAGTTGCGCAGTAGTCGTGAAAAAGGGACGCTATTGTACACACGCGCTCGAGTGCAGGGCCGTAAGCGGCGCCGGGTCACAATACAGCCTGGGCCATTGTCCGCGATCATTACCGCCCGCCCGACGGGCAAGCGTGATTTGCATTATTCCGTAACGGTGATCGTCACAACTTCCGACATCACGGGGGGTTCATGCGGAGTATGCAGCCAGTCGCCGAGCACGAGCTGCAGCGTGTGTTCGCCTGGCGGCAGCTCCAGTTCGGTTTCAGTCTGCCCCAGCCCGTAGTGAAGCACATTCTCATTGGCGGGAAGCGGCAGGTCGAACGACGGCATCTCCGCCACATCGATGAGTAGATGATGATGTCCCGTGTCCGGTAGCTGGACACCGGCGGGCGCGATCCCGACCCCTCTGAGCCCAAAACGTACCGTAAACGGCGATGTCGCGGTTGCGCCATCGGCCGGAGATTGGATGTAGGCGTCGGCGCCTTCGGGGGCTGGTGTGCGCGTCAGCTCGGGGGTCTCCTGGGCGATCGAAATAACGAAGACGGTGGATAGAAGCAGACCCATCATCGGTGTTATTGTTTTCATGGATGATCTTCTCATGGTGTGAGCGCCGGAGATGTTATCACCTCCAAAGCGCCGGCTCGACGTCAACCGTGCAGAGCCCTGAGGCGTTATGGAATATTAGGCAGGCCCCGTTTTGCGGCGCTGGCGTGCGGATCCAGCGTAAACGCCGATTTTCGGCACGCAGGGCGTGGTAAGGACAGTATTAAAGGGAACTTACGACTCCGCTGAGGGCACTAAAGTTAATATAGGACATTACCCGCAATGGGGTGCCGATTGACCCCGCGCAACCGTTGACGGAGAAGAGCCGTGAAAGTAGCGACGATTAGAGCAAGCCTGGTGGTTTCCGGTGTGGTACTGGTGCTCACTGCCTGTGTCACTCAGCCGCCGAGCCAGCCGCCGAGCCAGCAGCAGAGCCAGCAGCAGGCGCCCCCATCACAGCCGAGCCAGCAGCAGAGTCAGCAGCAACCGCCTCCATCGCCGAGCCAGCAGCAGAGCCAGCAGCAGAGCCAGCAGCCGAGCCAGCAGCAGAGCCAGCAGCAGAGCCAGCAGCAGAGCCAGCAGCAGAGTCAGCAACAGGGCCAGCAACAGGGCCAGCAGCAGAGCCAGCAGCAGGCCCAGTCGCCGGGTCAGCAGTCCTCACAGGGCCAGCAGGCCGAGCAGCAGGCGCAGCAGCAGAACCAGCAGGCCCAGCAGCAGGGCGAGCAGGGTCAACAGCAGGGCGAGCAGGGTCAACAGCAGGGCGAGCAGGGTCAACAGCAGAGCGAGCAGGGTCAACAGCAGGCCCAGCAGCAGGCGCAACAGCAGGGTGAGGAATTCGGTGGCTTCCCGCCAGGCGGACCTCCGCCGGGACAAGAAGGCGAGCAGCAGGCTGGTGGCCCGCCGCCGGGACAACCCGTGCCAGGTGAGGCAGACGATCCCACCGCGGGTCAGGACGGCAGCGAGACTCGCCAGGCGCAGGGCGGCCCCGCCGACGAGAATGTTTTCGGTGACGGCATCGAGACCACCGGCGATGGTCAGATGGCTGAGGCCGAGGGTGCTTTCGACCGATCGCTCGAGGAATTCGATGCGATCATGGGTGACGAGCAGGAGCAGATGGCGCGCACGGGCGTAGGTAGCGCGGCGGATGAAGCGTTCGGCTCAGCCGGCGAGATCGGCAACGCCATCGGCTCGAACGAGCAACCGTCGGGGCAGGGAGCACAGGGCGAGGAGAACCCTTCCGAGTCCGGCAACCCGATGCCCGTATTCGAGGACCGCTCCGGCGACGACCAGACCGCAGCCCAGGTCGAGGGCTGCAACGATCAAGATAAAGTCGCGCGTCAGCTCTGTGAGGCGGCAACCGAGGAGCAGGACCCCTTCCTCAGGGCGGCTCTCTGGGACGAGTATAACGATTACAAGCAGATAATCCTGCGGCAGTAACTGGAGACGTTCACGATGCCACGAATCGGTGTTCTATTAATCGGCACGGTCATGCTCGCGGGGTGTTCCACCAGCGAAGTCCGCGTCGCCCATTCGGTCGCATTGGTACCGGCAACGGAAACCATTCCAGAAGAGCAGCTCCTGGATGTGTCGGTCGTCCTGTTCGATCCAGGCGTCCCCGACGGAGAGATCGACAAAGACGTACTCGAGGAGTTACTGCGTAACGGAACGTTCGTCCACATCCGCCGCTCTGAATCGCGCTACATGGCCGTACACCTTCGGGATACGCTCCAGAAGAGCGGCTACTGGGGCGCGGTTTGGGTAACGCCCGAGCCGTCACTGGCCGCTGATCTCGAGGTCGCTGCGGAGATATTGCACTCTGACGGAGATCGTCTTCACATCGATGTGCGAGCGGTCGACGCCGCGGGCCGTGTGTGGCTCGAGAAAGACTATGAGATGGCGACGGCTGCGGGTGCCTACAATCGCCAGCGCTACCCGGATCGAGACCCCTACCAGGATGTCTTCAACTCGATCGCCAACGATCTCGCGGAAGTTCAGGCAGACCTGACTGCGCGCGAGGCGGAGAACCTGCGCACCGTCGCACAATTACGTTTCGCCGGCGACATCAGCCCTGAAGCCTACGGCGATTATCTCAAAGCCGACCGGGGTGGAGAGTTTACTCTTAATCGCTTACCGGCCGAAGGCGACCCACAGTTCGACCGCACGTTGCGGGTGCGCGAGCGCGAACATCTGTTCATTGAGACACTCAACGAGCATTACGAAGAGTTTTATCAGAGCGCGGATGATTCCTATAACGGATGGCGCGAGTTTGCGCGAGAAGAAGCCATCGCAATTCGTGCGCTGCAGCATTCCAGCCGCTGGCGAACGACGCTCGGTATTGCTACCGTCGTTGCCTCGGTCGTCTACGGCTCTCAGAGTGACGGTGATTTCTCGAGCCGCATGCTGCGTGACGCGATGATGTACACAGGCATGGACCTGATCAAGACCGCCGCCGTACGGCGCGACGAGAAACGTCTTCACACCGAGGCCATGGAAGAGTTATCCACGAGTTTCGACGACGAGGTAAAACCCATGGTCGTCGAAATCGAGGGTACTCAACATCGGCTGACGGGTACGGCGGATGCGCAATACGAAGAATGGAAGGATCTTCTGTTAGAGCTCTATTCGGCTGAGACGGGATTCGTGCCCGACGTCGTTATCTATACGGAGCCCTTGCCGGAGGTTGCAGAGGAAGCCGCAGCGGAAGCTGAGGACCAGGAGCTTGACGTATATACCATCGAGCCAGAAGACCTCAAGGTGGAGGACGATGCTGCCGAAGAAGCGGCTCCCGAAACCATTGCCGGAGCGACGTAGGGACGCAGCGCTTCGCTTCCGTCCGCGGTAGGCGCGCGACGCGTTCGCCATCTGACTCTCCGACCGTGAATAGACCGTGTCCCGTAGCACCAGGCCTCGAGCTGGCTGACGGAGTACGGCTCGATGCCCTGTTGGGCCGAGGTGGTCTGTGCGAAGTGTGGCGTGCGACGACTCGCGGCAATGAAGTCGTCGCGCTGAAGATACCGCGAACCGACCGGCTGCCGAGTTCGGCGGTTGAACTGATCCGCCGCGAGTACCGCGTTCTGGGCAGCCTCTCCCATCCCAATATCCTGGTGCCATTGGGTTTAATCGCCGTAGCCGAAACGCCTGCCCTCATGACCGAGTACCTCGGCGGGGGCGACCTCGTGCCTCTACTGGGCTCGGCCCCTCGGCATTGGGTGGGAGCCGCGGGGGATCTCGCTCGGGCACTCGTCCATGTTCACGAGCGCGGTCTCGTACACCGGGATGTGAAGTCGTGCAATTTTTTGTTCAGCGCAGCCGGCGACGCGAAGCTCGTAGATTTCGCACTTGCCGTGGAGGTGGGAGCTGAGGGGCCGCGCAGCGGCGGCACCCTCGCGTATGAGCGTCTGGCGAGGCGGCAGGGCACGCGTCCCGAGGTGGCCGACGATGTGTACGCTTTTTCCGTGATGCTCTATGAGCTATTGGCCGGGCGACTGCCTTTCGGCGTGAATCCGACCGTCGCGATGCTGCAGGCCGAGCCGAGCCCACCCCTGGCGAGTCCACGAGACGCTGGGGCGGGGGCCGAGGCCCTGGCCGAACTCGTCGTGGCGACACTGAGCTACGGTAAAGGTCCGGCTCCGGGGAGCGTACGACCCTTCCTGGATGTCCTAGAATCAATGTCCCTGGAATACGAGTAGACGAGCATCGTGGCTGAGAAAGATTCGCAATCGACCGCCCACGAAGAGACCATCATCCCGGTCCAGCCCGGGCTCGCACGCGTCGAACTCACCGTGGCTGCCCGGCGGGAGGAGAGCCGCTCCCCGCGTCTACTCGTGGTTGGCGCGTTCGGCGTGACGGTAATGGCTGCGCTTGCCGTAATCTTCGTTTTGCCCACGTGGGTCGACAGCGGGCGAGAAGCAACCGAACTGACGCCACCTGAGCCGGACCCGGCACCGGCGGCATCGGCCGAACCTGAGGTGCCGGTGCTCACGGAGGAGGAGGTTGCGGCGCTACGGGCAAGGGCCGAGGAACTCCTGGCGGAACTGCTCGCGCAGCGGGGTCGGCTAGAGGAACTTGCGGCCGCGGCCTGGGGAGAAGCCGCCTGGGATCGGTACGAAGACCGCTCCCGCGCGGGCGACGATGCTTACCTGGCCAACACGTTTCAGGACGCCGTGCCGGCGTATGCCGAGGCGCTTGAGGTTGGCGAGCAGCTCCTCGAACGGTCGACGGAACTAATCGAGGCCGCCCTCAGTGCGGGAAACGCGGCGTTGGATGCGGGCAATGCGCGGCTCGCGCTCGACCAGTTCCAACTCGTGCTCGGGATCGAAGCGGACAATGCCACGGCATTGGGAGGGCTCGTGCGGGCAGAGAATCTTCCCGAGGTGCTCGTGCTCGTGCAGCAGGGCGCGGAGTTCGAGCGGCAGAGTGAACTCCAGGAGGCGGCGCGCGCATTCCGTCAGGCGCTCGGGCTCGATCCCTTGTGGGCGCCTGCGCGCTCGGCGCTATCCGCCGTGAGTGCGCGTATCGAAAATCTGCGCTTCGATACACTGATGTCGCAGGCTCTCGCCGCGTTGGCGGCGGAGGAATTTGGTGATGCCTATGAATTCTTTGACGAGGCGCTGATCCTGCGCCCCGATTCGACCGAAGCACGAGCCGGTCAAACTCAGGCCGAGCAGGGAGTGGAGCTCGATCGGATCGAGTTGGCCGAGGCGAGGGCAATCGCTTTCGAGACCGTGGAACGGTGGGGCCGGGCCGTCGAACTCTACCGCGAGCTGCTCGCGGAGGACCCAACGCTGGCATTCGCTCAGGCCGGACTCGAGCGATCACTGCTGAGAACTGACCTAGAGGCCAAGCTCATCAATCTGATCGGGAATCCGACGCTGCTGTTCAGCGATCGAGTGCTCGCGGACGCCGGCATCTTGTTGGAGGATGCCAGGGGTGTGGAGAATATCGGGGAACGACTCGCGGAGCAGATCGCCGACTTGGACCGGCTCGTCGTGCTCGCGTCTACCCCGGTGACCGTAGCGCTTCGTTCAGATGAGCTGACCAGCGTCACGCTCTTTCGTGTCGGTCCGCTCGGTACTTTCACCGCTACCGAAGTCCAGCTTCGTCCGGGAAATTACAGGGCTCAGGGTACACGCAACGGCTATCGCGACGTTCTTGTAGATATTATTGTACGGCCGGGGCGCGAGATGGCGCCGGTCGACGTACGGTGCGTGGAGCCGATCTGATGAGCGCGAAGAATAGCTGGGTCTTGATGACATCTACCGCTGGCGAAGAGCGGCGCTTCACCGTGGACGAGTTACCCCTGTCGATCGGTGGCGACGCCGATAGCAGCATTCGCCTGCATGCTGTCTCGGGCTCGTTGCAGATCGGCATATTGGACGGTGCCTTCTTCATTCAACCGGGTCGAGACACGCGCAATCTGCGCGTGGAAGGCGAGCCCGTTGCGGGATCTCGCTGGCTCGAGCACGGTGAGACGATCGCGCTCGACACCGCAAGGATCAGCTGTGTACTCGATGATGAGCGGCTGTGCCTGGAGATCAGCGGTATCGTCACGGGCGGCGACACCGCGCCGCCGGACCTCGAAGAGCTGGCGCGAGAAGAGGCCGACCTCGACCAGATCGAGATCGCGCCTATCGCTTTTCGGCCCCTGGGCGAGCAGAGGCAAGGCACGCGTCGAACGAGACCGAGCCGCAGGGCTATCGTGGTCGGCAGCGCGTTTGCGGTCCTCGCTGTCATGGGTTGGTTCGCATTCACGGCCAAGTCGGTCGAACTCATCGTCGCGCCCGAACCCGAGAGCGTCGGGCTGCCGGGAACGCTTCTGAAGATCAGAATGGGCGATCGTCTGCTGCTGAGCGCGGGTTCCCACCGGGTCGTGGCGGAGCTTGCGGGCTACTACCCGCTCGATACGGAGATCAACGTTGGTCTCTCGCCTGACCAGACCATCGAAGTTGAAATGACCCGGCTTCCGGGCCTCGTGACCTTGACGACGGAGCCGGAAGCGGCTGCGGAGGTCCTGGTCGACGGTGAGACGGTGGGGACGACGCCGCTGACCGACACTGAGCTCATTACCGGCCGGCATCAGCTCGAATTCATCGCGGACCGCTACCTCGCCGAGGTCCGTGAGATTGGGGTTATTGGCGGTGGCGAGCAACAGAGTCTGGTGGTCGAACTCACGCCGAACTGGGCGCCGGTTACGGTAACCAGCGACCCCCCCGGCGCCGACGTCATCGTCGATGGTGCCGTGTCGGGGTCAACGCCGGTCGTCATGGAACTCGGTGTGGGCGAGCGCATCGTCGAGGTTCGGCTGCGAGGGTATAATGCCTGGGCGGATGTCGTCTCGGTCTTTGCGGATCAGCCTCAGGAACTGCCGTTGATCGAGCTGACGGAGGCCGACGGGCGGGTGGAACTCATAACCGAGCCTTCGGGCGCGGCTGTCAGCGTTAACGGAGAGTACCGTGGTCAGACGCCTTTGACGCTGAGCCTCGTGCCCGGGCGGGCGCACCAACTCACACTAGTGAAGCCCGGATTCGACTCTATCGAGCAGGAGCTTTCGGTTGCCGCCGATAGCGGGCACACGCTGACGTTGCCGATGACGGCCCGCATGGGGACCGTCGATATCAGCAGCGAGCCGGCAGGCGCGGAGATCTGGGTCGATGGTGAGCAGCGTGGGATGACACCGCACGAGTTGACGTTGTCCGCACTCCCTCATCAGTTTGAGATTCGCCTCGCCGGATACGCGGAACAGTCGGAAGAGATCACGCCCCGACCGGGCTTCCCGCTGTATATCGATGCGATGCTCGTGGAATTGAACATAATTACCGGTTCGGGATACCCGCAGGTGGTGCAGACAAGCTTAGGTCAGGAGTTGACGCTCATACTGCCCGGCGAGTTCACGATGGGGTCGTCACGTCGTGAGCAGGGGCGCCGTTCGAACGAGGTCCTGCGAGCCGTCAGTATCAGCGAGGCTTACTACCTCGGTGTGCGGGAGGTCAGTAACGCGGAGTTCCGAGCATTCCTTCCGGAGCATAACTCGGGCGCGTTCGGCAACGTATCGTTGAATGAAGACGATCAGCCCGTCGTCCGCGTCACCTGGGACGAAGTCGCCCAATTCATGAACGCGCTCAGCATCAATGACGGTTTTCAACCGGTGTACGAGGAAGTCAACGGTGTGTGGACGGCCGTGAGACCGCTGCGCAATGGTTACCGGCTGCCGACTGAAGCCGAGTGGGCCTGGGCGGCCCGATTCGCCAATCGAGAAGAACCTACGACGTATCCATGGGGCAACATCCTGCCGTTGCCGGATCGCTCGGGAAACTACGCCGACGTCTCGGCGGCGACGCTTCTGCAAAACCACCTCGTGACCTATAACGATGGCTTCGAAGTCTCCGCGCCTTCGGGCAGCTTCGCGCCGAACGCCGTCGGCGTCTACGATCTTGGCGGAAACGCCTCGGAGTGGATGCTCGATTATTGGGAGATCGGTTCCCCGGAGACCGAGGTTGTGACGGTCGATCGGTTAGGTCCGGAACACGGCCGCTTTCACGTGATCCGGGGCGGTAGCTGGCGGAGCGCGAGGCCTACCGACCTACGCCTTGCCTACCGAAATTACAGTGCCGATAGCAGGGAAGACATTGGCTTCCGTATCGCCCGAAATCTGGAATGATCTGTGCCCGAATTGGTCTAATATTAGAGAGTTTTTTAGGAGAGATGATGATGCACTGGATACGAATGTTAACGGCGCTGTTGGCTTTGATGGTGCTGTCACTGTCGTCGATCGGCCAGGATGCCGAGGCGCCCGAGGACGAGGCGACGTCTGCGGATTCGCCGCCACCACCCGACACCCGGCCCCTCGACGAGATATTCATTCCGAGCCAAGAAATCGCTGCGGACGAAGAAGTTACGTTCCCGGTCAATATCTAGCCATGAAGCGTCACTTCCAAACGGAATTTCTCTATCAGGTCTTCGCACTGATCATTGCGATCATTATCGTGCACGCTATCTACGTGACGGTAGTCCGACCGAGGGCGACCGAGGCCTTGAACGAGCAGGCACTGCAGATCCAAGAGGACGCCGAGTACACGGTCGAGCGCTCTATCTGGGTCCTCATCAGGGACTTCGAGCAGGAGTCGTGCTTCGTCCTCATGCTGTGGGCATTCTCCATCATGGGCTATAAGGCGAGCCGATCTCTTGGTGAGCAGAAGCTATTGCAGCGGGAACTCGTGCCTGTCCAGGACGGCGTCAGGATTCTCCCCGAAGACACGCGCGAGTACGCGCGCACGCTACAGGCGTTACCGGACCGGCTGCGCGAGATGCTGCTGCCGCGGGTCCTTCTATCATCTCTCGAACGTTTCGGATCCACGCGCAACGTTCAAGACGTTTCTTCCGTCGCGAATACGCTCTGCGAATCGGAAGGCGAGCGCCTGGAATCGGAGCTGTCGATGATTCGTTATGTCGCGTGGGCCATTCCGTCCGTCGGTTTTATCGGCACCGTTCGCGGTATCGGCGAGGCTCTCGGTCAAGCGCATCGTGCCGTCGATGGCGACATCACCGGCGTAACGCAGAGTCTAGGTACGGCGTTCAACTCGACGTTCATCGCGTTGTTGATCTCCATCGTCGTGATGTTCCTGGTTCATCAACTGCAGTCGCTGCAGGAACGGCTCGTCTTCGATACGCAGACGTACATTGATCACAACCTGATTCGTCACATGCAGACACGAGGAGGCGCGCAGTAGCGCAAGAATCGTGAGCACGCTCGCAATCGATATCAACGATGCGAACCTGATTGTCGCAGACGAATCGGGAGTGCTCGCGATGGAACCGGGTTACGCACTCGTCAATGGCAAGGGAGTCCTGACGGGCAACGAAGCATACGGGCAGGCCCGGTTGCGGCCGCGTGAGAGTAGCAACCGTTACTGGGAGCAGTTAAGTCTCTCTGACGGTAGCGCGGGGCTGGATGGAGTTGCTAATACTGCCCAACTCGCGTTCGCTCAGCTCGAAGATCTATGGAAACGTTACGGCGGCCCGGATCGGGACGCGCTGTTGGTCGTGCCCGATCACTATAGCCGCGAGCAGCTCGGGTTGCTGCTGGGTCTCGCTCAGGAGTGCAGCATGCCCGTGCGCTCGTTGGTAAATTCGGCCGTGGCGGCAAGTTCCAGGCCTTATCCGAACCAGCAACTGATCTACCTCGATGCTGGTCTATACCGAGTATCGGCGACGACACTGGAGCAGGGTAGTGATGTTTTGGTGAGAGCCGAGCAGGCCATCGATGGTGTAGGTCTGGCTTCACTAATGGATCTATGGGCGAAGCGTGTCGCTGAATTGTTCGTGCTATCGACGCGATTCGATCCGTTTCACGGCGCCGACAGCGAACAGTTCGTCTACGATCGTTTGCCGGCATGGCTGCAGACTCTGCAGGATGATGACCGTGCCGAGCTTCGGCTGCCGCACGGTGATAAAGAAGTCACCATCGAAGTCGAGCGTGAGCAATTGCTCGGTGTTGCTTCCGGATTCAATCGCGCGCTCGTGCAGTTAGTCGCGCAGTGCAGAAGTGGCGGAGACAGCCTCGTCATACAGGTTTCCCACCGCCTACTCGGATTGCCCGGTGTAGTTAACGAACTCTCGCGCCTCGACGACGCGCATATCCTACCGTTGCCCGTGGGTGAAGCGGCTCTGGGTGCCATTCAAAGCCTCGAGAACATTGATTCGAGCCGTGACCAGGTGAAACTCCTGAAGCGGTTGCCGTGGCGAGCTGAGAGCGCGCCACTTCCTCCCGCAGTCGATTTACTGGTACCAGTCGATGTTCGTGAGCCCGTAGAGAAGCCTGAGAGTTCGCCAACTCATATTGTCTACCGTGGCGTCGCATTTCCGGTAGATGCTGGTGGGCTCTTGATCGGGCGAGAGGATCAGGAAGGCCGCCGTGTAATCGTTCTGAATGGTGAACACGGTGGCGTCTCGCGCTCGCACTGTGAGTTCGTGCGGCGTGATGGTGAGCTCAAACTCAAGGACCTGAGTCAGTACGGAACCTTCGTCAACGAGAAACGAGTCTCCGGCGATCTGACAATTCAACCTGCCGATATAATCCGCATCGGATCTCCGGGCGAGGAGTTACAGGCGATCGTGATGGAGGACGGTAGTGGCACGTAAGCAGCTTAACGTGTTCTCTCTGTCGTTCCTGGACGCGATGACGTGCGGGTTCGGCGCCATCATTCTGTTCTTCATGATCATCAACGCGAATATAGACGTGCGTCGTGAGGTCGTTCTCGACGAACTCGTGAGCGAAGTCGACCGGATGGAGTTACAGGTGCTCGTCGGCCGCAAGAATCTCGTGCAGCTCCAGCAGGAGTTGGTAGAGCTCATCGAGGAATGGGCGATTTTGCGGGGACTCAAAGAAGAGATCGCCACGGAGATCAATCTCACTGCAGAAGAATTTAATTCTCTGACTGCGGACACGGTCGCCCAGGAAGAGGCCATCGAACGATTGCGTTCGGAACTCGACGCTCTGGAGGATGAGACGCAGCGGCTCTCGGCGGAGAGTATCACGCCCGAGGATGCCGGCAACCGCATCATCAGCGTCACCGGAGAAGGCAACCGGCAGTACCTCACAGGCCTCAGAATGGGTGGCGAACGTGTGGTCATACTCGTGGACGCATCGGGCAGCATGCTGGACCGAACGCTCGTCAATATCATTCGCCGCAGGAATATGCCGATCGACCAACAGTTGTCGGCGCCGAAGTGGCAGCAGACCGTCAATACAGTGGAATGGTTGACGGCACAACTCACGCCCGGCACGCAGTTTCAGATATTCGCTTTCAACGACGAGGCCTGGACGTTGATCGAGGGTAGCGAAGGTCAATGGCTGACCGTAACCGACGGCGGCCAGTTGCGAGAGGCCGTGGAGGACCTGCGCGCGACCGCACCGACGGGACCCACGAGCCTGCACGCAGCGTTCGCGACTATGAGGCCTCTGGATCCTAAGCCAGACAATATCTATCTGCTCGTCGACGGTTTGCCGACGATGGGAGAGATTGAGCCGACTCGCGCGGGCGTTACCGGCCGCGAGCGCCAGGGTCATTTCAATCGTGCGGCACGCGAGCTACCGTTCAACGTGCCCGTGAACGTCATTCTGTACGCGATGGAGGGCGACCCGCAGTCTGCCCCTGCGTACTGGTGGCTGGCACTAAGTACGGGCGGATCGTTGATGGCGCCTTCGGAGGATTGGCCATGATAAAACGGCGACGCGATATCGAGACAGGCAGCCTTTCATTCCTGGATGTCATCTGTTGCGGATTCGGGGCGATCATCCTATTGCTCGTGTTGACCAAGATATTTGAGCCGATTCGTCTCGAAGAAAGCCATGTCGAATTGGAGGAGCTGATCGCCCGCTATCAACAGGAGTTGTACGAGATTCTCGGTGAGACTGAAGTCGTGGTGCGCGAGCGCTCGTCTACGATCGAGCGCGTGGAAGAGGACGAGACGCAGATCGCAACGCTGGAAGAGGAATTGACCCGTATTCGTGCGGAGTTTCTCGCGATGACGGACGACGCAGACATATCCGCGGATCTGGCCGGGCGTCTCGCCGAAGCGAAACAACGGTTAACCGAGGAAATGCAGCGGCTGTTAGCCGACTACAGACCCGATCCGGAAGATTACAAGATCGGCGGTATTCCGGTAGACAGCGAGTACATCATCTTCATCATCGACACTTCCGGCAGTATGCAACGCTACGCATGGAACCGGGTCCAACAGCAGATCCGCGAGACCCTCGAAGTTTATCCCCAGGTCAAGGGGATCCAGGTGTTCAACGACATGGGCGAGTACATGTTCCGGAGCTACAGGAACGAATGGATTCCTGACACGCAGGGAAGACGCGACGCCATCATCGACGCGCTGAGAAACTGGCAGGCGTTTTCGAACTCGAGCCCGAGGGAGGGCATCCTCGAGGCGATCGAGACCTTCTACGATCCCGAAAAGAAGATCAGCTTGTACGTCTATAGCGATGACTTCGCGTCAGGCTCCATCAATGCGGTCGTCAGGGAAGTCGATCGGCGTAACACGCTCGGCGCGGATGGTGAGCGGCGGGTCCGGATACACGCCGTCGCATTTCCCGTCTATTACGAAGTGACGAACGGCGAGCTTCTCTCATCCGCACGCTTTGCCGTTCTCATGCGCGTGCTCTGCCAGCGTAACGGTGGCACATTCGTGGCGCTGCCCTCGCTACGCGGTTAGCGGCACCTAGTTCATAGACCCCACCAGGACGCTAGACGTCACTGCATTGCCCGCTCCGGCCTCCGTCAGAATTCGCCAGATTTGCACAATGATGTTGTCCGAATTCATCACTGGATTGCCGCGACGCTGAGCTTCAATGAAATCGTGCGGGTAGGCACGAGCAACCAAAAGGAGCACAGTCATGAGGCAAACCATCATTGCAGTTATTGCAACCACACTTACGAGCGCAAGTTGGGCCGCGGAGGTCCAGGAATCGAAGAGATTCGAGAATATCGGACTCGGCAGCGGCGCCGTAATCGGCGCAGCCGCCGGCGGTCCGATCGGATTACTGCTCGGCGCTGCCGCCGGGATCTGGGTCGGCGATCGGTTCGATGGGGAACAGAGCGCCCGCGTCGAGTTCGAGCAACGTTGGATGGAGGCCCGCGAACAGGTCGCGAGCCTGAACGGGCTCGTCGAAAACAGCGAACAACAGATAGCGATGCTCGAGACACGCAACAGGCAGGATGCCCGCGCGATCCGGGACGCGGTCCGGGAAGCGCTCGATGTTCATATTCTGTTCAAGACAGACGAGACCGAGGTCGCCGGCGAGACGCAGGATCGGCTGCTGCGGTTGGCGAACCTCATCGCACGAATGGATGGGATGTCCGTTCGTGTTGGCGGCTATGCGGACGCTCGCGGTGATGCCGAGCACAATGCACAACTGTCAGCACAACGAGCGGCAAATGTGCGAGCGACCTTGATCGACGCTGGAATTCC
>CAYXNS010000002.1:124283-126649 GCA_964466315.1 uncultured Gammaproteobacteria bacterium
AATCTCCGTTGATTCCTACGGGGAGCAGCACGCCGCTGCCGGTGAGGAGGATCTTGACGCCCTGGCTTTCGATCGCCGCGTGCAGTTGACGTTGATTCCTACTGGCTCCCCCGAGCGCGTGGCACGACAGTAACCCCCAAGCCGTAAGAGGAGCGGGCACCGGTGGCATTCAGCCACCGGTGCACTCTGTTGAAGTATGGATTTAGTGCGTCGCGAGCAGGTAATCCCAGCGCGTGCCGGTAGATCGTCGTCCAGCAGATAACCGTCGTCGATGAGATCCATTGCCGCCTGTGCGACCAGGTCGAGGTATTGCGCGCGGCTCTCGTAGCGTTCGTCGATAGACTGTCGCGGATCGTCGTTAGCTTCGCGCTCGGCGCGGTCCCGGGCAAATGGTATGTACAGGCCCACACCGGATACCGGGTTCGTTGGCAGCCAGCCCGTATGAGTCGCCAGCGGTACGGCAACTTCGGGCGATCTCAACCCATCGATCTCATTGCCGCTGCCGTCTACCTGAGGAACCAGAAACGGGTAGGGCGCGCCGGCGGTAGGCGGTTCCTGCGTGATGATTCCGTCGGCCGCGAGCTTAGAGCCATAGTCGAGCGCGTAGGCCGTGCTCACTTCGTTGAGCAGGTACACACCGGGAATCTCCGGAAAAGCAAGTTTATCTACCGTCACTAATGTTCCCGTCTCGAGCGTTGCGTACCGACTCGCGGGCGGCGGTGTATCGCCGGTAATCCAGCGATCCATCGCGACGAGCAAAGCCCGCATGAACCAGACGTAGTCGTTCGGGTTAGGCAAATGCGCTGTGGCAGTGGATTGTGGTGGGAAACGCGCTGGGCTGTGCTGTGTAGCTGCGAAGTGATATATCCGCACGTTATCCATGAGCGGCAAATCCTGCTTACCGTCTACTGTCGTATGAGTCAGCGCGCTGACGGACCGCCAGTACTCGGTGGAGGAGTTCGTATAGAAGATCCTTGGCATCGATTCGGGCGTTACTCGAGCCAGAAGCCCATCGTGTCTGCCGCTCGCGGGATCGGTTTGCGGCATATCCGCGAACGGAAATATGCGATTGGGATAATCGAAGGCACCACCCGGAGCCCTCGAGGGCTGTGCGAACCGTTGATTGAAGCTACCTCTTGCGGCGCCACCGACGTTGGCCATGATGCCGTCGAAGACCATTCGGCCCTCTTCGTCTTCGTTAAAGCCGTCGTAGAGATAAGTGCGGAGCAGCCGGCCGCTCTGCGATTGGCCATATGCGATGGCGCGATCGATCGCGCCATGGGTGATGCCGAGTTCGTCAGACGATCCATACTTCAGTCGTGAGATGGTGTCTCGGATCGCCGCAAGTCCGAGGCCGGCGATCGGTGGATTCTCGGAAACGTAAACAACTTCGTAGATCTTGCCGGGCTCGAAGCCGGTATCCAGATAGACCATCGTCGGGTCCGGCACGATATGATCACTCTCAGCTCGGGCGAACTGCCACCGCTCGCGTGGGATGACCTGGCGGTCTGCCGTAAGGCCTTCACGGGCTGTCATTACGTTTCTTGGATCGTCAGGATCCGCTACCGGATAGGCAATGTGACCGCGATCCCCGAGGGAGCGAGCGAATACCTTATCCGAGACAAATATATCGCTTCGCACCAGGCCTTCGATGGGCCCGCCATGATTCGTCGGGATCGGCGGGTAGACGCGCATGCGGCCTTCATTGAGCGGCGTATCGTGCTGCCAACCGACCCACAACAGGGAGTACCCCTGAGTTAAGAGAAAGCCGTCACCCATATCGGCGGCGGTCACGGGAGCAGTTGTGCCGGCAGCTTTGTTGAATCGATCGAGAGCGCCTTTTCCGCCACGGTTTGAAACTTCGAAAAACACGGCCCCATTTCCCGCGTCAATATCCTTAGGCTTTATCAGATAGAAATCCGCTGAGAACTCCACCATGCCGGCGGCGTTCCGGGGCGCATATTCGATATCGGTGACAATTTCATTAATGGGAGCCTCCGGATCAACTTCGTAGTGGATTTTGCCGGCGATTCTTTCGAAAGTGCCGGCGAGACCATACGATTTTCCGTTAGCGATTTCTCTGGTGTTGTCGACGTCTATGCGTACGACCTCTGCCGCCGACGTGGTGGCGACCATATAAAGCAGTGGAAGGATTAGTTGCCTGGTACCCATATGTTCCCCTGGCCGACAGCGGCGTAAAGACCTCGAACACAGGATCGGGTTTCACGACGCTCTCGAGTCACCCGTAACCTAAGTGACCTGATTTTACCTCTATGGTCCCGGAATCTCTCGGGAATAGTTGGACTCGCCGGTGACCTGCCCCCCTAGAACGACTCCAGTCGCTGAGAGAGAATTTCAGTGGAATT
>CAYXNS010000003.1:0-38803 GCA_964466315.1 uncultured Gammaproteobacteria bacterium
CACGACACAATGACCTAGGACTCTCTCAGTTTGGGTGGTATCGGACTAGGGGGCAATTCATCAATCGCATCGGCAACCGTTCGTTTTCTCGCCTCGGCGTCGGGGAATGAATCGATCTCGTCTTGATCCCCTTCCATGGCTTTCGCCCACGCTCCCGCTTCAACTTTCAGTGGGAATGTTTTCGAGATAGAACTTCCGTTCTGTCGTATCTGAACACGCCAGTTGCCGCTGGGAAGTTTTCGGATGCTCGCCATCAGGTCACTCCGCGATCGGAGTCCAGGCGATATACTCTTGGGTAAGCCACCTCGCCTCCGTTCAGGTTAGGTTGGTAAGAACGCCTCGGACGCTGACACGTTCGGGGCGTTTGTTTGTGAGGAGACTACTCCGAATTTTTCGGCGCTGCACACGAACTGCACACGAGGCCGATTTATAAGAAAGAAGTACGGAGCGGAAAATAGCGTAAGTCTTTGATTGGCGGAGGTGGATGGGAATCGAACCCACCACTCGTGTTCAACGAGTCACTGGTTTTGAAGACCAGGGGAGTCACCAGGCTCCATTCACCTCCACGTTGTCAAGGTTACACTAATGCTCACGGAGGCGACGTACGTTGCCGGTGCGGATTGTGACTCCCGCCGCGTCGAGATGTTCCATCAGCGGCACGACATACTTACGCGTCGCCCCGAGCAAATCGCGCACGTCGGACACCGCGAAATCTTTCGGATACGGATAATTTTCCTGCAATAACTCTTCGATGTTCTGCAACGTCTCGCGATGCAGCGCCATCTTGCTATCTCGGTCGTAGGTTCTGAGTGGCACGATCCGGCCCATCTCGATCAGGAGTCTGTAGAGCGAGCGATGCGCGGGTCCCGTCCTCAACACTGTCTCTACCGGCGGCGGCGCGACACCACTCGAACGAAACAATTCCTCGATCTCCCCCGCCACACCACGTTCGCTATCCGAAAGGCTCGAGAACGGGTCGAAACCGCTGCTACGGAGAATCCCGTTATCATCCTGCACCTTCCTATCCGCAACCAACTTTCCGATGGCATTCTGGAAAACGTCATCGTGAGGTGCTGAACTTAACTGGCGCTGCAGGCTCCCGGCCGCTACGCCCTGTTGCCGCGGATTGTCTTCATGATAGCTCTCTGCCGCCGCAAGAATGTCATCGACGAGTCCGAGATAACTCTGGCGCTCGACGACGCGCCGATCGTCGATTAACACGGCATCCACCGCGGCGATCGCCTCGGTTAGCTCCAGCTCACCCAAGCCGAGCTTCTCCTGAAGCACGGTCAGTTCGACGCCCATCACACCGGCAGCCGCGACCGAACTCGCAACCATATCGGCAGCGTTCCCTTCGGCCGTGCTCCGCAAGCGCTCCGTGACCGCCGAGTCAAAGCGTTTGTGCCGCGAGGGATCGAGATCGAGAATCCGACCGCCGCCTATAGTCATTACCGGCGAACAGCTGCGCAATATGAAACACTCCGTGCGATGTGTGCTGATGACGCGTTGACATCTGAACTGTACGAGGCCGGTATCGCCGGGCTCGAGTTGTTTCTTGTCGAGCAGCCTGACTTTGGCAATCACTTCGGTCGTACCCAACAGGACTCTCACGGCGACACCGTTTTTCAGCGCCTGTTTCTGGCTGTCCAGGAGCCCGACTTCAGCGTCGAAGCGCCTTGTCGTCTTGAGGAATCCGGGTGACGCGAGCGTGTCGCCGCGCTTGATCTCGCCCTTTTTCAGGCTACGCAGGTTTACCGCCACGCGTTGGCCGGACCGCACTTCGTCGGCCGTGCGGTTATGTACCTGCAGACCACGCACGGTCGCCGTACCGCCCCATGGCAATATCTCCACGCTATCGTTCGACCGCACGGTTCCCGCGCGCAGCGTCCCCGTGACGACCGCGCCGAACCCAGCTATTACGAACGCGCGATCGACCGGCAGATAGAACTGATCGCCGCTCTCGCGAGCCACGGTAGACTCGCTAAGTGCCTTCAGCGCGGCGCGCAAGTCCTCGAGACCTTCCCCTTTCAGCGCGGATGTCTCGATCATCTCCGCGCCCTCCAAAAAACTCCCTTTCACATACTCCTGTATCGAGCGCTTGACGGCCTCGAGCTCGTCATCCGACACGAGATCGATTTTCGTGATGACAATGATTCCGCCATCTACCCCAAGCAGTTGCGCGATGTCGAAATGCTCGCACGTCTGCGGCATGATCCCTTCGTTCGCGGCGATGACCATGAGAACGCCGTCGATACCGGTCGCACCCGCTATCATGGTGCGAATGAAGTCCTCGTGGCCGGGGACATCGATGAGGTCGAGAACGCCACTGTCGGAGTCGAGGAAAGAGAATCCGAGCACGATGGACAGGCCGCGCTCCTGCTCTTCCTTAAGACGATCGGTTTCGATTCCCGTCAGTGCTCGGACAAGCGCCGTCTTTCCGTGATCAACATGCCCAATCACGCCGAGCGTGAGTTGGCCTGTCATGTAACGGCCTGCTCCACGGCTACGGCGAGGTCAGAGAGCTCGCGTGGGAGGACAGTACGCACATCGAGGTGCAGCAGATCTTCAGAGATCCGCCCGATAACGGGCGTGTCCGCAGCGCGCAGGCGTTCTGCAAGTCCGGTGGCAGTCAGCCCTTCCGCACGAAGCCGTACGACCTTCGTCGGAATCTTATTCATGGGCAGTGCACCGCCGCCGCTATAGCTGACGTCCTCACTAACGGTTGCTGTAATACGTGGAATCTTCTTGACCTGCCGCAACAGACGCGATGCACGCCTTCCGACGCTCGCTTGAGACTCGCTGATCATGCGCAGCACGGGAACCTTCTCCTGCGGATCGTTCGGCGGTAGATACAGTCTGAGCGTGGCGGCCAGAGCCGCCAGCGAGAGCTTGTCGATACGCAACGCGCGCAGCAATGGGTTGCGTTTGATGGAACCGATGAGGTCCACACGTCCCAGGAGAATTCCGGCCTGTGGACCGCCGAGCAGTTTGTCACCGCTGAACGTCAAGAGATCGACGCCGGCGGCGAGGCTGGCCTGAACCGTCGGTTCGGCGTTCAAGCCGAACGTCGAGAGATCGATGAGGCTGCCGCTGCCGAGATCTTCCATGAGCAACAGGTCGTTCTCGTGTGCGAGTTTCGCGAGTTCGCTCAATGCCGGCTTCTCCGTGAAGCCGACGACGCGAAAGTTACTGGGATGAATCGCGAGTAGTACCCGCGTCTCTTCCGTCAACGCCGCAGCGTAATCGCCGAGATGGGTTTTGTTGGTCGTGCCAACCTCGATCATGCACGCGCCGCTCTGTGCGATGACGTCGGGCATACGGAAGGATCCGCCAATCTCCACGAGTTCACCCCGCGAGATAATCGCCTCGCCGCCCTTGGCGATGCTGCTCAACGCCAACATGACTGCCGCCGCGCAGTTATTGACGACGACAGCGGATTCGGCGCCCGTGAGACGCGTCAGCAGGGATTCGAGATGCTGATAACGCGAGCCGCGCTTGCCCGTGTCGAGATCGAGTTCGAGATTCGAGTAACCGCTGGCGGTGTCCGTTATCGCCGCAATCGCTTCGTCGGCGAGAGGCGCCCGTCCGAGATTTGTGTGGATGATGATACCCGTCGCATTGATCGTCCGGCGCAGACTGCTCATACGTCCTTCGAAAAGGTCGGCCCGCAGGCGCATGCAGTACTCGGGACTCTCGAAATCCGGAATCTCCGCACCACCGTTGGTGAGCGCGGTACGCAGCCTCGTCAAATGTGCGCGCATCACACCGACAACCTCAGCGTGCGAAAACTCGGCACAGAGATTCTGGCCGCCCGCGGAGGCAAGCCACTTGTCGATTGCCGGTAATTTCTTCAGCAGATCCTTGGACATAGCGTGTAGAGCAAATTATCCGGGTCAGCTAGTTTACTACCGGAATGCCCGTACTGCTTCGATCTGGTTGACGCGCGAGCGTTCGCACCTAAAGCTAAGTTATTGATTTTATTGCGTCAGGAACCCGCGGGCGGATCGGTCCACCCGCGGGTACCGTGTCAACTCAACCCGGAGGGACGCGCCCGGCAAGCGGCCGGTTATCGGCGCCCGTACGAATCGTACGGCCGTGATTATCCCGCTCTAGGTGAATCTGATAGTTCTGCGTGACCGGAATACAGAAGGTCAACGCATCGTCGCATGCGAAGTAGAAAACCTCGAGACCCAACGGGCCGTCGAGTTCCCTGGCATCCACCTGCATCAGGAACTCTCGCGGATCCGCATCCGCGGCCTCTTCGACATCGGGTCCGACACCGCTCGATGGCGTCATCGTCACACCGTCAGGCACGGAGAAGTTGAACCGCACGGGACCGGCCTCGTTGTTCCAATGAACGCGGTACAGGGGATCGAGATGGAAGCCCAGGTACATCGTACCGACACCGTTCTCCCTTAGTTCCTGATCGGCCTCTGCGCGAGCCTTCACGTAGAAGGGAATGTCGGTCGACTCCAAATCCGCATCGACTTGAATCGACACCATCGTCGGCGGCAGTTCGACGCGCGGAACGATACCCTTCGCGACCGTCGGCGGTGGCGGCTGAGTCGGGAGATCCAGATCGGCGACCGCCGTCGGATGGTCTACCGCACCGATCAGACGCTCCATATCTTCACGCAGCGCCACAGGATCGCTCCATGTCCGACGTGCAACCACACGGCCGTCAGGGTCCAACACCAACTCACCATTTGGTGTATTCGCCATGACGTCGTGCCAGACATTATCCATCGTGTCGGCGAGCCAGATGATACTCGAGCCGAGCATTCGCTGGGCTTCCGCGACATGCATGAGGCGCTCTTCGAGAGTGACCGGAACGACAAAGTTATTGTACTCGGGGTGGGCCAAGGGTTTATATACGTAATAGAACTCGACACCCTTGGGCGCATAATCTACTTTGACCGTCTCCAAACTGGGGACGTTACGTAGGAAAGGGGGTCACGTGAGGCAGCCGAGCGTCACTACCGAGTAGTGCCCGCTGACCAACTCGCGCATGCTTACAGGATTGCCCTGGTCGTCGATGATCGTGACATCGGGAATCTGCTCGCCGATACCGGGTACGACCTCGTTGAAACGGATATCCATGGCGGCACCCATGCCCATACCGCCGGACTGCTGGGCCGACGCGGCGTCAGCAAGAAGCAGCGCGGCTACAACTAACGGACTGAAACGAATCATGCGAGTTTCTCCGTGTGTGAAAGATCCGAGAATCGTAACTTGCGCCCCGAGGGCGGGTCAATTGACTGGCTCTCACTCGAGAGCGAGTTCGAGGACGCGGGCGACATGCCAACCATCGCGACCCGCACCATCCTTGACCTGCGATCGGCAACTCGTACCATCCGCGACGATGAGCACGTCCTCGCCCGCCTCCCGGACCGCCGGTAACAGGCCGATCTCGGCCATCTTCATCGAAGCGTCGTAGTGTTCGGCCTCATAGCCGAAAGACCCCGCCATTCCGCAGCATCCGGAGTCGATCAACTTCACGTCCAGGCCCGGTATCCAGCGCAGGACTTCTTCCACGCTCGACATGACGCCGAAGGCTTTTTGATGACAGTGTCCGTGCAACATCGCCTGCTTCTGTTCGAGCGGCTTGAGCGGCAGGCTCACCCTCCCCGCCTCTTTCTCGCTTGCCAGGAACTCCTCGAACAGCATCGCGCAGCCGGCCAGTGCGGTAGTCTCCTCGCTGGGAAGAAGGGCCTCGAACTCGTCGCGCAATGTCAGCAGGCAGGACGGCTCGAGTCCGACGATCGGCACGCCGCGCTCAACATAGGGCGCGAGCGTTTCAAGGACGCGGCGCGCCTCGAATTTCGCTGCCTCGGTCAAGCCGGCGCCGAGGAATGTTCGACCGCAGCATAATGGCCTGCCCCGATCGATGGGTTGTGGCGTCACGACTCGATAACCTGCAGCTGTGAGTACGTTAACCGCCGCGAGCGCGGTCTCGGGATCGAAGTAGGTATTGAATGTGTCGGTGAGCAGGACGACCTCGGCCCCGGCCTCGGCAAAGTCACCGCCACCCCGAAAGATATCGCGCCGCCATGAAGGCAGTGCCCGTTTCGCGGTGAAACCCGTGAGCCGCTCGCGCAGCCACGGCAGCAACGGCCCGTGGTTAGTCGCGTTAGCGAGCCATGGCAGACGCGCCACCCAGGGCGCGTAACGCGGCAAGTAGGCGATGAGACGATCGCGCAGCGTGAGCCCCCAGCGTTTCTTGTACGCGTTGAGAAACTCGATCTTCATCCGGTACATGTCGACACCGGTGGGGCACTCGCGCTTGCACGCTTTACAACCGACGCAGAGATCCATCGTCTCGAAGAGTTCCTGCGACGTGAGCGCGTCCGGGGGGAGTTGCCCCGTGAGCGCCAGGCGGAGCGAATTCGCCCGGCCGCGCGTTGCGTGCTTCTCATCGTGCGTGACTCGATACGACGGGCACATGACGGCAGCATCGTTCTTCCGGCAGGCGCCGTTATTGTTGCACATCTCGGTCGCACGATAGAAGCCGCCCCAGTCGGACCAGTCGAGGGCATCGGCGCGTTGTTGTGGCTGATACCGGGCCGGATATCGCATGATCTCCCGCTCGTCCATGCGCCGTGGATCGACGATCTTGCCGGGGTTGAAGCGGCCGTCTGGATCGAAACTCTGCTTGACTTCCTTGAACGCCGAGACGATCTGTGCCCCGAGAAATGGCTCAAGAAACTCCGATCGAACCAGGCCGTCGCCATGCTCACCCGAATGGGATCCTTTGTACTCCCGCACCAGATCATGGGCCTCGTTCGAGATCGACCGCAGCTTGGCGACTCCGGTGTCTTCCTTGAGATTCAGGATCGGGCGCACGTGCAGACAGCCGACGCCCGCGTGCGCATACCAGGTCCCGGTCGTATCGTGCCGCTCGAAGACCTCGGTCAACCGGTGTGTATACTCGCCGAGTTTATCGAGCGGAACTGCGCAATCCTCGATGAATGAGATCGGCTTTCCATCGCCCTTCATCGACATGACGATATTCAGAGACGCTTTGCGCAGCGACCAGATCGACTGTTGAAGGTCGGTGTGCTCTGCCCGAAGCACACAGTCGGGCAGGCCGAGATCGCCTATGAGCTCTTCGAGCCGATCCAGCTTGCGCAGTTGCTCGTCGCGATCCTCACCCGCGAACTCGACGAGCAACACGGCCGCGGGCTCACCCTTGATGAATGTCTTCAAGGACGAGCTGAATGCCGGGATCTCGGCGGCGAGATCGAGGACGGTTCGGTCGATCAACTCCGTCGCGGCGGGATCAAGCGTGACGATGTGCTGCGCCGACTCCATCGCCGCCCTAAAGGTCGGGAAGTGGCAGACGCCGAGTACCTTGTTTGGCGGCATCAGCTGCAGCGCGAGTTCGAGCTGCTTAAACCATGCAAGCGTGCCTTCGGAGCCGACGAGCAACTCGGCGAGGTTGAGATCGTTGCCTCCGAGACGATTGATATTGTAGCCGGCGACGTTGCGCGGAACCTGCGGATAGCGCCGTGCGATTTCGTCGGCGTTGCGCTCGTAAAGGCGCCGCATCTCGGCGGTCAGATTCTCGATCCGGCCGCCTCCGTTGCTCCGGTCACCGCCGCTCGCTTCCAAGCCGTTACTCGCGCATAGATCGAGTTCGACGCCGTCAGCCAGGATCGCCTGTATCCCCAGGACGTTATCGACCATATGACCGTAATGCAGCGAACGAGCGCCAACGCTGTTATTTCCCGCCATCCCACCGATCGTCGCCCTGCTCGAGGTAGACACGTCGACGGGGAAGAACAGTCCGTGCGGCCTGAGGAAGCGATTTAACTCGTCGAGCACGATGCCGGGCTCGACGGTGACTTTTCGGTCGGCTGGGTCGAAGACTTTGACAGACGTCAGATGCTTGCTCCCGTCGATGACGAGCGCCTCGCCGACCGTCTGTCCGGCTTGGGACGTTCCCGCCCCGCGCGGCAGCACGGGCACGTCGTGTTCGGCGGCAATCTGGATGGCTGAGAGAACGTCCTGGTGGCGGCGCGGCACGACCACCCCGAGAGGCTGGATCTGATACATCGACGCGTCCGTGCTGTAGCGGCCGCGGCTGTACGCGTCGAAGAAGACGTCGCCCTCAAGCTCCCGGCGGAGTTGCGCAGCTAGCAGAGAGTCGCTCCCATTAACGGATTCCCGGGGCATCGGCGATATAAACGCTTACTGATGGTTGGGTTTAGGGCAGCGCATCCGTACTATTCTACCCTCCCGATAATCGAGCACCTATCTGAGATGAGCGGCAATAACGGATCAGACACTCCCCGCAGCGGCCGGCACTTTCTGCAAGTACCCGGACCGACGAATGTTCCCGATCGCGTACTCCGCGCGATGGCGCAACCGACAATCGATCACCGCGGTCCGGAATTCGCGGCGCTGACACTCGAGATCCTTCCGGGACTGCGGCGCGTCTTCAATACGAGCGACCCGGTCCTGATCTACCCGGGCTCAGCCTCGGGCGGCTGGGAAGCGTCGATCACGAATACGCTATCCCCGGGCGATAAGATCCTGATGTTCGACAGCGGGTTCTTCGCAGGGAGCTGGCAAACCATCGCCGAGCGTTTCGGGCTTGACGTCGAAATCATCCCCTGCGACTGGCGGCAGGGTGTCGATGCCAACACCGTCGAGGACAAACTGAAAGAAGACACGGCGCACGAGATCAAGTCGGTGATGCTGGTCCACAACGAGACGTCGTCGGGCGTGACGAACCCGGTCCCGGCTGTCCGCGAAGCGATGAACGGCGCTGGTCATCCCGCACTATTAATGGTCGATGCCGTCTCTTCCATCGGGTCTATCGAGTATCTGCAGGATGACTGGGGCGTCGATGTCACGATCGCCGGCTCGCAGAAGGGCCTGATGCTCCCGCCGGGGTTGTCGTTCAACGTCATCAGTGAGAAAGCGATCGCCGCCAGTAAGGCGGCGCAGCTTCCGAAGTCGTACTGGAGCTGGGAAGATGCCCTGCCGTCGAACGACACCGGGTTCTTCCCGTATACGCCGGCCAGCAATCTCTTCTTCGGCTTACGCGAAGCGCTATCGATGATGGAGGCTGAAGGCTGGGAGAATATCTATGGGCGCCACGCGCGGCATGCGGAAGCGACCCGGCGCGCTGTCTCCACCTGGGGCCTGGAAAACTATTGCCGAAACCCTGCGCGCAGCAGCGACACCGTCACGACCGTACTCGTACCGGAGGGCGTGAATGCGAATCAGCTACGCAAAGTCATTCTGGAGCGTTACGACATGTCACTCGGCACGGGTCTCGGGAAATTGGCAGACCAGGTCTTCCGGATCGGGCACCTCGGCAGTTTCAACGACCTCATGCTGGCCGGTACCTTGGCCGGTATCGAGATGGGCCTCGACGCAGCTGGAATCGCCCACTCGACGGGTGGGGTTACCGCGGCATTGGACTACCTCAAGGCCTAGGCCGGGTGCCTTCGAAATGACTGACCCTGTCTACGTAGAGATCGACGACGCCGTCGCGACGCTCGTATTGAACCGGCCGGACAAACTCAACGCGCTGGACCTGCCGCATTGGGTCCGTATCGGCGAACTCGTCGTCGAGTTACACGACGATGACGCGATACGCTGCGTCGTCATTCGGGGTACCGACGAGCGCGCGTTCTCGGCGGGCGCCGATATCGCCGGATTCGAGAAACACCGCAACACACGCGAGCAGGTCCGGAAGTATGGCGAGATCATCGAGACAGGCCTGACCGCGATCCGCCGGTGCCGGCATCCGACCATCGCGGCTATACGAGGCGTTTGCGTCGGCGGCGGACTCGAGCTCTCGAGCGTCTGCGATCTACGCCTCTGCGCCGAGTCGAGCCGCTTCGGCGCGCCGATCAATCGTCTCGGGCTCACGATGTCCTACGCGGAAGTGAAGACGTTGAAAGATATCGCAGGCACCGCGGGTGTGCTGGAAATCCTGCTGGGCGGCGACGTCTTCGGTGCGAAACGAGCTTACGACCTCGGACTCGTCAGCCAGGTGACGCCGGACGACGAACTCGTCGATACGGCCTACGCACTGGCGCGGCGAATCGCGGCGCGCGCGCCACTCGTGAATCGCTGGCACAAGAAATTCATCCGCCGTCTCGCCGACCCAACACCGCTTACGCCCGAGGAGATCGACGAAGGCTTCGCCGCCTACGACACCGAAGACTATCGCATCGGCTACGAGGCGTTTCTCGCGAAGAGGAGGCCGGGCTTCAAAGGACGCTGACCGATGAGCACGACGCTTAGCGGACCATTGGCGGGTCTGACCATTGTCGAACTCGCCCACATCATGGCAGGCCCCGTTTGTGGCCGGATGCTCGCGGATATGGGCGCGGCCGTCATCAAGGTCGAGCGCGTGCCTGATGGCGACACAGTGCGGGGCTTTTTGCCCCCCGACATCGACGGCGAGCCGGCCGCGTTCATGATGATGAACCGCAACAAGCGCGGTATCGCCGTTAACCTCAAGGCACCGGAGGGCAAGGAGATCTTGCGTCGTATGTTGAGCACGGCCGACGTCGTCATCGAGAATTACCGCAAGGGAACCATGGAGCGACTCGGCCTGGGTTACGACGAGCTGCGCCAGGACAATCCCGGGCTGATCTACTGTGAGATCTCGGGCTTCGGCCGAACCGGACCCTATGCCAAACTCGGCGGTTTCGACCTCGTCGCGCAGGGCATGAGCGGCCTCATGAGTATCACGGGCGAGGGGCCCGACCGCCCGCCCGTCAAATGCGGCCCGCCCGTAACGGACATCACGGCCGGCATCCTGGCGACGATGGGCGTGCTCGCCGCTTTCGTCGAACGCCAGAAGACGGGCAAGGGGCAGCGAGTGGATACGTCTTTGTTCGAGGCCGGTATCACCCAGACCTTCTGGCAATCGGCAATCGCGCTCGCGACGGGGGAGTCGCCCTCTCCCATGGGTTCCGCCCATCCGTTGAATGCGCCCTATGAAGCATTCCAGACGTCCGACGGCTGGCTGACCTTAGGCGCCTCGAGCCAGACGACCTGGCTCAGGCTGCCCGAGGTGCTCGGCTGCCCCGACCTCCTCGACGACCCGCGCTTCCGGCGGAACGAAGATCGGATGGCGCATCGAGCCGAGCTTGCCGAAGCGCTGGCGGCGGCATTTATTCAACGTACGACAGAGGACTGGCTGGAGCGGCTCGAAGCCGCGGGCGTTCCCGCCGGACCGGTCTTGAGTGTCGGCGAAATGCTCGAGCATCCGCAGGCAATAGCGCGCGAGATGGTCGTCGAGACCGCCCATCGACGCCTTGGGTCCGTAAAGACGATCGGCTTCCCCGTCAAGTTCAGCGATACCCCCGCGTCGATCAAGTACGGCGCTCCCGTGCTCGGGCAGGACACGACGGAAATCCTTTGCGAACTCGGCTATGCCGACACGGACATCGACCGGCTCGTCGCCGACAACGTCATCATCCGTCCCGAGTAACCGATAATAATTGGGGCCAGATCCCTTTTTCAGGCGAAAAAGGGATCTGGCCCCAATTATTATCGTCGCGATTCTGCAGCGTTCCGAGCGGTAATCCGGCGTATAATAATTTGTCGTCATCATTTCGAAACCGACACCGAAGCGGCCTCGAAGGGGAACTGGGATGAATCTTGGGAAAATTGGGGTTAGCACCCAGGGGATCGCGCTGTCTGTGCTACTCGCGGGCTGTGCGCCTGATTCGTCTGATGCACCGGGAGATACCGCCGGGGCGGGCGTCACCAACGCCCAAGGGACCGACGTGCCTGCGTATACTGTCGACGCGACCTGGCCGAGACCGCTGCCCAACGACTGGATCCTCGGACAAGTTGCCGGTATCGCGATCGACAGCGATGACGACGTCTGGATCATTCAGCGGCCGCGTACCCTGACCGCGCACGAGGCAGGTGCCGTACAGAACCCTCAACACACGGATTGCTGCGTTCCCGCACCATCGATAATCGAGTTCAGCCGGGAAGGCGACGTGCTGCGCGCGTGGGGCGGACCCGCCTACAACCAGGAGAACGCTGAATGGGACGTACCCGCCGACGGCTGGCCCGAGCAGGAGCACGGGATCTTCGTCGACCACGAAGACAATATCTGGATCGGCGGCAACGGCGCCAACGATCACGTGGTCCTGAAGTACAACCCGGACGGCGAGCGGCTGTTGCAGATCGGCGAGTGGAACGAGACCCGCGGCAGTAACGATCCGGATCACCTCGGCCGGCCTGCTGACGTCTACGTCGACGCAAGCACGAATGAAGTCTACGTGGCCGACGGCTACGGCAACCGCCGAGTCGTCATCTTCGACGCAACGACGGGTGAGTACAAACGTCACTGGGGCGCCTACGGTAACCCGCCCGACGATGACATCGAACTCGGTGACTACGATGTCGACGCCCCACCCCACGAGTCCTTCCGCAGTCCCGTGCATGCGGTACGCATCACAAACGACGGCCTGGTCTATATCGCCGACCGCGCGGGCAACCGTCTGCAGGTCTTCGACAAGGATGGCAACTTCGTCGAAGAAGGACTATTCGCGGCATGGACCTCTCTCCAGGGCTCCGCCTGGGACATCGAATTCTCGAACGACGCCGAGCAGACCTGGGTGTTCGTTGCCGATGGCGCGAACATGAAGATCTGGATCATGCGACGAGCCGGCCTCGAAGTCGTTGGCTCCTTCGGGCATGGGGGTCGGCAGGCCGGGCAATTCAACTGGGTCCATAACCTCACGGCCGACAGCGACGGCAATTTATATACGGCCGAGGTCAACACGGGTAAGCGAGTCCAGAAATTCAGGCCCGTAGCCGGAAATTAGCACGGTGCATTTGGGAGATAGAGTATGAAGACGAATTCTTGTCTAGGCCTCATTCTGAGCCTTGGACTGGCCGGTAGTGTTTGGGCAGCCGATGCCCGTGACTTCCAGATATACGGCAGCACCGATTTCGCCGCGTCTACTGCACCTCGCGCTCGAAGGTCAGATCGAACTCGACGCCGGTAATTCGGGTCGTGCGCTCGCTCTCATGGAGGAAGCCGCGCAGCTCGAGGCCAGCATGCCGCCGGAGTACGGCCCGGCGCAGCCTGTACAGCCGGCAGCTGAGCTTCTTACGGACACGTATCTGTCGCTCGGAGCGCATGAACTGGCACGCCAGAACTACGAACTCGCTTTGCAGAACTTCGTCGGCCGCGAGCGGTCATTGTCCGGTCTGAACACGGCTCAGCACTAACGACGACACGCGCGTGGTCACCAGGAAAAAGGGGCCGTGTCCCTTTTTTCCGGAGTAAAGCGGAACCGGACGCGATTACACGGAAAAAGGGACACGGCCCCTTTTTCCGGCCCCTTTATTACGCTACCAGGCGGTCCAACCGCCGTCGATGAGAAGCGCCGCACCCGTAACCAACGCCGCGGCCGGCGATGCGAGAAACACGACGGCACCCATGACGTCCTGCGGCTCGCCCACCTCGCCGCGCGGAATCCGCCTGAGCGTATCCTCTCTGAAAGCCTTGTCTTCGAAGAAGGGTTCCGTCAGTGGTGTTAGAATGAATGTCGGCCCGATCGAGTTGACACGAATCTTCTTCGGTGCGAGTTCCACGGCCATGGCTTTCGTCATCCCCTCTACAGCATGTTTCGAGGCGCAGTAGACAGTTCGATTCGGCGCGCCGACATGTCCCATCTGCGACGACACGTTGATGATGGCGCCGCCTCGACCGCCCGCTTCCATACGCCGAGCTGCCGCCTGCGACACCATGAACGTCGCCTTGACGTTGAGCGCCATCGTTCGGTCGAAGTGTTCCTCTGTCACCGCCTCCAGAGGCTCGGGGTAGTTCGTGCCCGCGACATTGACGAGAACGTCGACCCGATCGAGCGCGCCGATCGTCGCGGCTATCTGCCCAGTGTCGGTGACGTCGCAAATCAGCGTGGACGCCGTGCCGCCTTCGGCCGCTATGCCTTCGGCGACAGCATCGAGTTCGCTCTGCGTGCGGCTGACCAGCACCATGCTCGCGCCCGCCTCGGCCAACGCGCACGCGCACGCGCGCCCGAGGCCCCGACCTGCACCGCTGACCACGGCCGTGAGGCCGTCCAGGCGCATGGATGGCGTCTTCAGAACGGCGTCGTCGGGGGAGTTCATCGGCCGCGCCTCAACACACTCGACTGGGCTCGCCGACGGTTGACATCCAATGAGGCATCCACCGTAATGCTGACAAACATTAATACAAATCCTAAAGATTGACCGAAGGGAAGCACTATGCCGCGACACTATAGCGAGGGCAAACTCGACATGACCATTCTCCGCGAAACAGCGGAGAAGTGTAAAAACTGGGGTCGTTGGGGCGCCGACGATGAGGCCGGCACGCTGAATTTCATTACCCCGGAAGACGTCGTCGCCGCGGCCGCGCTCATTAGAAAAGGCAAAGTATTTTCTCTAGGTCTCAACTTCGATAAGGACGGGCCACAGAAAGCGCTCTGGGGCAACCGCTTCAACCCGATTCACACGATGTTGGCGACCGGCACGGATGCGGTTGCGGGTAATCAAGACGAAGGTAAGTTTCGCTACGCCGACGACATGGTGTCATTACCGCTACAGTGCGGCACGCAATGGGATGCGCTCGGGCATATCTTTTACGATGACAAGATGTGGAACGGTTACGACGCAAAGCTCGTCGATACGAATGGCGCTCAGAAAAACGGCATCGAGAAAGTTAAAGACCGGATGGCGGGACGCGGCGTACTTCTCGACGTCGCCAAGCACGCCGGCGTCGAGTCACTCGATGAAGGTATGGCAATCACGAACGCCGATCTGGACGAGGCCGCGGAGGTTCAGGGCGTAGAAGTTCGCCGCGGAGATTTCGTCATCGTTCGCACGGGCATGCTCGGCCAGCGCCAACATGCCGGGGAATGGGGAGGGTACGCCGGCGGCGACGCGCCTGGGCTCGCGTTCGAGACGGCCGAGTGGATCTACGAAAAGGAGATCGCCGCGATCTGCTGCGACACCTGGGGTTGTGAAGTGCGACCGAACGAAACGACGGAGGCGCAACAACCTTGGCATTGGGTCGTGATCCCGATGATCGGTATTACGATGGGCGAAATCTTCGTCGTCGATGAACTTGCGGAGGATTGCTCGGATGACGGCGTCTACGAGTTCTTCTTCTGCGCGCCGCCGCTACCGGTAACGGGCGGCGTCGGCTCGCCGCTGAACCCGGTCGCTATCAAATAACCCCTACCAAGAGCGCGTTATCTCGCGGCCCACTCCACCGCCGCAACCTCGTCGATGATGTCGAACCACGTGTCGTACGACTCGGCCAGCGCGCCGCGAGTCAGGTACCTGCCGTCAACGACAACGCTGGGAGTCTCGGAAACACGATAGCGGGCGATGAGATCCTTCGCCCGCTGAAGCTTCGTATGTACGGCGAACGAATTGAACGAGTTCGAAAATGTCTCTTCATCTACATCGAGTCGAGCAAAGAAGTCGATGAGTTTGTCTTCGGTATCGAGATAGTTGCCATTCACATGAAACTCACGGAAGAACGGCGTGTGCATTTCCTTCAGCTTACCTAGAACTTCAGCCGTGTAATACGCCCGCGCGTGCAACTCGGCAACGGCATTCCATGCTGCGGGAATACGCACGAAATTGACGTAACCAGCTCTGCCCCGACTCCAATTCTCTATGTACGGGTCGAAAGAGAAACAGGCCGGGCAACTGTACATGAACACTTCGGCTACTTCGACCCTGTCGCCGTCCGTGCTCGTAGGCTGCCGTGAGGTCAAGAGAACATAGTGCGTACCTTCGCTAAAGCGGCGCTCGCCGACCGGTTCGCTCCTGTCTGGGGGCGCAACGGACGGCGAAGATTGAGCTAGCCGAATCGGTTCGCCCCCGGTCTCTTGTGCGGCGGGGGCGGAAGCTTCGAGCTGAGACACGCTTGGCGGGGCCGAAGGCGCATCGCTTTCACTGCAAGCGATGAGAACAAATGCTATCGAAAGAAAGGCGATTCTGGATATCACGGTCACCTCCAAAGCGGTCGATGAGATTCTCAATAACCGTCGTCAAAACGTGACGGCGAACACTAGATGCTTTCGGGCGTTCAGCCTCCCCACTGCGCGGCCACGATAATTTCCTCAAGCAAGCCCTGGAAACCCGATTCCCGAGAGCGTAGCGGGCCCGAGGGAAGAATCAGGCACTGCAGAACGGCCCGATCTGATACCAGCGCCGACATCGAAAACGATCCTCGCACTGGCGAAGCTGAGCGCCATATTCCCTTGCTTGCCAGTCCACGCGATCGGCGAGACCCACTACCTCCGGTTTGCTGTTGTAGCTGCCGCGAGCGTATCCCCCGCGGCCTTCATGGTAGGCGAGATACATGCGCTTGGGATCCCATTTAGAAATGCCGAGGGCCTCACTGCTCTTGTGGTTGTACCAGCCGATGAAATCCAGAGCGTCCTCCATGTCCGAGCGGCTCTTGAACAGGCCACCGTTCTCGTCCTGGTACTCATCCCAAGCCTCGTCCTGAGCCTGGGCATATCCCTCCGCCGATGATGCGCGTCCCAGGGGAATGAACAGGAACCAGTTCCAAGGCGGCTTCGCGTTCTCGAGGAAAGCCGACTCGTGCTTTACGAAGGACATCAGAATGTGCGGGGGCGTGCCCCACTTCTCCTCGGATTCCTTGGCTGCGTCATACCATTCGGGATATTGGTCGAATATCGCGCACAGATTTTCCTGAGACTGCGGCGGCGCGGACATGCAACCCGCGAGCGTCACGACGGCTAATAGTGCTGAAACGGGGATCGCTTTGACCAAAATCATATGTGCCGATGATGTTAGCGCAAGCTGAAAGCTATTAATGAACTACGGTCATCAACATATCCAAGGTAGCCACCATTCGCAATCCACCCAGGAATCTCGGTTCATCCTAGTCATCGAATTCTTCTGGGGTTATCGGCAGCGGCAACTCCTTACCGAGTTTCGCAGATCGATCCATCGCCATCGTTAGCAATAGATTCCGATGCCCATCCGCCGCCGAGGCATGCGGCGTCTCTATCCCCATCATGATGCGCGTGAACCAGGAGATCGTCTCCTCCTTCATCGGCCCCCAGAGCTGGTTATTCCAGATATCTCCCGGCGGGTAACTCGTCAGGAAGTCGACATGCCTCTCCATCGGCGGCTGGAAATTCTCCGTCGTGTACCCCGCGGGCAGCTTCTCTTCGGTCGCGAGCACAAGATCGCGATGCGTATCATCGACGTCGATGACGCCCTTCGTACCGACGATGCCAATCTCCAAGCCAGAAACCGATCCGGGCCACGCCACGGGCAGTCCCCAGCTGATATTCATCGAGAAAATCGTGCCATCACTCATCGTGAAGAGGCCGAACGTCGAATCCTTGGTCCCTAGATCTGCAAGCACTTTGTCTGTCGAGCACGCGTAGACGGAGACCGGTGTCTTCCCCTCCATGAGCCACATCGACATATCGAGGCTGTGCGTGCCGGAGACGACCATCGGCGTGAGGTTCTTACGCTCTTTCGTCTTCGATATCGTCGCAATCGGCACCATGCGGTTCATCAAGGCACGTGTGACGACGGAATGCACCTCGCCGATCTGACCTTTCGTGAGCCGCTCCTTGATCGTCAGGAAGCGCCGGCGAAATCGCTGCGTATAACCGACACAAGCGTCCAGGCCACCGTCCGTGATCGCCTCGAGAATCTGCGCAGATTCGCGGGGATCGGTCGCCAGAGGCTTTTCGATAAAGAGCTTGAAACCTCGCTCTGCCGCCAGGAGCGTCGGCTCAGTATGCCGACTTTCCTCTGTCAGGATCATGACGGCGTTGACCTCGGGCCTGTCGAGAAGCTCCCACACATCGGTCGTAAAGAAGTCGGCCTCGGTATCTTCGGCAAGCTGCTTGCCGAGGTCTTCTTTGATGTCACAGAGCCCGAGCCACTCAACGCCCGGGTATTGCCGCGCGAATCCCGCCCTGATACGACCGATCGTCCCGCAGCCAACGACCGCGAGACCGATTCTTTCCAGATTTCCTACCGACATAAGACCTTAGGCTCTCGATTTTCCACGTTTAAATATTCCGTCATAGAAAGTGTATAGCACGACAAGTAACAGCACGGTCCCGAGTTTTCGCTCCCAGAGGACCGTGAGCACGCCGACGTCTTCGAACACGAGGAGTGCCCGGCGCAGATTCTCGTCCGCCAGCGGCCCGAGGATCACCGCGAGCACGATCGGCGCGAGCGGAAACCCTAGCAGATGGAGAATGTAGCCGACTAATCCGGAGATCAACATGACATAGACGTCGAAGTAATTCAGATTTACGGCGAACGCGCCGAGCACACAGATCGGCAGAATCAACGGCATCAGCAGTGTCTTGGGAAGGCTGAAGAGTTTGACGCACGGCTTGATCAATGCGATGGCCATGCCGTACATGAAGAAATTGGCCACGACAAGGCCGATATAGATATAGAAAATCAGCCCCGGATTCTCGACCTGAATCAACGGCCCGACCACAACGTTCTTGAGTTCCAACGCCGCAAGCACTGCTGCGGCAGCAGCATTACCGGGTATGCCCAGAGCCAGTGTCGGCAACATCGATCCACCGACGTTGGCGTTGTTGGCGACTTCGGAGCAGACGATCGCCTCGTAGCTGCCCTTGCCCCACTTCTTCTTCTCTTCCGCGCTGGCGCACCGCCGCCCGACATCATAGGAGAAAAACGAAGCGACGTTCGCGCCCGCGCCCGGTATCGCGCCGATCACGGTGCCAATAAGCCCGGAGCGCAGGCTCGGACGAACGTACTTCACCAGCGTGCCCAGAGACGGCAGTACGCGGCCGACGTCCGACGGGATTATCGACGGCGACTTCTGCGGCAAGACGCGGAGAATTTCTGCCAGGCCGAACAGGCCGATCAGAACCGGGATGAAACTCACGCCATCGTCGAGATTGTAGGAGCCGAAGCTGAAGCGCGAGACGCCGTGAATCGCATCGAGCCCGACGAATGACACCAATAGACCGAGCCAACCCGAGATCCACCCCTTGAGCGGCATGTCCATCGAGGACATCGAGCCGCAAATGGCGATGCCCCAGAGCGAGAGCAGAAACATTTCCCATGATCTGAACTGCAACGCGAGAAACAGCACTGCGGGAATAAACACGATGAGCAGAATGATCCCGACCCAGTTTCCGAGAAACGACGCCGAGATTGCCGTACCGAGCGCGAGCCCACCCTCCCCTCGTTTCGCGAGCTGATAACCCTCGAGCATGGTCGGTACGGCATCGGGCGTGCCCGGTATATTAATGAGTACCGCCGAGATCGCACCGCCAAATACGCTGCCCGTGTAGACGCCGACCATGAAGATGATGGCGACGGCCTGAGACATTCCGACTGTCAGCCCGATGAGTAATGTCATGGCCATGGTCGTAGACAGCCCGGGCATCGCGCCCCAGAGGATTCCGAGCGTTACACCGGCCAGACAGGCGACCCAGAGCATCGGTGACTGCACGATGAATAGCAGCTGCTCCAGAATTTGCGGCCAGACTTCCACGCGGCCGCCTCAGAAAGACTCCGGCATGATGATGGCGAACCCGTAGCGGAAGATCGCGACCAGGACTTCGATAGTAATCAGAGAAATAAGCAGACAACGCCACACCGGCGCCTTCCAGAACAACTTCATGATCAGCGTGACCGTTGCAATCGAAATCACCTCGTAGCTCGATAGCTGAAACACGAAGACTGGCGTCGGAAAACGTAGATCGAAGTTGATGAGACCGACCAGCAGGACATATGCGACGACCATCACGAGCAACAGCAGCGAGCGGCGTCCTTCTTCTTCCGCGATAAACGATCCGCCGGCGCATTGAAACGCCCCGATGAAATCACGCGCGCCACCCCCACGCACCCCCCTGACACCTAATGCGATCGCCATGCACAGCAGCGTCAGGCTCGTGACGAATGGCAGTAATCCCGGCGCCGTAAAGACACTGCCGGGAATGTCCAGACGCAGCGACATGACGATGACGGCGATCGCCAACGCACCGATAGCCACGGCGCTGCCGAAATCCTTTGCAGGCGACGCGAGGCCGGCAGTATCTTCCTCGCCGGAGAACTCATTATTATCGGCGGGCGTGTCGGTCGCTTCCGAGCGGGTTGTGTCGTGTTCGGTCATAGTGCTGGGTCGAGGATGCAGAGCCGGGTGATGGCGGCGGCTCGTGTTCTTTCTTTCGTTAGTTCACTAGTGATGCGGGTTCCGGCAAGGGCTTGTAGTCTTCCGGCGGCCACCACTCATCGAAATTTTCGGGAGCAGGCAGGCCGAGTTCGGCCGCGCTCCTGGAACCGGGAATGTTCAGTCGCTCGAACGTCGCCGCTGAGATGGTTTCGAGTTCGGCTGCGCGACGGTCGGCATCGTCACCGATCATCAACTCGGCCACAAAGTGGCGCTGCGTTACCATCTCCCGAAAGGCATCGGAGTGTGCGGCCGCGCTGAACGCAGCTTCGACCTGACGGATGATCTCGATCGGCGTATCACGCCTTAGCCCTAAGTTATAGGTTCCGTTCGGCGGCAACCGGTCGCGAACCCCGGGAAGATGACTCGAGAGCATCGGCATGACCTTGCCGCTCGGCGTCGTGATGTCCGTGGCGCTCGATTGTTGCAACGAGATCAATTGGCCGGTGTCGACGAACTGTATGTGTTCGTGCACACCGCCGCCGGCAATATCGACCTCGCCGTTGAGGCCCGCCAGAGCTGCCTGCTGGCCGCTACCATAGGGTACGTACTTGAGTTCGATGCCGGCGAGGTCAGCGACGACTGCGGCGAGTTCGTGCCACTGCCCACCGGCACCGGACGTAGAGATCGTTATCTCGCCGGGATTCGCGTGAGCTGCTGCGACGACATCTTCGAATGACTGGAATGGTGAATCCGTCCGGACCGCCCAGCTGCCGATCGCGGCCGCTGCCTGCATATAGTACCAGTCGGTCCAGGAACGGGAATCGCTGCCGCCGGCGACGCGGGAATATTTGTTGAAGCTCGACGCACCCAAGAGCGTATAACCATCGGCCGGCCTGTTGCGCGCATACCGGGTCGCGAGCCCGCCCGCAGCGCCGGACCGGTTCTGGACGTTGATACGCCAACCCGTCGCATTCGACATTTCTGCCGCAAGCGTCCGCAGCACGGTGTCGGTTCCGCCACCGGGCGCATACATCACGACTAAAGTTATCGGTCGCTCGGGCCAGTCGGATCGAGCCAGGCCCGGAAACACGATGAGCGTAATCAGCACCGCGCAGATCGACAGATTGATGACTTTTTTTCGCACTGGAAGCATGAATCTGATTCCGTCGGAAATCACTCTTCAGGAGACTTTTGACCGGTGGCATTCTTGCAAGTGCGTCCCGGGAGCGCAAGCGAGGCACAGTATCCAAGGGCATGCGGACCGTGGACTCGGGACACGCGGGTATTCCCATGCCTACCGGCTCTGGCGTAAAATGATCGCCGTCTAAAGTGTGCCCCGGGCGGTCTAATTCCAACAAGCCGCTGGGCAAACCACATCACGGACACCAAATCTGGGGATGTGAGGGATAACCCCTCGCCGCCCGGTATTGTTATCAGTCTGAGATTGAATTAACCGAGGGAGATTAGGTATGGCGACTTTTGGCACGGTGGGAATGGACTGGCAGCAGCGCGTCAACTGGGAGCGGCTGCGTACCTACCGCCTCGAGCGAGCCCGGGAGCGCATGAAGGCTGCTGGACTCAGTGCGTTGGTTCTGATGTATGACGAGAACATACGCTACGTAACGAGCACACTTACACCCGGCTGGTGCCGCCTAAAACCAGGGCTACGCTACGCGATGCTTTGTGGCGATGATCCACCGGTCATCTTCGAGCAAGGCGACATCGGCATGCAGATCGAGCGCCACTGCCCCTGGATTCCACCCGAAAACGTTCGCTACTCCTACGCCTGGATCAAAGGCGCCGCTGGACCGGCTTCTGTCCAGCAGGTCGGCAAGTTTACGAAGGCCGTACTGCAGGAGATGAAGAAGAGCAACGTCGCGGGCGAGAAGGTCGGTATCGACTTCGTCGACATCAACATCATCAAAGCTTTCGACGACGCAGGTATCGACTGGACCGACGGCATGTCGCCCATGATGGAAGCGCGCGCCGTCAAGAACATCGACGAGCAGGAATGCTTCCGTATCGTCGGCGCGATCGGCGACGCCGCTCATTGGGAGACGATGAAATTCCTGCGCCCCGGCTTGACGGAGAATCAGGTCACGGCGCACATCATGGAGTTTCTCTATAACATACCCGGCATGGAGGACGTCGAGGACGTCATCGTTTCGTCCGGGCCAAACACCTGGCCCAACTGGCGTAACTTCTCCGACCGCATCATCAAACCCGGCGATATTGTCTTTATGGATCTCGCAGCGTTGACCTGGAACGGTTACAAGTCCTGCTACTACAGAACCTACTGCGTAGGCGCTGAACCCACACAGAAGCAGAAGGACATTTATGCGACCGCGCTCGATTGGCTCTACAAGGCAATCAACGAGGTGAAACCCGGCACGACAACACGTGAAATCGCTTCGGTGTGGCCATCGGCGAAGGAAGCCTGGGGCTACGAAGAGGAAGATCAGGCCGCAGCCAACCTGTGGGGACACGGGCTCGGTCTCGCGCAGTACGATCCGCCCGTCATCTCGAGAATCTGGTCGCTCGACCATCCGATCGAGATACAGGAAGGCATGACGTTCGCGCTCGAGACCCAGCACGGCATCCCGTTCGAATGGGGTGTGCGCATCGAAGAAATGCTAATCGTGCATTCGGATCACACCGAGATCGTCTCGAACTTCCCTGTGGAACAGATCACCGTCGTCGATCCGATACCGGGCTACGCCGCGCCCGACTCGAGAGACCGCAAACTGGTCTAACGCGGAAACCATCACGAGATGCGCCGGCTCGTCATCCCGCTGAGTGCCCCCGAGGCTATGGACGCGGATCGCTTCGGACCCAAGGCTGCCAACCTGGCGGCCCTCGGCCAGGCGGGCCTGCCCGTTCCGGGCGGCTTTTGCCTCGACGCCGAAGCCTATCGTATCCAGCTGAGAGCACTCGGCCTCGAGGAGACGGCACGAGCCGTGTTTTCCACCGAGGGTTCTGATGCGCGACGCCACGCGCTCGCGATGAAGCTCGGCCTGCTCGATCAACCAGTAACCGAGAATCTGCTGGAACCGCTGCTTGAAACCTGGCGTAGGGTCCTGAGTACGGAAGGTGCGCTTGGCGTCATTCGCTCTTCCGCCCTCGTCGAAGACCGCTTCGATTCGAGTTTCGCGGGTCAGTTCGAGAGCTTCTTAGGGCTCGAGGACGAAGGTGAAT
The DNA here is from genome assembly GCA_964466315.1 of uncultured Gammaproteobacteria bacterium. GTDB lineage: Bacteria > Pseudomonadota > Gammaproteobacteria > Steroidobacterales > Rariloculaceae > SMWC01. The sequence goes on from CAYXNS010000003.1 coordinate 23,348, forward strand.
TCCTGACGGCCGTGAGATCCTGCTGGTGCGCGCTCTGGTCGACCCGGGCGTTGCGCTACATGGCGACACACGACGCCGACCCTGCCGACACCGCGATGGCGCTGATCATCCAACCGCTTGTTCACGCCTACGCCTCCGGCGGCGGATTGAGCCATACTGCTGAGGGTGAGATGCTGCTCAGTGCGACGCTGGGACTCGGCTCGGCAATCGCCCAGGGAGAAGTCGTGCCGGACCGCTACGTCCTCGGCCGCGACGGTGAGATCCGGGAGATCGCGGGAGGACGCAAGACTCACAGCGTCGGCTGTACGCACGGCACACAAACGATAGAGCGCGCGGTAGCTGAAGAACCCTGCCTCACGCCAGCGCGGGTCAAGGAACTCGGCGGATATCTGTTGCGTGCGGAGGAAGTCGTCGGTGGGCCGGCCGAGATCGAATGGTCACTCGACGACACGGGATTCAAGCTGTTGCAGGTACGGCCGCTACACATCGAAGAAGAGACGATCGATCTCGATGAGGTCTGGGCACAGCAACCGCGACTCCGGGGACACCCTGCAGGTGTCGGCTGGGGCACGGGGCGCGCCTGCGTCGTGAACTGCGAGTGCGAGGTCTCCCGGATCGGCCCGGGCGATGTCCTCGTTACTAAAGTCGCCGGGCCGGCACTGAGCCAGATGCTACCGCAAGTCTCAGCCGTAGTAGCGGAACTTGGCGGCAGCACGTCGCATCTCGCGTCACTCGCGAGAGAACGCGGCATCCCCATGGTACTCGGCGTACTCGACGCAACCCGTTCCATCCCGGATGGATCCATGGTTGCCGTCGATGGCGTCGCGGGAATCGTCCGTTGGACGGCGTAATGGAGTGATGAAATATGAGTGAGAAAGCCAAAGTCGTATTGACCGATTACGTATGGGAATCGCTGGATGTCGAGCATGAGATCCTCGGTGAACTCGCCGATATCGTCCCGATTCAGGTCAGCGATCCCGAACAGTTCTTTCCGGAAGCCACCGATTGCGACGCGCTGCTCAATACCTACGCCGGTCCGATCACGGCTGCGATCATGGCGCAGATGCCGAGCTGCCGCGTAATATCCCGCTACGGCATCGGCGTCGACACGATCGATCTCGACGCCGCCACGGAGGCCGGCATTATCGTCACGAACAATCCGACCTATTGCATCGAGGAAGTCGCCGAACACACGATCGCGATGCTGATGGCAGCGGTGCGTAAGGTTGCCTTCTACGACCGACTGGTACGTGCGGGCCGTTGGGGAGTTCCACCCGGCAAACCCATGTTCAGGATCGCAGGCAGCACCTGCGGGCTAGTCGGTTTCGGGAATATTGCGCGGCGCGTCGCCAAAGCAGCGGTCGGACTCGATATGCGCGTGCTCTTCTCCGATCCGTTCGTCGAAGCCGGGCAGTTCGAAGCACCCGGCGAGAAGGTCGAACTATCGCAGCTTCTCGGGGAGTCCGACTTCGTCTGCGTCCACGCCCCGCTCTTGCCGCAGACACGCGGTATGATCGGCGCCGATCAGTTTGCGCAGATGAAGGATACAGCCGTGATCGTCAACTGTTCCCGCGGCCCTATCATCGATACGGACGCCCTCGTCAACGCACTCGACGAAAGCGCCATCGCGGGCTGTGCGCTCGACACAACCGATCCCGAACCGCTGACGGACGATCACCCGCTGCGGGATCGCGAAAACGTCATCATCAACCCTCACGTCGCCTGGTACAGCGAGAGAGCCATGGCTGGCCTGCAGGCCGGTGCTCCGGGAGAGGTCTGCCGCGTACTGCGGGGCGAATGGCCCGTGAACGTCGTCAACAAGGCCGTCAAGGACAACAACCGCGCCGGCATCTAGAAAAAATAGAAAAAGGGGCCCGGGCCCCTTTTTCTGGGGAATGTACCGATTTTTCCGCTCCTACCGGCCGGCAATGGCCTGCACGAGGTCGTGGTACTCGCGCTGCTGCTCGAGGCGCACGTTCTCGTAATCCGCACCGTCCAGGTATTCGGTATTCTCGCCGAGCCGCCGCATGGCAGCGAGATAGGCCTCGTCAGCTTGCAGCTGTACGAATGCCTGCCGGAGTATCGCCAGGCGGTCATCCAGTATGCCGCGCGGCGCCATGACGATGCGGTGCATGTAACCCGTCGTCGTCGGCAAGCCGATCTCCACGAACGACGGTACACCCTCCATTATTCGCTCAGGCCCCGCGGTAGCGAGTACACGCACGACACCGGCTTCGATGTCCGATGCGATCGTAGCGGGAAACGCCATCGAGAAATCGACATCGCCCGCCATGAGCGCAGCCTTAGCCGGGCCGCCGCCACGGTAAGGCACCATGCGAAAACGAAGGTTCATTGTCTGCATCATATGCTGCGCGGGCACGAACAGCGCCGCCCAGAGCCCACTGTGAGAAAACCGGATCTCACTCGGGCGTGCGCTTGCCGCCGCCTCGATGTCCGCCCAGGATCCATACGATCCGCCTGCCTTCACGATCACCCCGATCTGGCCGTAATTGATTCGCGCCACGGAAACCAGATCTTCGTTCGTGTCGTAGTAGTCGTTGCGGAACGTGAATTGATGCAGCTGATCGCGGTAGTTATCCGTATAGACCAGCGTGTATCCATCCGCCGCCGCCTGCGTCGCCTCGAGGGTACCTTTCTGTCCCGCCTGCCCCGGCACGAGCCTGATCAGCATCGGCTGGCCGAGATACTGATGGAGATAAGTCGTAAAGACCCGCGCCGTCAGATCGCTCGAGCCACCTGCCGCGTACGGCGTGATCAACGTAATCGGCTTATCGGGATACTGCGCGTGCGCCGGCGCAGTCGAGATTGCGCTACACGCCACCACGAGCAGCGCAACGCGGCGACCAAACCAGCAACTCGCTTGCGGTGGCATCGATCTCGTCATGCCGGCCTACTCCTGTCTCCAGCGAGAGCGCGTTGTCGGAACCGGTTCATGCGCCTCCCCAGCAGGATGCCGATTATCGGCGTCGCGACGACCACGGCCGTCATACCGATACGTTCGGTCAACGCGAAGCGGATCCAATTATCGCCCGCCAATGCGAGAGTCTGCCCGAACGAATACTCGAGTTCACGACCCAGGATGAACCCCATGACCATCGGCGCAACGTCGAATTTCGCTTCGCGCGCGGCGATGCCAATCAACCCGAAACCGATCAGTGTCACGATGTCGAACGGGTTAGCGCGGGCGAGATAGGTGCCCGCGAATGCCAGCATGATCGTGATCGGAATCAGCAGCGATTTCTTGATCGTGACGACTCGGGCGAACAACGGAATCGTGAAATAACCGATCGCGACGAACAACGCGTTGGCAAGCACCATGGCGATCAAAATTCCGAAAACGATATCGCCACTTGACGTCAACAACGTCGGGCCCGGCCTCAAGCCCTGCATCATGAAGGCCCCGAGCAATAAAGCCGTCACGGCATCGCCCGGTATTCCGAGCGTCAACAGGGGCACCATCGTCGGTCCGTTGACGGCATTGTTGGCCGCCTCCGCCCCCGCAACACCGTCCAGTTCACCCCTTCCGTAAGTCTCAGGGTGGTCCGAGGAGTTCTTCGCTGCAATATAACCCATCATCGCCGCGATCGGCTGCCCCAGCCCAGGAATGATGCCGATCCCGGAACCGATAGCCGTCGATCTGAGAATCGTGCGCATACTCTTCTTCAGCTCGTCGAGACGCAGCCGCTCACCGACGAAACTCGCCACGCGTGCGCCGGGCATGTCGCCTTCCTTCACCGCGTTGAAAATCTCCGGCAGCGCGAACAGACCGATCAGCATCGGGATGAGATGAAAACCGTCATAGAGTTCCGATGTCCCGAAGGTATAACGCGCCATCGCCGAGAACGGATCCGCACCGACAAAACCGACCCAGATACCGAGACCCAGCATGATCAGTCCTTTGATCACGGGCCCCGTCGTGGTTACGGCGATAATGACGAGGCTCAGAAACATGACCGCGGCGATCTCCGGTGGCCCGAAGCCGAGTACGATCGCGGCAACCGGAATGATCATGATGAGCGTGAGCACGTCACTGATAAAATCCGAAATAGCGGATGCGAAAAGACTCATTTCGAGCGCCTTTCTCGATTTTCCCTTCTTGGTCAACTCGTGCCCGTCGAATACCGTCGCAATCGATGCGCCGGTACCGGGCATCGAGATCAGGATGGCGGGCACGCTGCCACCATAGATGCCGCCTTTGTAGACGCCGATGAGAAACGGTATGCCTATCAACGGGTCACCCACGAGGAAGGAGATCGGCACGAGCACCGACATACCCATGGAAGTCGTAAACCCCGGGAGCGCGCCCATAAGCATGCCGAGAAGCAGACCACCGCTGATCCAAATGAACGTATCGACGCGCAGCGCGACATCGATACCGGCCAAGAGCGACTCGATCATGACGCATGGGCCCGTCGGTCAGCGCATTGCTCGAGTACAACGGGCGAGATCACGGACCCGTTCAGACTGTCGGTAGTAGCTGAATGAACGGCGCCAGAGCCCGCTCGACGACATCTGCTTCAGGGAGCCCGGTGCGAAGTATGTGCGTCACGACGATGTAGAAACTCAGCGGCACAATGACACTGATGCCCAATACCTGCAGAATACTGCGGTTACCGACGAGGACGGCCATACTCGCCATCAGCAGAAACATCGTTGTAAGAAATCCGAGCGTCGTCAGTAACAGTGCGCAGGTGACCGTGATGAGCACGAATAGTATCTGGCGGCACAAGGCCCCGGCACTTCTCGCCGAACTCTGGTCCGAACCGCTCCTAAAGAGTGTGCCCTTTCGTTGCCCCATCAACAGGAAGAGAAATGCGACCAGTGCCGTGCTTGCGACTATCAACGTCGGGAACACTTGGGGGCTCATCGCCAGGATATCGCGACCGAGAGGAATCAGCGGCTCGGCGATGAGCCAGCCACCAAAGATCAGTGCGAGCACCGCGAGTACCAGAACGACCGCTGTAAACGCTACGTCAGCCTGGGGTTGAGACACAGCGCGCCCCGCTCTCAAGAACCAACGCGCCTCTTAAGCGACCGCTACTGCCGCCAGCGTCGACTCGCTAAGCGGCAACTCCACCGCCTCATTGGTCTCGTCCGAGAGATCGGCGGCGATATAGAGTTCCATGACCCTCTTCGCACTCTCTGCCGTACACATGACGGGACGATCGAATGCGACTGCTTCCAGATAATGAACGGTCTCGTTGTGCATTGGCCCCGCGAATACATGATTCACAGGTTCGCCCGGCATCGAAGACATCGGCAACTGGATTCCATTCTCGAGCGTATTGAAGATGACGTCGCGGTGCGTGTCGTCGACGACGAGCATGCCTTCGGTACCGACGACCTCGATCCAGGTGCTCGCGTAGCACGGATAGCCCGGCGGCATGGCCCAACCCGCACCGATAACGAATGTGACGCCGTTATCCATCGTGACCATGATCCACTGGCCGTCCGGCGCGCCGGAGAAGCCCTTTAGCCCACCATACATCGTCTGCGAGTAAACGCGGACCGGTCTTGCCGGCTCGAGGCACCAGAGTATGAAATCGAGATCGTGCGTCGCCTCCATCGCGGCAGGAGAGAGCTTGATTCGGCCGCTGATTTTCTTGCCGAGGCCGCGGCTGACGTGCCGGCTGACGAGCGCCGACACGGGCTCGCCAATCGTCTTCTCGGTCAGAGACTTCTTGACGTAGGCGAACTTCGGGTTGAAGCGCTGCGAATAGCCGATCGCGAACTTCAAATCGTTCTCTTTACCGAGCTTGATGAGCTCGTCGGCTTCTTCCAGCGTCAAAGCAAGTGGCTTCTCCAAGAAGACGTGCTTACCGGCCAGCAGCGATTCTTTGGCCATCGGATAGTGCGTCGTCTCCGGTGTTGCCGAGATAATGATCGTGTCGATGTTATCCCGAGCGATGACCTCGCGATAATCCGTCGTGGTCGAGGTCGCGTTCGTCTGTTCGGCGACCTCCCCGAGGCGATCTTCCTCGATCTCCGCGAGGTGCAGTTCATCGACGATAGGGCTGCCGGCGCAGGTATTCGCACGAATGCCTCCACACCAACCGGCCCCGATCAATCCAACGTTGATTTTTTCCATGATCAGTACTCTTTAAAGCTTTCTCGCGCCGAGGAAAACCTTTCTACAGAATTGTACGGGCTTCATTATACGCCCGCCAATGCGCCGTTATAAGCTCAAATTTATCATATAATTCAATCAATTATAGCATCATCCCCGGCAGCCAGGTCGCTAGTCCGGGAAGCAGCAGTAGCAACGCGGCGACCCCGAGCATCATGATCCAATAGGGTATGGAACCGCGGAATGTTTCACCGAGATTTACCGAGGGATCCGGAACAGCGGCCTTCACCGTAAAGATCAACAGGCCCATCGGCGGCGTCAGCAGACCCGCTTCGATAATAAGGATGCCGTAGATCGCGAACGCTATTTCGTCGAGACCTGCCGCCACGGCGATCGGCACGAAGATCGGAACTGTCATCAGAATCACGGAAATTGAGTCAATCAATGCGCCCAAAATCAACCAGACTACGGTCATGATCAAGATCATACCGACCAGCGAAAGGCCGGATCCGACGAACAGGTCCTGGATCATGTTGATGCCCCCGCTGACGGCTAGCAGCCGCGCGTACATCGACCCCGCGATCAACAGAAACATGATAGGCGCCGTCGAGCGGCCGGCGTCGAAGATCGCTTCCGTAAACTCCGCGCGCCGCATACCTTTGGCCCAGCCGACGACGATGCTGCCCAACGCGCCAAACCCGGCCGCTTCTGTCGGCGTAAACACACCCAGCCAAATGCCACCGAGAACGATGATTATCAATGCGACGATGCCGAGCCCGCTGATCAACTCGGCGCGCGTCTCCCCTGGGGGGCGTAGTTGCTCGTGACTGCGGTCGGCGGACGGAGCGAGCGACGGGTTCCTTATAGCGACGATCACACAGTAGCCGACGAACGTGAGGCCAAGGAGCAAGCCGGGTATGACGGCGCCGATGAACAGTGCCCCAACGGACCCTTCTGTCAGAATGGCCCAGACGATCAGCAACACGCTGGGTGGAATCAACATCCCGAGGCACCCGCTTCCCGCGATCACCCCGAGGGCGTATCCCTTGCCGTATCCGAGGCGTCGCATTTCCGGATAGGCGATTCGGCTGAACGTTGCCGCTGAAGCAATGGCCACGCCGGAGACTGCAGCAAACGCTGCATTGCCGACCACTGTCGCTGCAGCCAGCCGGCCCGGAAGTCTGCGCATCGCCCGATCGCAGACCAGGTACAGATTGCCGGCGGCGCCCGAGCGACTGATGATCTCGCCCATGAGCATGAACAGGGGTATCACTGCCAGGGCGTGGCTCCGGATAGCGTCGTAAGCCGTAGAGCCGAGAATCGAGAGCGCGATATTCGCGTCTCCATAGCTCAGGTAAACGCCGATCACGCTGGCTACACCGAGTGCGATCCCGATGTGCACGCCGATCAAAACGAGCGCGAGCAGAATCACCAATGAGTAGAAGACCACCTCCGGGCCCATTAATCGTGCACTCCCGTCGAGTTCAGAAAGCCGGTCTCATCAGGCACGCGCGGCTTCCTCCTCCTCGGGCAGCAGCCGGCCCGTCCAGTCGAGATACATCAGATGTAGATAGACATACGCTGCGAATACGGAAGTGATAACCACGAGGAACCTGACCGGATAGGTCGGCACCCTGAGTGCGCCTTCGCCCTCGTATTCACTGATACCCAATGCCTCGACCGCTGGACCCCAGGCGCTGAACGCAGTGCCCAGGAAGAACAATAGTCCGAGCACGTTCGCAATAGTACGGATCGATCGCTGCCCGTTCGGTCCGAGCAGGTCGTAGATCAGGGTCGTCTTGATCATACCGCCCCGGTATATCGCGAGCGGTATCTGCAGGAACGTGATAGAGACGACCGAGTTCTTGATGATCTCGGTAGCGCCTAAGAGTGGCAGGCTGAAGAGATAACGGCCCGTTACGTCGACGAGAATGATGAGCGCGAGTACGATCACCCAGAACGCCGAGACGACATGCGTCGTCCGCGCGATTCGTTCGATGAGTTGCCTCTCCGCAGCCATGCTCAGCCTCAAGCCGTATAACGTCTTAAGACGTCAGACCGTTTCCCAGGCTCCACTCTCTACCGATTTCGCGATCGCTTCGAGCACGGCGACGTTACCGATACGTTGTTCGTCTTTGAATCGGTACTCGCTGCCATGGAGCACGGCGTCCGCCCATTCCTCGAGATTGGCGCGGACGGGATCCTTTGCCGGGAAGGTCTGCGAATGCTGTACGCCGCCCTTGCCGCAGGTGATCAGATGCGTTTTTCCGCCATGCTGAGGATGGGAGTCGTCGCGCGCCTCCACCCACATTTTGTCGCCAAATACCGTGAATCGCCCGTAGTAGGGCGTCGATGAGATCGCACCGACAAAGCCCGTCGCACCGCTCTCGAATTTCATCTGCACCGTGACGATATCGCCGGTCGGAAGATCGAGCACGCGCTTCGCCGCTTGCGCGGCTACGGCCTCGACCGGGCCGAGCATGGAGATGAACAGGTCCGTCAAGTGGACACCCATACCCGTCATTCCGGCCGCGGGAGCCTCCTCCTGTGAGCCGCGCCAGTTATCGGCATCCACGGTCGCGAAGATGTCATGAGAGAAGTTGGCTTCAACATGCATGTGGGTGCCAATTTCTCCCGAGGAGACGATTCGTTCGATCTCTTCCATCGTCGACTCGAAACGTCGCTCGTGCCCGACGCCCATGATGAGGCCCGCGTCACGCGCTGCCGTGACCATGCGCTCGGCACTAGCCTTCGTCAGCGACAATGGTTTCTCGCAGAAGATCTGCTTACCTGCGGCAATCGCCGCGTGAAGCTGATCCTCGTGTTGGGAGTGCGGCGTAACGAGGATCACGGCATCGACGTCAGAGTCTTTGAGTACCTTCTCGTAATTGTCGAGCAGCGGTATGCCTGTTTCTTCGGCGAAATCTCGATGGCGCTCGGGCCGGCGCGCGGCCAGCCGGACGATCTCTAGCTTGTCGCTGCCCTTGATCGAATTCACCATGTGCCGGCCCCACCAGCCGAGCCCTATCATTGCAGCTCTAATCATTTTTCCTCCATATTTGCGTGTCGCGTCTGTGCCTGACCGGCATGCATCCCTGTTGTTATTCGATCTTATAACTAACGGGCCACTCGTAGCCGCTCTGCGTGATCAGTTCGATATACGAGCGGAGCACTTTCGACCCCGGCATGCCGCGCGAGTCGGCTTCCTTCGCCATTCGATTCGGGAACTCACTCAAGGATTGTGCCCACTCGCGCCGAACTTCTTCGGGGAGTTGGCGGACGGTTGCACCCGCGGCGCGCAGGTTCGCAAGCCCTGAGATCTGGCGTTCCTCCAGAACTCGCGCCGCCTCAACTTCGTAGCTTCGGCCAACCTCCAGGACGATCTCCCGAACGTCCACGGGTAGCCGGTCGAGCGTCCTCGCGTTCATCGTCAATATAACGGCACCGCCCATCGCGCCGAACCCGATCAATGTGTAGTACGGCGCGGGCTCATGAAACTTATAGGCGAAGTAGGCCGACGGAAACATCAGCCAGCCGTGGTAGACCCCTGTTTGCAACGCCATGTAACCGTCGGGCAGGGTCGATTGAACGGGTATGACGCCGGCCGATTCCAGCCAGGGCAGGTTCGGGCCGGCACCGGCGACTTTCACACCGCGCAGATCCTCGACGCTGTCCCATGGGATACTGGAGCCGAGATGGTAGTCGTCGAAGCCGTTGACCGCCAGCAGACGTTGGCCGTAGCGTTCCTCGAGCTGTTCGGCGAGCCAGGGATTACGATCATAAACCTGCCGACCGAGACGGGTACCTTCTATCGCATCCTGCGGCCCGAACGGCACGAAATACTGGAAGTTGTGCAGGAATAATTTTGCGGGCTCGAAGCATACGCAGAAGCCGCCGATATCGAGGATGCCGATCTGCACCGCCTCCAGGGTTTCTGCGACGGAAGCAATCGAACCAGCGTAGCCCTCGATAACTCTGAGTTCGTGTTCGGTCTCCTCGGCAACGCGCCGTTTGAGTTCCGGCACGACGTAGTCGCGCATGACCGTCACATAAACCGTCGGCCCCGCGGGATGTCCCGAGCCGATGCGCAGGGTGAATAGTTCGGCCGAAACCGGTCCGGATAATACGAACGTCGCGACGAGCGCGAGTCGTACAGCAACCATTCTCGACACTCGGCAATTCAAAGTCATTCGCAAGTCATCCACTCAGGCAGCTGCTGTCTTTTCCTGGACGTTACTTGCCGTCTGCGGATTGAGTTCGCAAGCCTCCTCCCAGGTAATGATGTTAAGCGTGCGCACGAAACTGCCGGCGCCGACATTCTCTGCACACCACAGACCGAGCTCGACGATCTCCGGTTCCGAGAAATGCTCCCGCAACTCGACGTAGAACTCGTCATCGTCCGCCTTGGAGATATCGTGCTTGAGGTGGTCCGTGAAACGTAACGCCGTCTTTTCGCGCTCAGAGAGGATGCTGCTGTTCTCGAAATCCCAGACCTCCTGGATCTTGTCTTCGGTCAATCCGACGTTGCGCGCCGCGCTCGAACGTACGGTACTGCAATAGCCGCAAGTGTGATCGAATGCGATCTTGACACGGCATAGTTCCTTCAGATCGTGCGGTAGCTCACCGTCATCCGAGAGTGAGAGCCAGTAACGGTACCAGGCCACGCCTGCCGGGCTTTTGAAGATCACACGCAGGACACGCGGGTCCGGGGAACCCGCACTCTCGGCGGTCGCGATGAACTCCAGCGCTTCGGGCGTTAAGTCTTTATCGTCCAGATAATCTAATCGGGGCATGCCTTACTTCTGTAACCAAAACATACTCCCCCTGATCTAGACTTGCCCCTACTCAAGCCCGGCAATATCCCGAGCCTCACCCGTGAGTTCGAGAATGTGCAGTCCCGTTGACGAGCGATCGACGGCATAGATGAAGCCACGATCGTCGATGTTCACGTTATTCGTTTGAATCGCTGCATCGCAGATCTCCGTGCCGTCCACCTCGACACAGAGCTCGGTCGTGTTCTCGGTGGGTTCGGGCACGAAGTGTCCGATCTCCACTGGATTGAACGGATCTCGGATATCGACGGCTCGGATGCCGGCATTGAAGTAGCTCAGGACGACGAGTCTGCCGTCGAAACCCGGGTGATCGGCATCGTTGATCGAGTGCGGGCCGAAACGTCCACCCCGACCACAGAAGTCACCGGGTTCCTCGGCAGCCTGGTAGGACGATATCGGAAAAGGCCTATCCTCTTGCGTGATGTCGAGGATAAACATAACGTCACGCGTACCCTGGCAGCGGCGCGCGCCGCCCCCCGCTTCGGATGGCACGAGCAAGATGTCGCGTGTGTTATTTTCCGCGTCGTCCTCATAACCAGCTACCGGTACGTCATAGACGGGCTTCGCCGTATGCACGCCCCAGTAGCTCGGCATATCGAGCCGCGCGATCTGTGGATACAGAAGATTCTCCGGCGTCGGCGCGTAAGGATCTTCCGCCTCGGGATCACCACTCAAGAACTTGTCGAGATCTAGGATCTGCAGCGTGCCGTTGTTACCGCTGCCGTAGCCCAAATACATCCGGTTGCCGGTTATGTAGGGCTGATGGAGACCCGAGATCTGGTAATCGGGGAACGGCCCCTCGGCATCCGGCTCCCAGCCGACGAGACCGAAGTCTCGGATGTGCCTCGGTTCCTCGGGATTACTGATGTCGTAAGCCTGCAGCGCGCGCGTGACGCGCCAACCTTCGGGCGTCCCGTTGAAATAGCCAATCCCGGTCTCACAGTCCCACTGGCCTTTGTGTGTTTCACGGTTGCCGCGGCTCGATTCGGGGCGCGAAGAATCCGCAGTCTCGGCGATCGTGCGAAGCAGATGCGGCTCGGCCGGATCCGTAACATCGAGCAACTCATAGCTAAGCAGCCCGTTGGTGCGCACGGCGTAGACACGATTCGGATCGCCGTTCGGCAAGTCCGATCCGTTGCAGACCTGGACGTGCTGCGTACCACTCGCCTCGTCGCCGGTTGGCGGCACATGGCGCAGCATCACGGGCGCACTCGGGTCGGTGACGTCGAGGATCGACAGCCCATTGACTTCGACCTCGCCCGTGGCCGGATTCATCTGTTCACCGGCGTGCTGGCCGACGAAGAGTATGCGGCGATCGCCGTACGCGTGAACGATCGGCTGATATGCGGAACGCGCCTGTAGATCGTGGTGGCCCACGAGCCGCATGTTGTGTGCGGCAATGCTCGGCACCTCAATCTCCGCGACCGGTTCGGCTACCGCGGCCGGCGGGGGCGGAGCGGCAGCATCCTGCCCCGCGTCGCAGCCGGCGAGAATCAGCGTCGCCGCGGCGCAGAATGCACCGATCATTAGCTGGACCTGAACTGGTTGTCTAGACATCGCGCTTCCACCCCCGGATTCTTCTAGCTTTTCTCGATTCGGCAGGAATCATGGACATGATCGTGCCTAAATCCTTCCGAGTCCAGAAAAAATAGAGCGGAGAAAAAGGGGCCGGGTCCCTTTTTCAGCCTAATCCCCGACGTTGATGTGCTCGTTCGTCAGGTCGTCGCAGTTGTAGGGATCGAACGGACTATCGGCAATACCGACCGTATCTTCGCCCGTGAACTGGCCCGTCAGGTAGAGTGGATCCTCGGCGACGTACGACCGATGCAGTGTCATATTCTCCGGGTCGTAGGAGAATTGCTCGACTGTGTGGAGTTCATCGCTGTGTTTTACAATCCCGCCGGGACCCGCGACGATGAAGCCTTCGTCAAACCCCACGGTATCCACCACCAGGACGTCGTCCTCCCAGCGACCAATGGAATGCCCCGCTCGTGTCGGCATTATATCTGCAGGGTGTTGCGCCAAAGTCATATGGATCATCCGAACGAGATCCATGAAGCCGTACTTCAGCGTGATCGTATTCTCCGTCTGTAGAATCTCGTTGATGTGCCGATCGAACGTCCAATCGTGGAAGATATTGACGGCCATGCAGTGGAAGCGCGGGTTGTCGGCCACATGAGTCAAGCCCTCGATGGCTGCAAGGCCGGCGGCTGTGGGCTGCACGGACGGTGGGGCAAATGCCCCCATTCCCATTCCCATTCCCAGCCGTTCGAGTACTACGGCGCGGCTTCCGGTCACAAAGACGTTTCCCGCTATGCCCGGGGGGGGGCCTTCGCCAGCGGTTCCCCAGGTACCTGCCAGATTGAGCTGTCCATCAGCCAGGCGCAGCGGTCGCTCGACCGGCGCAACGTCGTCCACATCGGCCGGGACGACCTGGGCATAGCGATCGAGCGTCGTACCATCCTCGAACGTCACATTCATCATATAGCAGGTCTGTTCGTCTACCCGATCGGGTGAGCCGAAGATCGTGATCTTGGCTCCTGGGGAAAACACTTCCGACCACCCCGAGCGCCGAAGCAGACTACCCGCACGCATCTCACAACGCCAGGGAATGGCCGCACCATCGTCACCCGTGACATCAAAATATACGTAGGAGTGCGGGTTGACGAGCGCCAAACGGGTCACCATGCCAGAAACCTCGAACGTCTGGGACGTGTCGAATTGCCCGTTGATCCCGTGATGAGCGTTGGCAGTGCCCACCGTCCCGGCGAGTAGTATCAGTAAAACAGGCGACTTCCACATGATTCCTCCAAGTACGCTATTCTACGGCCCAGCGCGTTGAAATAGATCGATAGGCAGATTTTACCAGCTAATAACAGCAGGGACGGTAGAACACTGCTTCACCATAGCATTCTTGAGATTCCATTGCGTTTCTGTACACATGCGACGCGCGGGCAGTAACCGCGATTTCAGGTCGAACATGGCATACTTGCCGCCGGACAACAGACTCACCCGCACGGACACACACATCATGAAGACTCGTTTCTGACTCATCGTCGGATCTCTGGCTCTGTCGTGTCCCGCGACACTCACGGAACCCGTTACCTGGAGCACTTATTTCGTGTCTGATCGCGGCGATGCCGTCAGACCTATGAATGTAATGTAGAACGCTACGTAGAAGGATAAGGATGCCCATGACCCTAAAGAAGGATGCGCGCGCTAAAGGAGCGCCGAAGCTGGCCCTAGGCATGTTGCTGTCGGCGCTGTTATGGCTGCCGATTGTTCACGGCCAGACGTTCAACGTCACCCTGCTAGGTACGGGCGACCCGGTTCCGCGACTCGATCGTTTCGGGCCCGCGACCCTCGTTGAGGCCGGTGAGCATAGGATGCTGTTCGATGCCGGCCGCGGTGCTGCCCAACGCCTTGGGCAGCTCGGCATCGCCCTGGGCGACATCGACGAACTCTTCATCACGCACTTCCACCACGACCATCTAAATGGCCTGACGGATGTCTGGATGACAGGCTGGCTGCCGCCTTCATTCGGCCGTCGCAGCACGCCGTGGCGTGTCTGGGGACCTACGGGGATGGAAGGCATTCTCGAAGGGCTCCGACAGGCGATGGATCCCAATATTCAGATCCGGATCATCGACGAACAACTCCCGCCGGCCGGCGCCGAGTTCGAGGTGCAGGAGTTCTCGGAAAATGGCGTCATCTTCGACGAGGACGGAATCGTCGTGACAGCGTTCGCCGTCGACCACGGCGAGTACATCAAGCCTTCTTACGGTTTTCGCGTCGACTATGCCGGGCGCTCCGTAGTAATCTCCGGAGACACAAAATTCGACGAGAACCTCATTGAGATCTCCAAAGGCGTAGACGTACTGATCCACGAAGTCGCCGCAGCGAACGAACAGATCCTCGACTTCGACCAACGCATGCAGCTCATCCTCGATCACCACACGACGCCCGAAGAGGCCGGGACGGTGTTTGCGCGCGCGGCACCCAAGCTCGCGGTCTACACACACTATGTCCTTTTGAGCGCACCGAACGTGCCGGAGGTCACCATCGAGCGAGTATTAGAACGCACGAGAACAACCTATTCAGGGCCCTTACAGGCGGGTGACGATCTTATGCGATTCGAGATCGGGGACACGGTCGAGGTCGTGCCGTTCAGCCACTGACATAAGAACGCCGGTACGCGACCAGCATGCCAGCGCTTCCCGTTACCTGACTGCGGTCACCGCGGTGGTCTGTCTACCTCGTTTCTCCAGATCTCCGTGACCTGCCCCATCGGCGTCAGATCCCTGCCCTGAAGACCGGGGTAGTCGGGCTCGTAGCGCGCGCACTTGAACGTAGAATTCGTCTGCTCGCCAGCATCCTGGGTCATTATCGTGTAGATCCCATAATCGCCATCCGTGCGATCGCCCACTGGATTGACATATTCCCATACGACCTCACCGTCCGGCGTGACCTCGAAGAAATGGCCATGCCCGCCGGAGCAGACGAGCGTATTGCCATTGGACAGCCGCTGAGCACCCG
>CAYXNS010000003.1:38865-104738 GCA_964466315.1 uncultured Gammaproteobacteria bacterium
TGGAGATGGTATCGGCCGCGCCCGGAGCCATGCCCATGCCCATTCCACCGGTCGGAACGATATACCCGGCATCGACCTCCGAAATGTAGCGGCTATCTTCCATCGGCCCGTCGTAGGGGTTGAACTCGAGGATCGAGGAGAACGTCTGACTTAAGCGACGCGCACCATTATCGAAGATCAGAAGGTTTCCGGCACCCGGCAGGTCACCGATCTCGGGCCCAATCTCGCGATCGCGAATCCACTGAATATCGTGAGTGAAATAGACCTGCTGATGACCATTGGTGCTGGCCTGTCCTTCATTGGTGGCGGAGGGACAATCGCCGGAATCGTAGACGCAGGGATTCCCCCAGCGAAAGATGAAATCGCCTGCGTCACTCGCGGCCAGTTCGATGCTCTCTTCGGGATCGCCGGGCACGAATGTCGCGCCATGATCGACGACGTAGGACTCGCTGAACCCCGAATTATTGATAATGACCTGATCGAGCACAGCGTTGTGATCGAAACTGTTGATATGAATCCAGTCGCCGGTCACGCCGCCACCGAAGTTAGGATCCATCTTCCCTGGGTTGTCAGCGACAACGCCATAGTTTCCTAATTGCGGAGCGACGTCCTGAATCGTGTGATCGCTGATGTTCCATTCCCAGATGATATTGCCGTCTAGATCGACTTCGACGATGCCGTCCGGATTCGAGGAGATATCTTCACGGCCCTGCGGGTCCACACCGGCCGCCATCGCTTCCTCGTGAGAAATCTGTGTCGTCGCAGCGTACATTAATGTCTGTTCTTCGAGTTCAGGATTCCAGATCATGCGAAAGTCGTGATGTGGCGAAACCTCGAGTCGCTCGTCGCCATATTCCCAGATGACTTCACCATCCCAGCCCACGATCTGATATCTCGCGCCGCTCATACCACCTCGATTGGCTTTGTCGACGACACCGCGTAACAGCGTCCCGTCCTCGAGCAGGCGGGCGTGCTTCTCGATGGCTTCGGAGCCGGGAATGCTCCAGCCCTCGGGATAGGGCCAGTAGTGCACGACTTCACCATGCATGTCGATCAGATAAGTATTCTGGCCGCGAAATGGGCTGAAGATCGTATAGCCCGATGCCGCTTTCGCCGGATCGTACTGAATGAGTTCAGTCGGGCCCTGAAAAACTTCATAGGCGCGTGCCCCGAACGTGACAACGAATATGAGCACAACCGTGACCACATAAAGAAATCGAGAGATAGACATGATTGACCCCTTAACTATTTCGTTCCGGCAGTGATGAAGACTCCCCATGATAGACTGATCATAAGAAGAACCTGGCCGACGCCTCCTCCCGTGATTTTTCTACTGTGGCTATTGGACCGGATCTAGAGCCTACCATGCCGGAGACGAGCGACGCGACCGATTAACGGTACGCCTGGAGCCGCTCCGTAGAAGAGGAAACGACAGTGATTAAATTATCGACAGGTTCCAGTGTGTCCGCAGCCGCTTTGGTCGTTGGAGTGCTGGCCAGCCTCGGCGCAGTAACCGCCTCCGCTCAAGGCGAGGCCGATAACTGCGGCAGTCAGCAAAACCTCGCGCTCGTGAACGGGCAGATCTATCAGATGAATGAGGCGAACAACATCGCCTCGTCGGTGTTGATTAAGAACGGCTACGTTGCGGCGATCAATCCCGCGCTCGACGACGATGATTGTACCGATACGATCGACCTGCAGGGCCGGGTTGTCATACCGGGCCTGATCGACAATCACATCCACTATGTGCGTATCGCGAATCGGCCTGGCTATGACACACGCGCACTCGAGACGACCTTTACGATTGACGCAGCACTCGAGGCGATCACGGCACGCGCAGCCGGCGTCCCGGCCGGTGCTCTGATTACCACGATCGGCGGAATTCGCCAGACGCAATGGGCCGAGCGTCGCTTCCCGACGCTTGCCGAACTTGATGATGCGGCAGCCGACCACGCGGTTTATCTCTCCGAGCGCGGCGCGGGTCCGGGACAGACGAACACAGCCGGACGAGAACTCCTGCGTGGTCTCGGCGTCGTCGTCGCTGACGACGGCTCGATTACCCGGGGCCCGGAAACCGCAAAGGCCTACGACGTATTGGCAGCCTCATTGACCAACGAGGATCGAAAAAGACAGATGCAAAACGTCGCCGCCTATTCTTTATCGGTAGGTATGACGACCGTCATGGACATGTCAGGCACGGTGCCGGGCGTCGGCTTCATCGATCAAACGAACGGCTACGATTTTCTGCTGGAGATGGTCAGGGAGAACAGTCACAAGGTTCGGACCCGAATCTATTTCCCGGGATTGGATGAGAATGCCGAGCTCACGCAACTCATGGGCTATCTCGACAACAAGTGGCCCAACTACGGACCCGACATGGCCAAGATCGTCGGCATTGGTGAGTGGTCGGTTGGTCGCGGACTGTTCAACGAGCAGCCGCTCAGCGATGCGGCACGGCTTGCGCAGCGCCGGATCGCCGAACGCGGCTGGACCTATCATCAGCACATCCACTCTCCTGCCGAGATCGATGCACACTTGGACGTCTGGGATGATCTAAGCAAGGCATTCGATATCGCGGCCATGCGTTGGACGCCCGGGCATCTGAGCGGCATCACACCCGAGCTTGTCGATCGAGCCGTGTCCATGGGCTTAGGCCTCGGCGTGCACGGCCAGCCTTACCACAGCGGCAGTGCGGCGGGCGGCCCGCCGTGGCGGACAATATTGAACAGCGGAGCCGTTGCAGTCGGCGCGGGCTCGGATGGTGCGCGGATCAACGTACTCAACCCCTGGTGCATCATCTACTACATGGTTACCGGGATTAACGTCAACGGCGAGCTTACGAACGCCGGCGAGACCGTGAGCCGATATGAGGCTGTGCGAATGTACTCTTCCGTCGAGCAGGGCTGGTTCACGAAGGAAGACGATACGCTGGGCGGTATCGATGTCGGCCGTTACGCCGACATCGCGGTCTTGAGCGCCGACGTGTTCGATCCGGCGGCCGTGAGCGACGAGGATATCCGGCACATGACGTCGCTCATGACGATCGTCGGCGGCGAAATCGTCCACGACGCGGGCGTGCTCTGACAATAAAGGGACCCGCCCCCCATTAATTGCATCGCTACTGAATCGCGAACTCGAGTTGGGCACCGGATTCTTCGGCGATGCGCTCCCACTCGCCGATCAGCTCTTCCTTGAGCGCGGCATGTTCTTCGGAGAGGTCAGTCGTCTCGCTGGGATCGGAGCGAACATCGTAGAGCTCCCAGTCGGGACCACCGCGAGCCTCTGACAAGCGGAGCAGCTTCCACTCGCCACGATAGAGCGCATCCAGATACCATATCGCTTCGCTGCCCGCGTCGTGCTCGATGGTTCCTTCACTCTCGAGCAGATCGACGAACGAATGGCCGCGCGCCGGAACGATCTCACGACCCTGATACTCAGTCCCAGGATGCTCCGAACCCGCGAGTTCGAGGAATGTCGGCATCACGTCCATGACGGTCAGGAAACGGTTGTCGACACCTCCACGATTCACGACAGACGAGTGACGGATAAACGCCGGTGCACGCAACCCGCCTTCCGACTCCATACCTTTGTGCCACTTGAACGGCGCGGAGTGCACGTCACCCCAGGTATCGACCGCGACGTATGACGTGGCACGGCCGAGATTTTCGAGACTGTTGTCCACATTATCTCTCTCGCGAATAGATACGTCCGCACCGTTGTCGGATGAGAACATGATGAGCGTACTCTCGAACTGACCGGAGTCGTGCAGGTAATCGATAAGCCGACCCACATGATAGTCGAAGTTCTCGACCATCGCCGCGTAGAGCTCCATCTTGCGTGCTTCCAGGCGCTGCTCGTCCTCGCTCAGGTCATCCCAGTGGCGCGTACGCGTATAGCCTTCCATCGAATAGCCGGGGGGCAGCACGCCCATCTCGTCGGCACGCTGGATACGCCGCCTCAATAAATCTTCGTAACCGCGATCGTAAACGCCATCGTAGCGGTGCATGTACTCTTCCGGCACCTGCATCGGCCAGTGCGGTGCCGTCGGCGTATACCACGCGAAGAACGGCACGCCGTCGCCCTCGTTCGCCTGCAGATACTCGATCATCTTGTCCGTATAGACCTCCGTCGAGTAGAAGTCCTCGGGTAGTACGACGGAAACGCCGTTCTCGGTGTAGCGTCCTTCCCTGTCCGGGCCGACTTTGAAGTGCTCCGCGGCCCCGCCCATGAGCGCGAACGACGATTCGAAACCGCGCGCGGCCGGATGTCTCCCTTCGCCGCTACCGACGTGCCACTTACCTGACATGTAAGTGTGGTAACCCGCATCGCGCATGAACTGCGGCAGCGCAACGACGTTATCGGCCAGACGCCGGCTGCGGCTACTCTGAGCCACGGCGCCGACTTCCGTGTAGGTGCCGCTCATGAGCATCGTACGCGTCTGCGAACAGGCATGCGCGACGTGGTAGTTCGTCAGGCGGACGCCGCCGAGCGCCAGCGCGTCGAGATTCGGTGTCCGGATCTCACCGCCGAAAGAGCCGAGATCCGTATAGCCCATGTCGTCGGCCATGATCAGCAGGATATTAGGCCGACTCTCGATAGCCGCCGTTTCATCAACCGCTTCTACAGCCGGGTCAACCGCCTGGTCACAGCCAGCGAGAAGCACGGCAACGGATATCGCCGCGAGAATGTTGATACGCATTGATGTTTCCCCGTAATAGAAGAGTCTAGTTACCCATACCCATACCACCGGCGCCCATACCGGCCGCACCCATGCCGCCCTGCTCATCGTTTTACCGGTAACCCTGGGGAGAGAGTATATAGTAGATGCCGTCGTCGAGGGTCATGGTGCGGGCGCGTATCTCGTCCGCACCGTTGCGCGCCGGTGCACCCGTAACGATAAGCGTGTCACCCGGAAGCAATGTTTCAGGCGTGATGCCAAGGCGGTTGGCAACGCCGGGGACGGCCGTCGACATGGCATAGTTGATGACGTTACCGTCTTCGTCCGCAACCTCTATGAAAATCTCGATATGCGGATTCTTCCAGTCGAACTTCGTGACGACGCCCGTCAGGGTGATGTCAACATCGTAGTCGAACCGCAGCCGGTAGTTGTGGTGTGCCAACGCTGAAAAACTCACGAGCATGGCAACGAGTAGGGTTAGTGTTCTCGTACTCAGTGTCTGAAACTTTAGCTCAGGGGGGCAAAAATATAGCACGTGGGTGCCAGCCGAATTCTCTAGATTCAGGCCACGCACTATACATAACGCACTGTTAAGGGATCGGTTGGTCGAGCAGTAACGCGCGAACGTATTGTCCCGGCGGCGATCCGAAAGACAGCACCTCATCGTGATACCGCCGTAACGAGAACTCATCACCGAGTTCGGCTTCGGCCTCGTGCCGCAGATCGGCATGTTGCTGATAGCCGACGAAATAGGTCGACAGCTGCGCCGATGTCAGTTGTGCCCGCGTCCACTTACCCGCGGCTTCGCGCTCCTCCTGAAACGCACCCTCAATCATCAACGTCAACGCCTCATCACGCGTCATCTCACCGGCGTGGATCGCCTGATCGATGATCGCATTGACGACCGTGCGCAGATACCACTTGAGATTGATCAGACGCATCAGAGGATCGCTCTCCAGGTAACCCTCATCGATCATCATGCGTTCCGCATAAACGGCCCAACCCTCGATAAACGTCCCGGATGCCAACACGGCCCGAAGCACGGAAGGATAGCGATTCGAGTGCGCGAGCTGCAGATAATGACCCGGCATCGCTTCGTGAATCGTCAGGTCCTCGATAGACAGCAGATTGTACTCGCGCAGGAAAGAGCGATCCTGTTCTGCCGTCCAGTCAACGGGCAGCGGCGCGACAGCGTAGAAAGTCTTCGCGCCGGCATCCAGCGGCCCCGGCGAATCACAGTAGGCGACATAGACGCCGCGCTGAAACTCCGGCATCACGACGATCTCTATCGGATCGTCGGGAACGCTCACGAGATCTCGCTCGATGACGAACGCCGTCGTCTGTTCCAGCGCCGCAGTCGCGACGGCGACGAGCTCGTCCCGGTCCGGTATCTGAAGATAAGCCTCCTCGAGTGCGGCGCGGATGATCGCCTGCATCAAATCATCGGCCGGCCGTTCCGGCAGGTCCGCGTACGGGTACTTTGCCCCGTAGACCATGCTCGCGACCTCGTACATCGCGTCGCGGACAAGTCCGAACTCCCGCTCGGCCCGCACTCTGACTTCCCGTCTCGTCAGCGGTGAGTTCAGCGTGTAGTGAAGTTTCTGCTCATAGAGATCTTCGCCGAGTCGAAACTCTCCCTCGGCGCGCGGCAACAGTTCGGTCTCGAGCCACATCCCTTGCACTCTTGCCGCTTCGCGGGCGATTCCAATCGCGATTGCAAGGCGTGCCCTGACGCCGGGTTTGAGGTTGGCCATCTCGGGAACGACCATCGCATCCACGAGCGACATCAGTCCCGCGTGTTGTCGAATCGCGGTCTCGGCATGAATTCTCGGCACACGCAGAGGGTCGAGATTTTCGCGCATCTGCTCGAAGAAGCGTGGAAGCTGTCTGAGCCTTGCCTCCACACGGAGGAGCCGTTCTTCGAGCGGCGCAAACTCGCGTGCAAGCAACCCATAAATCGCGCTGCCAGCGAGATCCGTATAGTCCAGTGGATTCCATGCCCACGACTGAAGTTCGGCAAGCGACCAGAGTCCTGCCTCCAGCTCGTGCCGCAATAGCTCCGCATCGACCTGATTCGCCCGACTCAACTCGTCGCGGTCGAGCGCCGTTACCTCGGAAAGATAGCGCTCGAAGAGCTCCTTTCTCGCAGCCCTTGTAGCCGAATCGACCCGATCCAACTGCGCGTCGAAACGATGATCGCCGAGTTGTGTCGCGCTTACAGGCGAGTGCTCCGGCATCTCGTCGATGAATCGCGCGGCCAACTCCTCGAACTCGGCGTCGGTCACCGGACCCTGAGCGTAAAGGTATGAGGCTGACAACGCCCCCGCTGTCGAAAATAAAACTACTGCACCCCAGTATGCGTCGCGATACATCGATGGTGATCCCGCGTCGTTGCGCTCGAACGCTGGGGCGAACCCCGGCTTCCGAGCATGAAGGTTTACTTGAGCACCTCGTCTGCGTGTATGACTTTGCCGCCGACAACAGTCAGGACGGCACCGAGATTCTGAATGTCGTCCTCTTCGACCACGAAATAGTCATCGCTCAAGACGGTAACGTCGCCGGCAGGTATGCCACCTCGAACGATGAGGCGAAACGGTCGCCCTGCGACCGTGCCTCAGCAAGCCCGAAGCAGAACAGCCAGCAAGCCAACGACAGCACTATCTTTTTGTTATTGAAAATCATTTTAATTTCCCCTCCACGCCCGGCAATACCAGCTTAGGGGCTAAGTACGGTTGCAAGTATTCAATAACGAAGCCTAGAATAATTAAATAACGATAATTCAGCCACGAAGATACTAGCAGAGCCTTTCCTACGACCCCTATAGCAGCTGCCGGTGTACCGCCCACGCGCGATAGCGGCTGCTACCGTTTGACGACTACGTCTTGCCTCTCAGGAGTTCGATCATGACACGCAAAGCTTCCTCCCTCTTCACCGCGGTCACAGCGATCTCGTCACTGCTGCTCATGGGCTGCGATATCGCGCCGGACGAAAGCAGCGACGCAGCATCGCCCACTGCCGGCGACACAACTGGGCCAGCGCTCAGCAATGTCAGCCTGGTACCGAATCCGAATCCGACCGTACCACTCGCAGCCATCCTGAGCATTACGACTGACGAACCGGCCGGGCTGACGCTCAATATCAACGACGGCGAGCGAAGCTGGAGCGTGACACCGAACGAGGGAATGGTGACGAATCACGAAGTTCCCGTACTCGGCTTGCGCGCGGGCCGCGTACACACGGTTACCGCATCGCTCCAAGATGCCGATGGAAACGAGACGTTATCCGAAGGAGTCACGTTCGAGACACCGCCGCTGCCGGACGCTTTCCCGACGCCGGTAATAACCGTTCACAACCCCGATGCCATGGAGCCCGGCGTTACTGTATTCAACATCAATGGCCGTTGGGGGTCGACGGGCACCTCCGAACCCGCCAATTTCTCACCGGCGATCATCGTCGATGATGCCGGAGAGATCATCTGGTACTACTTGCCAGGCATTCATCGCGTTCACGACATCCGCCGGCTCGAGAACAGCAACTTCGCCTACGGAGCATGGCCCGGCACCGACGGCCTGCTCGAGATCGACATGCTGGGAAACGTCATCAACCAGTGGCAGTTCTCCGGCACCGTGAAAGAGGTTCACGCCGGCAGCATCCCGGTCGATACGGATTCCATTCATCACGACTACGTCGAAATGGCGAACGGCAACTTCCTGATCATGAGCTCGGAGAACCGCGTTATTGATGACTGGCCCGCGAACTATGAACTTGATGGGCAAACTCAGCAGGCAAATGTCATCGGCGACGTGATCGTCGAGATGACCCGGGCCGGCGACGTGCTCCGTGAATGGAAGCTCCACGACATCATCGATCCCTACCGTTTGGGCTACAACTCACGAAGTGAGGGGTTCTGGTCGAACCACTACGATGGCGTCGTCGAAGGCATCGTCTACGACTGGACGCACGGCAATGCGATCATCCACGAAGAAGAAAACAACTCTTTTATATTGTCGCTGCCGTATCAGGACGCCGTGGTCAAGATCAGCATGGATACGGGTGAGCTCGTTTGGATTCTCAGCAACCACGACAACTGGCGGGAACCGTGGAGCGAGAAGCTCTTAACGCCCGTCGGCGACGTCGAATGGTCCTACAAGCATCATGCGATCTCGCACACTGAGAATGGCACGTATCTCTTGTTCGACAACGGCGTGGCACGCTCCAGCCCACCCGACGCGAGGATGGCGCTTGAGGACAGCTATAGCCGTGCCGTGGAGTACTCCGTCAACGAAGAGACCATGGAGGTCGAGCAGGTCTGGGAATACGGGCCTGAGGACGAGCCGTTCTACGGACGCTACCTCGGCGACGTCGACTGGCTCCCACAGACCGGCAATATTCTCATTAACGTCGGCGGCCGCGAGACCAATGCCGAGGGTGTGAACTCCCCGCTGGGAATGGGC
Organism: uncultured Gammaproteobacteria bacterium; assembly: GCA_964466315.1. GTDB lineage: Bacteria > Pseudomonadota > Gammaproteobacteria > Steroidobacterales > Rariloculaceae > SMWC01. The sequence continues at coordinate 47,998 of CAYXNS010000003.1, forward strand.
ACGCAACGCTGGGCCAGCCTCATCGAGGTGACTCACGAGCAGCCGGCCGAGAAGGTCTGGGAGATGCGTCTCCAAGCCGACGACTCGAACTGGTCGATCTATCGCGCGGCACGGATCCCGAACGTCTATCCGTAGCAGCCGACGCGTCGAAAACTCAAGAGAAACCGGCTCACATTTGCGTGTGCCGGTCTTTTCTGCACGGTGTTTCCGCGCGGTAGCCTCACGCTTCTGCCGCCGTTAGTATTGCGCGAGCAACACGTAGGAGAACCGCCATGCGAATCCTGTCGACAGTAGCCATCGTTCTCGCCACGACCTCGCCCGCATGGGCACAGGACCGGGACCAACTCGTCGCACGCGGGGAATATCTCGCCGAAGGAATCCTCGGCTGCGGTAACTGCCATACGCCAAAGAACGAGGATGCCGAGCCGATCGCGGAAATGAAATATGCTGGCGCCTTCGTCATCGACGAACCGGGCCTCCGGGCGTTCGCTCCGAACATTACGATGGATGTGAAAACCGGCATCGGCAGCTGGAGTGAGGAAGAAATCATTGTAAGCATCCGGGACGGCCTGCGGCCGGACGGCACGCTCATCGGCCCGCCGATGCCGGCGAATTGACGTCACGACCGAGAAGTATCCTTAGAAGAACCCGGAGAACATCAGGATGGCCCACTATCTGAAACAGGGAATCTCTGGCGACGAGATTGCCGATCAAGACGACCGTGTTCGCCGTACCGTCGAGGACATGCTCGATAATATTGATGCGCGCGGCGACGAAGCGATGCGCGAGTACTCGGAACGCTTCGATAACTGGTCGCCCGAGTCATTCCGCCTCAGCGCCGAGCAGATCGCCAGCTGCCACGACGAGCTCTCAACGCAGGTCATCGGCGACATCAAGTTCGCGCAGGAGCAGATACGAAACTTCGCGCACGCGCAGAAAGAGGCTCTCAAGGACGTCGAGGTCGAGACACTGCCCGGCGTGACGCTGGGCCACAAGAATCTTCCGGTCAACAGCGTCGGCTGTTACGTGCCGGGCGGAAAATACCCGATGGTCGCCTCGGCGCACATGAGCGTCGTGACGGCGAAAGTCGCCGGCGTGAAACGGATCATCGCCTCCGCGCCGCCGTATCGGGGCCGGGTCAACGCGGCGATCGTCGCCGCGATGGATTTAGGCGGCGCAGATGAGATCTATTGCCTTGGCGGTGTTCAGGCTGTAGCGGCCATGGCGCTCGGCACGAATACGATCGCGCCCGTCGACATGATCGTCGGGCCGGGTAACGCGTACGTGGCGGAGGCCAAGCGGCAGCTGTTCGGCCGGGTCGGCATCGACCTGCTCGCCGGCCCGACCGAAACTCTGATCATCGCCGACGACAGCGTGGACGGCGAACTCTGCGCCGCGGATCTGCTGGGCCAAGCGGAGCATGGCCCGACCTCGCCCGCCATGTTGCTGACGGACTCGGAGCAACTCGCGCACGACACGATGGCGGCCGTCGAGCGGCAGCTCGAGGTACTGCCCACGGCCGAGATCGCCGGCAAAGCGTGGCAGAACTACGGCCAGGTCATCGTCTGTGACAACGTCGACGAGATGGTCGAGATTGCCGACGAGATCGCATCCGAGCATGTCCAGGTCATGACGCGCGACCCCGATTATTTTCTCGACAACATGAGCAACTACGGCGCGCTGTTCCTCGGCCCGGAGACGAACGTCTCCTACGGGGACAAGGTCATCGGCACGAATCACACGCTGCCGACGCGGAAAGCCGCCCGGTACACGGGCGGGCTGTGGGTCGGCAAGTTCATCAAGACCTGCGCGTATCAGAAGATCACCGAGGCGGCATCCGTACAGGTCGGCGAATATTGCTCCCGCCTCTGCGACCTCGAAGGCTTCATGGGCCACAAAGAGCAGGCCGACATCCGCCTGCGTCGTTACGGTACGGCGAAGGCCGGCTAGTCGCTCGGGCGCGCTCCGATTTCCGTGGCACCGGGCCGGATATTGTTTCCGCCGGCAAGCTCCACGCAGTCGTAGGGCCGATACGGCACGGCCGAGATGTCCGCGTGGTCGCGCCCGCTGAACGGTCCGTCGAAATAGAGCGGATCGTCGGCTGTGTATTCACGCACGAGCGTCTGCGTGTCCTCCTCATACCAGAACCGTTCGATGACGTGGTACTGGTCGCTGTGCATGACCTCGTTAAGTGGGCTTACGGCGCCGTCGGAGATACCCGCCGTATCGACGACGAGTACATCGCCCTCCCAGTGCCCGATGGAATGCCCGGCGGTCGTGTGCACGAGGTTATCCGGATGCTCAGTCATGTCGAGGTAGATAGTGCGCTCGAGATCCATGTAGCCGTAGAGGATCGTGACCGTGTCACCGATCTGCGTGATCTGGTTCGGGAAACGGCCGAAAGGCCACCCGTGAATGATGCCGACGCTCTCGCAGCGCAGCGCCGGGTGGTCGAATTCGTACTCGAAAACTTCCGCGGCGGCGCGTGCGGCGGCCGTTTGCGTTGGGCGCTCGCGCGGCCCCGAACGCGGCTGCGTCGCCCAATGGCCACTGATGTTCGGCTGGCCGTTCGCGAGTCGCAGCGGGCGTTCGCGCCCCGCCCCCTCGGCCACGAGCACGGGCCCGGCGTCCTCGCGAGGCACGACCGTGCCGTCGTGGAGCACGAACGCGTTGACGTAACAGTGACTCGCCTCGCGCTTCGCGGGCGAAGCGTCGATCCTGATGCTCTGTCCCACTACCAGCGACTCGTTGGTCCAGCCCTGCCGCCGCAACGTAATCGCCGCGGGTAGCTCACAGCGCCAGTTCTCGGTCGCGTCGTCCTCGCCCGCAACATCGAAGTAGACATAGGCATGCGGATTCACGAGCCTGAAGTCCGTCACGACGCCCTCGTAGATATTGTGCCGGTCGAGGAAGAAATGCGGCGCGTCGGAGTGATGCGCCTCGGCGACCGTCATGTGCGAGAGGCCCGCCAATCCGAAAGCGATGGCAAAGCAGAGGGGAACTCTTTTAGGCATTTTCAAATCATCTTCCATAGCGAGTGCGGCCTGATGGGAATTCCGACATGATAGCAACAGGGGCAGTTCCCTGGTAAGCGCAGCCGGCCGATAAGTACAATGAGTGCAAGTATTTATTATCTTTATGTTTTCCATTTATGACAGGTAGCCGGTTAGAATCTCCCGGTAGCCGTCCGGGCTCTCATGGAGTTCGAGAATCGAAGAACAACTCAAGGGGATTACGCTATGAGAGTGTCTTTACGTCTTGCCTTCTGCCTCATCTCTCTGATGATCGGCATGGCACAAACCGTTCATTCCCAGACGAACGACGCAGCCTATGTCGTCACCTATATCGAGGTCATGCCGGTATCAACCTCGCAGGCCATCGATCTACTGGTAGACCACGCCGAAGCGAGCCACGATGACGATGGGAACTCCCTGTTTCAGGTTCTACAACGGATAGGCCGCCCCAATCATTTCGCAATACTCGAGACCTGGGCCGATGCCGATGCGCAAGAAACCCATGCTAGCGCTGGACACACACGTGCGTTCCGGGCGGCTCTGGACCCACTGCTCTACAGCCCATACGATCAGCGCTTGCACACGGAGCTACACGTTGGCGGCCGTGCCGACACGGGCGGTTCTATCTACGGTCTCACGCACATCGATATCATCCCGACAGGCCTCAACGAAGGTCTCGAGCGTATCGCTGCACTCGTTGCTGCGAGCCGCGGGGATGCCGGCGTGGTCCGCTTTGATGTTCTGACGCAGGTGAGCCGCCGCAATCATATGACGCTTGTGGAGAGTTGGGAGAGCGTGGGCTCACAGGAAGCTCATTCGACAGCCGGGCACAAGAAGGTGTTCCGCGACGCACTGCAGCCGTTGAGTGGCAGTCTCTACGACGAGCGCCTCTACAGAGTGCTGTAGGCGACGGTCGAACGGCAAAGAAAAGGGGGCGGTTCCCTTTTCTTTAATAACGGTGAGTGTGGGAGCGACGGCCGTGATGCGATTCTGACCGGCAGTTCGTGCTTGTGGGTGCCGGGTAAAAGCTTAAAATAAGAAAGATTATCATTCGCATCTAGGAACACAGTACAGACCATGACTCTGGCCGATCTCAACAAGGGCGACTGCGTCCACATCGAGTCTATCGACACGGCTACCCGAAGCGTACAGCGACTCATGGTCATGGGCCTCGTCGAAGGCGCCGAACTTCGGTTCGTAGGCGCCTCGTTGGGCGGAGATCCACTGGAGTTCCTCCTTCATGGCAGCGCCGTGTCGCTGCGCCGGGCCGATGCCCGGCAGTTCGAGATCCGGCCCCAGCCGATCGATGGCTAGCCCCAACACAATCAGCGTGCCCGTGGATCGACTCACGGTCGCCCGCAATGTGACTATCGTGCTGGTCGGCAACCCCAACTCCGGCAAGAGCACGGTGTTCAACCGATTGACGGGCTTGCGGCAGAAAACCGGCAATTTCCCCGGCGTCACCGTTGAGAAACGCATCGGCAAACTCACACTGGAAGGTATCGTGATGGATCTCGTTGATCTGCCAGGAACCTATTCGCTGAGTTCCAACTCCGATGACGAACGTATCGCCGTCGATGTACTGCTCGGCCGGGTAGCTGGGACTCCCCTGCCCGATGTCATTCTCGCCGTGATCGACGCAACGCGACTCTACCAGAGCCTGTACCTTCTGCAGCAGCTCGCGGAACTCGGCCGGCCCATGGTCGTTGCTTTGACGATGACCGACGCGGCACTGCGGAAAGGCATTCGAGTCAATACCGAAGCACTTTCCGAACGGCTGGAAGGTATTCCCGCATGCACGATCATCGCGACGACAGGGAGTGGTATCGATCGTCTCAGGGAACTCATCGCACAAGCCGTGACGAGTCAACCTCCTGGGGCACGCTCGTTCTGGCCGGATCTCCGCCGGACGGCCGAGGTAGTGCGGGAGGAATTCGAGGAGACGACGCTGAGCGTCGTCGAGATCGAACGCGCATTGATTGACTCCGATACTCAGTCGATCGACACGCTGCGAACGACATCGGGGGAAGGCGCAGTAAAACGAGTCGCCGAGTTGCGAGAAAATCTATGCGGAGACGAGCCGCCGCTCGCCGTCGAGGCCCGCAATCGCTACGAGTGGATCAAGCGAACGCTGCCGCATGTTCAATCGAAGGCTGGAGCGGCGACCCGTTGGAGCAGCAAATTCGCAACCTGGCTCAATCGGCCCCTGCCGGCCATAGTGCTATTTCTGATCGTGATGGCAACGGTCTTTCAAGCCGTATTCGCCTGGGCCACACCCTTGATGGATCTCATCGACGCAGGCTCGAGCGCCACTGGCGGCTGGCTTGAGGCCGTACTCCCGGCCGGTTTTATAACGAGCCTGCTCGTCGACGGCATCATCGCCGGTGTCGGCAGCGTCATTATCTTCTTGCCTCAGATCCTGATCCTGTTCCTCTTTATTATCGTCATGGAGGATACGGGCTATCTGGCACGGGCCGCCTTCCTCGTCGATCGCGGTATGCGCGCCGTAGGGCTTTCCGGTCAATCGGTTATTCCTTTGTTGTCCGGTTTCGCTTGCGCCGTACCCAGCATCATGGCGACTCGGGTCATCCCCAATCGGCGCGACCGTATTGCAACCATCATGGCTGCACCCTTCATGACCTGCTCTGCGCGCCTTCCCGTATACGCGTTACTGATCGCGGCGTTCGTCCCAAGCCGGAACTTCGGTCTCCTGAATCTTCAAGGCATCGTGCTTTTCGGGCTCTATATGCTCGGGATCGTCGGCGGCGTCGCAACCGCGCTGCTTTTGAAGCGATCGGCGCTGCGCGGCCCGAGCCCAACCTTCATCCTCGCCCTGCCCGAGTTCCACATGCCGAACGTGCAGACGGTTCTGATGAAGCTACTCGACCGGGCACGAATCTTTCTGCGCCGTGCCGGTACCGTCATCTTTACGGTCGCGGTCATCGTATGGGCACTGGCCTATTTTCCGCGTTCCGAGTTGATAGAAACGGATCGTGTGAATGCCCAGATTCAGGCAGTCGCCACGCTTGAGAGTGAAGCGCTAGAGCAAGCCACCGTGCAGATCGATAACGACGCTGCCGCGGCGCATCTGTCCCAGAGCTGGCTCGGCCGAGCCGGGCAATTTGTGGCACCGGTGTTCTCACCGCTCGGCTGGGACTGGCGAATCTCCGCCGCGGTCATCGCGGGCTTCCCAGCACGCGAGGTCGTGGTCGCCGTACTCGGAACGATCTACGCCGTCGGAGCTGCCGCCGATGAAGCGAGTCTTCAGGACCGCTTGACGTCGGCGACCTGGCCCGATGGCAACCCGGTTTTTACGTTGCCTATGGTTCTGGGGCTACTTCTGTTCTACGCCTGGTGCCTGCAGTGCGCGGCAACACTCGCCGTCATCAAGCGCGAGACCAACGGCTGGGGATGGCCGGTCTTCGCGTGGAGTTATATGTCGGTGTTGGGCTATCTCGGCGCATTACTGATCTTTCAGATCAGCAGCACCTAGAAAAAAAGGGCTAGATCCCTTTTTTTCGAGGTTCTAGATCAGATACGGTCGGGTCAGGTCCTCCGATACCGACCAGAGTCTCTCGGCCATGGCGTCATCCAGCATGTTCGCGTCCGGTGTAGCCGGATTACAGTCTGAAAAATAACAGCCGCTCACGCCCACCAGTTCCGGACTCGTCGCGACATAGCAGGTCGTTGCGGCGCCCTCTTCGACCGACTTCAGGAAAAACAATCCCGCAAAACGAAAGATCGCGTTCTGCCAACCCGGCAGGTTGCGCGCGATATTCGTCACCACGACTCCCGGGTGAAGTGCGTTGCAAGTCGCGTTAGTGCCCTCGAGGCGGTACGCGAGTTCGCGCGCGAACAGGCCATTCGCGAGCTTGGAGTGCCCGTAGAGTCTCTGGCGATCAAAATCGCCCTCGCCTGCGAGATTATCGAACTGAATGCCATCTGCGGGCGCCGAACGATGGGCCCGACTCGCGACGACGACGACCCGGCCTTTAGGCGATGCGAGCACCTGCTCCAGCAAACGATTCACGAGGATGAAGTGACCGAGGTGATTGACGACGAAATGCATCTCTAGAGCGCGCACCCGTTGGAGCTCATTCAGCAGGACGCCCGCATTGCAGATCAGCATATCGATGGAGTCGGTCTGGGCCCGCGCCGCTTCGGCGCACGCGACGACGGAGTCGAAATCTGACAACTCCAGAACGAGGGGCGTCGTATTCCCCGCGATACTGTCACACGCGATCCGCCCCTTCTCGGCCGTGCGCGCCGTACCGAGAACGTGCGCACCGCGCAGAGCCAGCACACGCATCGTCTCGTAGCCGATACCGGTGTTGACGCCCGTGACGAGCGCGGTCTTGCCAGTGAGATCTAAACCTTGGGTCACTTGCTCAGCCGTGGAGTCTTCATCGTAGGAACTGATCGGCGTATCGACGCAGGCCGCTCTGAGCACTACCGGGCCCATGCTCATGAGAACCCCGCCCTGCAAGATGTGCCTTCGATTCATCATGTTAGGCTCGGATCCGCGTCAACAATCTACAGTGTGAAAGACCGCCGCCGCGCGATCAAGCGCTGAAGGGCCGGCATAAATGATCCACAGATCCTGTGGATAACTCTGTGGAGAACCGGATGAATAGTACGGCTCGGGCTTGACTCTTAGTGGCGCGGTATCAGATTGGTTAAAAAAACGGCAATATTATCATTCATAGTAATATCAATCGATTACAGTTGTTACCACGTGCAAAACTTGAAATAGACTCGCCAACCTAACAGTTTCTTAATACGCGAAGATTCTTTCGCGCCGACATGTGGAAAGGAGCGTCTAACTCCCCTGCTGGCGAAGCTCGACGGCGGTATGCCGGCCATCCGCTGTCGGCTGATACCAGACCGTGAAGTCGCCGGCCGCGACCTCGAAATCGCCGAGTGGATCTTCGCTCTCGATCTCGAAGGCGTCGAATCCAGTACGAGCCATGAAGTGCAGTTGCTCGAGCAGCACATCGCCGACGGCACGCAGTTCACCGGTGAAGCCATACTTCTCCCGGATCAGCCGGGCGTAGGAGTAGGCGCGCCCGTCGCGAAAAGCCGGAAATTCCAGAGCGATGACCGCGAGCTTGTCCAGCCCGGCGCCAACGAGATCTGGAGACTGCTCGCTCGTGAGGCGAACGCCCAAGGGCTCGCCACGTTGGAGCAGCTTCTCGTGCTCGGACTGCCAGCGCTCGAGGTCCACGACGACCGCACCTGTCGCCGGAAGCTCAGCATCAGCCTCGATATATACGAAGGAATCGTCGACGAGTTTGTCTTCTTTAATCAGAGCCATTACGCGACCTCTTTGTTTTCGGAGTTGTACACGGCTTCCTTGAACGGCTCGATCCCCACCCGTCGGTAGGTATCGAGAAAGCGCTCGTTTTCATTACGAACTTCGAGATACTGGTTGACGACAGCCTCGATGGCGTCCGGGACGTCTTCCTGCGGGAGGCCCGGACCGAGCCGATTGCCGAGAGACGCGCGTTCGTCCGAAGAGCCGCCCAGGGTCAACTGGAAGAACTCTTTGCCACGCTTATCGACGCCGAGGATGCCGATGTTACCGACGTGATGATGGCCGCAAGCATTCATGCAGCCGGAGACGTTGATCGTGAGATCGCCAACGCACGCCAAATAATCGGCATCCAGAAAATGCTGGCTGATATCTCTTGCTACGGGAATGGAGCGCGCGTTCGCGAGATTGCAGTAGTCCAAGCCTGGACAGGAGATGATATCCGTGAGCTGACCCAGATTCGGTGTCGCAAGCCCCAGAGCCACAAGCTCCTGCCACAGGGAATGTAGATCCGGCTGCTGTATGTCGACCAGAGTCAGGTTCTGGCGGTGGCCAGCCCGGAGCTCGCCCAGGCTGAATCGGTCGGCGAGCTCGGCCAAGGCATCCATCTCGTCGGCGCTAATGTCTCCCGGCACGCGGCCGGGAGATTTGAGCGTGATATTGACGATGCTGTAGCCAGCCACCTTGTGGGCGACGACGTTGCTCCTCATCCAACGGTCGAACCCTTCATCGAACTCCCGCAACGCGTCGAGTTCACCGGTTATGTCCTCGAGCGCTTCGTACTCGGGCGCAGCGAAATAGGCTTCGATCCGGTCTATCTCTTCCTGCGGCACTTTCAGCGAGCCGTCCTTGATTCGACCCCACTCCTCGTCGACGAGTTCGCGATACTTGTCGATCCCCATCTGGTTGACGATGATCTTGATTCGCGCTTTATGAATGTTGTCGCGGCGACCGTGGATGTTGTAGACGCGAAGAATCGCTTCGACGTAGGAGAGGACGTGTTCGGGCGCAAGCCACTCCCGGATCGTGTGAGCGATAAACGGCGTGCGTCCCTGACCACCCCCGACCAGCACTTCAAAGCCCATCTTCCCTGCGTCGTTGAGATGCATCCGCAGCCCGATGTCGTGCAGCGCAACGGCGGCGCGGTCAGTCGGTGAGCCGGTTACGGCGATTTTGAACTTGCGCGGCAGGTACGAGAACTCGGGATGCAGGACCGTATACTGACGCAGCAACTCGCAATAGATCCGCGGATCATCGAGTTCTTCGACTGCTCTTCCCGCGTATTGATCCGACGTGATATTGCGTACACAGTTGCCGGACGCCTGAATTGCGTTTACCTCCACTTCTGCCAACTCCTGAAGGAGATCCGGCGTCTCTTCGAGCTTTATCCAGTTGTACTGAATGTTCTGCCGGGTCGTGAAATGGCCGAAGCCTTTATCGTAGGTCCTCGCGATGTGCGCGAACTTACGCAGCTGCCGCGACGAGAGGCTGCCATAGGGCACGTTGACGCGGAGCATGTATGCGTGAAGTTGCATGTAGAGACCGTTCATAAGCCGTAACGGCTTGAACTGATCCTCGGTCAGGGTGCCCGTGAGGCGCCGTTCGACCTGGCGGCGAAACTGCTCGACTCGCTCGTTGACGAGCTTGGCATCGAATTCATCGTAACGATACATCCTGCTTAGCCGCTCCCGTTGAGCTTGTCCGTACGGACGGACGGGCCGAACGCGCGAATGGCCTCGCGGACTTCCACCGGCCGCCGCTCACCATTCTCGACCTCTATGAGATACGGATCCACGATCATGCAGTTCTCGACGGCCTGCTCAGCCGCGCCCATGAACCGGTCCGAGTCGGCTTCGCTGTCGAGTAATATGCCGTCGGCGATGGAATCCGCCCAGGCGGCATCGGCGTCCATGAACACGACGCGTCCGTCGACCAACCGGCTGGCGATGATTATCTGCATGCAAGTGATCTCAATTTACTGATTTATATAAAGTTAATGTGGCTATCTGCAGGAGTTACCCGCCGATCGTCACAGACTGGATCAGTGTCGGCTGCTCCTCGAGACCGGTGGCTTTCCTGGATGGGTAAGGATACACGTCGAAATCGGCGCTCTTATGCCAATCCCGCAGAACAATATGCGGAAAACTCAGATAGCGTGGATTGAGCGGTACAATACTTCTCGATCTCACCAAAAAGACACAAGAAAAAGAGGACAATCGAACGTCATGAACAGCGAGCTATCTCGACGCGACTTCGTCGCGCTCATGGGGGCCGGCCTGGTGGCCTCTTCCACCGGCGCACGAGCTCAATCGCAGCAAACACTCTACGCCTATGTCGGCTCGTGGACGCAAGGGCCATTCGGCGTCGGCGGCGGCGGCGGCATTCAGGTCTATGCGGTCGACATGAGCGATGGCTCGCTCACCCAGGTAAGCCGAACCGGGCCCGAGTTCGAGAACCTGAACGCAGGCTACCTCTGCATTTCACCGGATGGGCGGTTCCTCTACTCGACCAACGAGATCAAGAACCTCAATAGCGAGTTCGGCGGTGGCGGCGGGCTGCTCTCGTTCTCCATCAATCGTAACGACGGCTCGATCACCCATATGAACACGCAGCCTTCGATGGGCGTCAATCCCGCCTACATTACGATCGATGCGACGGGCACGCGGGTACTCACGTCCAATCACGGCAACTACGACCCGGTCGTTCGGGTGACCGAACGCAAAGGCGTTCCCAAAATCGAGAAAGTTTACGATGACGGCACGGTTGCGATCTATCCCGTGCGGGACGACGGCACACTGGCGCCGGCGTCCGATGTTGTCGTGCTCGAACGGTTGAGTGGCCCGGACCCAATCGCGCAACAGAGCGCTCACGCCCACTCCGTGAACTTCGATCCGAGCAATAGCTTCGTGATCGTCTGCGACAAAGGTGCGGATCGTATCTACACCTACCGCGTGGACCCAGGGTCGTTCACGCTCACGGACGAAAAGTTTTTCGAGACGGTGCCAGGCATCTCGCCCCGGCATTCGGCGTTCCACCCGACCCGGCCTTACGTCTTCGTCATCAATGAACGAGCCTCGACCGTGTCATCGCTCGAATACGATGCGAGTACGCGTGAGGTGAACCATATCCAGTCCATAGCGACGATCCCATCCGATTTCACGACGCGGAACACGACGGCGGACATACGTGTCCACCCCAACGGCCGGTTCGTCTACGGCAGTAACCGCGGCCATGACAGCATCGCAATCTACAGTGTGGACGAGGCCACCGGAGAGCTGATGACGATAGATATCGTCTCGACTCTCGGTCAAACCCCACGAGGTTTTAACTTCGATCCATCGGGCCGATATATATTCGTCGCGAATCAGGGTTCCAACAGTATCGTCACGTTCGAGGTGAATCCCGACAGCGGCATGCTGACGCCGACCGGCGCCGAAGCCGAAGCGCTGAAGCCCGCGTGTATCAAATTCCTAACGGTATAGGTGCGGATAGCGAACCGCGAATCGTCAAGTACCGCTACGGAGATTGATGATGATCGAAAGAAAATTGCTACTGGTACCTGCTTCGCTCCTGCTCGCGCCGTTGAGCCTGGAAGCACTCGAGTGCGAAGTCGCGAGTTTCGCCGAAACGGCAGCGAGTTCGCCTCACGGAGTGACACTCACGAGTGCGGGGCCGGCCGGCGATGCCGGCGCCTACTGTCAGATCGAAGGAGTCATCGCGAATGCCGACGACGGCCAGAGCCGGATTCGGTTTCGGTATCGTCTGCCGGCGACGGACACCTGGAACGGCAAGTTCATGGTGACTGGAAACGGCGGCACGGCGGGTAGTTTTCAGGGCGAACCCCGCGCTCGAACGGCCCTGGAACTCGGCTACGCGGTCGCGCAGACGGATACGGGACATAGAAGCGGCGATTCGAACAACTGGCTCATGAAGGAGATCGAGCCCGGCGTCATCGTCCCCAATAACGTGACCATCGCAGACTTCGCGTACCGGTCGATCCACTTGACGGCAGTCGTCGGCAAGCAATTCGTAAACGCATTCTATGCACAGGAACCCGAACAGTCCTACTATTTCGGCTGCTCGACGGGCGGGCGCCAGGGCCTGAAGTCGATGCAGCGTTATCCGAACGACTTTGACGGGATCCTCGCGGGCGCGCCCGTATTCTCGCTGACGCGTTTGAACATGTCTCAGGTCTGGGCAGCCCAGGAAGTCGCCAGACTCAAAACCGAGAACGAGGCTTTGTCGCCGGCCCAGCTCGACCTGATCAAGGATGCGACGGTCGGTAGTTGCGATGCTATCGACGGCTTGACGGATCGCATCATCGACGATCCCCGGCAGTGCGACTTCGACCCGGGAGTGTTGCAGTGCGGTTCTTCCGAGTCTCCGCCGCAGTGCCTAACGGGATCCCAGGTCGATTTCGTCCGATCGATCTATCGCGGGCCCGTCACAGCGGCGGGCGAGCGGATCTATCCCGGCCGGCTGCCCGGCGGCGAGGGCCGCGGCATGGGCGGCTGGCAGGGCTTCGTGACAGCGCCGTGCTCAAACGACAACGGCACGGGGCGCTGCGACCTAGCGTCACGCGCCTGGCATCAGGATCCGGGAACCGACTTCGTAAACGACTTCAGCATCGACGACCCCGAAGACGTCGCGGCCGCCGACTCATCCTACTACTCGAGCGAGATACGCGCCGACAATCCCGACGTGACGCCGTTCGTCCAGAGCGGTGGCAAGGCAATTCTCTATCACGGCTGGAACGATTCGAACGTGACACCACTCCCGACCGTCGAACTATACGAAGCGATGGAGGAAACGGTGTCGCGCAAACGCGGCGTGAATGACTTCCGCGATCACATACGCTTGTTCATGGCGCCGGGAATGTGGCATTGCGGCGGCGGCGACGGCCCGAACAACTACACGCGCTCGGCTATTGAGGCAATTGACGCCTGGGTGACCCACGGCGAGGCACCGGACTCGATTGTGGCGACGCACGACGCTCGCGGAATCTCCCGACCCTGGTGCCCCTACCCTCAGGTGGCAAGATTAAGAGCGTCCGGCCTCGACTCGAACGAGGCCGAGAGCTTTCGGTGCGTCACCCCAACTGAGTGATACCGTGGTGCTCGCGGTCGTCGCTAGGTGGCGAGGTCACCGCGGCGGGCGTGGAAGAACAAGACGAGCGTTGCGCCGTACGCGGCGATCAATAAACCGAGCACTAGATAAGGGAAGACAGCCGATCTAGAACACCGGCATTCGAGCACGCGAATAATAATCAGAACGATAAATAACTGGGAGCGATGGGATAACTATGAGAATTACTATTGACACTGACTCAACGACGGATGGAGCGCCGAGTAATTTGCAGATCGGATACTTCTTCTTCCGCATCTTCGCAGGGGTAAACCTTTTTCTGCACGGTTTCATGCGCATGATAACCGGTGTGAGCGCCTGGGTGGCTCCCCAGACTGAGACTTTCGTCGACACCTATCTACCGATGCCGCTGGTAAGCCTGGTGTTACACATGATTCCTTACATCGAGGTTTTCATAGGCACGTTTATGATCCTCGGGTTATTGACGCGTTGGGCGCTTATCGGCGGCCTGGCATTCATGTTCGTGCTGCTCTATGGCCACCTGACCCGACAGAACTGGAGCGGCGCTCATATCGTCATGCACTACGGAATCTATTATTGGCTCTTGATCGTATTGATCGGGCAAAACTGGCTAGCGCTGGACAACCGCAGAGCGAGCGCTCCTGACGGGTAACGAAACGCGGAACTGTCGAACCCGCTAAGTCACCTTCGTCTCGGCGGGTTTATCGATGAAGACGCTCAAGGTTGGCCCGTTCGAGTGAAATCTTAATTCGCAAGATAATGGAAGCGTCGCAGTATTGCTGACGGGGCTGTGATTGATGAAAGTCCCGTTGGCGCTGCCCATATCTTTAACATACCAGGCACCGTCTTCGGCCCAGATGACGGCATGGTGACGGCTCACGCGTTCGTCCGAAAAGTTCACTTCGTTATCGAGTCCACGACCGATGGACAGCGCTTTGAAAAAGCGCTTCTCTTTCAGCGTATTGCCCACCACCGCCCACTTCAATAGGACGTAGCCGGCGTCGATATTGTCGTGACGGTGCATGGCCCAACTCAAGCCGGGGTTGAGGTTCTCGACGTCCTTGGGATCGCGCACGAGCTGCGGCTGCGCCACATCGTATTTCCACGACAGCCAGGCAAGCACGGGGATGACGGCCAATCCGACGATGATAAAAACGCGCAGAGCTTCGAGTTCCGTGGACGCCCGACGGCACGCCGCCGCGACGGAATCCCCTCGCGCGGCTAACTGCCGAACGAGTTCGAGTCCGATGCCGCGATTCGCGCCCGCGACGATGACCCTCGCCATGATGATGCTTCCTGTACTTCTCGGAATCTAAACCTGCGCTAGCGCAATGCGAGAGTCAGCGCCTCGCGAACCTCCGCATCCCAGAGCTGCGACAGCATCGTGCCCGGCGGAAGGTCGGTAGATGCGCGGCGGTAGGACACGATGCCGCTGCCATCGACGACCATCAGCCCCGGGATGAATTGAACGTCGTACGCCTCCCCGATGTTGTCACCCTCGAGAATGCCCAAGATGGGAAAACCGAGCCCCTCCAGATAGGCCTTGGGATCGCCGATGCCACGTTCCTTGGTGTTGATTGCGATGATCTGCACACCATCGGCCGCATAGTCGGCTTGAATCGTTTCCAGATACGGCATAAACGCCTTGCAGTACGGACACCATGTCGCCCAGAAGACAACGACGGCGGGATTACCGCCCAGCACCTCCGGAAAGGAGACGACTTGATCGTTGGCATCATTACCGGTCCAGGCCGGCGCGCGGCTCCCCGCTTCGACCGCCCACGCGCCCGTGGTCCAGGCGCTGAATAGGAGCGTGATTATGAGAAGTCTGGATGACATGGCGATTCCACTCAGTTGTCGTTCTACTTGTCTATGAACCTTTAGATCTGCTTTCGTTCCGCCGGCTCCTAATCGCAGGTAACGATCGTTACCGATCTTGCACTTTGCCGCCCCAGATCTCCCGGTGGGCTTCCTCCGCGGCAGCGCGCACTTTCGAATGTCTCTTTGTAAGGAGCAGACTGTCGGGCGAACAAACCCTTGCCCTAATGAGGCCGAGATCCGCTGCCGCGTCGAACAGGCTCGGATACCAGCGCTTCCATCCGGGCAACAGTCGTTCGACTTCGTCTCGCAGGCTCATTTCATTTCTTCAGGTTCGTTCCGGTCACAATCTAAATGACGCGCTGCCCAGGCACAACAACCCACGTCTCAGTAAGCGCGGCGACGCTTCAGTGCCCGCGGACGCGCTCCGCCTCGCCCAATAAAACCGCAATGGGCGCCGTTCGGTTGCTCGACTCCAGCGCGATCTTCGCGGTCATCGTCAACGGCACCGACAACAGCATGCCCACGGGCCCGAAGACCCAGCCCCAGAACACCAACGAAAGAAATACGACGAGCGTCGATAAGCCCAATCCGCGCCCCATGACGCGCGGCTCGATGACGCCGCCGATCGTGATGTTGATGACGAAGTAACCGATGCCGATGACCGCCGTTTGCGCGAGCCCGAACTGGACGAGAGCCAGGAGAACCGGCGGTATAGCCGCGATCAGCGAGCCGATGCTCGGCACGTAGTTGAGAAGAAACGCGAGCAGTCCCCATAACAGCGGAAAATCCAGTCCAACGACGGCGGTCAGCGCGCCGGCGAATGCACCGGTGACGAGACTCACTACCGTCTTGATCCCGAGGTAGCGCTGCACGCCGGACGTAAATCGCGTGAAATACTCGGGGTCGCCCCGGGAGGACGTCAGCACGAGCTGCAACTTAGCCGGAAAGCTCGAGGCCTCCAGCAAGATGAAGATCACCGTGAAGATGATGAGGAAGAAGTAGGCAAATAGGCCCTGCAAGCCGGTGAAGAGATTCGCGACCAATCCCATGGGCGATGCCGGCTGGATCTGTTCCAGCAATCCCGAGATCGAGACGTCCTGCCCGAATTGCGCCGCGAACGCGTTCAGCGTGTCATTGAGTTGTTGCTCATAGAATGGGAGGCGATCGGTGAACTCGCCGATCTGACCGCCGACGAACACACCGACGAGGGTTAACACGCCTATGATCACGAACACGACAACCATCACGGCAATACCGACCGGAATGCGTATTCGCCGCATCCATCGCATAAACGGCGAGCAGATGACGGCGAGAAATGCCGCTACGAGAATGGGCACAAGTATGCCGCTCGCCGCCTGCATACCAAAGATCAACACAACGACGGAGGCGGCGGAAATCAGCGCTGTCGCACCCGTTTTTGATGACGCGTCGATGAGTCTCTCCCGGACCAGCCAGACTAGACTGTACGCGTTCCGAGGGCGATAACAAAGTGCGGCGGAGTCGAATATTCACTCCGCGCCCGAGCGACGGGCGAAGCCCGCCAGGGACGTTCTAGGCGACGCGCCTGCTTAGCGAATGAAGCCCAGACGTTCGAGGTTGATCAGAATCCGATGCGCAGCCAGATCCGGTGTCAGATCCGACGTATCGATACGCATCTCGGGATTCGCGGGCTCCTCGTACGGGTCGTCGATGCCCGTGAAACCCTTGATCAATCCAGCGCGAGCTTTAGCATAGAGACCCTTACGATCGCGAGTCTCGCAAATCTCTATCGGTGTCGCCACATGGATCTCGATGAAACCGCCGACCGTGTCGATGAGATCGCGGACCGAGCGCCGTGTCGATGTGTACGGGGCGATCGGGGCGCAGAGTGCGATACCACCATTCTTCGTGATCTCGCTGGCCACGTAGCCGATCCGCAGGATATTGAGATCGCGGTGCTCCTTGGAGAAGCCGAGTTCACTCGATAGATTCTTGCGAACGACGTCGCCGTCTAGCAGTGTGACTTGACGCCCGCCCAACTCCATGAGCTTCACCATGAGCGCGTTAGCGATCGTGGACTTCCCGGATCCCGATAGACCCGTAAAAAACACCGTGAACCCCTGCCGATAGCGCGGCGGATGCGTCTTTCTCAGTTCAGCGATAACCTCGGGAAACGAGAACCACTCGGGTATCTCCAACCCCTCCCGCAGACGCCGGCGCAATTCCGTGCCGGAAATCTGTAAGACCTTCACGCCCTCCGCGACGTCGTCCTGCGCCTGGTACTCAGCGCGATCTTCAACGTAGACCATATTCTTGAACGGCACCATCGTGATGTCGAGTTCTTCGGCATACTCCTGCATGAGCTCCTGAGCGTCATAGGGCCCATAGAACGGCTCGCCATTACTGTCGTTTCCGGGGCCGGCATGATCGCGGCCAACGATGAAGTGCGTGCAGCCATAGTTCTTGCGAATCAATGCATGCCACAGCGCCTCGCGTGGCCCCGCCATGCGCATCGCGAGCGGCAGAAGGCTCAACGTCGTTGTCTGTTCGGGATAGTGGTCGAGGAGTTTTTCATAGCAGCGCACACGCGTGAAGTGATCGACGTCACCGGGTTTCGTCATGCCGACGACCGGATGAATCAGCAGATTCGCCTCCTTCTCAGTCGCGGCACGGAATGTCAGCTCCTGGTGTGCCCTGTGCATGGGGTTACGCGTCTGGAACGCGACGACCCGCCGCCAGCCCAGCTTCTCGAACTGGGCTCTAACCTGTGCCGGGGAGTCGCGCAGATGCTTGAAGTCGTAGTGATGCGGCTGTTCGACGCCGCATAGGGTTCCGCCAAGATAGACGTCACCAGCCTGGTTATTGAGGTGGTGGACGGCCGGATGCGCTTCGTCCCCGGAGCCGAAGACGGCGAGTGCCTCGGCCTCTTTGTCGGGACGGAACTTACTCGCGACTTCCATCGTAGCGATTAGCACGCCCTCCTGATCGCGCAACGCGATCTTATCTCCCTCGTTTACAGGCCCTGCAAACTCTTCGGTCACATCAAGCGTGATCGGCATCGGCCAGAGCACGCCACTGGCCAGACGCATATCGTCAACCACACCTTGATAGTCTTCTTCGCCCAAGAAGCCCTCAAGCGGTGAGAAGGCGCCGTTCAGGATCATCTCGACATCGCAAAGCTGACGCGTGGTCAGGTCCCATGACGGGATATCGTGGGCGAGGGCTTTCTCATCCTCGGCCGCCTTCCCTTCGAGATACAGTATTTTTAGCTCCCCTCCGTGGGGTTCCTTGAACGCGCCCATGCTTTCTCCCTGGATACTTCCTTGTACACGGCCTGAAGGCCGCCTGATTAACCGACCACATTTGCCGCTTCCAGCGAGCGTCTCCTATCCCTTAGCTTCCGAGTAGCGACTCCGCTGCATCATGGATGCCCGCCGTATTGATTGCTGCCAAGTAGGTCACAGTCTGCTCCCGAGATTTGAGTGTCTTCTTGACTATGGTCTCGAGATTCGGGCGTTTCTCGGCGGGACCTTCGCCCTTGCCAATACCACCGCCGAACTCGACGATCGTGTCGAGATCCCGATCCAGCGCCGTCATCATACAGCCGAACCAGCGAACGGGATTGAAGAGCTGGAAGAACAACCGAGACCGAATCGCCTCCGCTTCCGGCTCGTGCGCGACGCCCGTGTAATTCGATAGCACGTCCACTTCGAGCGCCCCGAAGTCGACTTCCGCCAGCATCTTTCTGAATCGCCGTGCGGCTTCGACCATGTAGTAAGTATGAAACGCACCCCCGGTACGCAGCCGGAACGCACGCTTCCTCGGAAAGTTCGCGGCCAGATCTTCGGTCAATGCATCCAGATCGCTGTCCCCGCCTGCGACAACAGTCTGCTCGGGAAGGTTACAGCCACCGATGGCGCAATAGTACTTGGCAGCCAGCGCCTCGGCAGAGGGCAGATCCAACGTCGTCGCGAGCATGCTGCCTTCGCCGAACTTACTCATGAGTTCGCCCCGATGCTTCACGAGAGACAGAGCATCCTCGAAGCTCAGCGCGCCGCCCGCGACGAGTGCCGTGTACTCGCCGAGGCTATGGCCGGCCGTCAATAGCGGCACGACCGTTCGATCTTCTCCGACCAAATCCCGGAAAGACGCCAGGCAGGCCATCTGATGTGTGACGAGTGCCGGCTGCGTATAACGTGTTTGATCGAGTTGGTCGTCGGGATCGCTGAAACAGAGTTCGGCCATATCGTAACCGACGACTTCGTTCGCTCTGCCGAAGATTTCCTTGGCGGACTCGAATTCCTCCACGAGGTCGGAGCCCATACCACGATACTGAGAGCCCTGTCCGGGAAAGATGAAGAATATACTGCGATCGGCCTCAGACACGTCGTGGACCCAGATGGCTCGCCATCAAAAGCCGGGCAGCATACGCGGACGGCCTGCCCATCTCAACCGGCCGGAGCTCGCAGAAACGCCTGCGCTAGCCTCACCCAGTACGTAGCCCCCAGCGTAGCTACCTCATCGTTAAAATCGTAACCCGGGTTATGGATCATGCGGACCCCTTCGCCCGAGCCGTTACCGATAAATACGTAACATCCCGGCATCTCTTCGAGCATGAAAGCGAAGTCTTCAGAGCCGAGTACGGGGTCCGAGTCGGCATCGACATTATCGGTGCCGACGATGGATGCCGCAACTTCAGCCGCCATCCCGATCTCGGCCTGCCCGTTCACGACCGCCGGATAACCGCTGATGAATTCGACCGAGCCACGAGCGCCCAGGCCGGCGCAGACACCTTCGACAACCCCGACCACTCTGCTCCTGAGCAAGTCGCGCATCTCTCGGTCGAAGCAACGAATGCCGCCGCCGAGCAAGACCTTGCCAGGAATGACGTTGTGCGCGTCACCGCCGTGAACTTTCGTCACGCTGATGACCGCTGGCTGAAGTGGATCGACATTTCGGCTCACGATGCTCTGCAACGCGGAGATGACCTGAGCGGTAGCATGCACGGGATCGACACCCTGATGTGGCAAGGCGCCATGGGCGCCACGCCCCTCGACGGTGACGTCGAAGCAGTCCAACGACGCCATCATCGGTCCCGGACGCATCGCGAAACAACCGACATCCAGCCCGGGCCAGTTATGCATTCCGAAGACGGCCTGGACGGGGAAGTGCTCGAGCAATCCCTCATCCATCATAACCTTAGCGCCGCCGGCCGCTTCCTCGGCAGGCTGGAAAATAAACCGGATCGTGCCCTCGAACACCCGCGACTCCGCTAGATAACGCGCGGCGGCGAGCAGCATCGCCGTGTGGCCGTCGTGCCCGCAAGCGTGCATCTTGCCATCGTGAAGCGATCGATAATCGAAAGCGTTCTCCTCCTGTATCGGCAGCGCATCCATGTCGGCCCGGAGCCCGACCGTCGGGCCGTCACCATTAGAAAGCGTCCCGACGACACCCGTCGTCGCCAGCCCGCGATGGACGTCGAGCCCCCATTCCGTAAGGCACTCGGCGACGAAATCGGCCGTTCGCTCCTCTTCGTAGGCGAGCTCCGGATGGGCATGGATATCGCGGCGCCAGGCGACGATCTCGGCTTCGTTGGCTGCAATTTCAGGAATGATATTCATGACGGATCCAGGCCACGGTGGCGGTATTGTAGCGCTCCACAGAAGCTCTACCCAGAATCAGAAATGTTTGACGGGTGCCGTTGAAGTTCTGGATGTCCTGGGCTAAATAACGAGCCATGAACACGATCGCCGCTGACACCCCGACGGACCGACGAGGTCTGCTCGACGTAAGCAAGTCGCGCGCGTTCGTCGTTCATCTCTCGGCGAGCGCCGTTGTCGTCGGAACGCTTTGCGCAATCATCTTCGTCCTCTGGCATCCGGCGCCTTACTTCACTGCGAAAGGCGCCTCTGACGTACTCCGGGTTCTCATCGGCGTCGATCTCGTCCTCGGACCGGCTCTGACACTCATCCTCTTCAAACCGAGGAAACCGCGGCTGCTGTTCGATCTGTCAGTCATCGTTGTCATTCAGCTCGCGGCGCTGATCTACGGCACGACCGTAATCTACGAGGAGCGCCCCTATTACTCGGTTTTCGCGGTCGATCGTTTCGAGGTGCTTGCCTACGGAGACGCCGATAGCTCGCTGATCGAGAACGAGGAATTGCGGCGAAAGCCCTTCGTCGGCCCGATTCTGGCCGTCGCCAGCCTCCCGGAGGATCCCGTAACATTTCAGAGGTTGCTCCAGGAGACAGTCTCCGAAGGCAAACCCGACATCGAGCACTGCCCGGAATTTTGGAGTCCCTATGCGAGTCGCAGCGCCGATGTACTCGCACGAGCACGCGCCCTGGCCGATCTGGCGGAGGAGAAGCCCGCGGCTCAGGAAGAGGTCTCGAGACTAACGGAATCCCTGAATCTGGATATCGCCGAACTCGGATACCTGCCGTTGGTTGGTAAGGACCGCTCCTTCGTGGTCGTCATCGACAGCGAGACCGCAGGGCTCGTCGATATTATCGACGTCAATCCCTGGGACGAAACCAGCTAGAAGAAATGGGGCCAGATCCAGTTATTTGTCCAATTATTGTGCCTTAGCAGCAATCATCCCCTCCCCTTCGTCGACGGTCAGAAGCAGCAACAGCCCGAGTGCGAGCAGTACGACGACAACCGACACCCCGACGCGTTGCGAGCCGCTCCACTGTGTGAGCAGGCCGAGCAGGAACGGGCCCACGAATGCCGTTAGCTTTCCCGAGAACGCGAAGAAGCCGAAGAACTCATTCTGTACGTCCCGTGGCGTGAAACGCGCCATGAGCGAGCGGCTCGCCGCCTGGTTCGGCCCAATACAGATTCCGATGACGATGCCGGCCACCCAAAACCAAGTCTTGTTTGTCGCGACGATGGCAAGCACCGTCGCAGCCAGTAGCCCGACGATCGATACAATGACCGTACCCTTACCGCCGATCGAGTCGTCGAGGTGCCCGAACACGAGCGCACCAAGACCTGCGGCTACGTTCAGGCCGATCCCGAGCAGCAAGACCTCTTCCAGCGAGAATCCGAACGTACCCGCCGCGTAAATTCCACCGAATGCAACTATCGTGACTAGGCCGTCGTTGAAAATCATCCGCGCGATCAGGAATCGAGCCGCGTGACGATATTTGCGAATCTCCCGGAAATTCCGAGCGAGCTGCGCGAATGCTTCACGGACAACTTGACACCCCGGCGCGACCAGCGGGTTCGGTTCCTTTATCCAGAGAAACAGGGGCACGCTGAAAACGAGAAACCATGCTCCGACGAGCAAGTTGGTCGCGCGAACATTCTCACCCGCTTCTTTCGAGAATCCGAGCCACGGCGTCTCCGGCTGGATCAGCGTAACGAGCGCGATCGCAAGAGCCAGTAATCCTCCTATGTAGCCTAGACCCCATCCGTATCCGGATACTCGACCGATGCACTCCGGCGGCGAGAGATTCGGGAGAAACGCGTTGTAGAACACCGTGCCGAATTCGTACGCAATATTCGCCACGATCACGAGCACCAGCGCTGCCCAGATCTGTCCGGGCAATACGCTGTAGAGCGCCATGGTCGCGAAGGCGCAGACCAGCGTAGACAGCAGCACGAAAAATTTACGGTAACCGCCACGGTCCGCGAGTGCGCCGAGTATCGGGGAACACACCGCAACCACGACGGCAGTCAGCGCGACAGCCCGGGACCACAGCACCAGCCCCGTATTGGGATCGGGCGCTATAGCCTGTGTAAAGTATATGGCGTAGACGAAGGTAATGACGAGGGCCGTGAACGGAGAGTTGGCGAAATCGTACAACGCCCAGGACCAGATCGCTCTGGGTCCCACCTGTCGTGCCGTCACGGTGAAGCTACCTCTGCCATTAACGGGCATTTGCCGGCTATCGCTCGCAAGATAGCCACGGCTCAGACGAGCGCGTTATCGCCGAACCGGTCGAGCCAACGTGGTATCGCATCAACGTTATAGA
Organism: uncultured Gammaproteobacteria bacterium; assembly: GCA_964466315.1. GTDB lineage: Bacteria > Pseudomonadota > Gammaproteobacteria > Steroidobacterales > Rariloculaceae > SMWC01. Next base: position 71,208 of record CAYXNS010000003.1, read on the forward strand.
CATGCTCAGGCACCTCACCACGGAGCGCCGCCAGAGTCGCGGCCGTTGCCCATGGGATCGCGGGTTCGAGCGTGCCGGGCATGTTCGCGCTCACCATATGTGGAGCGAGCAGGATCTCGTCTCCCATTCCGCGGATCCGGTCATCGGCCTCGGGTGGCTCCTGCGGCAATACGTCCAGGGCGGCGCCCGCCAAGCGCTCTTCGGCCAACGCATCGTAGAGGGCCTCGACGTCGACGACCGGGCCTCGGGACGTATTGATCAGTATCGCGGATGACTTCATGAGCGCCAGTCGCTCCGCCCCGATGAGATCGCGCGTCTCTGCCGAAAGATTACAGTGCAGCGTGACGACATCGGCCTCCGCGAGCAACGTCTCGAGCTCAACGCGCTGCACGCCGTGGTGGTCGAACTTGAAGTCGTCGACATAGGGATCGCAGGCCAGCAGCCGCACACGCCACGGCGCCAGCAGATCCGCTACGCGGGAACCGGCCCGCCCGAGCCCGACGATCCCGACGGTGACCCCCGGGTACCCATCCCGCCGCGCGCCAAGATAGGTACCGAGCAATGCACGATCACGCCAGCCGCCTTGCTTTACATGATGGTCACGTTCGCGGACACGTTTTAACAGCGTCAGGATGAAAGCGATCGTGCCCTCTGCCACGCCGCCCCAGTTCGCTTCGGTCGGACAGTGCGTGACGAGCACGCCCATCTCCGTCGCGGCGTCGAGATCGACGTCTTCCACGCCGATCGAATATTTCGAGATGATCCGCAGATCCGGAAGCTGCTCGAGAAACGAACGCTCGATCGGCATGGGCTTGATCGTCGCACCCATGAGCGCGTCTGCCCCGAGTGCGATCTCGAGAAGCGCATCGAGGTTCATGCCGCTGCTCCACGTCGCCTCGCCGGCCACAACGTCGCAGCCCGCCGCCTCGATCAGCCGATGCGATTCACCCGACCGGTCGATCGGTATGTATATGCAGACTCGCGGTTTCGTTGCCGTACTCGGCGACACTACTCCTGACCGCCGAGCTCCGAATACAGCCCTCGCATGAAACGCTCCGGGTCGCCCCACTTCGCTTCGTACTCGGCCGTCGCGCCGGCGGCCATGACTCCTTCGAACGATGCGCCGTCGTCGATGAGCTTCGACACGCGGTCCATGACGACGAGGATCATATCGCGGAATTCGACGACATCTTCGCGTTTCGAGACGGCGCCGTGCCCCGGGATGATCAGCGTATCGGGTCCGGCCATACCGATCGCCATCGCGAGTGCCTCGAGCGTGCCGTCGAGCTTACCGCCGCTGCTCGCATCGATGTACGGGAAGTTGTTGGTCCGGAACACGTCGCCCAGATGCAGCACGTCCGTACCGCGGAAGTGAATGAAGCTGTCACCGTCGGTATGCGCGGACGGTACCTTGAACACGTGCACTGCTTCGCCGTTCAAGTGCAACGTCGTGGTATCGCTGAACGTCACGACCGGCAGCGCCGCATGCGGAGAGCTACCGACCATGCGCATACGAACATTGTCGTTCGCAAATATCAAAGCGCCGAGGTTTGCGAAATTCTCGTTGCCGCCGACGTGATCGCCGTGCACGTGTGTGTTGATCAGAAAGCGGATCTCGCCGTCCGTCACTCCAGCGATTGCCGCGGCAATGCGCGCCGACAACGGCGCGAATTGATCGTCGATCATGATGACGCCGTCGTCACCGATCGAGAGACCAATATTCCCACCCGACCCTTCGAGCACGTGAATGTTGCCTGCAACATGCGAGATTCGGATGTCCACTGCGTCCCAGTCGCGGTCCTGCTGCGCGCTGACCGTGCCGGTCGCGAGACCAATAAGCGTCAAGAGTGAGATCGTAGAGAGGCTTCTTATCTGCATGGCGGTATTCCTCTTGGTATTGGCGCCGGATGCGTCACTAAGGCGGCTATCATAACCGGCGAACGGCCGCATGAATCAAGAGTCGCTCGCGGCGAGCTGAGTGGGGGCGGGTGTGAGGAGTGCCAAGAAAAAGGGGCGCTTCCAGGCCGCCCCTCGAGAATGACACCGTTCTTCTGTCGGTGTGAACGCCACTCCCCAATTCGGTCCCAGAGTCGTTGCAAATTAACAACACTCTGAGTATGTAACGAGTCTAACACATCCCCGTTAAACTCGGAGGCGTCAAGACCGAGTCCAATATTACAATCCTGTAATGTTTGTCTTATTTCATACGGTTACGCCGTCGCACCGAGAATCTGCACCGCACCGTCCCAGATCATCATGAGCGCGACGTAAAAGATCACCGCTAATCCTAAGAAGCCGATCCAGTGATGGCGTGCGAGAAGTTGCGCGATCATTGCCGCTGCCAGGCCCATAGATGCGACCGACAGTGTCAGACCGGTGATAAGCACCCACTGATGCTCTCGCGCGATACCTGCCACGGCAATCACGATGCCGCGAGGAATTCACGCTGGCCCCGAAAGCACCGATTATCTATGCTTTCAAGTCCTCGTGGAGGTTCGGATCATGAAAAAACGAGAACATTTTCTGACTGCGCTGCTACTCGCGATCGCGGGATTTTCTAGCCCGCTTGTCGCCCAGGAAATCGACGAAGACGCCGAGGAGGATAGCCAGACGATTGCGGAGATTACCGAGAACAGCGATCGCTTCGATGGCCTGTTCACACTCTACCGGGATCGCGAGTCGGGCAAGACGTACCTTGAGATCGGCGCGGAGCAACTGGATAGAGAGTACATCTATATTGCTGTGAGCACGGACGGCGTCGTTGAGGGCGGCACTTTTCGCGGTAACTACCGTGATAACCGCGTTTTGTCTCTATCGCGCCATTTCGACAGGATCGAGATCCGCTCCGAGAACACGGCGTTCTACTTCGACCCAGCGAGCCCACTCAGCCGCGCCGCCGACGCCAACATCAGTACCGCCCTGCTAGCCTCGGAGCGCATCCTCGCGGAAGACGAGGAGAACGGCAGCATCCTATTCGACGCGGACAACATCTTCGTCAACGAGACGCTGAATCAGATCAAGGATTCACCCGACCCGGATGATGACGACGACAGCTTCACTCTCGGCGACCTCAGTGACGAGAAGAGCAAGATCACGCAGATCAAAAACTATCCGTTGAACACCGACGTACACGTCGAGTACGTCTACGAGGACCTCGCCCCGGCCGTCTCCGGCAACCTGGATATCACGGACAGTCGCTACGTTAGCCTATACGTCCAGCATTCGTTGATCGCGATGCCGGACAACGATTACGTGCCACGTCTGACCGATCATCGCATAGGATTCTTCGCCGAGCAGGTTACGGACCTGACCGATGACAGTCCGACGCCGTATCGTGACCTCGTGCAACGCTGGCATCTCGTCAAGCAGGATCCCGCGGCCGTGATCTCGGAGCCCGTCGAGCCGATCACCTGGTGGATCGAGAATACGACACCGCTCGAGTTTCGGGATGCGATCAGACAAGGTGTACTCGCCTGGAACCAGTCATTCGAAAAGATCGGCTTCAGAAACGCATTGGCCGTCGAGGTCCAGTCGGACGATGCGGACTGGGATGCGGGGGACGTTCGTTACAACGTGATTCGCTGGACGTCGTCGCCGAATCCACCGTTCTCAGGCTACGGCCCATCGTTCACGAATCCACGAACGGGAGAGATAATCGGTGCCGACGTCATGCTCGAGTATGCGGGCGTGATCCGGCGCGTTCGTTATCAGCAGATTCTCGATGGACTCGGAACGCCGGGCGCGGCGCTACCCGCGTCGCTGGACCGCTACCAGCATGGCTACTGCTCGTTCGGGTATGACCTGCAACTCAGCCAGGCGTTCGGGCGATTCGCAATCAACGTGCTCGAGTTGGATTCCGGACTCGAGGAGCAGGTCACGGAGGAATACCTCATCGATCTCGTGCTGCACGAGGTCGGCCATACGCTGGGGTTCGCGCACAACTTCGCGTCTTCTCACATGCTCGATCTGGACGAGTCGTATAACGGCGACGCCATCACACGTAACGGACTCTATGCGTCGGTCATGGACTACACGGACATTCATATCGCGCCGCCCGGACGCGAGCACACGCAGTTCTTTACGACTCAACCCGGCCCCTACGACGATTGGATCGTCGACTACAGCTATTCCGTCGGCGTGGACGATCCCTCAGCCGAAGCGCGACGACTCGCCGGGATCGCGGCGCGCTCAACGGAGCCTGCGCTGTTATTCGGCACGGACGACCACGTCATGGCGAGAGCGGGGTGGGCGATGGATCCCCGCGTGCTCTGGTACGACATGACCAGCGACCCAATCGGCTACGCCGACGAGCGACTCGATCTCATCAAAGGCCTACTGGGTATCGCCCGAGAGAAGAATGCGACCGAGGGCGACTCCTATCACGAACTGCGGGACGCCTATATCGTGATGCTCGGGCAGATCGCCCGCTCGATTACGGTGCTCTCGCGATATGTCGGGGGTGTATATATCAATCGGTCGGTAATCGGCCAGCCCGGCGCGACGACGCCGTTCGTCCCCGTGAGCCTCGCGGATCAACAGCGCGCGATGGACAGACTCAGCTCTCATCTCTTCGCACCGGATGCTTTCCTGGCGTCCGCGGACCTATACAGCCACCTGCAGGAACAACGGCGCCTCTGGAACTTCTGGGGCGAGACCGAAGACCCGAAGGTTCATGAGTGGTTCCTCTCGCTGCAGCAAGGCGTTCTCGCCCACCTGCTGCATCCGACGGTAATGACGAGGATCACCGATTCCCGACTCTATGGAAATGAGTACGGGTTAGCGGACGCCATGCAGGACCTTACGGATGCGATATTCGCCGAGGATTTGCGAGGCGATGTCACGACGTTCCGGCAGAATCTGCAACTCGAGTATGTCACGAGATTGACTCGTATTGTCTCGGGGGACGGCGACTACGACTACCCGTCGCAGTCGATCGCGTTGTTTCATCTGCGAAGCATCGAAGACATGCTGGACGGCAAGCGTCGCGGCAATACCGAGACTCGCGCCCATACCGAAAACATCCTCTATGTCATACGGCGCGCACTAGAGGATAGGATCAGCTGAGAACTCGCTTACGTCCAGCTCAGGATCACCTTACCGGACTGCCCGACTCCATGAGCTGGAAAGCTTCTTAGTAGTAGTTTTTATCGACGTGATGCGTGACGATCGGGCTGATATCGAGGCCGCTTTGCAACATGCTCGTCAGCTAGTACCAGGTCTCGAACATTTCGCCAGATTCTCTTGCCAATCTACGCGGCAAGGGAAGCGGACGACCTGAGAGCCACGACGGCTCCGGTTCTTTCTGCTACGAAAACAAATACCAATAGTCCGTCCATACCGGACACAGTAAAACGGGGAAGCCCCGGAGCACTGCTCCAGAAGCTTCCCCTAGGGGGGCATTCCGTCGTACCTAGAAGTTCCGTGCGCTTAGAAGCGCCGTGCGTTCCGCAGGAACCGCAATCTCGCCGCAATCCGTGTGGGCAGATCTTCGGGCCAGCCTACAACGACGATTTCCTCCATCAGCGGTGCCGGTTTCTGCGCAGTCGTGGGCATCTCCAGCGCCGCAACCCGAGCTTCGGCTTCAGGCATCGTCGCGGTCACGACGATCTCTTCCATATAGAGATGATTCGGAGCGGGGGCGGTTACCACGATCTCCTCCATATAAAAGCTCGCGGACGCTTCGGCCGTCACCACAACTTCCTCCATAACGAAGCCTTCTTCACTCCAGGCCGGCAGCACTTCAGTCGCCTCGGCGGCCGCGAGTCCGATCAACATCAATGTCGCTAGTGCAGCAATTCGTGCGGTGTTCATCGGTTCAGTTCCTGTGTAACTCCATCCACGCCATCTACAACGCAACAGTAGCGTTTTCGCTTACGAAGAGTCTCTGCAGAAAGCTGAAGAAGTCCCAAGTACGGCTGGACTAACACCAAGATAAACGCCGGCCGACGGCGGCAGATCATCGAGAGCCGCTAATTCGTTGACCGTATGGCTTATACCAGCCGAACGCATTGCGGCGCGGCGGTCGTATCGGTCATGATACGAGCCCGCAAAACTGTGACGTCGGTATGCAATTAAATAAAAGCATCGTGGCCCGCTCAATGAGATGCTTTCTCTGTTCGCTCGGCGTTCTGTTGCTGCCCGACAGCTTGACCGCCCAGCAGAATACGGCAGCGAGTTCGACAGGACTCGAAGAGATCGTCATCGAGGCGACCCGGCTCAGCCGACCGCTGGACCGTGTTCCGGCAGCCGTGAGCGTCGTCGGCCAGAATGAGATCCAGTTAGGCCGTCAGCAGCTCAGCCTCGACGAGGCGCTGGCCAGAGTCCCGGGTTTATTTATGCAGAACCGCTATAACTTCGCGCAGGACCTGCGCGTCGCGATTAGAGGATTCGGGGCGCGATCCAGCTTCGGCATTCGCGGCATAAAGATCATCGTCGACGGCATCCCGGAAACGCTCCCCGACGGCCAAGGCCAGGTGGATAGCATCGATCTCGGCGCTACGCGTCAGATCGAAGTCATTCGCGGGCCGAGTTCATCCCTGTACGGAAATGCGTCCGGCGGCGTTATCAGTATCACGTCCGAGGATGGGCCCGAGGTCCCTTACTTCAGCGCCCGGCTCGCGGCGGGCTCGGATGATTTTCGGAAGGTGCAGCTGAAAGCCGGCGGCCAAACCGATCTCATGAATTACTTCGTTAGCGTCTCGGACTCCGAACTCGACGGTTACCGTACACACAGCGAAACGGAGAACACTCAACTTAGTGGCCGTTTCGACTTCGACCTCGGCGACGACAGAAACTTTCTGGCCGTTATCAATATGACGGATCAACCCGTCTCCAATGATCCCGGCGGCATCAATGCGGCTCAGGCGGCGGCCGAGCCGAGTTCGGCGCGGGATCGCAACATCACTTACGATACTGGAGAGGCACTCGAGCAGACACGCATAGGGTTCGTTTACACGGCAGCCGTCGGGGACGGCGGAGAAATCGCCGCCCGCAGCTACTTCGTCTCCAAAGATTTTCAGAACAAGCTGCCTCAGTTCCCGATCGCGGATTCGGTAGATCTACAGAGGGATTTCTCCGGAGCCGGCCTCACGTACACGCACTCGGGAAGATGGGGGAATCTGCCCAACCGGTTTATCGTTGGCTTCGACGCCGACGACCAGAACGACGACAGGAAGCGGTTCCTCAATAATCAGGGCACGCTGGGGGCACTACGATTCGATCAAACGGAGAACGTCACGAGTCATGGAGTTTTCATCCAGGACGAGCTGGCCGTTAACGACGACCTACTACTCACGTTCGGAGTTCGCTACGACAAGATAGAGTTCGATGTCGACGATCACTTCCTCAGCGACGGAGACGATTCCGGGAAGCGCAGCTTGGATGACGTCAGCCCTATGGCGGGATTGGTCTTCACACTGTCCGAGGGCGTTAATTTTTACAGTACGATTTCGACGGCCTTCGAGGCGCCGACGACGACAGAGTTCGCGAATCCGAGCGGAGGTGGCGGCTTCAATCCCTCGTTGGACCCCCAGACTGCAACGAATTACGAAGTAGGGCTGAGGGGATCTCTTGGGGACCGCGGCTCCTTCGAACTCACCGTCTTCCATATCGACGTGGAAGATGAGCTAGTGCCGTTCGATGCCGATGGAAGAGACTTCTTTCAGAATGCCGGTAAGTCGCGCCGCACGGGAGCGGAGCTTGCCATCGTATCTAATCCGACCGACCGCATCCGCACGTCCCTCAGCGTCAGCTACGGTGACTTCGAATTCGATGATTTCCGCGTGCTCTCTTTCGACGCGGGTGGAGTTCCGACTGTCGTCGATGATTTTTCCGGTGGCAAGATACCCGGCACGGTCAAGCATCAACTATTCGGAGAGATCAGCTACACGCATCCATCGGGCTGGTTCGGTGCTCTCGACGTACTCTATGTAGACGATCAGTATGCGAACAACGCGAACGGCGTCGTCGTCGATGCCTACACGGTGGCGAATGCCAGGTTCGGATTCGAACGAGTCATCGGTTCTACGGTCGTCTCGCCGTTCCTCGGCATCAATAACCTTTTGGATGAGAGCTACAACTCGAATGTGAGAATCAACGCGTTCGGGGGCCGGTATTTCGAGCCCGCTCCGGAACTCAACGTCTACGCGGGCTTTTCGCTCAGATTTGACCACCGCTAAGAAACCACGGGGGCCGTAAGATGGGGCCAGATCCCTTTTTTCTGAGCGATAGGAGATCAGAAATGATCCCGAGAAAAAAGGGATCTGCCCCCATTTTACGAGCGCATTTCTTCGAGCTCAGAAATGAATGACTGAGCGGATACTCGCGCCTTCGTGCATGAGATCGAAGGCCTTATTGATGCCCTCGAGTCCCATCGTGTGCGTGATCATTTCATCGACCTTGATTTCGCCAGCGAGGTACTGATCTACCATGCCCGGGAGCTGGCTGCGTCCCTTTACACCGCCGAACGCGCTGCCGCGCCAGACGCGTCCGGTTACGAGTTGGAACGGCCGCGTGGCAATCTCCTGGCCCGCGCCCGCAACGCCGATGATCGTGGATTCGCCCCAGCCCTTATGACAGCACTCGAGCGCGGCCCGCATGAGATCGACGTTGCCGACAGCTTCGAATGAGTAATCGACACCGCCATTCGTCAGATCCACGACAACGTCCTGAATGGGTTGATCGTAGTCGTTAGGATTGACGAAGTCGGTCGCGCCCAGTTGCCGCGCCACCTCTTCCTTGTCGGCGTTGATATCGACTGCGAGAATTCGTCCCGCCTTGGCCATGACGGCACCCTGTATGACGCTCAGCCCTACACCGCCGAGGCCGAAGACGGCGACGGTCGAACCGGGCTTAACCTTCGCGGTATTCAATACGGCGCCTATTCCCGTCGTGATGCCACAACCGAGCAGGCAGACTTTCTCCAGCGGCGCCTCATCCGAGATCTTAGCCACGGCGATCTCCGGCAGCACGGTGTACTCCGAGAACGTCGAGGTACCCATGAAGTGCAGGATCTCCTTTCCACCGGAGGAGAATCGCGTCTTGCCGTCGGGCATTACACCCTGCCCCTGGGTCACGCGAATCGCCTGACAGAGATTCGTCTTGCCAGAGGTGCAGAACTCGCATTCACGGCACTCCGGCGTATAGAGCGGTATGACCTGGTCTCCCGGCTTGACGCTGCTGACGCCGGCGCCAATCTCCTCGACCACGCCGCCGCCTTCGTGACCGAGGATCGCCGGAAACACGCCTTCCGGATCCTCGCCCGAGAGCGTATAGGCGTCGGTATGGCAGACGCCGGATGCCACGAGACGTACCAACACCTCACCATCCCGTGGGCCGTCCACATCCACTTCTTCGATAGATAGAGGCTGCCCAGCCTCCCAGGCCACCGCCGCTCGTGATTTCATTCTTATACCCTCTAGCTTGCGCTTATCGAATTTTGTCGAATTGTAAGTTGGCACGCCTCGTGCCGCCATTCGAGTGCGTGACTGCCGCTATACTCCCGCCAACGACACAGCGTTATTCTCAATAAAGAATCGACAACTCGAATGCAGGTATATCTAGGACTCGGAGCTAATCTCGGTGACAGGGCCGGCAACCTCAGCCGCGCGTTGGAGTTATTGGGGGAAAGATATCTCGTCATTCGCCGGATTTCGCCAATGATCGAATCTCCAGCACTGCTGCCCGACAACGTGCCAGCCGATTGGAATCTTCCGTTTCTGAATGTCGTCGTCGAATGTGAGACGGATGTATCCCCGGAAACGCTTCTTAGTTGGATCGAAGAGATTCATGCCGCTCTCGATCGCAATAACGTAGAACGCTGGTCCCCGCGGCCGATCGACATCGATATCCTGTTATGGGGCCGGGAACAGATTAACGCGGAGCGATTGACGATTCCACATCCGCGCATGCAGGAGAGGAGCTTCGTACTTACGCCGTTGATCGCACTCGAGCCGCGTCTAACGATACCCGGCCTCGCGGACAAATCTCTCCTAGACTGGTCGCGAGAGCTTCGCCAGCACGTACCGCTGTGGATGGGCATCGTAAACATCACACCGGACTCATTCTCGGACGGCGGGCGGCATAAGACCTGGCCCACGCTTCAACCATATCTCGATGCGATGATTGAAGCAGGCGCACATTTCGTCGATGTGGGCGGCGAATCCACGCGACCGGGTGCCCAGCCTATCTCGCCAGCCACCGAGTGGAAGCGTATCGAGCCGGTTCTACAACAACTCATCTCCCGCCGCGACTCAGCTTCGATAGGCCCACGCATCAGCGTCGATACTTATCACGCGGAAACGGCCCGCAAGGCGCTAGAGCTGGGCGTCGACATGATTAACGACGTCAGCGGCCTCGTCTCGCCCGAGATGCTCGATCTCGCGAGATCCAGTAACGCCGACTGGATTGCGATGCACAGTTTAAGCCTACCCGTCGACTTAAAACGACAGCTCCCGGAAGACGGTGACTGTTATCACGCCGTGGAGCAGTGGCTTCTCGAGCGCGTCGAATGCTGGAATGCGGCGGGCTTGGACCTTAATCGCATCGTCTTCGATCCGGGCATCGGTTTCGGCAAGAACAGCCTTCAGTCTCTGCAACTCCTGCGACGTGCAGGCGATTTCCGGCAGCATGGCCTACGAGTACTCGTAGGACATTCCCGAAAATCGTTTCTCAAGAACCTGACGGGCGAGGACCGGGCCGAGAAGGATCTGGCGACGCTCGGTGCGTCCCTACAACTCTGTGCTCAAGGTGTCGATATTCTGCGCGTGCACGATGTGCCTCTGCATGCCGCCGCATTTCGAGGCTCGAGTCACCTGTCAACTGCGGCGACCTCCGCCCCCGGCTAAATTCCGGGCAAAGCCGTTCGTCATCAGTTCGAGCAGGCCTTCCGCTTTGTATAAGCTCTCCTGATATTCCGCTTCGACCTCCGAGTCTGCGACCACACCCCCTCCTGCCCATGCGTAGATCTGCTCGCCCCGCCGCAGCAGGGTGCGGATCGCGATATTGGAATCCATATTGCCGTCGAAGCCAAGGTAGCCGATGGAACCACAGTAGATACTGCGGCGGTGGGGCTCCAGGGACTCGATGATTTCCATGGCCCGCAGCTTGGGCGCGCCCGTGATCGACCCTCCGGGGAAACAACCTCGCAGTAAATCCAGTGCGTGACTGCCGGGGGCCAGCCGCCCATGGACGGTGCTGACGAGGTGATGGACGTTCTCGAAACTCTCGATTTCGAACAGATCAGGGACATCGACCGATCCGGGCACGCAATTCTTTCCGAAATCGTTACGCAAGAGATCGACGATCATCACATTCTCGGCCCGGTCCTTATCACTGGTCCGAAGCTCGTTCGCAAGCGCGTCGTCCTGCTGCTTCGACAACGCGCGCGGGCGCGTGCCCTTGATAGGCTTCGTCTCTACATGAGGCCCATCGACACGCAGGAAGCGCTCCGGAGACGAGGACAACAAATCGCCACTGGGCGTCGAGAAGAACGCCGAGAAGGGCGCCGGATTGATGTCGCGTAGACGCTCGTAGGCTTGCCACGAGTCACCGTGCACACGGGCGTCGAAGCGCTGGGTGAGATTTACCTGATAGCAGTCTCCGGCACGGATGTGCTCCTGAATTCGGCTAAACGCATCCTCATAGCTGTCGAAATCGAAGTTCGATCTCACGGGCGATAACACCTCGAATGACCGCGGCGCAGTGCTGAGCGTCTGGCCTGACACGCGCTCGAGAATCTCTGGCCACGTATCGAACGTCCGCTCGTCGCGGCCCCGGCCGACGAGCCAGGCGCGCAAACGTTCATGATCGACGACAACGGCCCAATCATAGAGGCCGACTGCCATATCGGGCACGTCGATATCGCGTTGCGCCAGGTGCGGCAGGCGTTCGAACCTGCGGCTGAGGTCGTAGCCAAAATAGCCGATGGCGCCGCCGGCGAACGGTAGATCGTCAACAGTAGATGAGCGTTCTCCGAGATACCGTTTTAGGAGTTCGAGAGGCTGATCGTATGACAGCTCGACACGCTCGCGCGTCGAGATCTCGGTCACTTCACCCCGAGTCGTCAGCGTCAGGTAGGGATCGGCGGCGAAGATATCGAAGCGTCCCTGGCTGTTTCGGGGCCGGCCGCTGTCCAACAACACGCTCCAGGAATCCGCGGCGAACGCGCGGAAACGCCGCAGCGTATCGGTCGCGTACTCGAGTTCCGTGATATTGATCTGCGTCATTAGGGATCGAGAAGAATCGGCCATCGCTACGAACGCGTGACCATATCATGGGTTCTCCGTTCGTATACACCGGACGCTACATGGACTATACGACATTGAGCTTCCAGCGACCGCGACGAAATACGACGACCGCGAGTATCGACTCCATTTCCATCTCGAGAACCATCGGTATCGCGAGCAGCAGCACCGCGCGGCCGATTTTGCCGGACGTATAGTCCCGCTGGCGGCCCGACAGCGCTTCGCCGACTAAGCGCCAACCGCGCTGGAGCGTGGTCAACGCGCTGCGAAGTCGTTGCTGAATTGAATAGACATACATCGCAATGTACCCGTAGATCTTTGCGGCCGATCTCTCGGCACAACATTAAGCTGGTGCTCTCGGCCTTAGACCGGAGACTTCCGACCCGAAGATCAGCCTCGACACGTCAGCTGATAAAGAAATTCCACAGCATTACGGGCATAAACCGACGGATCACAAGATCGAAGAAACGGCTGATCGATATGATGAGCTGTCTGTTCATTTGCGTTCCTCTCGTCGGTTCACGACGAATGACTTCGCCTTGGGGGAGCGCGAGCCTAAAGCATCCGGAAGGGATTGCAAGCGGTAAGGGCTCCTACGGCAGAGACATGCCCGGCTTACCGCTTCTTGGTTCTCGTGCTCCGATAGTGATGCCAGACGAGCCTGGCCGCGACCGCCCGGCGTGGCTGCCAGCGCGATCCGGAATCCGCTAACTCGTCTGTCTCGGTGCCCGGTAGAATGTCCGCGACACCCTGGCGCAGCGCAAGGTCACCCGGTGGCCAGACGTCGATGCGACCCAGGGCAGACATGACATAGATCGCCGAAGTCCAGGGCCCTATGCCCGGCTGTGCGGCCAGCGTTGCCATCGCGTCGGCATCGCTCATCGTCGCAAGACCGTGCAGCGACAAGCGGCGCTTCACGATTGCACGACCCAGTTCGTAGCAGTAGCGTGATTTCTGCTGCGTCAGCCCGAGCGTTCGTAGCTTCTCGGGACCGGCCGCGTGCAGCCGTTGCGCAGAGAGCCCGCCGAGCCCAACCTTGAGCCGCCTATGAATCGTACTCGCCGCCGCGATCGAGATCTGTTGCTCGAGAATTATCTTCACGAGCGATTCGATACCGGGTTTTCGCGACCAGAAAGCAGGCAGGCCCCAGCGATTCACAATGATGTCGAGCTCGGGGTAGCGCTCCGCCAGCGACCGCGCATAGGACGGGAATGTCTCCGTCGTTAATTCCAGAGTGCCTGTCATGCCTGCGATTTCTTGGATGATAGAATATTGCAGCACACCGTAATTAGTCCGACATCTGCAACATCCACGGATACTACAACGCCATGCAAAAGATTATGGTCTGCCTCAAGCGCGTCGTCGACTATAACGTGCGAGTTCGTGTAAAACCGGACGGCTCGGGAATGGATCTCGACGGCGTCAAGATGGCGATAAATCCGTTCGATGAAATCGCACTCGAAGAGGCTCTGCGAATCAAGGAGCGCGGTCAAGCCGACGAAATCCTGGCGGTCTCGATCGGCGCGAGCGAGTGCCAGCAACAACTCCGCACCGGACTCGCCATGGGTGCCGATCGCGCGATCCTGGTTGAAACGGCGCAGGCACTCGAACCACTCGCCGTCGCGCGTGCGCTGAAGACCCTCGTCGATCGTGAATCGCCCGACCTGGTGTTTACGGGGAAGCAAGGCATCGATGGCGATAACAACCAGACAGGCCAGATGCTTGCCGCGTTGTGCGGCCGCCCACAAGCGACCTTCGCGTCAGAGGTCATTTTGGGCGACGGTGTCGCGACGGTCGCTCGTGAAGTCGATGCCGGGCTCGAGGTGATAGAAATCGATCTGCCCGCCGTGATCACAACCGATCTTCGTCTCAACGAACCGCGCTATGTGAAGCTCCCGGACATCATGAAGGCCAAGAAGAAGACGCTCGACATCGTTCCACTGCAAGATCTCGCCGCCGATATCGAGCCACAGTTCACGATCCGATCGATCGCAGCCCCGGCCGCTCGCGACAGCGGCGTGATCGTCAACGATGTCGCGGAACTCGTGCGGACGCTTACCGACAAGGGGCTACTGTGATGGCGCGCGTACTTATTGTCGCCGAACACGACAGCAGGCACCTGAATCTCAGCACGGCCAAGTGCGTGAGTTGTGCCGCGAGCTTTGACAACGATGGCATCGACGTCGCCGTTCTCGCTGCCGATGGCGGAGCCGTCGCCGTTGACGCCGCGGCGCTCGAAGGTGTCACGAACGTCCTCCGGATCGATCGCCCCGAAAACGAGGTACCACTCGCAGCGACGTGGGCGCTACAAATTGCCGCATTGGCCGCAGATTACAGTCATGTATTCGGGCCATCGACGACCTTTGGCAAAGATCTCATGCCCCGCATCGCGGCTCTGCTGGACGTCGGTCAACTCAGCGACATCATGTCGACAACCGACGGTCGCGAGTTTCAGCGCCCGATCTACGCCGGTAACGCCATCGTCACAGTCGAGGCACACCAAGACCGCCCCGTAATCGCGACGGTCCGGACAGCCTCTTACCCGGCCGTCGAACAGACCGGCAACGCGTCGATAGAGACCCGTGAACTCGACGTCGAGCTGCCGGCGCATACTCGATTCGTCGAGCTGCGAGGCGATACGGGCGGCGGTAGACCCGATCTCCAGACGGCGACGCGCGTCGTCTCGGGAGGAAGGGGTTTGGGCAGCGGGGACAACTTCCAGATCATTTACGACCTGGCCGATCGTCTCGGCGCTGCAGTGGGGGCTTCGCGGGCTGCCGTGGACTCGGGCTTCGTGGCAAACGATCTCCAGGTCGGACAGACAGGCAAGATCATCGCGCCCGAACTCTATATTGCGGTGGGAATCTCGGGCGCGATTCAACACCTGACCGGTATCAAAGACGCCGGAATGATCGTCGCGATCAACAAGGATTCGGAAGCACCGATTTTCGATGTTGCGGATATCGGCCTCGTCGCCGATCTCTTTGCCGCGATACCCGAGTTGATCGAGAGGCTCGACGGGTAAGCACGGGCCTGGAACCCGGCAGGGAACGGCACTTGACCTCATGACAGCACCCAGTTGGATCCTCCCGCTGCTGTTTCTCGTGGATCTCGCTCTGCGCATAGGGCTGAGCGTGCGCGTCATCATGAGGCGGCGCCCGGTCGGCGTATCGCTCGCCTGGCGACATCGAGCTTGGCGCGATGGGGACAGGATCCCGCGCATCTTTCGGTCCGCAGGGGCGAGGATTCTACCCGACCGCCCCCGACGGTGGGCATACCTCCTCCGTCGAGTCCATTGCGCGGTGCGGGATGGGGGAAACGCTCCGGGCAAGCTGAGAAGTGGTCGTTGGGCCCTGGAATTCGGCGCTCGTTAAAATGTCACGCATTGCTGGAGGAGAATCGGGATGAAAGCTTTTGTTTCCCTATTAACAGCACTAACGGCCGCCATGGCAGTAGCCACGGTGATAGATGCCCAGGAAACCCTTCGCTGCAGCGGCGGGCTCGTGAGCCCGGGATTGACCACCGAGGAAATTCTCGGTAAATGCGGTCAGCCCAACGAAAAAGAGGTCATCGAAGAACCGATCCGGGCTCGTAACGCCGGCGGTGGCTCACGAATCATCGGCACTGCCATAATCGAGCGCTGGATCTACGTCCGCGCATCGGGTCAGTTTCCCACGCTTCTGCACAACGAGGAAGGCGAACTCAAACGCGTCGAGTTTCTGACTCGAAAATAATCTCCTAATTTCCGTGCCCGGAAACGCGCGATCAAGACGTATCGGCGTACACACGCTTGATCTCAGCCGCGATAATCCCGATACCCTTCGCGACGATGTCGTCGTCCTGCGCGAACGAGATGCGTAAGCATTCGTCACGATGACGCCAGCGCTCTTTGATACCGGGAAAGAAGTGATGACCAGAAACGACAAGAACACCGCTGTCCTTCAAGCGCACATAGAGCTCGGCGCTGGATATAGGTAGTCCCGGCAACCAGAGCCACACGAAGAACGCACCCTCCGGCGTGTGGAGCTTGTGAGGGATGCCTTCGAGTTCGGCGTGCAGCCGCTCGCAGGTGGCGAGCGCTTTCCGATGATAGAACGGCATGATGAGTTGCTCGCTCATCGAGAGAATCTCTCCGTTGGCCAGGAACTGCTCCGTGAGTACGGGACCCACGCTGCCAACTGCCAGACTCAACACGGCAGTCATCTGTGTTAGTGCCGCGATGACTTCTTCCGCCGCGACGATGATTCCCGTACGCACGCCGGGCAGGCCGAGCTTGGAAAGGCTCATGCATAGAATGACGTTTTCGTTCCACAACGGTGTCGCGTCCGTGAACACGATTCGCGGGAACGGTAAGCCGTAGGCACTGTCGATGATCAGCGGCACACCACCAGCTTTCGCCAGTGAGTCCAGCTTGCGAAGCTCCGAGTCCGTAATCACATTGCCGGTAGGATTGGTCGGGCGGGAGACGCAGACCGCCGCGATCTCGTCAGTGATGCTCAAGCCGCCGAAGTTGACCCGATACTTGAAATAGTCACCTGGCAATTCCTGGACATTCGGAAGTTGCGCGATGAAGTGATCTTCGTCCAAGCCGACATCCGTATAACCGATATATTCCGGAGTAACCGGTAGCAGAATACGCTTGCGGCTACCGTCGGAGAATTCGCCGGCAAGCAGATTGAATAACAGAAAGAATCCGGCCTGGCTACCGGCACTCAGCGCGACGTTCTCCGCCGTCAGATTCCAACCATATTCGCGTGCGAGTAATTCCGCTAGTACGCGGCGAAACCGCCGCTCGCCTTTCGGGTCGGCGTAATTACCGACGAGCCGTTCGAAATTCTCATCACTGGCCGTGATCTCCGCGAGGCGGCGCTTGAAAATCGCCTGAACCTCGGGGATTCGTCCCGGATTGCCGCCGCCCAGTAGTAGCGTCGACTCCTCATTGTCCGTCGCAACGCCCAGATCCTCCATGAGTTCCAGCGCGCCCGTTGGACGGGTGTAACGTTCACCGAATTTCGACCAATTGCGAGCCATGCAGCGCTTCTACTCCCGAGATCGTTCGCAGTCAACAGCACCGAAACTTCTCGCGGGAGCCGGATCAATGCGGCTTCGCCGCGGTGTGTACGACGACTGCTCCTGCTAGACTGTCGCCGGCCCTAGCAACAATACGAATAATGAGGTCGTGTCGCGATGTCCCTTTCGCTGCAAGCGCTGCTCGCCGTGTTGCCCATTTTGACTGCCGCGGTCCTACTGATCGGGTTCCGAATCGCCGCGCACACGGCGATGCCTCTGGTCTATTTGCTCACGGGCGCGATCGGCTTGTTTGCCTGGAAGATGTCGTTTCTCCAGATCATCGCCGCTTCTATTCAGGGGCTCTTCGTGACGTTCGACATCCTCTTCATCATTTTCTCTGCGATACTATTGCTTAACACCCTAAAACACTCGGGCGGCGTGGCTGCGATACGGGCGGGTTTCGCAACGATCAGCCCCGACCGAAGAATCCAAGTCGTCCTCGTGATCTGGCTGTTCGGTAGCTTCATCGAAGGCGCATCCGGTTTCGGCACGCCCGCGGCCATTACGGCGCCGTTGCTCGTCGCGCTCGGATTTCCCGCACTTGCCGCCGTCATGCTCGGAATGATGGTGCAAAGCACGCCGGTTACATTCGGCGCCGTCGGCACACCGATACTCGTCGGCGTCAGGGGTGGATTGGAGAGTCCCCACGTCGTCGAGCAGCTCGCAGTCGCTGGCTTGAGCTTCGCAGACTATTTACAGGTGGTTACCGTCAATGTTGTCTTCCTTCATGCGCTCGTCGGAACCGTGATGCCGTTATTCATGATCATGATGATGACCCGCTTCTTCGGCACCAATCGCTCCTGGACGGAGGGCTTGTCTGCCTGGCGTTTCGCCCTTCTCGGCGGTTTCTCGTTCACGATCCCCTATCTTCTGACCGGCTACTTCCTCGGGCCGGAGTTTCCGTCGATGCTCGGCGCGTTGATCGGTTTGTTCATCATGACCGCCGCAGCCAGGCGAGGGTTTCTGGTTCCGGAGGACACCTGGGATTTCGCGCCCCGGGACGACTGGCCTGCGGACTGGATCGGCCGCCTGGAGTCGAGCCTCAACCTGCCACCCTCAAGGATGTCTGCGATGCAAGCTTGGGCACCCTATCTGCTGGTCGCCGTGCTCCTGGTTCTGACAAGACTACCGCGATTGCCTCTGGGGGCCTGGCTCAGAGAGTTCGTGATCGGCTGGAATGGGATTCTCGGAACACAAATCTCGGCCGCGACGACACCACTCTATCTCCCGGCGGCCGTTCTCCTCGCTGTCGCCGTATCGACGATCATTCTGCACGGGATGCGGACCGAGCAATTCACGGCCGCGCTGGCGGAGTCGACGAAGACCTTGCTGGGTGCGGGCTTCGTCCTCGTGTTCACGGTACCGATGGTCCGCATTTACATCAACTCCGACGTCAACGCGCTCGGATCGCCAAGCATGCCCATCGCGATGGCCGATTGGGTATCGATCAATGTCGGTACCGTCTGGCCGTTCTTTGCTCCGTTCATCGGCGCGCTCGGCGCATTCATCGCGGGCAGCAATACGGTCAGTAATCTCATGTTCACGCTGTTCCAATACGGCGTCGCGAACGCGCTGGAGATCTCGGCCGCCATGATCATCGCGTTGCAGGCTGTCGGCGCCGCGGCCGGCAACATGATCGCCATCCACAATGTCGTGGCGGCCTCGGCGACGGTCGGACTGCTCGGCCAGGAAGGCGCGACGCTGCGCCGAACGCTGTTGCCGACGATCTACTACCTCGTCGCAACCGGCGGTCTCGGCCTGCTCGCGATCTGGGTGTTGGGCGTCACCGACCCGCTGACCCGCTAGCCGATGTAGGCGACGAATAATGGGGCCAAATCCCTTTTTTTAAGAAAAGGAATCTGGCCCTAATAAAAAAGGGATTTGGCCCCATTATTCTAGAGGATTCGTTGCGGGCCGGCGTAGACGTTGAAGCGGTCGGCCTTGAGGAAGCCGACAAGCGTCATACCGAACTCTTCGGCGAGTTCGATCGCGAGCGACGATGGGGGGCCCACCGCGGCCACGACGGGCACACCAGCCATCATCGCCTTCTGCATGAGTTCGAAGCTCGCGCGCCCGCTCACGACGATACCGTACTCGCTCAACGGCAGCTCATCTCGCATCAGTGTCCGGCCGATTAACTTGTCCAGCGCGTTGTGGCGCCCGATATCCTCGCGCACGGCAAGAATGTCGCCGGCCGAGTTAAACAGTCCCGATGCGTGCAATCCACCGGTCTGCTCGAAGACGTCCTGCCGCTCCAGTAGCGCCTCCGGCAGGCCGCCGATCTCGTCGGCGGATATCCGCATAGGTGCGCTACGAGGCTCGTAACGACCTTGCG
The DNA here is from genome assembly GCA_964466315.1 of uncultured Gammaproteobacteria bacterium. Classification (GTDB taxonomy): domain Bacteria; phylum Pseudomonadota; class Gammaproteobacteria; order Steroidobacterales; family Rariloculaceae; genus SMWC01. The sequence continues at coordinate 90,855 of CAYXNS010000003.1, forward strand.
CCGCAACGGCGTCGAGCGACGACTTGCCGCATACCCCGCAGCTCGACGACGTATAGAAATGGCGCTCGAGCCGCTCCAGGTCGACGTCGACGTCTTCGCCGAGCTCTACACGCACGACGTTCATCAAGCCGTATGGCGCCGGAGCGCAGGGCACGATCGAAGTGAAGTCGTCGCGCTGACGAATGATCCCCTCGGTGAACAGAAAACCGGCAGCTAGCTCCTCGTCGTTTCCTGGCGTGCGCATCGTGACCGAGATACTTTGCTGCACCCGCTCGCCGCCGGGGCACGAATAGACCAAGCAAATCTCCAGAGGCTCCTCGGTTGCGACAGCGTCCGATGCCGTACCGTCCTCACCGTTACCGACCCGTCGGATATCGAATCGCCGCATGCTGCCCTTATCGCTCGGGGCCGTGGCAGTCATCTCGGTATCTCGCGTACCCTGGAAGAATCGATCTCGGCGACATTACGGCAACCCAGAAGACGCATATCTCGTTCTATATCCGTTCTGAGAATTTCCAACGCACGATCGACACCGGCCTCGCCACCTGCACCGAGCCCGAACAGATACGGTCGCCCCGCCGAGCAGGCCGTGGCGCCTAGTGCTAGCGCTTTCATAACGTGGACGCCACGCCGCACGCCGCCTTCCAAGATGATCTCGACACGGTCGCCGACTGCGTCGACGATCTCCGAAAGCACCTCAATCGGCGCCGGCGAAGTGTCGAGCTGCCGCCCGCCGTGGTTCGAGATTACGACGGCACTGGCGCCGACGTCGGCGGCACGTCGTGCGTCCTCGGCGGAGAGGATTCCCTTTATCGCGAATGGCCCGCCCCAGTCCTTGATCATCCATTCGGCGTCTTCCCAACTCACGGTCCGATCGAGTTGATCGTTGAAGAAACTCACGAGCGTGGTCACGTCGCCACTGACTCGGTCTCGGACATTTGCGAGTTCAATCGCGGGATGGGTGAAGTAGTTCCACACCCAGCGGGGATGCATCGCGAAATTAAAGAGCGTCGCGAGCGTCAGCTTCGGCGGGATCGTCATTCCCGTCACGAGATCCCGTTCCCGGTTACCTGCTACCGGGACATCGACAGTTAGCGCGAGCGCTGCATAGCCGGAGTCCTTGCAACGCTGGATAAACTCACGGTTGAGGCCGCGATCTTTGAAGACATAGACCTGAAAGACCTTCGGCCCTTCTGAAGCCGCGGCCGCCTCTTCGATACTCTCCGTCGAAATTGACGAGAGCGAGTACAAGGTACCGGCTCGCGCCGCGGCACGCGCAACCGCCGTCTCGCCCCCATGGTGGAACAAGCGTGACATGGCAGTCGGAGCACAAAAGAATGGCATCGCGATACGCTGCCCGAAGACTGTCGTCGAGAGATCGATCTCGCTGACGTCGACGAGGAATCGCGGCACGAGTTCGTATCGATCAAACGCCTCGGTATTCTGGCGCATCGTCCATTCGTCTCCGGCCGCGCCGTCGATGTAATGAAACATGGCGGCTGGCATGCGCTTCGCAGCTCGCTCGCGCAGCTTCGCAATGTTGTAACAACTCTCGAGTGATTTGTTGAACACGGGAATCCTTGAGATAGCGGCGGCCGATCAGCTCCTAGAGCTCTGGTCCTCTGCAAGTTGGGCGACCGCTTGCTTCGCAACGTTAGATAACTCGGCACCATTTTCAGCATCGTAGCTGACGATCTCCTCTCGCATGAGTGGACTCCAGAAGCGCCTGAAATGATCGACGACTCCGGCCACGGCTTTCTCTTTATCGGGGCCGTAGTCGAAATTCGCGGCGATCTGATTCGCCATCCGCACGAGCTTCTTTGCTTGCATGGTTCTCTGCTCGTGATTCTAGGTCACGACTCCCTGCATTTCGGCTTTTGCTCTACGCAGAAGCTCCAGCTGCTCTTCAGTGAATGCCTCGAACCTCTCCTGCCACTCCGATTGTTGCGTCACCTTAGTGGCCTGGACCGCCGTTACCTTGTATTCCGGGCAGTTCGTCGCCCAGTCCGAATTATCGGTCGTGACGACGTTGGTGCCCGACCCCGGATGATGGAAAGTCGTGTAGATCACGCCCGGCTGGACGCGCTCGGTAATCTCGGCCCTCAAGACGGTCTCTCCGGCACGGCTTTTCAGGCCGACCCAGTCGCCGTGCTCGATGCCCCGTTGCTCGGCATCATGCGGGTGAATCTCCAGGATATCTTCCTCATGCCATTTGAGATTCTCGGTACGGCGAGTCTGCGTGCCGACATTGTACTGGCTCAGAATCCGGCCGGTGGTAAGCAACAATGGATATTTTCGCGTCGTGCGCTCGTCGGTCGCGATAAAGGGCGTGAGTCTGAACAGCCCTTTACCGCGCACGAATTCATCGACGTGCATCGTCGGTGTTCCATCGATAGCTGCATCGTTGCAAGGCCACTGGATGCTGCCGAGCCGGTCGAGCTTTTGGTAGCTCACGCCCGTGAACGTGGGCGTCAGCCGCGCTATCTCGTCCATGATCTCACTGGGATGCGAATAGTTCATCGCATAGCCCATTGCGTTGGACAGCGCCTGCGTGATCTCCCAATCCTCGTAGCCGGCTTTCGGCGCTATGACCTTGCGCACGGGAGATATTCGACGCTCCGCGTTGGTAAACGTGCCGTTCTTCTCGAGGAACGACGAGCCGGGCAGGAATACATGAGCGAACTTAGCGGTTTCGTTCAAGAATAGATCATGGACGATCATGCATTCCAGGGCGGAGAGCGAAGCGGTGACATGATTCGTATCCGGGTCCGACTGAGCCATGTCCTCGCCCTGAACGTAGAGACCTTTGAACTGCCCCGCAATCGCCGCGTCGAACATGTTCGGAATACGGCAGCCGGGATTGGGGTCGATCTCTACGCCCCATTCCGCTTCGAAAAGGGCACGAACCGAAGCGTCGGAGAGGTGCCGATATCCGGGAAGCTCGTGGGGGAAGGACCCCATATCACAAGAGCCCTGGACGTTATTCTGGCCGCGCAGCGGACTCACGCCGACGCCCTCCCTACCTAGATTACTCGTGGCCATCGCAAGATTCGCAATACCCATGACCATCGTCGAACCCTGGCTGTGTTCGGACACACCAAGGCCGTAGTAGATCGCACCGTTGGGCGCGGACGCGTAGAGTCGCGCCGCCTCGCGCACCGCCTGAGCCGGCACACCCGTGATCGGCTCCGTCGCCTCGGGTGAATTCTGCTCGTCCAGGATAAACGTTCGCCAATCTTCGTAGGCACCCTTGTCGCAGCGATCCGCAATGTACTCGATCGCTTCGAGACCCTCGTCGAGGATGGCGTACGAGAACGAATTCATTAGCGCAACATTCGTTCCCGGCTTGAGCTGCAGGTGATAGTCCGCCTCGATATGCGGCGACTTCACGAGTGCGATCGCGCGCGGGTCGACGACGATGAGGTTGGCGCCCTCGCGCAATCGGCGCTTCATCTGCGACGCGAACACCGGATGCGCCTCGGTCGGGTTCGCGCCGATGACCATGACGACGTCCGCCCCCATGACCGAGTCGAAAGCCTGTGTTCCGGCGGACTCGCCGAGAGTGGACTTCAACCCATAGCCCGTCGGCGAATGGCATACACGCGCGCAGGTATCGACGTTGTTGTTTCCAAAAGCCGCGCGAACGAGCTTCTGTACCAGGTAGGTTTCCTCGTTCGTGCAGCGCGAAGAGGTGATACCACCGATAGAATCGCGGCCATAGCGCGCCTGAATCCCCTTGAGTTTCTTCGCTGTGAAGCTGAAGGCGTCCTCCCAGGAGACTTCTTTCCAGGGGTCGTGTATGGACTCGCGAATCATTGGTGTGGTGATACGGTCCTCGTGTGTCGTGTAGCCGAATGCGAATCGGCCTTTCACGCAGGAATGACCGTGATTCGCCTGTCCCTCCTTGTTGGGCACCATCCGCACCACCTCCTCGCCCTTCATCTCGGCGCGGAACGAACAGCCGACACCGCAATAAGCGCAGGTGGTTACGACCGAGTGCTCGGGCTGACCCATTTCAATGAGCGAGTTCTCGGCGAGCGTCGCCGTCGGGCAGGCCTGTACGCAAGCGCCACAGGATACGCACTCCGAGTCCAGGAACGGTTGATTCTGGCTCGCCGCGACTTTCGACTCGAAGCCGCGGCCGTCGATGGTCAGCGCAAAGGTTCCCTGCACTTCTTCACAGGCACGCACGCAACGAGAACAGACGATGCATTTGCTCGGATCGAACGTGAAGTAAGGATTGCTGAGATCCTTCGCCGCGTCCAGATGATTCTCGCCGGCATAGCCGTAACGCACGTCTCTGAGGCCGACTGTCCCCGCCATATCCTGCAGCTCGCAGTCCCCGTTCGTCGGGCAGGTGAGGCAGTCCAGCGGATGATCGGTGATGTAGAGCTCCATGACGTTGCGCCGCACATCGGCGAGACGCGGGTTCTGCGTCGTGACCCTCATGCCATCCCGTGCAACGGTGGTGCAGGAAGCCGGCAGCCCCCTGGTGCCTTCGATCTCGACGAGGCACAGTCGGCACGAGCCGAAAGCATCGAGACTGTCGGTCGCACAGAGCTTCGGGATATTGATTCCGGCGAGCGCGGCCGCTCGGATCACGGTAGTGCCTCTGGGAACGGTAACTTCCACGCCGTCGATGGACAGCGTTACCTCGAGATTCGATACGACCTCCGGTGTACCGAAGTCATCGGCACGTCGATAAGGTTGATACACATCACTCATCGTTACTTCTCCGTGAGCCTGCCCGACTAAGCGGCACCCAGGTCCTCGGGGAAAAACTCAAGGACGCTCATCACTGGGTAAGGCGCCATACCGCCGAGCGCGCATAGTGACCCGGCGACCATCGTGTCGCAAAGCTCCTTCAATAACTCTATATTGGCAATTCTATCGATGTCACCACGAATCTTGTCGATAACCTCTACACCACGCACAGCGCCTATTCGACAAGGCGTGCACTTCCCGCATGATTCGATAGCGCAGAATTCCATCGCGAAGCGAGCCTGCTCCCCCATATCGACACTGTCATCGAAGACGACCAAGCCACCGTGGCCGATCATCGCACCGAACTCGGCGAATGCTTCGTAATCGAGCGGCGTATCGAACCGCGAAGGATGCACGTACGCACCAAGCGGACCACCAGCCTGCACCGCGCGAATCGGACGGCCGGTGGCGCTGCCACCGCCGAACTCCTCAAGGAGTTCGCGCAGAGAGCGGCCGAACGCGATTTCGACGAGGCCGCCTTGTTTGATATTGCCGGCGAGCTGTACGGTCAAGGTGCCGCGTGAGCGCTCGGTGCCGAAATCCTGATAATACTTCGCGCCCTTGGCCAAAACGATGGGGACGGTCGCGAGACTGATCACGTTATTAACGACGGTCGGTGCGCCGAACAAGCCTTCGATGGCGGGCAGCGGCGGACGGTAACGCACCATGCCGCGCTTGCCCTCGAGGCTCTCCAGCATCGAGGTCTCCTCACCGCAAACGTAGGCGCCGGCAGCAACACGAACCTCGAGTTCGAACGCCTTGCCGCTGCCCATGACATCCGGGCCGAGATAGTTAGCTGCCTCTGCCGCCGCGATCGCCACCGTCATGATCTCGATCGCCAACGGATACTCGGCGCGCAGATAAATGTAGCCCTGCGTGGCGCCGACCGCCAGAGCCGCGATGGTCATACCTTCGATGAGCAGAAGCGGGTCACTTTCCATGATCATCCGGTCGGCAAATGTACCGGAGTCACCCTCGTCAGCATTGCAGGTCACGTACTTCTGCTTGCCATCGGCGTCGAGTACTGTCTTCCATTTGATCCCTGTGGGGAAGGCGGCGCCGCCACGGCCACGCAACCCGGACTCGGTCACGATCGCCACGATCTCCTCGCCCGTCAGCTTCACGGCCTCACGAAGCCCCGCATAACCACCATGTGCCAGATAATCATCGAGCGAACGCGGGTCGATCACGCCAACGCGTACGAAGGTAAGCCGATCCTGATCGGCCAGGTAGGGTATATCTTCGGTAACGCCCAGCCCTTTTTCGTGCTCACCGCCCGACAAGAAATCCGACTCGAACAGACTCGGAACGTCTGCGGGGAGTATCGGGCCATAGGCCCGACGTTCGCCGGCCACGTCCACCTCTACCAGCGGCTCGAGCCAATAGAGCCCGCGCGAACCGTTGCGGACGAGTTCGATGCTCGCACCACACTCCGCAACGGCGGATCGAATTGCCGCGGCGACGGCATCAGCGCCCACCGATCGCGCCGTCGTATCAGCAGGAACGAACACTTTGACGGCGTCGCTCCCCATGCTAACCGTCCTCGAGAAGTTCATCGAAACGCACGGAATCGACGCGCCCGTGGACATCCTGATCGATCATCACCGCGGGAGAACACGCGCAGTTACCCAGGCAGTAGATCGGCTCCAGACTGAGGCGGCCATCCTCGGTCGTCTCGTGGAAATCTACGCCCAATCGGTCCTTAACATGTACTTCCAGAGCCCGAGCGCCCATCGCCTGGCAGGCTTCGGCACGACACAGATAGATCGTCCGCCCCCCTGGTGGCTCGGAGCGAAACAGATGATAGAAGCTGATGACGCCGTGGACTTCGGCACGCGAGAGACTCAATACATCGGCAACGGCCGCTACGGCAGACTCCGAGATATAGCCAGCCTCGTTCTGAATGGCATGCAGAATCGGTAGCAACGCGCCCGGGCGCTGAGCGTGGGCGAGCGCGATCTTGTGCGCCCTATCGGCCTGCGAGTCGGTCGTAGCGGCATCGTTCAATGTACGAGATACCCTTATCGAAAACAGCCGACAATTGTACCTCCAAGGTACCAGTGCTGCCGAAATCGGCTCAGATAAAGGGCTCCCGTGAACTCTAACGCTACCGGGCAGTAACAGAATCGGCCGCCCGTCGCCCCCGGATTCGGGAATGCGTCCGAGTCATCCTCTCCCTCTCGTGGAGTCAGGCAGACAGAATCTTTCTCCAGCAGGATCATCAGATTGCCACCGCCCGCGATGGGCTGTTCGCCCCGGAGCGTAACTTCTTCGGCCTGCGCCCAACGCTCCGCCATCGCCGCAGGCACGACGACGCGGATACGATTCTAGACCAGGTTGTTTCGTCCGCGAACAACTTTTGTAGGTCATTCTCGCTCCTACGTCATATAATCGCGTATGCGGAGTCCGAACTCAGTATGGGAACTATTTGATCAGTCAATTCAGAGCTAGCCCAGGAGCTTGGCGATGACCAAGGAAGTCGGAATCAGCGGGTTCGCAGCCTACGTACCTCCTTATCGCGTCGACTTGCAGAACTGGTGTGAGTGGACCGGATCTCCGTGGGATAAGACCAGCGCGGTTATCGGCAGAAGCTTTCGTATGCGCGGTCCGCATCAGAGCGTCTACACGATGGCGGCCACGGCCGTCATGCGCCTGATCGATAGCTACGATATCGATCCACGGCGAGTCGGATTCCTCGGCCTGGGGACCGAGTCGAGTACCGACAACTCTGCGGGCGCCGTTATCGTCAAAGGTATGTTGGACGAAGCCCTGCGTACTCGAGGCCTCCCCCCGATCAATCGCCACTGCGAAGTGCCGGAACTCAAACACGCTTGCTTGGGCGGCATCTACGCGATGAAGCAAGGGCTGAGATATCTTGCACTGGAAGACGACGATCGTTGCGCGATCGTCGTGAGCGCCGACATCGCCGAGTACGCCCGCGGGAGTTCCGGTGAGCCAACTCAAGGCGCCGGCGCAGTCGCCATGTTGCTCGAGTCCGGTCCGCAACTGCTAAACGTACAACTCAAGAACATCGGCAGCGCATCCGCTTACCGGGCCGTTGATTTCAGAAAACCCGTGATGCGAAATCTCATTCGGGGCAAGCTCAACTGTCATTTCCAGGACCTCCCGGTCTTCAATGGCAAGTATTCGACGACTTGTTATCTCGATGAGACCCTGTACGCGCTCGAAGATATGTTGCGCCGTCTCGGCTCCGAGCCGGCCGACTACTATCGCAGCTTAACTGCGGCGTTCATGCACCGACCGTATCACCGCATGCCTATCACATCCTTCGCGATGAGCTATCTTTTCGGTCTTGCTCACAATGGTACCGCCGGCCGGCAGGAACTCGCGGCGCACTGCCGCGATGCCAATATGGATATCGAAGCCGTACTCGAGGAGATGAATTCGACGCCGGACGTCCTGCAACTCGTTAGAGATGGCGATATCGACTTGGATGTCTATCCGCTGAGCATCCAGTTGCTCAAGGAGTTTCGGACGAGCAAAATCTTCACGGATGAATTGGCCGCCAAGATTTCCCTGGGAGCCGAACCGATGAAGGACATCGGCAACGTGTATTGTGCCGCCTTACCGGCATGGATCGCTGCCGGACTCGAGGAGGCCGCGGATCAAAACCGAAATCTGGCAGGCGAGAGGATTCTCGCGGTCGGCTACGGTAGCGGCGACGCGGCCGAAGCGATTCCAATGACGCTCGCCGATAACTGGAAGGCCGCCGCTTTAAAGATAGGCTTCAGCGCGGCGCTCGAGCCCTATCAGAACCTGACGCAGACGCAGTACGAGGGCCTTCACGACACGGGCGACGCACCGGAACTGGTCGTCCCCGAAGATGGGTTCCTGATCGAGTCCGTGGGTTCGAGCTCGAACCCCAACTTCAGCGACGAAGGAATCGAGTACTACCGGTATCAGCGCTAGCGACCCACCCCTGGGAGCGGCCGCTCCTACAGCGCCGCAATCTGCTCGTCGAGTACCTCGAGCAGATCCGCGAGAGGGCCTTCGCTCAAGACCCGCTGGTACTCGGCACGCTTCAGCGTGAGATCGCTGACCCCGTCCGTAACGACGTTGATTATCCACCAGCCCGTTTCGTCTTCGTGCAAGAGGTACTCGAGCGGGATGCCGGGTTGAGCCTCACGCTTGATACTCGCGACGATCTGAGTGCGACCCGAGTCGAGCCCGCGTGAAATTTCGATAGCGAAGGAATCTTCGGAAAGCGCCACAAACCGGCTGGCATAGGTTATCACGCTCAGACGTTCGAAACGCTGAACGAATACCTCCCGTCCCTCGTCCTCGAAGCCAGCCCAGTGGCATCGTGTCGTGAACTCGGCGATGTAATGCAGATCATGAGTCGACGCGATCAACGGTGCCAATCGATCGTAAGGCTGCGCGAGCCCACCCGGGCCCTGGTCGGACGACGCCGAGATCAAGCCGGCGTGCAGTGCCTCCACACAGGCCAGCGGCGTGTCATAGGTAAATCTTACTCGTGGCGTCTGACCTCGAGCGCCCGGCCAGACCGATGCAGCGAGCACAACGCCCAGCAAGAATGAAACGGCAGAACGGCAGCGCATGTAAGGAAAGCGGCAAGACCGAGTGCGATCAACTGCGTTCGGAGGAACGAATTCCTATCTTGTCGAGCGGGATTGCGACGCTCGACATCTCACCGTCGTGCAGCAGGGGTAACTCAGGCACCATTTCCCCGTCCAGGCACGGCCCGAACAAAAAGACGCTCAACGCCTTCAGAGGATTCGTGACCGTATGTTCGACGGCCGTTCCCTCATAACCGCAATGAACCATGCAATCGTCACATTTGGGATTTCGCCCCGTTCCATAGCGTTCCCAGTTCGTCGTCTCCATGAGTTCTCCGAAGGTTTCCGCGTAACCTTCATCGACGAGCAGGTAGCACGGCTTTTGCCAGCCGAAGATGTTGTACGTCGGGTTGCTCCATGGAGTGCACTGGTAGCTCTGATTTCCGGCGAGGAAATCGATAAACATACTGGACTGATTGAAGCGCCATCGACTGCGGCGCTGCCGACCGAGCTTGAAGATATCCCGAAACAAACGTTTCGTCTGGCGACGACCGAGAAATACGTCCTGTCGCGGCGCGTGCTGATAACTGTAACCGGGCGATACGGTTACACCCTCGAGACCTAGATCCATCGCGAAGTCAAAGAAATCGGCGACATCCGCCGCATTCTCGCCATTGAATAGCGTGCAGTTCGCCGTAACCCTGAAGCCGCGGCTACGCGCTAAGCGTATGGCGTCGACGGCCTTCTCGAAGACACCCTCTCTGCAAACGGACTCTTCGTGACGTGCACGATTGCCGTCCAGATGTACGGACCATGTGAAATACGGCGACGGCTCATAGTCGCCCATCTTCCGCTTGAGTAGAAGCGCGTTCGTACAGAGATATACGAACTTCTTTCGCGCAATGATCCCACGAACGATTGCTGGCATTTCTTTGTGGATGAGCGGCTCGCCACCGGGTATGGACACGACGGGCGCACCACAGTCGTCCACGGCCTTGAGCGCATCCTTGACACGCACCCGCTTCCTGAGAATCTCCGACGGGTAGTCGGTCTTTCCACAACCCGCGCACGTCAGATTGCACTGAAACAGCGGCTCCAGCATCAACGCGAGCGGATAGCGTTCCACACGGCGAAGCTTCTGCTCAAGGATATAACGCCCGACGCGGTAAGTCTGAACCAGCGGAATACTCATTTACTTTTTCAAGCCGTGACCCGGGCTCACAATTATGGCGCCATCGGCCTCAGGTCCGCGCAGGATAGTGTCGAGATAGCTATTCGCAATCTGCGCCCATTCCATCTTTAGCCACGGCGTGAAACTCTCGGGCGAGGCCGCGAGTTCGGATTCCACGGACGCGGCTTCGATATATCGAAGCTCGGCTATTTCGCGCTCGTTGATATCCACAGTACCGCTGTAACGACCGTAATACACCCAGCAATACTCATGTTCGGCGCCAACCGCACCATACTGGGCATGATATTTGAACTTGTACAAAAAATGCAGCGGACACTCGATACCGAGTTCCTCGACGAGGCGGCGCGTCACTGCTTCCTCCATCGACTCCCCGACCCTCGGATGCGAACAGCAGGTATTGGACCAGTAGTCGGGCCACAATGGCTTCTCCGAACTTCGGCGCTGCAGAAGAAGTTCATTTTTTCCGTTAAAGATAAAGATGGAGAATGCGCGATGCAGAACGCCGTTCCCAGCGTGACAGTCACTCTTGGCGCTCTGCCCGATTTCGCGATCGAGCTCATCGACGAGGATAAGTTCCTCGCTGGCGTTGGAGACGATTTCGCTACGCGCCATCGAGATCTGCCCCAAGATCGACTTGGACGGCCTGGAAGCCCGCCGCACGGATCGCGTTGGCGACGGTGTCGGAATCGCCATCGCATAAAGCGATGATGGAGCCACCACCGCCGCCACCCGTCAGCTTCGCGCCTAGCGCGCCGTTTTCACGCGCGATATCGACGAGCTGTTCGAGTTCGGGCGTCGAGACCTGCAACGCGTTCAACATCCCATGGCAAACGTTCATCAGTTTGCCCAGTGCCGCGAGATTCTCATCCTGAATCGCCTGCACGCCACGCAGAACGAGCGTGTCTATCTGGTCGAAGATGCGCTCATAAAGCTTTCGATCCTGCTGCCATGCCGTATTGACTCGGCCGACGGTCTTCGCTGTCAGCCCTTCGTACCCCGTCATACCGATGACCATCGGAATGGGTGTCTTGATATTCAGGCGCTCGACCAACGGCGGGCTACCGCTGCGGAACACGAGTGGCGTGCCGTAGCACGCGAGCGTATTGTCGATGCCACTCGGGCTGCCGTGAGCAAGTTTCTCGGCTTCGAAGGCCAGCCGGTTGACCTCTTCGTCCGTAAGTCCGAGCCGGTAGTGTTTGTCCAATGCGCGCACGATCGCGACCACCATCGCCGCCGAGCCTCCCAGACCCATGCTGCGCGGCACCTCGGGGAATACCTCGATACGCATCGCGCGTCCGCTCAATCCCAGCTCATCGAGCATGACACCAGCCGGCCGCTCGAAGACGCGGCGCTCGCTGGGGTCCGAAGAGAGTTGAAATTCGACGCCCCATCGCGGGATCAAGAAGTGAATGCCGTCGTCGCAGTCCTCGACCAACGCTTTGATAGTCATCGGCACGGGCGCTGCGATCGCGTGGCGTCCGTATACGACAGCATGCTCGCCGAGAATGACGACCTTTCCATAGCCGACACCGAGCCCGACCTCCCGCGTATCATTCTGCCTGTCGTAGCGCCCTGCCCCCTGGGTCGGATGCGTGAGTTCCGCTACGATTTCTTGCGCCTTCCAGACCTTGATCTCACCACTTAGAATCAGACGATCGAGCACTTCGTCGAAGATCTCCGGTGTAGCGCCGGCGGCGGTTACGACACCACGCGCGTGCAGTGTCATATGGCCCTTCTGAATTCCCTCGGTCGCGAGCGCCCGAATCGCCGCGAAATTCTGAGCGAGGCCGGCCGCTGCCATCACCCGCGCCAGCTCCGTTGCGGATTCCACGCCGAGCAGGCGCATGTTCAACGCTGCCGTCGGATTCGAATCCACAGCCGTTCCCACGATGCCGACCTTGATCGGCATCTCCAGGCTACCGCAGAGATTCCCGTTCTCATCCGCACACCACTCGGTCAGCGATGTATAACGTCCGCCGCGGGCCGCGAATGCGTGGGCGCCTGCCTCGATGGCACGCCAGTCGTTCCCGGTAGCGATGGCGAGGGGATCGATTCCATTCATGATGCCTTTGTTGTGTGTCGCAGCGCGATAGGGATCGACAGCGGCGAACTCGGCGGCAACGATAATGCCATCGCGCGCTTCTTCCCCGCTGTAGCCACGTCCTACGAGTGCGTCGACCGGGATCTTGCAGCGGGCGCGAACGAGCGCGCGATCGGTCAGGTTCGACAGGATTCGCAGGAACACCTCGCCCCCCGTGATCGACTCGATCAGAGGGGCGACGCCCTCGCACATCCCATTCACGAGATTCGCGCCCATCGCATCGCGGGTGTCGACGAGCAAATGAACGACGAGCATCCGCTTGCCACTGGACGGAAGCGGATGGACAAACAATTCAATATCCTGCGCACCGCCGCCGCGGGCAACCATATTGGGATGCAAGCTGTTAGCGAGACTCACAATTTCCTGACGGCGGTCTCTGAGCGCCTGCTTGGCCAGTTCTATGTCGGGCACGTTCATGATCTGGATCTGGCCGATCAAGATAGGGTCGGTCGCCTCCGTCTCGAATCCGCCCGACTGACCGACCAACTTCGACGCGAAGCTCAGGGCCGCGACGACCGATGGCTCCTCGACGGCCATCGGCACGATATATTGCTTACCGTTCACGCAGAGGTTCATCCCTAAACCCAACGGCAATCCCATAACGCCGACGACGTTCTCGATCATCTTATCGGCGGCTTCAAGGTCTAGCGTGTGCTTACCCGTCGCGAGCGCGCGGAAATCGCTTCCCGTCAACAGGCCGCGCTCGTGAACGACTCTCACGCGTTCTTCGACGCTCAGCCTGTAGAATTCCGGGATTCTCGAACCGTCGTCACTCACTAACTAAAGCTCCTCAACACTCAATCCGCTCGTCGCCACCGGCAAGTCGATGACCCGGTATGACGCGCCGACGGCTTCCTTGAAAGCAGCGAGCGCCTCTAAGTCCGCTGACATCGCAATTCCGAGATCTCCGCCGCCGGCGCCACTCACTTTGTAGGCAACGCCGAACCGTTCGGAGTGCCCGGCAATTTCGCGATGTTCGGTGGTCACTATCTCCGCTTCCATACATCTACCCAACTCCTCGAGCCGCTTCCCGTATGCGGCCACTGCCGCGAGAAACGCTTTCGCGTCGTTCTCACCGGCCGCGGCACAACCTTGCTCCGCGATCTCTTGGAGATGGCTCAGCGTCTCCGCAGCCTCGGTCGGCCGCGAGGCCCGCCACCTACCGAACGCAGCCAGGAAGTCGCCCGTCGCGGCCGGGCGGCCAGAATAAACAATTGTAAATCCTACACTGTTGGGCAGCTCTACTGAACACAGACTCGGACGTAACTCGGGTCCAAGCTGGTAGGTGA
>CAYXNS010000004.1:0-70688 GCA_964466315.1 uncultured Gammaproteobacteria bacterium
GGTGAGTCATACTCGGTCTCCTTTCCTCTTTTCTTTTCTATGGCCGCTCTCGCAGCGCTTCGCAATGTAAGTCCTCGTTCAGGACGCTTTCGGCGGCTCGCGCGTGAATGCGCCGGCCTGTTCCATCCCGGCAATCTCATCGTCTGCATAGCCGAGGACTTCGCTCAAGACCTCCTCCGTGTGTTCGCCGTGTAAGGGTGAACGTACGACCTGTACCGGGGAGTCCGACAGCTTTATCGGGCAGCCCAGGTTGTACCACTTGCCGCGTTCGGGATGATCGAGCTTGATGTACATCTCGCGCAGCTTGACGTGCTCGTCGTTGGCGAGATCCTTCGTACTCATGATCGGTCCGCAGGGTACGTTGATCTCATTCAGTATGGCCATGAGTTCGCGTTTTGTGTGATTGCTTGCGAACTCAGTCAATAGTTCCCACATCTCGCCCTGGTTCTGGCGCCGGACCGTGATGTTGTTGAAACACTCATCGTTCAGCAGCGCCTCGCCGCCGATCAGTTCGGCCAAGGCGTTCCAGACGTGCTCCTGCACGACGACGTAGAGATAGTCATTCGGGCCACCAGGTTTGCATTGGATCGCATTGCCCAGCTGGCCACCTCCCGAGTCGTTACCGGCGCGTGGCGTGAAGTCCTCGAACTCCTGGACGGCGTATTCGGTGAGCGGTCCGTGCTCCAGACGCTGATGATCCCGCCACTTTACTCGGCAGAGATTCATCACGCAGTCCATCATCGCGCATTCGACATACTGGCCGCGTCCGGTCGTCTCGCGTTGAATGAGTGCGGCCAGTATCCCGGCCATGAGGTGGACGCCAGTCCCTGAGTCGCCGATTTGAGCGCCCGTGGCGACCGGCGGTCCGTCGAAGAGACCGGACGTGCTCAGCGAACCGCCCATGGCCTGGGCGACGTTCTCGTAGGCCTTGAATGCGGCGTAGGGTCCCTCGGTGCCGAAGCCCTTGACCGAAGCCATGACGATGCGCGGGTTGATCTCGTGGACCTGTTCCCAGGCAAATCCCAACCGATCGAGTACGCCCGGGCCGAAGTTCTCCATGACCACGTCACAGATCTTGATCAGCTTCGTAAAGATCTCCTTCCCCTGCGGATTTTTCAGGTTCAGTGTGATCGAGCGCTTGTTGCAGTTTAGCATCGTGAAGTAGAGGCTGTCGGCGTCGGGAATATCTCGCAGTTGTCCGCGCGTGGCGTCACCGGCCGGCGACTCGACTTTGATAACGTCCGCACCTAAAAACCCCATGAGTTGGCTCGAAGTAGGCCCGGCCTGCACATGAGTCATGTCCAGGATTCGAATTCCAGATAGTGCCTTGTCCATGATTTTCGTTGTCTCCGTTTACTTGTACATGGTTTGACGCTTGGTGCCGGGCGCCCATTTGCTCGGATCTACCCATATGTTGATGACGGCCGAGCGACCGCTGCTGCTGACCGCCTCGCGCGCGCGCTGTAGCGCAGGTGCGATTTCGTTGCAGTCTCTAACCTCTTCGCCGTATCCGCCGAGCATTTCGGCAAACTTCGAGAAGGGCACGTCGCCCAACCGGTTGCCGACATTGCCGCGCTCGTCGCCGTACTTGGACAGTTGTCCATAGCGGATCTGATTCATGGCCGAGTTGTTGCCTATCACGGCGATATAGGGTGCGCCGAAACGGTTTGCGGTGTCCATGTCGAAAGCTGTCATTCCGAATGAGCCGTCGCCGTAGTAGCACAGGACTTCCTTGTTCGGATGGGCTAGGCCCGAGGCCAGGGCAAAGCCGGTGCCAACGCCGAGTCCGCCGAGAGCACCGGGATCCATCCAGTTTCCGGGAGCGCGCGGTTGTACCGCTTGGGCACTGATCGTGACCACATCGCCGCCGTCGCCGATATAGATCGTGTCCTCGGTCAGGAACTCGTTGAGTTCCCAGGCGACACGATACGGGTGAATAGGGTTCGCCTCGGATCGGAAAAGCGGCATGAGTTTCTCGGTCTTGATCTTCTCGATCTCGCGAAGCTGGTCGAGCCACCCCTGGCGGCGTTTCGCGCCGTTGTCGCTCGCGGCCGTCGTCGCGTCGAGCACGGCTCCAAGGATTGCGCCGGGATCGCCGACGAGGCCGAGCGAGACGTCGCGGTTCTTGCCCACCGTGCGGTAGTCGAGGTCGATCTGAACCACGGTTGCGTCGGCGCGCAGGCGCCGTCCGTAACCCATACGGAAGTCGAAGGGCGTACCGATGATGATGATGACATCAGCTTCCTTAAACGCGTCGCCTCGCGTACGGTGAAAGTAATGCGGATCACCGGGCGGCAGCAAGCCACGAGAAGCTCCATTCATATAGCCCGGTATATTGAGGCCCCGTAGAAGTGCGATGGCCTCCTCGTGTCCCCGGCAGCCCCAGACCTGAGCACCGAGAAGAATCGCCGGCCTTTCGGAATTCACGAGCAGATCGGCGAGTTTTTCAATATCGGCGGGATCGCCGATCGACTTGGTCGAACCCCGGTAGTGGCCTGGTTCTGGAATTCTGGCTTTTTCGAGTGGAACTTCTGCATCCAGGACGTCGCGGGGTATTTCCAGATAGCTTGGGCCCGGCGCGCCGGCAAAACACTCGCGAGCCGCCATCGAGACCATGTCCGCGATACGCTCTGTCGAACGCGCACTCGCCGAGAACTTTGTGATCGGGGCAGCGATATCTACGTGTGGCAGATCCTGGAGCGAGCCCATCTTGTGTTGGGTCAACGCGCCTTGACCGCCGATGTGTAGAACCGGACTCTCGGATCGAAATGCGGTCGCAATCCCGGTCATCGCATTCGTGAAACCTGGACCGGCCGTCGTAATCACGCAGCCCAGCCCGCCGGTCTGGCGTGCATAGCCGTCGGCCGCATGTGCCGCAACCTGCTCATGACGCACATCGATGATCCGAATGTCGTTGTCGATGCAGCCATCGTAGGTATCGATGATATGACCGCCGCAGAGTGTGAAGATGGTATCGACACCCTCATTTTTGAGCGCCGCAGCGACGAGATGGCCGCCAGAGATGATGGTCTCATCACGGTTTTTCTTGGCGAGAGTATCTTCCGCCGTTGTGGATTGTTGTGAAAGAACGCTTGCCATGGGATTTCCCTCGTCGTGCTTGTTGATTCGTCGCGGCGCAGACCGCGTTTTTTTATTAGTCCAGATAATCTACGTAGTTATTAATATGCTCGGCGAGTCCGAAGGAGTGTTCGCGGACCAACCGTTCAGCCACCTCCGTCTCTCGTGCTTCTATCGCCTCGATGATATGCAGATGATCGATAATGGAGCGATCGGCTCTGTCGCGCTCAGTAATCGTCTGAACGCGGATTGCGCGCATGTGTACGAACAACGTATCGGCCATCTGTTTCAAAAGATCACTCTTACTCAACGAAATAATGAGTTGGTGGAATTTGATGTTGGTATCTGAATATTCGTCGATATGAGCCTGAGGACCGTTCGATGCCTCGAAGGTAACGAAGAGTCTGCGTAGTTGGCCGATCTCCTCGTCAGTCGCCACCTCGGTTGCGAGTCTGGCCGCCATACTCTCCAACGCTGCCCAGACGGAAATGATCTCGAGTATCTCTTGCTTGCTCTTGCGGGCGACAAAAGTGCCCTTGCGCGGAATCATTTCCACGAGGCCTTCCTGCGCGAGGCGAGACAACGCTTCACGGATCGGCGTACGGCTTACGCCGAGATCCTCGGCCAGGCTGCGCTCGTCGAGTCTCGGTGGTTCATCGCCGCTGTAGATATCCATAGACGTGATGGCATTCCTCAGAGCGCGATAGACTCTGTCTTTGAGGCCTATACTGGTCTCTAGAGGCCGAAGTCTGATGCCGGCAACCGCCATGGAATCATTATTATGTAATTCAGGAGGTTGGTATACAGTATACCAGTACGTGTGGGCGGGCAACCGCGTGGCAGACTTGATTGTGGACTCTCTGCGCCAATAATGAACATTAGCATTGGCCTCGCTCGTTTAAGGGAGAATAAGAAGATCGTGGGAATCGTCAGTTACTACCTGCTGGTGCTGTACGGGTTGGAGCTGGACTGATCGCTTCAGAACTCCATATTCCACTGCATCGTCGCCGGGTTGAACTGGATAACGAGGTAGACGACGGATAGCAGAAAGAACGTCCAGGCGAAAATCTCGCCGCCCCGGTGCTTTGGCTGTTCGCGCATGAACGTTCGCGTCTTGTGCGCGCCGTAGCCGCGGATATCGAGCGCCATAGCCTGCGTCTGACCGTTGCGCAGGCCGAGCACGAGCATTGCGAAAGCCAGGTGCTTCATGCGGATCCATTTTCGCTTGAACCAGCTCGTGTCTTGACCCAGGTCGCGGATTCTCTGAGTGATCGAGATTTCGCGGCCTAATTTAATAAACGACGGAAACAGGATCAGCCCAAGCACGGGCGCGTGTACGAGCCGGTAATCCCAGCCGCGTTTAGACAGGTTCTGGACGAGATCGGTTGGATGAGTCGTGAAGGCGAAGGCAAGGCCGGCCGTGGCCAATGCCAGAAATCTCAACGCTAGAAGTGCGCCGAACCCCAGGGAGGCCCAGGTCAGATCCTTGACCGGCGTTCGGATCGCGATCGTGTCCGAGCCGACGGTAGCCTGTCCGCCATAGAAGAATGGGAACACGATAGCCAGGATCATGATGAACGGCAGGGTGATCTTGCCCAGCGCCCAATAGCTCCTAAGCGAGACACCGGTAAGGCAGGCGGCGAACAAGAAGCAGAACACGAACAGCCCCGCGCCAACATAGAGATTGGTGTTGAAGATCGCGACAAAGGATACGCTCAAGACGAATAGCAGCTTCGAGAACGGCGACATCCGGTGAAAGAGGGAGTTGCCCTGTTTAAAGGAGAGTTCGAACTCAGCCACCGATGACCTCCTGGATGCGTTGCGATAGCTGCGCGGTTGTCAGAACGGGCTCGGTGAGCAGTCGCCCGGAGAATTCATGCACGGATGGGGGCTTCAGCCGGGCCCGTCCGAGAACTGCATTATCGGCGAACAATTCCGACGGCATGCCGTCGAAAGCGACCTCTCCGTCGCAGAGTACGGCAGCCCGATCTGCATATTCGGCGACCAGCCGCATATCGTGCGTTATGAAGATAACAGCAGCCCCACCGTCGGCCAACCCCCGCAGGAGTTGCATGAGGTTTTCGGCCTGGTGATAGTCTTGGCCGAATGTGGGTTCGTCGAGAACGACCACCTCGGGTTTGCCGACAACCATCGCTGCAACCGACAGGCGTCTTTTCTGGCCGTGGCTCAAGACGTAGGGGCTCGCGTCGCGGCGATCGAGAAGACGGACCGTCTCAAGGAGCTCGATAGTGCGTTCGTTCACCTCCGCTTCGCTCAGACCGAGCGCACGCAATCCGTGTGCGATCTCGTCATAGACGGTGCCGCGAACGAATTGCTTCTCGGGAACCTGGAAGATGTACGCGACGCGCTTTACGAGCTGCGCGAAATCATAGCCGCTTGTGGGAACACCGTCGACGAGCACAGAACCCGAATCCGGCATCATGATGCCATTGAACAACGTGGCGAGTGTCGACTTGCCGGAACCGTTCTGACCCACGATTGCGAGTAGTTCATTCCGAAAGGCCGACAAGTTAACGCCGTCCAGTACCGGACGTTCATCGTAGGCGAATGAGACGTCATTGACGCTGATGACGGCGGTGCCCAGACGTTCGCTTGGCAGTGGCGATCCCGGCTCGGCGTGCAATGGAAATCCAAGATCCAGCGTTTCGACGGCTTCGACGAGTTCGGTGCCGTTCAGCGGCACACGATCACCGAGATCGATTCCCGCGGCCCTGAGCTCGAGCCCGACCTCCGCAGCCTGAGGGATCCAGAGACCCATGTCATCACGCACGAACAAACCGCGTTCGTCGATGAGGTCACGAGGCGTATAGGGTCCCAGGACTCTCTGCTCCTCGACGAGTAGCACGGTATCGACGCGATCGAAGACCTCATCGACTTCGTGCTCGATGACCATCACGGTCAGCCCGGTCTTCTCACATACTCGGTCGATCGTCGCCAGCACGTCGGCGGTTCCCGCAGGATCGAGATTCGATGTGGGCTCGTCCAGGATCAGCACGGAGGGCTCGAGAGCGAGCATTGCGGCGAGCGCGACGCGCTGTTTCTCGCCTCCCGATAAGTGCAAAGTCTCGCGCTGCCTGAACCCGTGTAAGCCGACGAGGTCTAGCGCGTAATCGATGCGGCGATGGATCTCCGGCGGCTCGAAGAGGTAATTTTCGAGCGCGAATCCCACTTCTTCCTCGACCGTCAGTGTGACGATCTGGTCCTCGGGATTCTGGAACAGCATGTTGATCAATCTGAAGCGTTCGGCCGACTCAAGTTCGCGGCGATTGACCAGCCCACGGTCGGGATGGTTGATCCTGAGCCGACCTTGATTTCGTCCACCGAAATAGTCGGGGTATATGCCCACTAGATTCAGGGCGAGCGTGCTTTTTCCGGACCCGCTACGGCCGAGGATCAGTACGAACGATCCCGCGTCGATCTCGAATGAGACGTCGATCAGGGCGGGTGGGCCTTCGGGCTGGCCCGTGGGAGGTTTGAACCAGAAACTGTAGTCCTCGACGACGAGGGCGGGATCGCCGGACACGTCAGCCTAACTCACGCGTGGCGTTTCCGGCCGCCGCCCAGAGCGGGCGGGTTGTCGAGAGACGGTACGCCGGCATTCTCGAGTCCGCGTCCCAGGTGCCAGGCGATGACGCCCCAGAGCAGGCCGCCGAAAGCCGCGATCGTCATGGAGATGAGCGCCCAGGTCGCACCGTCGACGAGTTGGAATCCGCCCTGACCGATAAACATCGCGCATTGGTTCACGACGGACGTTATGGCTACGGCCAGCGCGAACAGGAGTTGGCCACCCCGCCACCGCATTAATGCGATCGTTGTAGCACCGAACGCTGCCGGAAACAGTCCATAGAACATCAACACTGGGCCGTCGGGATCACCGGCGAACCAGCGCACGAGTGCGGTGACGCCGACGGCCAATATCACGATCATCGCGCGCTTACGGAGATAGACACCTGCGTAGAACAGGATCCACGTCGTGCCGTTATAGAAAGCGTAGATCGCGAAGCCCACCGGTCCTGTCGCCCATACCGTCCGCTCGAGAAAGCCGAGAAGCCCGATGATCTCGATCGCGGCCTGGATGACACCCAGAAGTACCGCAACCACGATATCCATCGTGTCGAGTTTGAAATCCTGACGGATTTGATAGGTGATATTCATCGATGCCGATTCTATCCGAGTCCCTCTCGAGTTGTTACTTTCTTTCAGTCAGCCACAGAATCCCGAGTTTGGGTTCAATAGCTTCGGCAAGCTGCTGATAGATTTCCTCGTAGAGGATCCCGATTATCTGGCCGAGCCGTTTGCCGGGACGATGGAATGGGACTACGCACCGAATCTCGAATTCATTGGAATCGACTGTGACCCAGAAGTCTCGACGAGGCCGTGGGGAGATCTCGGCTCACCTGTGGTGACTAGAGTAGACTTCTCCGGTCTCTCTGAATCTCAATCCCGCCTATGCCCGTGCGATTCGGTAGATGAACGCCGGTGGAAGATTGAATGGCGTGAACTTCATTAGCGACGCCTCCAGGCCGAGACTCCGAAGCAGCGAGCGGCTGATCGGGCAGCGACCGCCGTAAGTGAATTGGTAGAGGCAACCATCGTCATGCAGAGATTTGAATACCTGAGACAGTACACGAATCTTGGTTCGGGTAGGAAAGAGTAAGAGAGGCAGGCTGCTAATGACAAAATCGGCTGGTTCGGCATCGGGGCAAAGATAACGGCGTAGCGAAACTGCGTTGGCTCTAACTACGGTCGCCTCCGGAAATCTCAGCGCGAGTATGTCCGCAAATTCCTCGTTTTGCTCAATCAACGTCAAGTCGTTCGCGTGGACGCCTGCGTCGAGAATGGCTGTAGTAACTGCTCCCGTGCCCGCGCCCAGTTCGATTACCTTTGAGCCTGGTTGTATGCGCGCGACCATCGAACTGGCGAGAAAACGACTGCTCGGCGCGAGTGCTCCCACACTGAAAGGTTGTCGCAGCATGTTCCGCAAAAAGTCGCCGAACTGTGGTCGAGACAGTTCATGCCTGATTTTGGCTTCGGCTCCGGACATACTAGAGTGACCTCTTTTCTCCGAGGGTTAAACGGGGAGAGCGATTGTATTTCTTGGCTTCTTATCGGTGCTTGAGTCTCAACATACGTGGCGAAGAGTCGGATGGCAATGGTTTCGGCCTGTTCCAAGGCTTGTTCCCGGCGACTATAGCTTCGGCACACCCCTCTCGGTTACGTACATAACGGCAACAGAGAAAAGCCCCAGAATTGCGAATCCACCCACCAGGGGTAGCACCGTGCCGTCATACGACTGGCCGATCACCAAGCCGAGCAGCAGCGATATCATCGTTGCGAGCGAACCGATGACCGCGGCTCCGACACCGGCGATATGGCCGAGCGGTTCCATCGCCATGGCATTGAAGTTGCCGAAGACGAGACCCAGGCAGAAAAAGGCGATCGGACCCCAGGTCATTAACGTCCACAGCGGCGGATTACCTTGCATGGTCCAGGCGAAGACGAAGAACCCCGCTGACACGATGGTTAGCGCTCGGAGAGCATGCCAGGACAAGAGCCGCATCCCGTAGCGCATGACGAATCTCGCGTTGACGATCGATGAGCAACCGAGCGAAAGGGCGAGCGCCGCAAAGTACAGCGGAAAACGCGTACCCACATCGAACTGCGACTGAAAGATCTGTTGCGCGGAATTCAAGTAGCCGAGAAATGCACCGAATACCAATCCCGCAGCAATCGTATAACCTAGCGTGCAGCGATTGCGGCAGACCTCTCCAACAGCCAGGGCGATTCTTCGAAGAGAAAATGGAGTTCGCTGCTCGGGCGTGAGCGTCTCTTGCTGTCTCATGCCGAACCAGATCAGCACGATCAGTGCGAGACTCAACAGCAATGCGAATATCATGCGCCAGTTCGTGACAAAAAGAACGGCCTGACCGAGTGCCGGCGCAAGCATCGGTACGAGAATAAACACGGCCATTACGAAGGACATGATTCTCGCCATCGCGCGACCTTCGTACTGATCGCGTATTAAAGCGATCGTGACGATGCGTGGTGCCGCGGCACCGAAACCCTGCAACACGCGGCCGGCCAACATTATGGAGAAACTCGAGGCAGTCATGGCGAGGATCGAGCCGAGCATAAAAATTCCGAGACCGACGTATATCGGCGGCCTGCGGCCGACGCTGTCGGAAGCCGGACCATAGAACAATTGGCCTACCGCGAAGCCGACGAATTGCGCGGAAACGATGAGTTGAGTGCCGTTCTCTCGCTGTACGTCGAGATCCATACCGATAGTCGACAGTGCTGGAAGCATGGCATCGATAGAGAGCGCAGCCAGTGAGGTCAGCAATGCCATGAGCGAAACGAATTCGCCGAGCCGTAGATTCCCGTTCGCGTTGATCTCGTCTCCTGCCTTGTGTCAGCGCACAGGATAGTGCGCGGGAAACACCCTATTCGCGCTGCCCCGTCAGGTCAAGGCAGGCTAGGGTACGCCGATCTCGGAGAATTCCGTGAGACGCTCCATCAAGTAACCGAGCCCAGCGGCGAACGAGTAAACGCATTTCCCGAAACAGTTCGGCACCTCCTAGGTGGCGCGCAGACTGGTGCTGCGGGCAGCGCCCGTATCGGGCGGAATATGCGAGACGACATCGACGAGGAACACCTGCGCGATCAAGACATCGCATCCGGGTACCGGCCCGAGAACTCATCTCGGGAACATCTTTAAACGAGATGCCCGTGCCAAGGAAGAGGTATAGACAGGCGGATCCGATCGCTACACCAGCGACAGCACGATCTTGCCAAAATGTGTGCTGGCTTCCATGGCACGATGAGCTTCCGAGACGTCTTTGAGCGGCAGTACTTCGTGTATCAGCGGCTCGATTGCACCACTCGCGAATAGCGGCAGCACCTCACCGATGAAATGCTCCGTGATTGCGGTTTTCTCTTCTATAGGCCGGGAACGAAGGACAGATCCGATCACGTGTTGGCGCTTGACCATCAAACGCGCAAGATTGATCTCCGCCTTGGCGCCGCTCATGACGCCGATGATGACGAGGCGGCCTCCCACGGCCAGCGCTTTGAGATTATTCGTCAGATACGTCCTGCCGATGTGATCGAGGATAACGTCCACGCCGCGGCCCTCCGTGTCGCTGTGCGCGATCTCTTCGAATGCTTCATTGCGGTAGTCGATGACGCGATCGGCGCCAAGTGCCGACACGCGCTCGAGTTTGCCAGGCGACGCCGTGACGAGAACCCGGTTCGCAGGTGTAAGTTGTTTGCAAAGCTGGATCCCGGCGGTGTTAACGCCGCCACCGCCACCGTGCAGGAGCACGGCTTCGCCATCGGCGAGTCGACCAACGCTGAATATATTCAGATGAGCCGTGATGTAAGTCTCGGTCACACATGCCGCCTGCTCGAAACTCAGTCGTTCGGGGATTCGGATGAGATGCCTCGCATAGGCGACCGCGTATTCCGCGTAGCCACCACCACCGACGAGACTCATAACGCGCTCACCGGGCTCACAGCCTGTTACTCTCGGCCCGAGTTTCTCTATTACGCCGGCTACCTCTAATCCCAGAATCTCGGAATCGCCTTTTGGCGGTGGGTAGTTGCCTGCCCGCTGGGTTAAATCCGCTCGATTGACGGAGGTCGCCGACACCCTTATGAGCACCTGGGCTACGCCGGGTTCCGGTATTGCCACATCCGCTAAACTCAGTACTTCGGGTCCGCCGAAGCCCGTCATCTGAACTGCTTGCATTCGCCACTCCATGATCTGATTCCAGAGATCTTACCGCGTTCGGGCCCGCGGTTCGTTTGCTACGGCAGTCACTTCCCGCTATAAAGGCGCAGGCTTCAGGGGGAGTGCGTCCCGTAATGAACGAAGAAACAATAAACGAGCCGCGCGACGACGGGTTAGACAATCTGGACTTACCCTCGATGGCGCCTGGGAGCCTGTTCAATCATTTTGGCCCCGGCTTGATCCTCATGATGACGGGCATCGGTACGAGTCATCTGATCACCGCGCCCGTCGCGGGTGGGCGTTTCGAATTCGCTCTGCTCTGGTGTCTGCCCGTTGCCTATATCTTCAAGTACTACGGTTTCGAGATGGCATTTCGATTTACGAACGCCACAGGCCGCAGCATACTGGATGCGTACTCCACGGCCTGGATGAAACTGCCTGTCTGGTACGTGCTCGTCACGACCATCATTCAATCGGCTATAGGTCAGGCCGGCCGCTTGATTGCTGCGGCCGCCGTCGTTTTCTATTTCTTCCACGAGCACATAGGCGTCGACATCAGTGGCGTCGAGGACGACATGGAGCTCGCGGTTTATGGTCTCATTCTCGGGGTCGCCTCGGTTGTGATTATTCTCCGCGGCCGCTACGGGGCGGTCGAAGTCGTGACGAAGATCGCTGCCGGTTTGTTGATCGTCTGCACGATCGGTGTCTATTTCTTCCGGCCGGCCCCCATGACCGAGTTTGTGCATTTCTTACAGCTCGATGTGCCCGAAGGCTCGTGGCTGATCATTGCGTCCTTTCTTGGGCTGCTGCCGACCGGCATCGATGTCTCGTTGCAGGCATCTGAATGGGGGAAAGCGAAAAAGGTCGGTATGGGCCGGATCCGCAGTGAACTCGAGGCACGAGGATTGGCCAAGCCCTACGATCCGTTCGCCGAGGGTAAGCAAGATCTCAGCGTCGACACGCTGCGGCTGCCTGCTCATGCGCGGGAGTATTGCCGTCGCTGGTTCAAGATCGGGCTATGGGATTTCCGTGCTGGCCACGTGATCTCTTTCATTCTGGCAAGCATTTTCTTGCTGCTGGCCGCCGTGTTGATGTATCCCAGTGACGTCGCGGGTAACGCCGTGATGGGCGAGATCGCGACGATCTTCACGGAGACTGTCGGACCCGGCGCCATGGTCATCTTTCTTATGGGCGCTCTGGCAGCGACCTACTCGACCGCATTCAACTACTTCGACGGCTGGCCGCGGGTAGTCGGCGCTTGCTGCCGGAATCTATTTCGCAGCACGGCCGCGCTGCCCGGAACGGCCCGCGAGGATCTCGGTGAAGAACACAAGAGCCGTTGGTATTCCGAGTACAATATCTACCGGATCAGCATGATGTTCTCGCTGGTGACCTCCGTCGCCATCATCGCCGGATTGCCGCGACCGGTCTATCTCGTACTCATCGCGTCGGCGCTTGCGTACTTTGTCGCGCCCGTCATCTTTTTCCTGAATCTATACTACTGTCTGACCGTGATTCCGAAAGAAGACAAGGCTTTCTATCCGTCGGCGTTTGCGAAGTGGTTCGGTTGGTTCAGCGTCGTGGTGTTCACGGGCATGTCCGTGATCCTGATCCTGCAGAGGCTGTGGGGCATCTCGCTCTTCTAGCGAGCGCTCGGGAACGCCAATCGTCCTGGTGGGGCCGCGGTCTTACCTGGTGTCACGTTCTACTGTATCGTTCGGGTCCGGCCGCAGCTACCGCAGCCTGTGCCGACAGTCCGTGTGAGGAATTACCGTGCTCGAGACCCTAGAAGGATTACCGACAGATGCCATTCTCGGCATCATGGCCCTTTTCCGCGAGGACCAGGATCCCGGCAAGATCGACCTGAGCGTCGGTGTCTACCAGGACGAGGAAGGCTTGACGCCAATTCTCGAGTGCGTAAGGCGCGCAGAGCAGAAGCTGCTCGAGACTCAGCGGACGAAGAGTTATGTCGCGATCGCCGGTAACGCCGGGTTCAATTCAGGGATAGAGACGCTGTTATTCGGCGCGGATCATCCGGCCTTGCGTGACGGCCGCGTCTCCACGGTGCAAACACCGGGTGGCAGCGGTGGTCTTTGCGTCGCGGCGCATCTGATCTTGCGCGCTAATCCCGAAGCCAGAGTGTGGCTCAGCGATCCTTCATGGCCGAACCATTCGCCGTTGTTGAAGCTCGCTGGACTCTCGCTGGAGCAATATCCCTATTACGACTACGAGAATCACTGCATCGATTTCGATGCGATGTTCGGCGCATTCGAGGGTCTGGACCGCGGTGAACTCGTGCTGCTGCACGGTTGCTGCCACAATCCGAGCGGTGCGGATCTGTCACGCGAGCAGTGGAATGCGCTCGCTGAACAGTTCGAGCGCCGCGGTATCGTGCCATTCATCGATCTGGCTTATATCGGCTTGAGTGAGGGGCTCGAGGAGGATGCCTATGGCGTCCGAGTCATGGCTGAACGGCTGCCCGAGGTCGTAGTCGTGGCTTCGTGCTCGAAAAATCTCGGCCTCTACCGCGAGCGTGTAGGCTCCGCCAGCGTCGTGTCTAAGGACCCAGCGGCGGCCAAGATCACGCTAAGCAACGCGTCGAATGTCGCGCGAGGGATTTATTCCATGCCACCGGATCACGGTGCGGCCATCGTTGCGGAGGTTCTTCACGACGATACATCGCGAGCGCTGTGGTTCGAGGAGCTTGGGGTGATGCGCGATCGCTTGAACGATTTGCGCCACCTGCTGGTCGATAAACTGGTGGAGCGCAATGCGCCACGCGATTTCTCATTCATCGCTCAAGAGCGGGGCATGTTCTCATTTCTTGGGATCTCTCGGGAACAAGTGATCCGGCTCAGGGAGGAATTCCACGTCTATATGGTGGAATCGAGTCGCATCAATATCGCCGGCGTGAATCAATCCAACGCCGAAACTGTCGCCGATGCGATCGTGGCAGTGCTCTAAATAACATAGCGTCGTCGCCATGCTGGGCTAGAAGATGCGGCTGCCTTCTCCGTACGATCGGCTGCTGATTCCGATCTATGTGCCGTCGTTCCTGATGGCCATCAGCAACCAGGCGATGATTCTGCTGCTGCCGCTCTACGCGCTTCAGGTGCTGGATAGCCCCGTGTACGCGGCGCTGGTCGTCGGTTGCCGTGGGGTCGGTATCCTGATCTTTGACGTTCCCGCCGGTATGCTGGCCGGCCGCTTCGGCGACAAGGCCATCCTGTTGGGCGGGCTCATTACGCACGTTCTCGTCATGCTCGTGCTGGCGGTTGCATCGGCGGATTGGCTGCTGCCGGTGCTGGCGGTGCCCCTCGGCGCCAGCATGGCGGCCTGGTTTCTCGGTCGGCAGTCCTACATTATCGATAGTTGTGAGCTGAGCGAGCGCGGCCGCGCGATCGCCGTTATGGCGGGTATCAATCGCTCGGGCTTCTTCATCGGGCCGGTCGCCGGCGGCTTCCTCGCGGAACTGTTCGGTTATCCGATTGTGTTTGTCGTCGGTGCCGGATTCGCGCTCGTCGCGGCTGTCGTGGTGATCGCGTTCACACACAATATTCGTCCGAGGCGAATGTCCGATGCGACCGTGCTCACCGTAATCGGGCGGATCCTGAGCGGCAATCGTCGATTGTTCGCGACGGCTGGTTTCGCTGCGCTGACCATTCAGCTCATGCGTGCGACCCAGCAATTGCTCGTGCCGTTATTCGGCGCGCAGATCGGGTTGGACATTGCGACGATCGGCTTCATCTATTCGCTCTGTGCGGCACTCGATATATCACTGTTCTATCCCGTGGGCGTCGTCATGGATCGCTGGGGTCGAAAGTGGACTGGCGTCCCGTCGATGCTGGTATTCGTTTCGGGTTTGATTCTGCTGCCGTTTGCGCAAGGATTCTACGGCCTGCTCGGTGCCGGGCTCGTCCTGGCGTTTGCGAACGGTCTGAGTACCGGAATCGTCATGATTGTCGGTATGGATATGGCGCCACCCGATCAACGTGGGCAGTTCCTCGGCGTGTGGCGCCTGCTCGGCGATCTAGGTGTCGTAAGCGGGCCGCTGGTTGCCGGCGTGCTCGTGAACGTCGCGACATTGGGCGTCGCCAGTTTTGCGGTGGCCGGGTTGGGTTTGCTGGGCGCCGGATCGTTCCTGTTTCTCGTTCCCGAGACGCGGCGCCATGCCTCCGATGTGGAGTCCCTATCGACAGGATAAGACTTGTGGCCTCGAGCTACTCGTAGCGTAGCGCGTCGATCGGATCCAGGCTTGCCGCACGTCTGGCCGGAAGGATGCCGAAGAACAAGCCGACACCCAGACTGAACGTAAACGCGAGCATGACCGACTCGGGCGAGACAAACACGGCCCATCCCGCGGTCCGGGAAAGCATAACGGCGAGACCCCAGCCGGAAAGCACGCCCGCGAGGCCACCCATCATGCATAGCACCATGGATTCGATCAGGAACTGCAGCAGTATGTTGAGCCGCGTGGCGCCGAGTGCCATACGGACACCGATCTCACGTGTTCTTTCGGTGACCGACACGAGCATGATATTCATGATGCCGATTCCGCCGACGACCAGGCTCACACCCGCGATGCTCGCAAGCAGGAACGTGAATGTCTGCGTTGCCTGCTCGCGTGTCTCCAGGAATTGTTTTTGATCGAAGATTGCGAAGTCGTTCGCCTCTCCGGGTAGTATCCGGTGTTCGGTTCTCAAAACCCGCTCGATATCGACCATCGCGACCTCTAGCGGTATGCCATTCGCGACCCGGACACTGATCTCATCGAGGTCCTCCGAGCCCAGGACGCGCGATTCCGCCGTGCGTAACGGCATCAGTACACGTTCGTCGGGGCTGTTCCTGGCGGATCCCACTTCGGCCAGTACACCGATGACAGTGAAGGGAACCCCGCGGATTGTCACTTGCTGGCCGACGAGATCTCGGGGATTTTCTATCTCGAGTTGACCAGGTATTGCACCGCCGAATACGGCGACGCGCTGTTTAGATTCATCGTCAGCGCGGGAGAACATCTCACCGAACTCGACGTCGTAGCCATTTAGCTCCGTGTAGCCATCGGTCGTACCAACGAGGCGCAGATTGAGATTTCGGTTGCCATATTTGATCTGGCCGCGATCCTCGAGATTCGGTACGACGAGGTCGAGGTAGTTCGAATCCTCTTCCAACGCCCAGACATCCTCTACGTCGAGCGTCAGTTGTTGCCGTGATACGCCACGTAGAAACCAACTCTGGGCAGAGATGCTCAATACGTTTGCGCCCAGCGCGTCGATCTGTTCCTCGACTGCTCTCTGCGCACCAGAGCCGGCGGCCAGCATCGTGATCACGGCGGCAACACCGATGACGATACCGAGCATGGTCAAGACTGCACGGAACAGGTTTGCCCGAATCGACTGCAGGGCGACACGTAGAGTCTCACCGAATAGCATGCTGCGCTCCTACCCTGATTCCTGGTTCGTGACGCTGATGACTTGAGGTTCCATGTAGCCCTTGAGGCCGAGAACCGAGTGCTGTCGGCCTATGCCCGACTCTTTCGCGCCGCCGAATGGTACGTAGGCCGAGATGGCCCGATGTTGATTGACCCAGGCCGTGCCGACTTCGAGGCGTTGGGCGACCGCCTTGCCGCGTTCGGTGTCGGCTGTCCAGACCGAGCCACTAAGCCCATAACGTGTACCGTTGGCGCGTCGAACAGCGTCATCGATATCCCTGAATTGCAGGATCGGCACAATTGGGCCGAACTGCTCCTCGGTAACGAGCCGGTGGTCCTCGTCAATATCGGTAACGTACGTCGGTGGGAGGAAGTAGCCGGGCCGATCCGGTGTGTCGCCGCCCACGAGAATCCGTGCACCGCTCTGCTTAGTGTCCTCGATGATTTCGATGACCTTGTCGAACTGCATCTTGTTCTGTAGCGGCCCGAGATTGTTCTCCGGATCCAGGCCACTGCCATAGCGTGCAGATCGCGCCTCTTCGGTGAGAACTTCACAGAGTTCGTCATAGATATCTTCGTGTGCATATATTCGCTTGATAGCCATGCAAACTTGACCGCAATTCACGAAGCAGGCAAAGAACATCCTCTTGGCGATCGCTTTCGGGTCGGCATCCTCGAGTACGATGGCAGGGTCGTTGCCGCCCAACTCCAG
This sequence comes from uncultured Gammaproteobacteria bacterium, assembly GCA_964466315.1. Classification (GTDB taxonomy): domain Bacteria; phylum Pseudomonadota; class Gammaproteobacteria; order Steroidobacterales; family Rariloculaceae; genus SMWC01. The sequence continues at coordinate 16,972 of CAYXNS010000004.1, forward strand.
CGTCACGCGTTTCAATGTCGCAGCTGTGCTCGCGATCACTTTTTTTCCGGTAGCGACGGAGCCCGTGAACGATATCTTTTGCACATCGGGATGCTCCGATAGCTGTTGGCCGAGCTCGTCACCGCCGGCGAGTACGTTGACGACCCCCGGAGGAAAAATCTCCCGGGCCAACTCGCCCATCTTTAGTGTCGTCAGCGGCGTATACGGGGACGGCTTAATGACAACCGTGTCGCCGATGTATACGGCTGAGCTCAGCGAGCCCAACGCGAGGGCTGCGGGCGCATTCCAGGGTGTAATGATGCCGACGACGCCGAGTGGTCGGTAGTGCAATTCGATGCGGTGCGTGTCACTCTCGACGAGAAGCTCGACGGGTATCTCGAGTTCGACCGTATCGTTCGCCTGCGTGAGGCAGGAGTCGAGTTCCGCGCGCGCCTGTGCGATCGGTTTGCCTTGCTCACGCACGAGCAGTTCGGCCAGTTCATCGTAGTGCTCAGCCAGGACACTCGTGTATTGCGTGACGAACGTCGAACGGTCTTCGTAACTGAGTCGACTCCAGGCCGGAAACGCCCGCCGTGCCGCATTCACGGCCTCATCCAACTGTGTCGCGCTAGCGGCCGGGCAGCGGCCGAAGACCTGTTCGGTGGCGGGATTGATGACATCGAGCCATTCGTCGCCCCCTACGAGCTCTCCGCCGATCAACAGCGAAAAGTCGTCTCGAACGTCCAAGTTGTCCGCGCGTACGGCCACCAGAGATCTCTCTCAGCTCATCGGATGGCTATGATATCACTGGCCGGACGCCATCCTGTGCGGCTTAAGGATTGTTAAGCTAGCGAATAAGGCCCCTTTTCTCGGCCCTTTGGTTCCCAGAGCTACGCCAGGAGATCGCGATCGATAGCGACGCTCTTGATAAGCGCATAGATAGCCTGGTTCGCAGCCAGGCCGAGGTCTTCTACGGCCTCGCGTGTCACGCTCGCGCGCAGATGCTGACCGCCGACGTCGAGCAGCACCTCTGCGAAAACCTCCTCGATGATGTCGATCGAGAGAATCCTGGCGTTCAGAACGTTGCGTATGCTCAGGCCCTGTGGTAGCTGTGTCGCGAGCGCCACATCTCGTGCCTGAATGTGTAACCGCAGCTCGTTGCCCGGCTCGATAGCCGTACCCGGGATTCTTAGATTCTGCCCGGCAATGTCGAGTATCGTCATGCCGTCTCGATGCGTTCCCGCCCGAGCTTTCAAAACGGCGCCTGCTTCGAGGTGGCCCGCTAAAGGCATGAGGTCGATCCGCTCCAAGACATCGATCGCATCGCCGTTGGCGGCGACCTGGCCCTGAGAGAGCAGAACGATGCGCGTGGCCAGGCGCGCAACTTCCTCCACGTTGTGTGTGACGTACAGTACCGGTAATCCGAAATCGAGCGGCAGCCGTTCGATGTAGGGGATGATCTCAGCCTTGCGCTTCGCGTCGAGTGCGGAAAGCGGCTCGTCCATGAGCATGAGTTTCGGATTGCGTAACAACGCCCGGCCGATCGCGACACGCTGTTGCTCTCCACCGGACAGCGACCGGGGTTGACGCTGTAACAATGCGTCCAGATCCAAGGCTTCCGCAACGTCCGCGAGTGTCAGGCCATTGAGGTTCATCGCTCGTCGCTCCGAGAAGCGAAGATTTTCCTCGACGGTCAGATGCGAGAAAAGCCTGCCATCCTGAAACACGTAGCCCAGACTGCGCGAATGCGGTGGCACGAACTGTTGCCCGTTTCGGTCCTGCCAGACCGTGTCATCGAGCATGACTCGCCCTGAAGCATCCTGTTCCAATCCGGCGATGACACGCAGCAGGGTTGTCTTCCCGGCACCACTGGGGCCGAACAGTGCGGTGATGTTTTCCAGTTCGAGATCCTCGCCTACGCTCAGCGTGAAGTCGTCGAGGCGAAGATCGATATGCAGAGAAAGTGTCGCCATGACCTAGATCCGATTGATCGGGATACGCCGATTGATGACGTATACGCTGAGAAGGACGAGAAACGAAAACGTCAACAGACCTGCGGACAGATAATGAGCTTGGGTGTAAGTGAGGGTTTCGACTTGCTCGTAGATGGCGATGGAGATGACTTTCGTTACGCCTGGAATATTGCCGCCGACCATGAGAACGACGCCGAACTCGCCCAACGTGTGCGCGAAGCCAAGCACGATCGCGGAGATATAACCGCGCAACGCCAGAGGCGAGGCCACACGGAAGAAGGTATCGAGCGGGCTCGCTCCCAGCGTGGCCGCAGCCTCCAGCGGCGCTCGTCCTATGCCCTCGAATGCGGTCTGGAGCGGTTGGACCGCAAACGGGAAGGAGTAGATTACTGAGGCAATTACTAGTCCTAAGAACGAAAATGTCAGCGTCGTGCCCGTAATCTCCACCCAGAAACTACCGATCGGTCCGGTGGGGCCCAGCAGTATGAGCAGATAGAATCCGAGTACAGTCGGCGGAAGAACCAGGGGCAACGCGACGAGTGCTTCGACGATGGCACGCAAACGCGAACGCGTAAACGCTAACCACCATGCCAGTGGTGTCCCTAACAGCACGAGCACTATTACGGTCACGATCGCTAGCTTTAGGCTGATCCAGACAGGCCCGAGATCCATGATCGTCGTCCTAATCTGCTACGCGGTAGCCGAAACGGCTTATTACCGTTCGGGATTCGGGGGCGGAAAGGAACTCAAGTAACGCGATCGCAGCGGTGTTGTCGGCGCCGCGTTGCAGCAGAATGATGTCCTGTCGAATCGGCTCATGGAATTCCTGTGGAACAACGAGATATGCGCCCGCGGCGCTCTCCGCTAAGACTTGAGAAAGTGCGACCAAGCCGAGTTCTGCATTGCCCGTCGTGACCATGGCATAGGTTTGAGCGACGTTCGTGCCATACACGAGCCGACCGCTCCACATTTCCCAGAGCTGCATCCTGACCAACGCCTGGCGGGCGGCTTCGCCGTAGGGTGCCAGGTCGGGATTCGCGACTGCGAGAAAACGCAGGCGCTCGTCGCGCAGAATGTTGAGATCTTGCGCCGCCAGCAATTCGGGGTCGGCACTCCAGAGGACGAGCCGACCCGAGGCGACCGTTGCTTGGCTCTGTTCCACACCGGCGCCGGACGCCCCGAGTAAGGCTGGCCGCCGCGAGTCCGCCGCGATGAAAAGGTCGTAGGGTGCGCCGTTGACAATTTGTGCGTACAGCCCGCCGGTCGAGCCGCTGATCAGAGTGACGTCGTGACCGGTCTCCATCTCGAACTTCGCGGCGAGTACTTGCATCGTTCTGTGAAAGTTGGCCGCGACGGCGACGGCGACGGATTCCGCATAGCTCGATACGCAGCCCGTCAGTCCGGCTAGGATCAGCAGTATAAATCGTAACAATCGCATGCAATAAATCGACATCGATGAACATTCGATGTAGCCAGGCGTTGGGGTCGTTGTCAATCTGGAAGGTGCCAGTTCCCGGGAATACACATGGTATGCTCGATAGAGCCGTGGTGGCGACGCCCTGGGCCGCAGAGTCTTCCAACAGGCCTCGGGCGTATCGCTTCGAGGCTGCGTATATTGCATGAACGGACCGAGATCCGGCGGGAGTTGAAACCTTGACGAGACGCATCATAGTCGGCGTGACTGGCGCAGCGGGCTCGATCTACGGCGTACGAATTCTAGAGGAACTAAAGAACGTCGCCGATACAGAGACCCATCTGATCGTCTCCCGGGCTGGATTTCTGAACCTGGCGACGGAACTCGATATGCGGCGCAACGAGATCGAAGCTCTAGCCGATGTCGTCCATTCCGATCGCGACATCGGCGCCAACATAGCCAGCGGCTCCTGCCGGACTGACGGCATGATCATCGCGCCTTGCTCGATGAAGACGCTGGCGGCCATCGGGACCGGGTTGACGGACAATCTCGTATCGCGCGCCGCGGACGTTGTATTGAAGGAACGCCGGCGCCTCGTTCTCATGGTCAGGGAAGCGCCGCTGAATCTCGTGCATCTGCGAAATATGACGACCGTGACGGAGATGGGTGGCATTATCTTCCCGCCGGTACCTTCCTTCTACGCGAAGCTCGAAAGTATCGACGCCATGGTGGACCAGAGCGTCGGCAGAGTCCTGGACTTATTCAGCCTGAACTCCGATCTCGTGCGGCGTTGGCAGGGTATTGATAAGTCCGCTACAGATTAGAGACCTGGTTGGAGACTCGAACGCTGGCCTAGACGCCTACGGTCTGCAGGCTGCAGGCAGATAACGGTCCGGTGCGGTCGGTGCTGAGTAGGCGGCCGTATTGCCGCCGCCGGAAGTGCCTATGGGGCTCAGCCCTGCGGGGACCGGCGCGCGGCCGCAACGCCAGACAACACCGAGGTTATCCGTTTCGTAGGGTGTCATCGTGAAGGTCAGGCCGGTAATCTGGGTGCTTGTCGAAAAACCGTACGTAACGATGATGACGCCATCCGTTACGTCCACGCTCGTGACGTACTTCCCGGCAGAATCTGCGGCGGTGCCCGCGAGACCGGCTGCTGCGCGGTCGCTCATTTTCACGAGTTGCCGTGGCATAGCCGCGGCACCGGAGCGCGTCGTCAGGTGGTGCCGATTCGTCGTAGTTCCTGCGCTAGCGTTGCCGGGTCCAGGGTGTCGATCGGAAGCGTTGCGAACTCGGAGACTCGCCGTTCCAGAATCTCGAATGCATCAGCGAAGGCCGTGAGTTGATTTTCCACGGTGCCCCCCACGGCTGCAGGATCAGCGAGTCCCCAATGTGCGGAGCAGGGGCGGCCGGGCCACGCGGGGCAGGCCTCCGCGGCCGCCTGGTCGCAGACGGTAATGATGAAGTCCATCGGTGCCGCGTCGCAGAATCTGTCCCAGCTCTTGCAGCGTGGACCCGAACAGGGCACGCCTTTCGAGTCGAGTGTTTCGAGCGCGAGCGGATTGACGACGCCGGTAGGCTGGCTGCCCGCACTGAAACTCGAGAATCGTCCAGCACCTAGATCTGCGAGAAGTGCCTCGGCCATGATGCTGCGCGCGGAGTTCCCGGTGCACAGAAACAGGACCCGATAGGGTATCTCGACCGCAGTCACGCAGATTTCTCTAAAGGCGCCCGTCCCCCGCGACGAGTGGGGCATCAACCGGGTAGATTGGCTCGGCCGATGATATTCAGGAACTCGGCACGGGTTCGGGGATCGGAGCGAAAATGCCCGAGCAACTGACTCGTTATCATCGCGACGCCGGGTTTGTGAATACCGCGAGTCGTCATGCATTGATGCACGCCCTCGACGACGACCCCGACGCCCTTGGGCTTCAGGACATCCTGGATACAGTGAGCGATCTGTGCCGTCATGGCTTCCTGAACCTGCAGGCGTCTCGAAAACGTTTCGACGACACGCGCTAGTTTGCTGATGCCGACGACTTTTCTGTCTGGCAGATAGCCCACATGGGCCTTGCCGATAATCGGCGCCATATGATGCTCGCAATGCGACTCGAAGCCGATATCACGCAGGACGATCATCTCGTCGTAGCCGTCGACCTCGTGGAACGCACGGCGCAGATACTCTTCGGGGTCTTCCTTATAGCCGCTGTACCACTCCTCGAACGCTCGGACGACTCTTCCGGGAGTCGCTTTCAGGCCCTCTCGGTCCGGGTCCTCTCCTACCCAGCCCAACAGGACTCTGATTGCCTTTTTGGCTTCCTCTCTAGTCGGCCGGCTCACGTCTTTTCCTTCTCGGATCCTCTAACTTCGCCCGATCCCGCGGTCATGCGAGGGCTGGCCAGTCTAAGGCCGGTCTGTGGCGGGTGCAACAGGCGGGAGGCAGGAAAAATCGCCGATGCTGCTATGCTCCGCAGCAGTCATGAGCACCCGGCGGATCATTCAGGCTTTTGAGGAGTGGCAGCAGACTCGCGAGCCGCTGGTACTCGCGACCGTCTACGAGACGGCCGGCTCCACCTACTCCAAGGCAGGGCAACGGATCCTGATTCGGGGCAACGGCGACTATCAGGGCCTGGTCAGCGGTGGCTGTCTCGAAGGCGACCTCGCCGAACGCGCCGCCGGAGTTTTCGGGACGGGTAGGCCGGCTGCCGTCACCTACGACATGCGGGACGATGCCGACGATCTGTTCGGTCTAGGCGTCGGTTGTAACGGCCTCATCCGCGTGTTCTTACAGCCGCTGATGCACGCCGCCAGGTACGAACCCTTCGCATCTATTGCACGGCTGTTGCTAACGGATCAGTCGAGTAGCGTCGCTACGGTCATCGTCAGCGAGGATGTGTCTTTGGCGCCCGGAACGACCTTGATATGGGATGGTAGTCCTGTCGAGGTCCAGTCATCGTCGGCGCCAGGCATCGAACGGCTTGTCGCCGGCTGCGAAGCCGTACAGGTTACGGGGCACGCACGTTATGAGGCCGGTGACGATGGCTTAGGTGTCTTGTATGTGCCGTTATGCCCCGTGACGAACCTATTAGTTCTCGGCGCCGGCCTGGATGCCGTACCCATCGTTGCTATCGCCGTGGAACTCGGGTGGCGCGTAAGCGTCGGCGATCACCGCCCCAGCTATCTCGAGAAAACCGAATTCGTTGGGGCTGAGCGCGTCGCTCTCGTCGACCCTGCGGTGCTCGGCAGCGAGTTCGTTGCCGACGACTTCGATGCTGTCATCGTCATGAGTCATCATCTTCAGACGGACCAGACTTATCTTGAGCAACTTGCAGACACCGACATCTCCTACATCGGCGTTCTCGGGCCACGTGCGCGCAAGGATCGATTATTGGACGCGCTGGGCGGGACCGGGAAGCAATTGGGCTCCAGACTGAAAGGCCCGGTCGGGCTCGATATCGGCGCGGACTCGCCGGAGTCTATTGCGTTGTCGTTGCTCGCTGAGATTCACTTGCTACTCAAAGGCGCCGGCGGCGGCACGCTCACGGACGATTGATCGCAGTCGTTCTGCTCAACCGGCGTTCACTGTCCTCATACATCTTGACGAGAAAAGTCCGGATCGCGGGCTCGGCTTCCTCCTGAGGGATCAACCCTTGCTGCACAATGACACTCGCGATATCCGCGGCTGTACGGTGCCCGTCTATCAGCGACATGATGAACGCATAGATTCGTGTCGACACGGCCTGAGTCTGGAAGGACGGCGACAATGGGGCCGGCTCATCATTGCTGAGCAGCCAGTCGGGTAGTGCTCGGTGCTGAGCCGGAAGTTTGACGCTCAGCTTTTTTTGTGCTCGCCAGGTTACGATGCTTTCACGACGGGCGTGGCGGCTCGCCGGAGTCGCCGGCGAGGCGCACAACAATGGATGTCGTCTTCTCCTGGTCGGACATGGGGCTGTTGCCTCAGAGTGCCGTGTGCGAATGGCTGGCCTCTCCTGCCGGAAGCAGGTCGGGAACGATGGCTCTTCCGCAGAACACTGTTGGGTGATATTCGGAGCCGAAATCGTAAACCATCTAGCCCCGGCGCGTACAATCAAATTATGGAATTAGGCAATTCCGGAATGATTATATCGATCTTACCGTTTAGGCGGCAGTATCGCCATGGCTCTGAGTTACTGAATTTACTGTTGACTACATACTCTGTCGTCTGATTGTATTCGCGTCCAGATGAGTGTTTTCGACGCATGGCACGCAGAACAATGCCAGGGCGATGGAAGATTATCGCCGGACGAGAGATGAAGATAAATGGAAACGCAGACGGAGAAGCCTGACGGATGGCGACGATTACTTATATAGAGTTCGATGGGACCTCACACGATGTCGACGTTCCGTCGGGATTGAGTGTCATGGAGGGTGCGATAAACAACGATATCCCGGGCATCGAGGCCGCATGCGGCGGCGCATGCAGTTGTGCAACCTGTCACGTCTATGTGGATTCGGCGTGGGTCGAGGTAACCGGTGCTCCGGACGATATCGAGCGCGCCATGCTTGAGTGCGCCTCCGAAGAACGGGAGACAAGCCGCCTGAGCTGCCGGATCGAGGTCAGCGATACTCTGGACGGCCTCGTCCTGCGGTTACCTGAATGTCAGAAATAAGATCGTCAGCTGTACGGCAGCAGGTAAAGCACGGATGCGAGGAAGGGTATCAGTAAGAGCATCATCGTAATCGCGTAACCGAACATATCGCGTGCGCGCAGACCCGTAATGGCCAGAAGTGGGATCGCCCAGAACGGATTTAAGAGGTTCGTGTGCGAGTCGCCGACGGCGTAGGCTGCGATAGTCTGTCCATGGGGGATACCCAGTTCCGCACCCGCGACCATCATCGGTCCGCCGATAATCGCCCACTCGCCCCCCGCCGACGGAACGAACACGTTGAGGATCCCGCCGGTGATCCAAGCGATGATGGGGAACGTCCCGGGCGTGGCAATCGAGAGTAATGACTCGGTCATCGTATCGATCAAACCGGTGCCCGTCATGATTCCGATGATTCCGGCGTAGAACGGGAACAACAGGATGACCCCCGAACTCCCTCTGACCGCGTCATGAAACTCACCTAGATATTTCGACGGGCTCGTGTACAACAGGAGGCCGATCATGAGGAACGCGAAGTTGAGGACGTTGAGGTTGAGAGCACCTAGGCCTTCGGTGAGGAAGACGCCGACGAACAGGATGAGACCGGTCAACGCGAGAATTCCGCCGAGGATTGCGCTGTTGTCGATGCGGTCGGCCAGAGTCGGTTTCTGCTCGCTAGCTCGCGGCCAACTCTCGACCGGCATGGTTTCCCGATCAGTTCCACCGTCAGAAGAATCATGGAGATCGAGATCGACATAGCGCGCGATGCCTCTGCAGTTCTCTTCCGGTGGGCAGAGCAGGTACAGCATGACTGACGCGTACACGAGGCCCAGTGCCGTTAGAAGTAACGGGTAGGGGTGAAAGACCCATTCCGTCGCAGGGATCACACGGTCGACGAAGCCGAGCCGCATCAGCGCATTGTTGTCGGTGGCTTGCAGAAGCCCCGCGGAACTTGATAGTCCCCACCCCCAGGTGAGGCTCATTCCCATATAGCCCGCGACGGCCAGCAGAGGATAGTGGATCGGTATCTCGTTCTCGTCTGCATGCTTGCCCATTTCGCGGACCAGGATCGCACCGAAGATGAGTCCGAGGCCCCAGGAGATCCATCCAGTCAGCATCGATCCGATGCCTACAAGGACGACGGCCTGCCGGCCGTTCTTCGGTAGCCGGACGAGGTGAAGTACCCCCTTCCGCACTCGCGGATGGTAGGCGACAACGTTCGCCGTCACGAGGATGAGCACCATCTGCATCGCGAACTGGAGCAGAGCCCAGAAACCCCCGTACCATGACTGGGCGATTTCCGGCACTCCGGCTCCTTCCGAGAAGAACGCGGCCGTCGCTGTAACGTAGGTGAGGAGGATTGCGAACAGGAATGGACTCGGCATCCATCGTTCGACTCTGTCGGCGATCGCCTCGCCGAGTTTCTGTACCGGCGTCAGGTCTGGCTCGTCCTTCTGCTGTGCTGTCGTCATCGTCGATTCCTCGGCCCGTCGTGGGTAAGACGCACCTCGCGTAAGACGCACCTCGCGTAAACCCTACCATGCTCTCGGCCACGGTCTGTACTTCGCGAATCCGCATTGGGGCAATCGATGCCTATCCTGGCAGTAAGTGCTGGCCGGCGATTGGGATTCAGCGAATAGAACCGCAAAGACTAAGGTAAACTCGGCTCATAACCGATCGTCGTCGAGCAGGGGGAGGTATGATCCCAGTCTGCGGAAAATTCAAATGTTGCAGTGCCGCGAGGATCGCAATATCGATTCTGTTGGCGCTGCCGGTCGGTGTCGCCTGTGCGCAGCGCGTCGCCCCTTTCACACCCGCGACATTAGGTGAGGGCGAGCAATCGCTGACCGCTCAGCTCCGGACGCCATTCGAACGACCCAGTGGTAATTACGATGTGGCATTGAGATGCCAGGTCATCGTCGAGCCGGACGGCACGACGCGATTACCACGCTGCCTGGTGATCGATCGCTATGCCGTGTTCCGCCAGGAGGCTGAGCGGGCGCTGGCGCGTGCAATCATGACGCCCGCGCGGATCGATGGCGAGCCTGTTCGAGTGCTCATGAATCTGATCGTCGGTTACCGCTGCGCGGGGACTTGTCCCGCGTTTCTATTCGCGAATCATGGCCGCAACGTTGCGGAATACGGCTTTAGTTACTCGGCACCTCAACCCGTTCTCGGTGACGACACGTGGTATGAGGGCTTCGAAGAAAAGTTGGAATGGGCAGCCAGTGAACTATCGTTGGCGGAGGTTGGTGGTGTTCGCTTCTTGATTTCTGCCCGCATCAATGATTCAGGCAGGACGTCGCAGCAGCGTGTCGATGGCGAGTATCCGGGTTCGACCGATCGGGACTACACAGCGTTCGCAGAGGATGCTGCCGATTCGTTGCGGGATGCCCGCTATATCCCGGGGTTCTCGCGGGGCGAGCCCGTCGATATGTGGCTCTACGAGTATTGGCTTGATCCTGTGGGCGCGCCGCTCGAGTTGCTGACATTGCCGGTACGCGTGCATATCCTATGGTCGGATCTCGTGCCGGCACTCGACAGCACACTGACCGAGAAGCAGATCCGGGAGATGCTTGCCGAGGCAAATGAGTACTGGCAGCCGGCGGCGATTCAGTGGGAGATCGAATCGATCATCCGCACGCAGGCGGAACGGCAGCTCGGATTTCGTCGCGCCGTAATCGATAATCCGACTGCCGGCGCCCGGGGGGGCAACGAACCCTACTCACAGATTTGCCCGAGTGAAAGCCGGCTCGAGACGGGTTGGACGGTCTGCTTCGTGCGTGCGCTCCCACGTGGGGCGCTTTATTTCAATGCGCAAGGCGTCGCCCTGCTCGGCGAGCAAGACGTGTTAGGCGCGGAGATTCCGCAATTCGCGCTGGCTCATGCTCTCGGTCACTTGATGGGCTTGCGGGATGCGCAGAGCTGTGCGGGGACGTTCATGCGCTGGTTCGAGGGTGCCGAACCAGGCAACCTTTGCAGCAACCAGACGCCGACGGACTTGAGCGACTCGCAGATCCATCGTGCACGCATTCAAGGGTTGGTCGGGAGGCCTTCCCGTGGCAGTGACGGCGGGGGCGGTGGTGCCGGTATGGGTATGGGCCGATGACACCGACAGCCCTCACGCGTGGCCATGCCGCAACAGGCTGGTGGAACGCCGTAATCGGAGGCGGCGTAGTGTGCTAGCCAGCCGCGCCGGATTCGAGGGCAGGTCATAGTGACGAGGACAGGAGCGCGACGACTAACGACGCTGATTACAACCAGCCTGATTGCGTGGAACGGCGTGAACGCGCAACCGAATGCGCCGTCCATGCTCATCGAGAAAGACGTTCGGGTCAGGACACGCGGGGGGTTTGAGGTCTCCGCGAATGTCTACCGCCCGAATACGGAAGGCCGGTTCCCGGTAATCATCAGCATGGGGCCCTACGGCAAGGACGATCTACCGGCACAATACGACGGGACGTTCTCGAACGGCCAGATCGTCGTCTCCGAGCACGCGGCCTTCGAGACCCCCGACCCCGAGTACTGGGTGCATTTCGACTATGTGGTCATCACGGCCGACAGCCCGGGCTCGGGTCTGTCCGGCGGCGACATGGACCTTTTCGGCCCGATCGAGAACAAGGCGTTTTATGATCTCATTGAGTGGGCCGGCGTCCAGCCCTGGAGTAACGGCAACGTCGGCCTGGGCGGTGTCTCCTACTTCGGTGTAACGCAGTGGTACGTTGCAGCGCTCAATCCGCCACATCTCAAGGCCATTATGCCGAGCGATGGGTTGACAGATCTCTATCGGGATGCCGCCATTCATGGCGGTATCCCATCGGACTTCATCCCGTCCTGGTCCCGGTTCCGAATCTATCCCGTGAAACGTCCAGACGCGGCGATGGTACGCGATATCGGGCTGAGCGTCGAAGAGCATCCGCTCTTCGACGAGTTCTGGCGAACCTGGCTACCCGATCTCGATAACATCTCGACACCCGCCTATGTCATTGCGAGCTGGCCCGATCATGGGCTTCACACACGCGGCACGTTGATCGGCTTCGAGCGGATCGGCTCAGCCGAGAAGTGGCTCGATATTCACGGACGGAAGAAATGGGAGCACTACTATTCCCGCGAGTCGCTCGAACGGCAGCGGCGATTCTACGACTACTATCTAAAGGGCATCGATAACGGTATGGCCGATATCCCGACCGTTCGTTACGAACGCCGCAACGTGTTCTACGACGGTGAGATCGTGTTTACCGACTCATGGCCGTTATCCGATGCGGAGTACCGGCCGTACTTCCTGACTGAGGACGGCAGTCTGAGCGTGGTGCCGGCCGACGAACCGACCGTACTCAGGTACGCGGCTCTAGACGAGTATCAACAGCTCGCATTCAGCCACACGTTTCGGACCGATACGGAAGTGACGGGAACGGCACGGCTCAGACTCTGGGTCGAAGCGGACGGGTCGGACGACATGGATCTGTACGTTGGTTTGAGCAAATTCGATCGTCATGGTAACGAAGTCCTCATGGCCGGATACGGCGGCGTAGAACATGGTCACGTGGCCAGCGGCTGGCTGCGGGTATCGCATCGTGAGCTCGACACGGAACGAAGTACTCGCATTCGCCCCGTTCTGCGGCACGATCGATTATCGAAGCTACGGCCCGACGAGCGCGTTCCCGTCGAGATCGAAATTCTGCCATCGAGCACGATGTTCCGGCAGGGGGAGTCACTCGTACTGAGAATTCAGGGTACGGAACTCCCTGGTGCCGGCGATATCACCCACCTGAACACCGTCAATGCCGGCGATCATGTCGTATACGTCGGTGGCGAGACTGACAGCCAGCTGGTCCTGCCTGTCATACCGCGGCAGGCAACGCCCGAATAGCCCCAGGGATCAGTTACACTCTGCTCTCGAAGAACGGCTCGAGCCGTCCGGACTGTAAAAAGACTACGGAGAAGAGTTATGAGGACCAAGACGCTTACGGCATGCTTCGTATTGAGCGCGGCGATTATTTCACCGAACGTTTCAGCCCAGGATCAGCCGGTTCGGGAGATAGTCAATGTCACGGGCGATCTCTATCGTGCGATTGACAACGCCCACCGGACCGCATTCCTCGTTACGTCCGAGGGCATCATTCTTACCGATCCGGTCAACCTCGAATTCGCGATCTGGCTCAAAGCCGAGCTCGACGATCGCTTCGACATGCCGGTCCGTTTCGTGCTCTACAGTCATTATCACGACGATCATGCGTCGGGCGGAGACGTCTTCGCTGAGACCGCGACGTTTGTCGGCCACGAGAACATGATTCCGAACCTGGCCCACGAGGCTGGAAACCCGGTCTTCGAGCACGTGCGCGCGCCCGATATCACCTATTCGGATCGCGTGACCGTCACGCTAGGTGGCAAGACCGTCGAGATGGTGCACGCGTTGCCGAGCCACAGCGACGACTCGTCGATAATCCGGTTCCAGGACGAGCGGACCATCTTCGTCGTGGACTTCGTCAACGTTCGGCGCGTGCCTTTTGAAAACCTGGGTGGTGGGCCAGTAGCGCCGTGGATCGAGGCCAACAGGCATATGCAGGCGACTGTGGATTATGACATCGTTACGCCGGGCCATGGCCCCGTCGGTAATAAAGCCGATGTCGACGACTCGACGCAGTACCTGGTGGATCTCCTGGCGGCCGTGACTGCCGGCATCGCCGCCGGTCAGAGCCTGGAGGAGATGCAGAAGACGATACTCATGGAGGACTATGCCGACTACACGCAGTACGACGTGTGGAGAGAGCAGAATGTTCAGGGGGCATACCAGGGCTTAATGGGTAACTGACGACAGATCTTGATTTTCAATTTCAAACATAGACAGTAGTAAGGAGGGGGAGATGCACATCACTTCCGTTATTCGCTCGCTGAATGCGATCCTGGCGATCTCGATGGCTTTTTTCTGGGTGTCAGCAGCGACAGCCCAGGAATCGTTGAATATCGACAGCGATGATATCGGCGGTGTCGTAACCAGTGCCGACGGTGCCGAAGCGGGTGTGTGGGTCATCGCCGAGACCAACAACTTCGACACTCGCTACGCGAAAATCGTGGTAACCGACGAGGAAGGGCGCTACGTCGTTCCGGATCTGCCAGACGCCGATTATAAGGTCTGGGTCCGCGGCTATGGCCTTGCGGACTCCGAGAAAGTCGCCGCGAATCGCGGCGATCAACTGAATCTAACCGCCATCGTTGCGCCGAGCGTTGCCGTCGCGGCCGAAGTTTATCCGGCTATCTCGTGGTACGCGATGATGCATCTCCCGCAGGAGAGTGAACTCGAAAACATCGACGGTGGGATGGATTTCTACCGGAACTCGATGACGAACAACGGCTGCGTCGGCTGTCATCAGTTAGGGAATCTCGCAACACGCACTATCCCCGAGGCGCTGGGTGACTTCGCCTCTCACGAGGAGGCGTGGATACGCCGCGTTCAATCCGGCCAGGCCGGTGGCAACATGGTCAGGCCGTTGACGACGGATTTGGCCGGTATCCCGTTCAAGTACTTCGGTGACTGGACCCAACGCATCGAAGATGGAGAGCTTCCGGAGTTTATTCCCGAGCGTCCCCAGGGTGTTGAGCGCAATATCGTAGCGACAGTCAGGGACTGGGCCGACCCCAAGTCCTATCTGCACGATCTCGCGTCGACGGACCGGCGCGATCCGACAGTCAATGGGTACGGCCCATTGTTCGGTTCGCCCGAACTCTCCACGGACAATTTCCCGATACTCGATCCCCAGACCAATGTGGCGACGACATTCAGGGCCCCGGTCCGCGATCCCGACACGCCGACGACGAATTCGGCGGCCGTAGTGCAGTCCTCGCCGTATTGGGGTGACGAGCGAATCTGGGACAGCCAGGCGAACTCGCACAACCCGATGCTTGATGAGAACGGGCTCGTCTGGTACACGGCCCGCGTCAGAGGCCCCGAGAATCCGGACTTCTGCCGTGAGGGTTCCGATCACCCGTCGGCGATAGCGTTCCCGACGACGCGTACCGGAAGGCATCTCTCGGTTCGCGATCCCGAGACGGGCGAGTATCAGTTCATCGACACTTGCTACTCTACCCACCATCTGCAATTCGCCTACGATGACAACAATACGCTATGGACGAGCGGTGGCGGGGACGTTGTTGGCTGGCTCGATTCCAAGATGTTCCTCGAGACCGGAGACGCGGCGGCATCCCAAGGCTGGACCGCGGCAATCCTCGACACGAATGGCAACGGTAGGCGCGACGACTACGTTGAGCCCGGCGAGCCGGCGGACCCGGACCTGGACACGCGTATCAGGGCCGGCTTCTATGCGGTCATGCCGAATTCAGCGGACGGCTCGATCTGGGGCTCGAACAGAACGTATCCAGGGTCCTTCGTGCGCATCGATCCCGGCTCTAACCCGCCGGAGACTGCGCTCGCCGAGGTGTATAACGTGCCCTTACCCGGATTCGGGATTCGCGGCGCCGACATCGACAGCAACGGTGTGGCCTGGGGATCTCTCGGTAGCGGACACCTGGCCTCTTTCGACCGCAGCAAGTGCGCAGGACCGTTGAACGGTCCCGAGGCTACCGGCGATCATTGTCCCGAGGGCTGGACGCTGTATCGCTATCCTGGTCCCGGCTTCCCCGAGTTGCCCGAGTACAGCATCGAGTCGAGCTATTACAGCTGGGTCGATCAGCACAATACGTCGGGGCTTGGCGAGAACGTGCCGATGTCGACCGCCAACCTGTACGACGGTGTACATGCGCTCGTCGACGAGGAATGGGTCACGCTGCGGATTCCCTATCCGCTCGGCTTCTACAGCAAGGGCTTCGACGGCCGAATTGACGATCCGGACGCCGGCTGGAAGGGCCGCGGTTTGTGGGTGCCGAGTGGCGACCGCACGCCCTGGCTCAAGGAGGGCGGCACGGAAACGAGGCCTCTCGTAGTGCACTTCCAGGTGCGGCCCGACCCGCTCGCGAAATAGCGCGGCACGGTACGCTTGGTCGCATCGCCGTGGTGAACGCCACGATGACCGAGATCGGCGGGTGTGATGGTTTGTGTCGACCCGAAGCGAAAGTAAGAGTGACCTGCCCCCTATAGCGGTACCAACCAAACCGAGAGAGTCCGAACTCATTTCGTTCTGGTTCCAGCAAGAAGAAGTGGCTGGGTCCCTCTCTCTTTAGTGAGGTTACCAGCGAAATAGCCGTACGGCGGTTCCTGCCGGGTAGACGTCCCGCCCGCGAGGCAGCTCGACAAAGCCATCGGTTCCGGCCAGACCGACCAAGTCTCCCGAAGTATTGGTCGGTCGCGGTTCCGCCATGCCGACGCCCGTGGGTGTCCAGCTAATGACGGCTGGCAGGAAATAGGTTAGATCAGCGGCGAATTCGATTTCGAAAGCCAATGTGACGCGCTCGACGCTCGCCGGTTGGAGTCCGAGCATCTGCTGCAACGCGGGCAAGACGTAGCGGTGCAGGCATACCATCGTCGATACGGGATTGCCGGGAAGAGCGAATATGGGTTTGCTGTCGCGACTCTGCCCAAACCACATCGGCCGCCCGGGTCGCTGCTCGATGCGATGAAAGACGAGTTCGACCTTTAGTTCCTCGAGAACGCTCGGCACGAAATCATATTTCCCCATCGAAACGCCGCCACTGAGAATGAGGACGTCGTTCTGATCATGCAGCAGACGAATCGCGTCGAGCATCTTGCCGCGTTCGTCTTTGAGGTATGACCGCGTGACTCGAGCAACGCTGTGACGTATCAGGCTTGCTTCCATCGCGCGGTCGTTGCTCGAGCGTATCTGATAGTCGGCAAGTGGTTCGTCGACGTCGACGAGTTCATCGCCGGTAGAAACGACTGCGACGAGCGGTAGCTCCGCAGCCCGAATCGTCCCGCGCCCCGCACTCGCCAGTACGGCAATCTCCGGCGGCCCGAGACGGGTGCCCGGTCGCAGTAACACGCCGCCCGCCTTCCTGTCGGAGCCGCGCGGATGGACGAATTGACCAGGCGAGACCTCGGCGGAGTTGTCAACCTGTGCTTCGCTACGGGTTCTCGAGATTCGCTCGACCGGGATCACGCAGTCCGCGCCTTCCGGCAGCATCGCCCCGGTCATGATCTCTATGCATCGGCCGTTGCCACCGAGGCTTAGCGCGGCAGCGCCGGCCGCTTGCGTCCCCACGACCTCGAATGCCCGGACACCACGCTCCCAATCGCTATAGGCCAGCGCGATACCATCCATCGTCACTCGATCGAACGGTGGCTGGTCTCTTTCGGCGTGAATGTCCTCCTGCAGCACCGCGTCAACGGCGTCGGCGAGCGCTACGCTTCGCGACCTCAACGTCGGCATGCGCTCGGATATCAGGCGTTCGGCGTCGGCGACGTCAGTCATGCTTTCTCCATATCCCACGGTCCCGTAGCGGCAGGGGACGTTCATGTTGCCATAGGCTAATTCCTTGTTTCTAGGTGTGAGTTTTTTGTCACCGGGGCCGCACCCGGAACGTGCTGCTAATGCTATACTGAAAAGCCGAGGAGGGAATTATGGGCCGCAATTTCTTATTCGGTTTCGGGTGCTGTTTGTTGGCGAGTACCGTTTGGGCCCAGCAGACTGATAACCGTTCCATTATCGGTGCTGGCAACGAGTTTCTTTCTGCCGGTTCATTCGCGATCCGCATGGGTCAATACGAGGAAGGCATTCGCCTAACCAACCTCGGTCTGACTCGCTATCAACCAAGCCGATCCGATCGTGCGTCGGCGCTATCCAACCTGTGTGCGGCACATGCAGCGAGCGGAAGTCCCGGTATCGCTATACCGTACTGTGATGAATCGGTGAGCATGAATGCCCGAAGCTGGCGCGCCTACAGTAATCGCGCTTACGCCTATTTTCTCAAAGGCATGCTGGCGGAGGCGACGACCAATCTCGACATGGCTGCGGGCATCAACCCGAATGCCAGGCAAGTCATTCAGCTACGCGGCATGATCAACGAAGTCGGACTACGTCCGCGCGTTATCATGGAGGATCATCAATAGCCGTCTCCGCGCGACTGTGCGGTCGGGCTGTAGTAGTGCTGCTGCTATTAGCGTACTTCGTGCCCGGCCTCACTCAGATAGTGGAATTAGATGACGGTCTTCTCGATCCGCGTGCTACGTGGAGTTGCGTGTTTTACGGTAACCCCGCACTCGGAGACGAGCGCGTTCTTCTGAGCTTCGCCCCGGATCAGTCGACACTCATGGCTAAACCGAGCGAAGATGCAGCGCGTCCCTGGTCGCCGCTCTCACAATGGCAAGTCGAGGAGGACGTCCTCTCCTTTAGGGATTCCCGGACGGGCCGTGAATTCGAGGCGAACCTGAGCCGCTCGACACTCGGCGGTTCATGGCAGACGCTCACCTTGCTCGGCGGCTGGTGGTGTACCGAGGCAGGCGAAGACGTCGATCTCGGCATCTTCGCGGCGGAGGGCGATCAATCACGGAGGGTAATGGCCCCCCTAATACCCGCGGTCATGGCAACGCCGGCTTATCCACGGCAGGCGATCAGAGAGGCTAGGGAGGGGCGCGTGGTCATCTGCTTCGAAGTCGGTCCCAGCGGCCAGGTCCAGGATCCGGAGTTCGTGGAACTCTCGGACGATATTTTTCGCGCCGCGAGTCTCGACGCGTTGATGACCTCGTCCTATCAGCCCTGGTCCGATCGTAGTTACGAGCCTTCCCGACCTGCATGTCGAAGCTTCATATTTCGCCTGGACCAGATTTTCTGATCCTCGGCGTAGTTCCTCGGTTTCTGCCTCCAGCGCTCTGAACTAAGACCATACCGTCGTGCCGCAAGAGACCATCGTCCCACGCCTGGCGACTGGACCAGTGGGCCATCATCTCCGAGCATTGGCGATGCCGATGGCGATCGGGTTCGTCGCACTGAACTCCTACAGCATCGCCGATACTTATTTCGTGGGCCAACTCGGTACGCTGCCGTTGGCGGCAATCGGCTTCACATTCCCCGTGGCTTTTACGATGGTTGCTATCGGCCTCGGTGTCGGTATCGGCACTTCCAGCGTCGTAGCACGTCTGCTTGGCACGGGCGACCACAGGGCCGTGCAACGGATTACGACACACGCACTGCTGCTGGGCGGGTTGCTGGGCATGATCTTGCTGTCAATCGGGCTCGCGACGATCGAGCCCGTGTTCCGAGCACTCGGCGCGGATGAAAGAACGCTGCCACTCATTCGAGAGTATATGCGGCCCTACTACCTCGGCAGCGTGCTGTTCGTCCTCCCGATGATCGGCAACTTTTCGCTTCGAGCCGCGGGTGAGTCCAAGGTGCCCGCGATAATCTTGAGTCTCTCGGCTGTGGTTAATATCGTTCTCGATCCTCTGTTGATCTTCGGGCTATGGGGATTCCCCCGGCTGGAACTTCAGGGCGCGGCGATCGCCACTGTTGTGGCAAACGCCGTTACCGTCCTGGCATCGCTCACGATTCTGTATCGGCGCGAACGCATGATTCGAGGCCGCTATGTGGGCCTGGATCACCTATGGGATTCGTGGCGGCGTCTGCTCCACGTGGGCATGCCCGCGACGGCGGCGAATCTGCTGTTACCCATCACGTTTGCCGCGATTACGGCGATGGTTGCGGCCTACGGCCCGGAGTCCGTGGCGGGTTTTGCCGTGGCTTCAAGAGTGGAATCCATCGTGTTGATCGTGGTCTTCGCCATGCAAGCCTCCGTCGGCCCGATCGTCGGGCAGAATCTCGGGGCGGGTCATATGGGTCGAGTACGCGGCGCGATCGATCTGTCCAATCGCTTCCTCTTGATTTACACCATTCTTTTTGCCGCGGTCCTGTTCGTGGTCGCGCGCACCCTGGTGAGCATCTTCGATAACAATCCCGTGGTCGTAGACACAGCGGTAGCCTATCTGCACATCGTACCCATCACTCACGGGGCGTTCGGGCTCATGATGGTCGCTGTCGGAAGCTTTAACTCGCTGGGCCGTCCCATGCCTGCCGTCGTACTGACATTCGTCAAGTTCTTCGTAGTCTACATTCCGCTGGCGTTTATCTTGTCGCGATTGGTCGGCATCACGGGAATATTCTGGGCGAACGCAGTTTCTCACCTGCTCTTCGGAGTCGGATCGCTCGTGTGGCTCAGGCGAGAACTCAATGCCCTCGAGGCGGAGACTCGGTTAGCAGGACGCCCGCCGAGCGTCGAGTTTCCGGCGCCGAGTGAGTCTAATTTCTGACGACCCGGGCAGACTGAATCTCGACCTGGTAGGACGCGGAGTTGACGAACGGGCCGAGTCCTGTCGCGAGTTGTGTTCCAGCGCCGGGCGGCAGCGTTCGATTCAGCGTTCGGCTCGTCTGCCGTATGGCACCTTGCCCATCGACATAACGGATAACGAAGCCGAGATTTGCCACGACTACGCCTGTCGGGTTACCGACCTGCACGATGAGTTGGCCCTGCGCATCGGTATAGGTGGCGACTTGCAGATATCGGCTCGGATTTCGCGGCAGATCGAGACGCACCATCGCGACCCGCGCAGCTTCCCCTGCGGGGCTGTTGGCCTCGGCCGCTACTGAGTAATGCTCGAGAGCGGTATCGAGATCATCTCGCGACTCGGCCAACGTGCCCAAGGCGTAGTGCGCATCGCCGGTAGCGAGCAGGTCTACGCTCGCCTCTAGATGAGCTAGTGCAGAGTCGCGCTGATTCAGTGCCTGATGCGCAAGCCCCTTCTGCAAATGATGGTAGAAGAACGTGTCGTCGATCGCGATCGCATCCGTATAGTGCTCGATCGCCGCGGTGATACGATCCTGTTGAAAGTCTATGTCGCCCTGCAGAGCGTGAAACAATGCCTCCTGAGGCACGAGATCAACGGCCTGAGCGGCGAGTTGCGCCGCGTCCGTAATGCGATTCTCCGCGAGGGCCGTGCGGCCTTCGTCGTAGGCGGCGTACGCGGGCTGATTGTTTCGCAGCGTGCTGGTCGCAGCCAGGAAGCGCTCGCGTTCGAGCACGCCGCCGGGCGGGATAGAGGCCGCCGTCGAGCGGTTTCTATCGACGCGTTCCTGCGACGGCGGATGACTGGCAAATAATCCCGCGAGCCAGCCTGCGGATTTGCCCTCCGACAATCTGACGAACGTCTCTTGCAGAGTTATTACCGCTTGGGGGTCGTAGCCCGCCGCCGCCAGGTAGACGAGGCCGTAGCCATCGGCTTCGAGTTCCGCATTACGGCTGTAACGCTGATTCAGTAGCTGGGCGCCTATGCCGGCCGCGCCGATGGCGAGGCCGGAGTATTCGCTGCTTTGCGCGGCAACCGAGGTCGCCAACAGTACACCTTGGAGTATCATGCCGCGTTGCATGGCCTGCGCGCCGTGACCGGCCGCTGCGTGGACAATCTCATGGCCAAGCACGGCCGCGAGTTCAGCCTCCGAATCGAGTTCCAGTAATAAGCCCCGGTTCACGCCGATCTTGCCGCCCGGGAGCGCCCAGGCGTTCGGCACGGAGTTGTTGAGAACGACAAACTCATAGGGCAGTGCCAGGTCACTCTCGTGCGCAAGCTCGTTGCCGACGCTAGCGACGTAGGCAGCGAGTTCTGGGTCGACGACGAAATCGCCGCCCTGCATCTGCCGCGAAGCGAAATACTGTTCTTCGCCGATTGCGATCTGCTCGGCAATAGAGAGCAATGACAGCTCGCGCTCGCCGGTTACGGGGTTGACACTACAGCCGCTGACGCCAAGCGTGGCCGCTAGCAGCAAAAAATAGCTAAATGTCTTCAAAATGCGCCTAAATGCCGTGATCGTGCGCATATCGTCCAAAAAAATATGCTATTCGGGTCAGCCAAAGTTGACCGAAGGGGCGTTACTCGGTGTCGATATCTCGAGCCACGGCTCGATCCGGGACCGGTACTCCTGGTAGGCGGCGTACACGCGGGCAACCATTGGGTCCGCCGCAGCCAGGTCGTCCAGGACCTCTATGCTATAGCGCTCCAGGGCCTCGAGTACGTCGTCGGGAAAGCGCCGGACGTCCACACCATGTTCGTCGACCAACGTCCGGAGGGCCTCATGATTACGCGTGTTGAACTCGGCCAGAAGGAAACTGTTCTCGGCAATGCAAGCCGTCTCGACGATATGCTGTAGTTCGTCTGGCAAGGACTCGTACGCCTCCCTCGACACGAGCAGTTCCAACGCCCCGGAGGGTTCTTGCCAACCCGGGTAATAGTAATATTGCGCTGCCTGGTGCAAACCAACCGCCATATCGTTGTATGGCCCGACCCACTCGGTGGCGTCGATCGCGCCAGTTTGCAAAGCCGTGAAGATTTCCGAGACCGCCATCAAGACGGGCAATACGCCTGCGCGTTGCATAACCTCGCCACCGAGGCCCGGGATACGCATCTTCAGGCCCTCGAGATCCGCGAGGGAATTAATCTCGCGGTTGAACCAGCCGCCCATCTGCGGGCCGGTATTGCCGGCCGGAAACGGAATGACGTTCTGCGGCGCGTAGGCTTCCCGCCAGAGTTCCAGCCCGCCGCCGTGAAACAGCCATGCGTTGAAGGCATCGGGAGTCATGCCGAACGGCACACTGCCGAAGAGTTGGGCTGCCGGTATCTGACCCCGCCAGTAGATCGGCGCGCTGTGCCCTAGCTGGATCGTTCCTCTCGAGACGGCGTCGAGAACTTCGAGAGCCGGAACGAGTTCGCCGGCCGCGAATACCTCGACCGTGAGGCGACCGCCCGAGAGTTCCTCGAGTCGCCGGGCCAGGCGGCTGGCGGACACACCATGACCGGGAAAATTCGGTGGCCAGGAGGTCACCATGCGCCATTGATGTCTCTCATCGCTGGCTGCCGGCTCATTCGTAGTGTCCGGTTGAGTGCACGCAGCCAATGCCCCGAGACCGCCATAGAGAAAGGAGCGTCTACGCATCCGTCCATTCTGCCTTGGCGAAACCGCTTCCGCCAGACTTCGGTCGTCGCGGCGAATTGTGCAAGCCGGGGCTCATGAACGACAATTCGCCCCATGGACAAGGAACCGACCCGGAGCCCAGATTTCATTCGCCAAATCGTGGCGGCTGATATCGCGCAGGGAAAACACGGCGGACGTGTGCAGACACGCTTTCCGCCAGAGCCGAACGGCTATTTGCATATCGGTCACGCTAAGGCGATATGCCTGTCTTTCAATATTGCGGCGGAGTTCGATGGGCAGTGCTTCTTGCGCTTCGACGACACGAACCCGGCCGCGGAAGATACTGAGTTCGTGGAGGCGATCGAGCGCGACGTCTGCTGGCTGGGATTCGAGTGGGCCGACCTCACTCACGCTTCAGACTATTTTCCGCGGCTCTACGAGTTGGCGATTGAACTCATTAACGCCGGGAAAGCCTACGTCGACAGCCTCAGTGCGGCCGAAATCCGAGCGTACCGTGGGACGCTCATGGAGGAGGGAAGACTGAGTCCTCATCGGGAGCGCTCGGTTGCTGAAAATCTCGAGCTGTTCGATTCGATGCGTCGCGGCGACTTCGATGAAGGTGAACATGTTCTAAGGGCGAAGATAGACATGGCATCGCCCAACATGAATATGCGTGATCCGACGCTGTATCGCATCCGTAAGATTCCGCATCAGCGAACAGGCGACGCATGGTGCATCTATCCGATGTATGATTTCGCGCACACACTTTCGGACGCTTTGGAAGGAACCACACACTCACTGTGTAGCCTAGAGTTCGAGGACCATCGGCCGCTATACAACTGGCTGATCGAGCAACTCCCGGTTCCTCACCACCCGCAACAGATCGAGTTCTCGCGCCTGAATCTCATGTATACGGTCATGAGCAAGCGCAAGCTCAGACGGCTCGTCGAAGAAAAGCACGTAGACGGTTGGGACGACCCACGCATGCCCACGCTCTCGGGAATGCGACGGCGTGGTTACACACCGACCGCGATTCGCGATTTTGTCGATCGCATCGGCGTCACGAAGAAAGATCATTTAATTGAGCTCGCTTCGCTCGAGAATTCCGTCAGGGAGGACTTGAATGAGCATGCGCAACGACGTTTTGCTGTTCTCCGGCCGCTCAAGCTCATCATCGACAATTACGCAGAAGAAGGAGAGGAATGGCTCGAAGCGGCCAATCATCCGAATCGCCCGAAACTCGGTTCGCGTCAGGTGCCGTTTACTCGCGAACTCTATATCGAGCGAGATGACTTCATAGAGGACCCGCCTGGAAAATTCAGGCGGCTAGCTCCGGGTCGCGAGGTTCGGTTGCGCTACGCCTACATCGTCAAATGCGAAGAAGTCATCAAGGATGCTTCGGGGGAGGTGACCGAATTGCGTTGCAGCTACGACCCCGAAACCAGAAGCGGATCCACTCAGAGCCAACGAAAAGTGAAGGGTACGATTCACTGGGTATCAGCGCGCCACGCGGTCCATGTAGAGGTTCGATTGTACGATCGCCTGTTCAGGGTCCCGACGCCAGACCGGCAGGACGGTGAGCTCGAACAGCATTTGAATCCGGACTCTCTGGAGATTCTACCCGCCGCTGCGCTCGAACCGGCCCTGGCTGCCGCCCTCCCGGGTGAGCAGTTTCAGTTTGAACGGCAGGGTTATTTCGTTGTCGATAGAAATACGGATGGTGGGAAACCGGAGTTCCTGCGTACAGTGAGTCTGCGTGACTCTTGGGCTAAGCTGGAAAAACAGGCGCTACAACAGGCACAAGCCTAGATTTGGAGAGCCGGGCGTCCGGTCGGGCGCTACCTAGTCTGCGAGGTATCTACCCTAACCATCTGTTACTATTGCGTTTAATAAATAAAATGAAACGACTAATCGAATCCTATGGCTTTTCAACGTTATCAACAGCGAGTTGAGGCAATGCTCGCAGCCGCCGACATCCGCGTCGGTGGTGACCGCCCATGGGATATCCGGGTCCTTAACAACGACTTCTACGCGCGCGTCGTTGCCCAGGGCACGCTCGGCGTTGGCGAGACCTATATGGCTGGCTGGTGGGAGTGCGAGCAACTCGATGAGATGATTTGCCGGGCTTTCCGCGCCGGCTGTCATCGCCAGATCCGCCCTCTCAAGTATTTACTTTTCGTGCTGCAGGCACGGTTCTCGAATCTGCAACACCAGGCCCGCGCTTATCAGGTCGGTCAGGAACACTACGATCTAGGCCAGGACCTCTATCGCGCCATGCTCGACAAACGCATGATCTATACTTAGACCGTAGAAGAGATGGCTAGCAAAGTAACTCAATGGCAGGCGCCGGGCGAGGTTACGGACACCTTGTTCCGGCCGCTTCGCGATCTGCGTATTTCTGTCATAGACCGCTGCAATTATCGCTGCCCCTACTGCATGCCTGCCGCTATCTATGGTGAGGACTTCGAGTTTCTGCCGCGTCACCATTGGCTGACTGCCGGCGAGTTGAAGCGCGTCGCGGGCCTGTTCATGCAACTTGGAGTCACGAAGCTGCGGATTACGGGTGGTGAGCCGTTACTGCGACGGGATATCGTGGACATCGTGAGCAAGCTCAGTGATCTACCGGGATTGGAGGATCTGGCGCTGACGACGAACGGGGCTCTACTCACCGCAAGAGCGAAGGATTTGAGAGCTGCCGGCCTTAAACGCGTCACGATCAGTGTGGATAGCCTCGACGAAGCGGTGTTTACGGAGATGAGTGGTGGGCGCGGTGGCATTCAGAGCGTGCTCGATGGGATCGCCGCGGCGCAGAGTGCGGGTCTTGATCCTATCAAACTCAATGTGGTCGTCCAGAAGGATAACAATGACGCGACGGTCATGGATCTTCTCGAGCACTTTCGCGGCTCCGGGCTGATCTTGCGGTTCATCGAATACATGGACGTTGGAACGCTGAACGGGTGGCGCCTAGACGAGGTCGTCCCATCGAGAGAACTCCTAGAGCGAATCGCGGCGCGATGGCCGCTTAAGCCGCTGGAACGTAACTATCGTGGCGAGGTTGCCAGCCGCTACGCTTTCGAAGACGGTCAGGGAGAGATCGGCTTTATCTCATCTGTCAGCGAGCCATTCTGCGGCGCTTGCCATCGCGGGCGGCTATCGGCAGATGGGACGTTCTATACCTGCCTGTTCGCGAGCGAAGGGGTAAATCTTCGCAGCCCGCTACGCGGCGGAATCAGTGATGTGGATCTCGCAGGGCTGTTACAGAATATCTGGCGTCAACGGGCCGATCGCTATAGCGAGCTGAGAGAAAAGGAGACGAAGGCACCTCGTGAATCCCGCATAGAGATGTACAGGATCGGCGGCTGATGCTGACGCACGTGGATCCGGCCAACCGGCCGACTATGGTGGATGTTGGAGATAAGGCGGTGACGCAAAGAACAGCTCGGGCTCGGGCAGTCGTTCTATTTCCCGAGAATGTAATTGCCGACACGCAAGTCGGAGAAACGCTGCGTACGAAGAAAGGCCCCGTATTCGATACGGCGATCGTCGCCGGCGTCATGGCTGCGAAGCGCACCCATGAACTCATACCGTTCTGTCACCCAATTCCTCTCGAGGACTGTAATATCACGATCGAGTGGGGTGCTGAGGGTGAAATCGTCATCGAATGCGCCGTACGCGCAACACACAAGACTGGTGTAGAGATAGAGGCCTTTACCGGCGCGATGACCGCCGCTTTGACCGTCTATGACATGTGCAAGGCACTCTCCCACGGTATCGAGATCAGAGACGTCAGGCTCATCTCCAAGACGGGCGGCAAGCGGGATTTTGAAGCGGCTGAACCGACGTGATCAATATCACCGCGCAGTACTTCGCCGTCTTCCGCGAGCAGGCCGGCCGAGATCTCGAGGAGCTAACAACGTGCGCCACTACGGCGGAGGAGCTGTACGCCGAGGTATCGGCTAGACACGGCTTCGCCGATTCTCTGACGCATTGTAAGGTCGCGATCAACGACGAACTCGCCGCATGGACCGCTTCGTTGGAAGAGGGTGACGTCATCCTGTTCTTCCCGCCTGTGGCAGGCGGGTGAGCTTCGAGATCACAGGCGAGCGCCTCGATCCCGAGGCGCTGAAAACTGCGTTAGCCCGTGATGCTGCCGGGGCCTGTGTCACGTTCGAAGGCTGGGTTCGGGATCACAATGACGGCGAGCCCGTGATCGCATTGGAGTACGAAGCGCATGCGCCGATCGCGAGCACGGAGGGCCAACGGATTTTCGTTGAAGTTGCCGCTCGATTCGATGTGCTCGCGGCGCTCGGACGGCATCGGGTAGGCCGTCTCGAGATCGGGGAGTGCGCAGTGTGGGTAGGCGTGACCGCGGCGCATCGCGACGCGGCATTCAATGCCTGCCGTTACATTATCGACGAGTTGAAACTCCGCGTGCCGATCTGGAAGAAGGAGCACTATCGAGACGGTCCGTCGGGTTGGGTAAACACCGTAACCGGAAAGGCATCGGCACAGAACGATACCGCATCCTGACTGTCCTCGGTTAGTCCAGCCTGCGTTCGAAACCTCGCCGATCTGTGGTCGTGTCCACGTCATAGGCCGCCTCCGGGAGATTCACGACCCTCGTTTTCGAGTCGGCGTTTCGTAGCAAGGATTTGGCACCGACATCCCCCTCCAGATCATCGAGCCGATGCCAGAGGCGGCGGGGCAGAATCGCCGGAACACCAATCTCGCCCGCGTAGCCGGCGGCTATAGCCCGTCCAGGCTGTCGCTGCCAGGCATCCGCGAGGCGCTGTAACGAGCCCGCACCGACCCATGGTTGGTCGGTCAGCACTACGAGTACGCCTTTCGCTTGCGGCGGAACCGCTCTTACGCCCGCTAGCAATGAGGTAGAGATACCGTCTTCCCAACGCGAGTTGTAGACGATTGACAGGTCGTTGAAGTTTCGCGCCAACAATGCCCGCAGGCGTAACGCATGCGCGCCCAGCACGATCAGCACGCGGCCCGGAGTGACCGACCGGGCCGCGTCTATGGCGCCTAGCATCAGCGGCCGTACCGGATCGCGAATGAGTTGTTTCGGATATCCCAGGCGTCGCGAACCGCCAGCCGCCAAGAGAACACTCCAGAGTTCGTTCGACCCATCGAATACACGAATAGACATGCGCTAACTATACTGGAAGCTCGTGTTACATAACTGCGCGGCCGATGCCGTTCGGGACCAGAGACTACGCGCTCGCTGATGTGGGCGTCGCCGAGCGCGCACGAATACGGTAATCTATCCGTCACTGTTCAGAACACGATACGAAAGAACACTAAAGACAGGGTACGGGGATCTGTGAACATTCGCTTGAGTCTTGCGAAACGCAAGGATGCTCCTGCGATCGCGCACATGGCGCGAACGCTCGTCGAGTATGGACTACCGTGGTCGTGGAACGAGCGGCGGATCGCGTTCTGCCTCGCCAATCCCGAATGTGTGGTCATCACCGCCCAGGACAGGCGTAGACTCGCGGGCTTTGCGATCATGGAGTTTCTGGACGATCGTGCGCATCTGAGCCTCCTGGCCGTACAGCCCGGCTACCAGCGAATGGGGGTTGGGCGGGCAATGCTCGAGTGGCTCTACTCCTCTGCGCGTACCGCCGGTACCTTTCTCGTGCATCTCGAAGTACGCGCCGGAAACGCACAGGCCCGGGCGTTCTACAGACACCTGGGATTTCATGAAGCCGGTGCGCGGCGCGGCTATTACGACGGTAGAGAAGATGCCGTGCGTATGGCCTGCGATCTCGGCGTGAACGCCGCTTCGCCGGCGCTCTAAACGCGATGGCAGACGAAGAAACCAGATCGTTCGTACCACTCGGTGCGGCTGTACTCACGGTGTCGGATACCCGAACGAAGGAGACCGATGCTTCCGGTGATCTGCTTGTCGAGCGCCTCACTGCGGCGGGACATGAGCTTCGTGACCGAGAGATCGTGAAAGATGACGTTGCCGCGATTCGGGCTGCACTGTCCCGATGGATCGCCGTCGCCGACATCGAATTCATCATCTGTACCGGTGGAACGGGAATAACCGGGCGGGATGGAACGCCTGAAGCAGTCAGTGTCCTTCTGGATAAGGAGATCGACGGATTCGGAGAGATATTCCGGACGATATCCTTCGATGAGATCGGGACGTCGAGCCTCCAGTCGCGCTGTCTCGCGGGCGTCGCCAACGGAACCTATATCTTTTGTCTGCCGGGATCGCCGAACGCTTGCGCAACCGGGTGGGACAAGATCATTGTGTTGCAGCTCGATTACCGAACCCGTCCGTGCAATCTTGCGGAGCTCATGCCGCGACTCAAAGAGTGAGCTTCTTTCCAGCTGAGTCATCGGCTACTATTCAGACTCGATAGAACCGAGGGGTGGTCGGCGACGACCTGAGAGATTGGCATTACGTCAATCAACCCTTTGAACCTGATCCGGTTAGTACCGGCGAAGGGACAGGAGGCCGTTTTGGAAGCCCCCTTCGCGGCACGGCCCGGATCTTGTTCACACAGGAGATCCGAAATGAGAACTACCAGAGCTGTTCCTGAGAGTAGTGCTCGTATCCGGCGTGCTGGTGCGATTGCTCTCGCGGCCGCGAGTTCATTGTCGTCCTCGGTCCTGCTGGCTCAGGAGGAGGAGCCGAGCGTTCTGGAGGAGATTGTCGTCACGGCGGGTTTTCGTGACGACAGGCTCATGACCACGCCGGCCAGCGTGACGGTGGTTGATGAAACCACAATTGAGGATCGCGGCGCGCGGCATCTCGAGGCTGTGCTCAATACGTCGGCGAACATCAATTATTCCAGTGGTGGCTCAAGGGCGCGCTTCGTGCAAGTGCGCGGGGTCGGTGATCTCGAGCAATTCGTCGATCCAAAGCATTTTCCCTCCGTCGGTATTACCGTGGACGATATCAATCTGGGCGGCACGGCCAACGCTGGGATGCTGTTCGACACGGCGCAGGTGGAAATCTTGCGTGGTCCTCAAGGAACACGTTTTGGAGGGAGCGCGTTGGCCGGGATGGTCAATATTCGCAGCAACCAGCCGACGGACGTGCCCGAAGGTTACATCGAGGCTGGCGCAGGTAGTTACGGAAGCTGGAATATCGGGGGTGTCGTCAGTGGTCCGCTGTCGGATTCCGTGATGGGCCGGTTGGCGATACAGCAGAACGAGAGCGAGGGATATATCGATAATATATTTCTCGGACGCGACGATACAAACGGGCACGACGAGACCTCCATTCGTGCGACCTTGAACTTCGACCCCTCCGATAATGCTGCGTACAGTCTTACTGCGTTTCATTTCGACGGAAAAAATGGCTACGACGCCTTCTCTCTCGATAACTCGCGGGACACGTTGTCCGATCAGCCTGGTCGGGATAACCAGGAAAGTCTCGCGTTCGCCGGACGCGGCGAGTGGAAAGTCGGCGAGTCGTCGCTTCTGCAGGCCGTCGCGACGTGGTTGGAGAGCGATCTCGAGTACGGTTTCGATGAAGATTGGACATTCGAAGGTATCTGCGACGGAATGCTCTGCGATCCGGTTTTCGATTTTTTCTCGAATACCGACAACTATTTCCGCGACCGTAACGAGATTTCATTGGATTTTCGGCTACTCGGCGATTCGTCGAATGCCGACCTTCAGTACGTCATCGGAATCTACGCCCAGCAAAGAGATGAGGACCTGCACCGCCTGTATTACGGTGATTTCTTCAGCTCTTACGAAACGGAGCGACAGGCTGTTTATGGGCAAGTCGAGTTCGCACTCAATGAACGACTAGGACTGACAGCCGGTCTTCGCTATGAGAATTTCGCCGATGGCTATTCGGATAGTTTTGGGTTACAGACAAGCAGCGACGACAGCCTTCAGAGTGGCGAGTTGACGCTAACCTACCAGGCTACTGAGAGCACACTGACGTATGCGACGCTCGCGCGCGGCGACAAGGCCGGTGGCGTCAATACGGAAGCAAGTTCGAATCTGCCCTTAATGCAGCCCGTCTTCCAGGCGTTCATTCAGCCCAGGCTCCGAGTCGATACCGAGACGTTACTCAACCGGGAAGTCGGCGTTAAAGGCAGCTATCTGGATGACAGACTCGATTTGCGAGCAGCGTTGTTTCATATGGATAGAAGCAACGCGCAGCTCGAGTCGTGGATATGGGACGGCGTGAATTTTTTGTGGATCGGCTTTCTGGATAACGTCGACGGTATCAATTGGGGCGCGGAGGTGGAGCTGGACTATCGGGCGTCCGATCGCGTCAGTTTCTTCGCTTCTCTTGGTTTGCTTGAGACTGAAATCGAGGAGATCACGACATTCGACCTGGATTTGGACGATTTCGTGACCCGGACTGACATCGATCAAACCAAATCGCCCTCGTGGCAGTACAACCTGGGCGCCAACCTGACGATCAGCGACAAGCTTAGCGCGCGATTCGAGTTCGAAGGGCGAGACGATAATCGATTTGGTTACTATCATGACGCGAGTGTTGGCGGCTATCGTCTTGTAAACGCGAGTCTCCGCTACCGAACCGGTAATACGGAGTTCCTGCTCTGGGGCCGGAACTTGACCGACAAGGACTATCCCGTTCATGGCTTGTACTTCGGTAATGATCCGCGCAAGGGATGGGTAAACGAGACCTACTACCAATACGGTGAGCCACGCGTATTCGGAGTTACGGCCAGATATTTTCTTGAGTGAGGATAACGATATGCGAATCACAGCCGAGGTTAGTCTCTATCCCTTACAAGATCAGTATCTGGCGAGAATCGAGAACTTCATTCATTCCATTGGTGATGCGTCGGGACTGGAGGTGACGGTCAATCAGATGAGCACTCAGCTCAGGGGCGAGTTCGAAGACGTGACGCGGGCCGTACAGCAGGCGCTGGCGTCGTCGTTTCAGATTGGTGGTCCCCAGGTGCTAGTCGCGAAATTTCTAAACGCCGATCTGCCAATCTTGGAGGCGCCCGATCTCGACGCTCCTGGGTAATCTTGCCGCAGCGGCCCGGGCGATGCCCGCGGCCGAAGTCGTGGCCGTTTTGCTTGCCGTCGCCTATCTGTTATTGGCAATTCGCCAGAATATTCTGTGCTGGATCGCCGCATTCTGCAGTTCGTTGATTTACCTCTGGATCTTCTTCAATGCGCGGCTCTATATGGAGTCCGTCCTGCAGATTTTCTACGCGGCGATGGCTATCTATGGTTGGTATCAGTGGCGATACGGAGGCG
Source organism: uncultured Gammaproteobacteria bacterium (assembly GCA_964466315.1). Lineage (GTDB taxonomy): Bacteria > Pseudomonadota > Gammaproteobacteria > Steroidobacterales > Rariloculaceae > SMWC01. Next base: position 49,052 of record CAYXNS010000004.1, read on the forward strand.
CTGAACATCACGGCATTCGAATTATCACCTGGAGAATCGCTACTCATGCTGTCGTGATCGGAAGTATTCTTATATCGACCGCAATTTTCGGCTGGGCGTTGAGTGCGACTGAGGCTGCTTTTCCCTACTTGGATTCATTTACTACCGTGGCTGCGGTCGTAACGACCTATATGGTTGCGCGCAAAGTTCTCGAGAACTGGGGTTATTGGTTCGTGATCGATGGGCTCTCTGTCTATCTCTATATTTCTCGAGAGCTTTATTTAACGGCTGGCCTATTCGTTCTTTATCTCGTGTTGATCGTGATCGGATTCCGTTGCTGGTGGCGAGACTGGCGAGCCGACGCGGCGGTTACGGTGTAGGTATCCGTTGTGGTCGGCCTCTGTCACATTCATCTGGAGAGCTTATGTTGTTCGCTGGGCGTCTCTGTTGGCGACGTGGACGTCACCGAACTCAGTGGCGGACTCTACGGGCGTAGTTTTCGGGTCTCGAGCGACCGAGGTGATTGGGTAGCGCGTCTGCCGCTCGGCGAGCGGGCACACGGCGGTCTCGATCTGTCTGTCGAGCAGCGGCTGCTGGAGCATCTCGGCGAGTCTGGACTGGTTCCAGCTGTTGTACGGGGGCATTCGAGCGACGATATCCTGATAACCCATTATCTTCCCGAAGCGAAGACCTGGTCTGCCGCCGATGCGCGCGAGGCCGACAACATTACTCGTCTGTCCGAGCGGCTTCGCGATCTGCATCGAATCGAGCACGAGCTGCTGCCGTTCTGCGCGACCGAGATCGCAGAGCGCTACCAGCAGCTGGCGGAACGAATACGGCGATTGAATGCCGAGCAACGGGAGTGGGGTCGGGAGTTCGTCGCTTTGGCACGCGAGTATGACGCCGGCAGTCATCCGGCTGTGGTCTGTCACAACGATCTCGTCGCAGCCAATATCCTCGACGATGGTCGGCTGTGGTTGATCGATTTCGAATACGCCGTACTCGCCGAGCCTATCCTGGACCTCGCGAGTCTGGTGGGCATGAATGACTTCAGTCCCGATCAGCAAAAGCACCTGGTCGATGCGTATTATCTGGGCGCAGCTCCACCCTTCGGCATGGCGAGATTCGCTGACGTTGTGCGGCTCGTGAGGTTCGTCAGCTATTTCTGGGTATTGGCGGATCGCCGCACCGATCTCGAGGATACGTCGGCCGATCGGTTTGTTGAGAATATCGCTGCGATGCTAAGGTAGCTCACGATATTTTCAGCAAGGATCGGCCTACCGGCCTGAGTCACCCCGTGATAAGAAATGTCGCTTTTCTCGGTCTGGGCGTAATGGGCTTCCCGATGGCCGGGTGGCTCAGCAAATCCGGCTGCAACGTGACCGTATTCAACCGCACGACCGAAAAAGCCGAACGTTGGTGTCGTGAGTACGAAGGGGAGCGTACGGCTACGGTGGCAGAAGCCGCCGCCGGTGCCGACGCTGTTTTTATGTGTCTCGGTGACGATCCCGATCTTCGCGAAGTCGTTCTTTCCCCCGATGGAGTTCTCGAAGCCATGCAGTCGGGCGCCATACTCGTCGATCACACGACGGCGTCCGCGGGTCTCGCACGGGAGATCGCTGCCGCTGGACAGGCCCGCGGCGTGCAATGCCTCGACGCGCCGGTATCCGGAGGCCAAGCGGGCGCAGAGAAGGGGCAACTCACGGTCATGGTGGGCGGTGACGCCGATGCCTATGAACGCGCAGAGCCGCTGATCAAGGCGTTTGCGAAGATGATTCGACTGATAGGGCCTGTCGGGAGCGGGCAACTCACGAAGATGGTGAACCAGATCGCGATCGCGGGCGTCGTCCAGGGGTTCTCGGAAGCCCTGAATTTTGCGCTGCGAGCGGGGCTCGAGCCCGAGGCGGTTGTCGACGTGATCAGCAAGGGTGCGGCGCAATCCTGGCAGATGGACAATCGCTGGGAGACCATGTCGAATGGGGAGTTCGAGTTCGGTTTCGCCGTGGAGTGGATGCGTAAAGACTTGCGCATATGCCTCGAGGAGGCTCGACACAACGGTGCCGAGTTGCCCCTAGCTGCGCTCGTCGATCAGTTCTACGCCGACGTCGTCGGCATGGGCGGCAGACGCTGGGATACCTCGAGCCTCGTCGCCCGCCTCAATCGCGTGACAGACGAATAATCAATGGAGCCGCTGCTCGCCGATCTGTTGAGTTTGCTCGAACTCGAGCAACTCGAAGACCGGATTTTCCGCGGCCTAAGCCGCGATATCGGTAGCCCGCGCGTGTTCGGCGGACAAGTGCTCGGCCAGGCGTTGACCGCAGCAAACTACACGGTCGACGGCCGTGAGGCGCACTCGCTACACGCTTATTTTCTCCGCGCCGGTGATGTCAACTCGTCTATCGTCTATGACGTCGATCTTGCGCGGGATGGCCGCAGCTTCAGTAATCGTCGCGTCGTCGCGATTCAACATGGGCGGCCGATCTTCAACATGACGGCGTCCTTCCAGATTCCGGAAGCAGGTTTCGAGCATCAAGCGACGATTCCCAACGTGCCGGGTCCGGACGAGTTGCAGGATCTCAGCAACACGCCGGATGACATACTCGAGAAGGTTCCGGAGAAGATGCGGCGCTACCTGACCCGGAGGCGCCCGTTCGAGATCCGGCCCGTGGAACCTCTGAGTCTCCTCTCGCTGGAGCCGCAAGAACCCGTACAGCATGTATGGATGCGGACCGTCGACCACCTGCCCGATGAGCCCGATCTGCATCGAAATCTGTTGGCGTATCTCTCGGATTTTCAGTTGATAGGCACGGTGACGTTACCGCATGGCATTTATTTTGAGGAGGGTAGGGTGCAGATGGCGAGCCTGGATCACGCGATGTGGTTTCATCGTCCATTTCGTGCCGACGACTGGCTGCTCTATTCGATGGAAAGTCCTAATGCCGCTTCGGCGCGCGGCTTTGCGCTCGGACGCTTCTTCAACACGGACGGTGCGCTCGTCGCCTCCACGGCGCAGGAGGGCCTCGTTCGGATCTGGCCGCGCGCTCATCGAGCCGGGTAAGAAAAAGGGACCTGGTCCCTTTTTTCAGCGCGCCTTGAGTTCTTGGCGGTAGAGTCTGCCGCGTTCGACGTAGTGTGCCGCGATCCAGTCGATGTGTTCGAGTTCTTCGTCAGTGACCTCGCGGATGCGCCTTGCAGGCGAACCGATGATGCATGAACGGTCGGGAAACTCATTGCGCTCGGTGATCAGGGCCTGCGCACCGACGATACAACGCGCACCGATGACGGCATCACTGAGGATTGTCGCACCCATGCCTATCAGCGTGCCCGAACCGATGGTACAGCCGTGCACCGTAGCTGAGTGTCCAACACAAACATCGTCACCGAGCGTGGTTGGCGCACCAGCGTCGACGTGAAACACAGAGCCATCTTGAATATTGGTCCGGTGTCCGATCGTGATGCTGTCATTATCGCCTCTGAGTACGACATTGAACCAGACGCTCACATCGCGTCCCAGGCTGACTCGACCGATGACGGCAGAATTAGGCGCCACGAAATATTCATCTCCTACCGTCTGCACGAGATCCTCACCCAAGTCATAAATCATGTTCCTTCGGCCTCTGGCTCATTCATTAACGTGGCCGCGTAGTGTAGTGCATTCAGGCGCCGTCGAAATCTTAGGCAACTCTTGATCAGCGATTGCGTCCCGGAGCGAATGAATGTACGCACGACCGGATGGTGCAGGCCGACCAGGATAATGAGCTGGTCATTTTCCTTGGCTCTGCGAATAATGGATTCGAGCGCCATCGTGGCGCTGTCGTCGATATGCTGACGGACGGCTGTCCGAGCAACGGGTTGAACTGCATGACGATGATGATGCAGCCGACGCCGGAGCTGAATCCCGAAATCACCGGATACGGAATCAGGCTGATGTACTTGCCGAGACGTAGTGCCCCGAAAGTCATCTGGATCACGCCAACAAGCATGACGACACCGACCGCGGCGGCTGGTTGTTCTGCAAACTGAAGGAACACGCTTGCCATGACGATAGTGATCGGTCCCGCCAGCCCTGCGATCTGCGTCGGCGTGCCACCGAACAACGCGGCGAATATTCCCGTACAGATAGCGCAGTACAGGCCGGCCACGGGCCCTGCACCGGAGACCACGCCGAACGCGAGTCCCAGAGGCAGCGCGACGGCTGCGGCGCGCAGGCCGCCACGAAGGTCATCGCGCCAGTGGCACGTGTCGAGTGGATTCAGAACGGGTAGCTGGACGAGCGCTTTCACAACCGTGGCAATCGTGTGCTGGTCGGTTCCGGGCAGTCGAAGATCATCCATTCGCTTGGTCTGCCACGGCTTTCACGGCGGCCGCGATGGCTTCGCTATCGCCGAGATACTCAGCATGAAGTGGCCGAAGATCGGCATCGAGTTCATAGGCTCGCGGTGAGCCGGTAGGAATGTTGAGTTCGACGATGTCCGCTTCCGAGATGCCCTCCAGCATCTTGACGAGCGCTCTGAGGCTGTTGCCGTGAGCGGCGACGAGGACGTTCCGGCCAGCGAGCAACTCGGGCGCGATGGTACTATTCCAGTAGGGCGCGACCCGATCGAGCGTCGATTTCAGGGATTCGGTCGTGGGAAGGTCTGCTGGTGCAAGTCCCGCATACCGTGGATCGAGCCTCGGGTGGCGGGGGTCGTCATCGCCCAGGGGCGGCGGCGTGATGTCGTAGCTCCGGCGCCAGATCTTGACCTGATCCGCGCCGTACTTCCGGGTCGTCGCAGCTTTGTCGAGACCTTGTAGCTCGCCGTAATGACGTTCGTTGAGGCACCAGTCTCGAACAACTGGGATCCACATGAGGTCCATCTCGTCGAGAATCAGCCACAGCGTACGGATCGCGCGAGTCAACACCGAGGTGAAAGCGATATCGAAGGAGAAGCCGTCAGCCTTCAACGTCTGGCCGGCCAGGCGCGCCTCGGTAATGCCTTGCTCCGTGAGATCGACATCCGTCCATCCAGTAAAGAGATTTTTTAGATTCCAGTCACTCTGGCCGTGCCGAACGAGAACGAGCTTCCCTGCTTTGGTGCTGTCAGTCATGGTGCTGGGTATTGTTCGTAGTTCTTTCCGACAGATCAACTCTAGATTTAGCGCAGCTTTTCGATCTCGCGGATCGCGACGAGGATGATACCGCGTTCGAAGAGTGCCTCGAACAGATTGCCGAGAATCATCGCGTCGGCAATATCCATAACGGCAAACTCGTCGAAGCAGATGATGCGAGCCTGCTTGGCGAGTCGGTCCGCGGTCAGTTACAGGGGGTTCTCCTGATGCCGCAATCATTTGAGAGTGGCGTGGACGGAACTCATGAAACGATGGAAGTGCTGACGCCGCTTGTCTTCGAAGGGTAAGCTGGAGAAGAAGATGTCCATGAGCACTGTCTTTCCCCGGCCCACACCGCCCTAGAGATAGACTCCCTTCGGCGGTGGCTGTGAGTTTCTCGTGAAACGATAGAGGCGCCGTCGCCAGCCGCGTGGCGGAGGCCCTGCGGCCATGAGAGTGTCGTAACAGGATTCGAGAGCCTGAACGGCGTGTGCCTGGGCGTCATCAGGAGACATCTCGCCATTCTCTAAACGACGCTGATAGATCTCCGCTGGCGTAGTCACTCGGTCAGCTCGATGCGGTCTTTGAAGTAAGCTAGTGCCTGCGGATTCACCAACGCCTCGGTATTTCTGACGGGACGACCATGTAGAATGTCACGAACGGCGATCTCGACGATCTTGCCGTTGATCGTGCGGGGGATCTCCGGCACGTCGAGAATTTTCGCCGGGACGTGTCGCGGGCTCGCGTTGGCGCGTATCGCAATGCGAAGCCGCTGGGCGAGAGCTGCGTCGAGAGAATGACCGGCCTGTAAACAGAGGAACAATACGATTCTTACATCGTCCTCCCAATCCTGGGCAACGACGATGCTCTCGGCGACCTCGTCGAATTGTTCGACGACTCTATAGATCTCCGCGGTGCCGATACGTACGCCGCCCGGGTTCAGAATGGCGTCCGATCGACCGTATATGATGATGCCGTCGTTCTCGGTGAGCTCGGCATAATCGCCCTGGCACCAGACGTCCGGATATCGCTCAAAGTAAGCGGCGCTATACTTCTCATCGTCGGGATCGTTCCAGAACCCGATCGGCATCGACGGAAACGCAGCCGTGCAGACGAGTTCGCCTTTCTGTTGCCGGATAGAACTTCCATCATCGTCGAAGATCTCCACCTTCATTCCGAGTGCGCGACACTGAAGCTCACCGCGGTACACGGGTAGTATCGGGTTGCCGGCGCCGAAGCAGGCGACGATGTCGGTTCCGCCGGCTATTGACGAGAGCTGCAGATCGTCCTTGATGTGCTGATACACGAAATCAAAGCTTGCTGGAGCCAGCGGCGAGCCCGTCGACAAAATACTCTGAAGCGTATTCAGATTAACGTGATCGTTCGGCCGGTAGCCTGCTTTCTCTAGCGCACTTAAGTATTTTGCACTCGTGCCGAACACCTTGATCCTCTCGCGTTCGGCAATCTGCCATAGAAGATTCGCATCCGGATAAAACGGTGAGCCGTCGAACAGTACGAGAGTCGCACCGCTCGCGAGTCCGGACACGAGCCAGTTCCACATCATCCAGCCGCACGTCGTGAAGTAGAACAGCACATCGCCGGCGTGGACGTCGGTGTGGAGTATGTGCTCCTTCTGGTGTTGAATCAGCGATGCGCCGGCGCCGTGGACGATACACTTCGGCACACCTGTCGTACCCGACGAGTACAAGATGTAGAGCGGGTGTGAGAAGGGCAGAGGTTCGAAGACGAGTTCGGCTTCGGCCGCGGCGAATCCGCTGAATAGAGCGGCATCGGGGAGGTCGCTCAGATCTGGTTCTTCGCTCAAATAGGCGACCATGACGAGTGCCTCGAGAGTGTCCAGTTTCTCGACGATGGTGCGTGCTGCCACGCGGCAATCTATGCGCTTGCCGTTGTAGAAATATCCATCTGCCGCGAATAAAACCTTCGGTTCGATCTGGTTAAATCTGGCGAGTACGCTATCGATGCCGAAGTCGGGTGAGCATGACGACCAGATCGCGCCGATGCTAGCGGTCGCGAGCATCGCGACAATCGCTTCGGGGCAGTTGGGTAACAGGGCCGCTACCCGGTCTTCGCGGTCGACGCCGGCGAACCGCAGGGCCTCGGCGACGCTTGCGACTTGTCGCCTGAGTTCATCCCAGGTCATCTCGAGGCGCCGGCCCGTTTCCGAGTAAGCAATCAGAGCCACGCCGTCGTACTCGGGCCGAAGAAGATTATCGGCGAAATTCAGCGTGGCGCCTTCAAACCAGCGGGCGCCCGGTATGCGGTGGCGGTCGTCCAACACATTCGAGAAATCTGACATGGAGCGAATTCCGAAGAAATCCCAGGCTGCCGCCCAGAACTCTTCAGGCTCGTCGATGCTCCACTCGTAAAGCCCAGGATAGTCTTCGCTTTGTAGTTTCTTACGATTTCTCAGCAGAAACCGCTGCATATTGCTTGCTTCGATTCGCTGCGGCGAGGGTCGCCATATCGACTCGATCATCCTGGCGCCTCCGCGCACTCGTCACTAAGGCTTGGGCCACGATGTTACAATGCTACCTCTTCCTACTACAGTCTCCCGCATCAGTGTGGACCTTCCGACGCCATTGGACGGAGCGCGTGGATAGAGAAGTCACGGAATTCGATGTCGTCATCGTTGGTGCGGGCCCGGCCGGCCTTGCTGCGGCGTGTCGTCTTGGTCAACTCGCCGTGGCAAACGGCGTCGAGCCGAGTGTATGTGTTGTCGAGAAGGGCTCTGAAGTCGGCGCGCATATATTGTCCGGTGCAGTCATGGAGTCGCGGGCACTCGACGAACTCTTTCCCGATTGGTGCAATCAGGGCGCGCCCGTCGACGTGCCTGTTGGCTCGGACACTCTGTACTGGCTACGGAACGAGAAGTCCGGTGTCCGAATGCCGGGGCTATTCGTTCCCGCACCGATGCACAATAAGGGCAACTATATCGTGAGCGCGGGCCGCATCTGCCAATGGCTGGCCGAGCAGGCCGAAACCCTCGGCTGCGATATCTTCCCAGGATTCCCGGCAACCGAGATTCTCTACGATGATGACGATCGCGTCAGCGGTGTCGCGACGGGTGACATGGGCCTCGGGGCCGACGGTTCCGAGAAACAGGGATTCGAGCGCGGCATAGAGCTTCGCGCCCGACATCTCATCTTCGCCGAGGGTTGCCGGGGCAGTCTCGGCAAGGAGCTGGAGCAGCAATTCGGATTGCGTGCTCACTCCGACCCGCAGCATTACGGGATCGGGCTCAAGGAGATCTGGAAGATCGACGCTGCGAAACACGATGCGGGCACGGTCGTGCACACGGTGGGATGGCCGCTGGACAATCACACCGAAGGCGGCGGATTCCTCTACCACGCTGGCGAGGGACAGGCCTATGTGGGCTTCGTCATCGCCCTCAACTACGCGAATCCGCATGTGAATCCGTTCGAAGAGTTTCAGCGTTGGAAACGGCACCCGCGAATACGTCGGTTTCTCGAGGGCGGATCGCGTGTCTCCTACGGTGCGAGGGCGGTCAACAAGGGAGGGTTACAGTCTCTGCCCGCACTCGGTTTTCCCGGTGGCGTCATGGTCGGTTGTGAGGCCGGCTTCCTCAATGGCCTCAAGATCAAAGGCATCCATACGGCGATGAAGACCGGCATGCTTGCCGCGGAGGCTATCGTCGCAAGCGAACGTGGGACTACCGAGGTAGGCGAACTCTACTCGCAGGCCGTCCGCGACTCCTGGGTAATGGGAGAGCTTCATCGAGCAAGAAACTTCAGCCCGGGCCTGGCGAAGTTCGGCACGCTCATCGGTGCGGGCCTGGCGTTCGTCGAGCACCGGCTGTTATTCGGCCGCGTGCCCTATACGCTGCTAAATCGGCGTGCGGATTACGACAGCCTCAAGTTGGCCGACGACGCAGCCGAGATCGCGTATCCGAAGGCCGATGGTGAGATCTCATTCGATCTGGCTTCGTCCGTGTATCTCTCCAATACGAACCACGCCGACGATCAGCCCTGCCATCTGCAGCTCAAGGATTCGCATGTGCCCGTGGCCGTCAATCTGCCACGGTTTGCCGAGCCGGCACAACGCTACTGTCCGGCGGGCGTATACGAGATCGTGTCCGACTCCGAAGCTGGACCGCGCTTACAGATCAATGCGCAGAACTGCCTCCACTGCAAAACCTGCGAGATCAAAGACCCCGCACAGAACATCCGCTGGGTTCCCCCGGAAGGCGGCGGTGGCCCGAACTACTCGGGCATGTAGCGCAGGTTGTCTCCGAGACGGGGAGTCTGCTACCGTCCTCGGCATCGGTAGAATTCGCCAGCGATAAAGGGACATGCCATTGCGGACTAACAGGTTACGGCGGGCTGTGTTCTGGAGCCTGCTCGGGGTTCTCGCGACTCTGGCTCTCCCACTAATCGGGTTCACACAAGACTCACCGCGGCAGCTTCTGGACGAAACCGTCAAAGAGCAAGCCAGAATCGACGCCGAATCCGCCAGCTCACAGCTCCGGATCAGCCAACTCGCCGACAAGACGGCCGACCTGCTCGGGCAGTATGATGCCGCTCTCGAGATTTTCGAGGAAGCGAGCGGGCTCGACAGTGTTGCCGGACGTAACGCTGCGGCCTGGATCGATTACGTCAGGGACCGCCGCCAGTTTGCCGTCAATCAGCGCTGAGTCCGTCTGCTGTCCTGGCGAGATCGGGTTCATCCAAGTGTTCGAGAATCGCTTCTCGGGAAGCTGTCGATAAACTTCCCGCCGAGCCGTGATGCTCGGGGTCGATCGGCTCGCCGACAACGATCGAGAGTGGGCCCGGCGCTGGTAGCCAGACTCGTGCAGGAAGTTTGGCGCGTGCGCCGAAGATCACTACGGGCACTATAGGCACGCCCGCCCGCCATGCTGCGCCGAACGCGCCGGGTTGGAAATGCCCGAGTCCGGGCGTCGCGATAAAGGTACCCTCCGGGAAAAAAGCGAGCGCGTCCCCTGAGCCGGCAGCTTTGAACAGCCGCCGCGTCACCTGGGTTTTCTGCCGCCCATCTTCACGATTCACGAACTCGGATCCGATACGCCGAAGCAAGAATCCCGCGAATGGAAAGCTGGCCATCTCATACTTGATAACGAACGTGAAACGTGGGGGAAGTGCGGCTGTGAGGATCATCCCGTCGAGATAACTCGAGTGGTTGGCGACAACCACGCAAGGGATATCCGGCAGCGTGGTTGTCCCGCGTACGCGGATTGGGCTGCCGATCGAGACGAAGAAGGCTCGAGCGAACCAACGGGTTACGTGGCGACGCCTCGTACGCCCCGGCGTTATCACCAAGAACACGAGTGCCGGAATCACGGCGACTATCAGAGCGCCCCACGCGTAGACACCGTACGCGATATTTCTCAGCGAACGTCCTTTTGCGGTGTCAATCACAGTTATGTCAAAAGTTTGCGATTAAGAACGCGAACTCGTTTGTCCAGATGGCGTCTTTTTTGTGACAAGTGTCGCTTTATGTTAATGGTTTCACGGATTTGTGATGCTGGTCACGCTGCCTGCCGTGGCCCTAACGCATACTCGCCTGGCAGTGGCAAGCAGACGAAGGAAGCCGAAGCCCGGCGCGGTAATGCGCTGAATTATATAGTTTTCTCTGGTGTCTTGGTACGCACAGGGAAGTGCAGGCAGCCGCCCACGTTCCAACAATGGACCCGGGTGGTTGCTACCAAGCCACCGGAGCACGAGAACGACATAGAATGGCCCATAATTTTTTACATTCCGATTCATCCTTAAACGCCGGTAACGACGGCCCAAGGGATTCGAAAGTCACCGTGGATCGCTTTCTAGATGCCATCTGGATGGAACGAGGTCTCTCTGAGAATACCTTGGACGCTTACCGTGCCGATCTGCTCGCACTCGACCAGCGTCTAAAGAGCCGTGATGTCCAACTCGTACATGCCTCGAAGGCCGATCTTCTCGATTACATATCCTGGCGCGTGGAAGGCGGGGCCAAGCCTCGCTCGACGGCGCGACAGTTGTCCAGCTTCAGGCGTTTTTTCCGCTACCTCCTTAGAGAAGGCGTCATCGCCGAGGATCCCACTGCAGAGATCACGATGCCGAAGATCGGTCGCGCGCTGCCGCAATCGCTGACCGAGGACGAAGTCGATTCGCTGCTGGCCGCGCCCAACGTATCCGAGCCACTAGGCAATCGCGACCGGGCAATGCTTGAACTCCTCTACGCGACGGGCGTACGCGTTTCGGAACTCATCAATCTGAAGATGAGCCAGATGAGTCTGAACCAGGGCGTCATCCGGATTGTCGGCAAAGGCGATCGCGAACGCTTGATTCCCCTTGGCGACGAGGCCCAGGATTGGCTTCGAGATTTCATCGACGGTGCGCGCATCGAGATTCTTCTCGAGCGCCAGACGGACTACCTGTTCCCGACACGACGCGGCGACCGAATGACGCGCCAGGCTTTCTGGCACATCATCAAGCGCTACGCGAAAAAGGCCGGGGTCAAGAAAAAGCTCTCGCCGCATACCGTGCGCCACGCGTTTGCAACGCACCTCCTGAACAACGGTGCCGATCTTCGTGTGGTTCAACTGCTGCTCGGCCACAGCGACGTCTCGACGACTCAGATCTATACTCACGTTGCCCGGGAGCGCATGAAAGAAGTCCATTCCAGGCATCATCCGCGCGGCTGATCGCCTCCGCCGCCCCCGGCAATTCTGCTAGAATTGCCTATTAGCCGCTGAACTGCGCTAGCTGCAAGGGGTCTCAATGCATAGAGCCGAACTATTTCCTACGCGGAGCGCATCATGAAAGCCGGATGGTCGATATTGCCGTTTAGTCTGATCCTCACCGTTTCGATGGCGCAGGACGATGTCGAGCTCAGCAAGGAGCAGCTTGCCGAGACACTGGTCGGAGTTGACGTCTCAGAGATCACGGAGTCACCGGTATCGGGAATCTACGAAGTAGCGGTCGGCTCTAATGTCGCCTACCTATCCTCCAACGGGCGTTATCTGCTACAGGGCGATCTCTACGATCTGACCACCAACGAGAATATGACCGAGACGCGGCGTGCGCGGGAACGCGTGAGCATGTTGGCGGGCGTGGATTCGGCAGAGATGATCGTATTCAGCCCTGCACCCGAGGACATCGAGCACACGATCACGATTTTCACAGATATTGACTGCGGCTACTGCCGGCAGTTTCACAGCGAGATTAAGAAAGTGAACGAGATGGGAATCGCAGTTCACTATCTGTTTTATCCCAGGACGGGTCCGGACACGGAGTCCTGGTTCAAGGCGGATCGAGTCTGGTGCTCGGGTGAGGCTGAGCGAAACGAGTATCTGACGACGGCCAAGCTCGGCGGCGAGATCCCCGAAGAGACCTGCGATACATCGCCCGTAAATAATCACTTCGAGCTCGGGAATCTAGTGGGCGTGCGCGGCACACCGACCGTATTCTCGGAGTCGGGAGCGCAACTCGGCGGTTATCTACCACCCGACGATCTGCTCGCGCGCCTCGAACAGCTAGCGCAGTAGGAGCGGCGCCCTCGTCGCGATCCGACCTTTGGCCTTGCCGCAAACGACGGCCGTGATGGTCATGTCTCCCCTGCGCCTTACCCCACCATGCTCCTCTCGAGCCCGCTGTCAGAGGTCTTCGGGTCGACACGAACCATCACACCCGCCAGCTTGATCTCCGCCTCACGCAGCATGTGGATGATCTGCTCCGGCTTGAAGTGTCCTCGCCCCATCGGTCCTTCTCCTCAATTCCACTGAAATTCTCTCTCAGCGACTGGAGTCGTTCTAGGGGGGCAGGTCAGTACGTCTAAGTGACGGTCTGCGGATCTCGGGGCAGGGTCGTGTCGAGCCTTAGGCTACGCTTTCGAAGTTGACTGTTGGCGATTACTTCTCGACAGGAAAACCGACGATGCTGCCCCACTCGGTCCATGAACCATCGTAGATGAACACGTTGCGGTAGCCGAGCACGAACGCCAGCGTGAACCAGGTCAACGTCGCCCGGTGGCTCAGTCTGCAGTAACAGGCGATCTCCTGGCCCTCGTCTTCGGTGACGCCTACCGCGGCCAGGATGGGCTTGAGTTCCTCCGCGCTCTTGAAAGTATCGTCGTCGTTGAGCAGGTTCCGGAAGAACAGGTGCCGTGCGCCCGGAATCCGGCCCTTGCGCTCCGCGCCGTGATCGAAATCGCCATATTCTTTGACGCGTTTGCCGCTGTACTCTTCGGGCGACCGCACGTCGAGCAGGAGGCGATCGGAATTGTCGAGATTGGCGAGGACATTGGCGCGCCCGATTCGCATCGAGGAGTCTCCCTCGTACGCTTTATATTCGACTGCGCTCGGAGACGGAACATCGCGTGTCATCGGATGGCCGCCCTGAAGCCACTTCTTGCGGGCACCGTCGAGCAGCCTAATATCCCGATGTCCCGCCATCGTCAGAGCCCAGAACGCGTAGGTGCCGTACTGCACGGGATCGCCGTACAGAACCAGCGTCGAGTCGGGCGCGATGCCGACGCTTCCGAGACGTGCGGCCAGTTCGTCGGGCGTCACGAGTTGACGGTCCGTTTTGTGCCAGCAAAGGCCCTTCCAGAACCACCCGAGAGCGCCGGGTACGTGGCCGGATGCATACACCTCGTTGGCCTCTGTCGCGCTCACTTCGACGATGCGGGTGTTCGAGTCGTCGAGGTGAGCTTCGAGCCATTCGGATGTCACTAGCGGTGTAGTCATCGGATTTCTCGTTTAGTGAGTCATTGAGTAGATGACGTAGTTGGCCCCGAAACGATACGCGAGCGCGGTTAGGGGTTCAGGATAAAATGCGTCGTCTGCGTGCTCCCATGCGTCGCCGAGATCCATATTGAAATTAATGGCGACGAGCAAACGGCCTGTGTCGTCGTAGACACCTCGCCAGTGTGGGACAGTACTCTGAGGGTTCTCCCGGGTGATTCCATACCGGATCGCCTGAGCGCCGGGAATTTGCACACGTTGATTTAAAGAGTAGAGGACGCTGAACACCTCGTCGTCGGCCGGGATTTCGACGATCTGGCGGTCCGGGAACACGCACCGTATCGACTCCGAGAATTGGATCCATTCGGACGGACCGTGAAAGTCGTCGACGATCAGAAATCCACCGCGTCGCAGAAACTCCCTGAGCCGGGAGGCCTCGTAGTCGCTGAGATGCCAGTAACCGACCTTGACGGCGTATAGCATCGGATGATCGAAGAGCGAGTCGTCACTCAGGTGAACCTGCCGGTTATCGGTTCCGGAGTCGATTCGCGTGATCCGGGTGACGCCCTGAACAAAATGAACTTCAGCGTCCGGCCAGTCGTGAAGCCACGGTTCCTGGTGGCCGCGGCCGGCACGTCCACCGTAGGCACCGAAGGCCATGCGCGCGAAATGAAACTCCGAATCGGTGATTGGTATGCGAGGCTCTTCAGCGCCAGTGGCAGTGATCAGCTGCGTCGCGCAGGCGACAAACAGGGTGATATTCCGGCTCGAGATACGAGGACTTCGTGGCATGGCGACGGTTAGTGTAGCGGATTCGAAACGCCGACTCGCCGTCGTGCAGCACCCGGAAATACGGTTTCGATGCCAGACGCATCGAGCGTACTGGTAGCGCTTGACATGGCGGATGCTCTGTTCGACAGTCTGGGCTCAGGATCAAACAACAACAGGAGGGGGACATGCTCCCATCGACGTTCGTCAGAAGCCTGCTATCGGCCGCTTCCGCCGCCACGCCGTTAGCTCTCGCCACGAGCGTCAACGCGCAGACGTCGGGTTACGACCCTTACCAGGAAGACGCACAAAATATGCAGCTCGTCGGATATAATGACCTGCAGGGGCGCAGTGCCTACCAGCCCACGGTTCAGCAGCAGGGCGATCGCTGGATTGCCTACATCGGTCATCACAACGGCAGCGCCGAGAACCCACTCGCGGGCCGGGAAGAGAGCAACGGGACCTCTATAGTCGACGTCACTGATCCCGCCAACCCACGATATATCCACCACATCCCGGGTACTGACGGAGATGGGGACGGCGAGAGCGAAGCGCAAATGGTGCGCACCTGCGCAGGTAGTTCTCTGCCTGACGGCGTCAACGGCGCCTACTATCTGCTGCGTGCGGTAGGCCCTTTTGGGCATGAGGTCTGGGACGTGACCACGCCCGCAGAACCCGAGCTCGTTTCGTCGATGGAGGAGATGGGCCTCCGTGATACTCACAAGAATTGGTGGGAGTGCGAGACCGGTATCGCCTATCTCGTCTCCGGTGTCGAGGGCTGGGCGCCGCGGCGCATGACTCAGGTTTACGATCTGTCCGATCCCGCCAACCCGCGGTTCATTCGCAACTTCGGCCTCCCGGGACAGCAGCCTGGTGAGCCGAATCACGAAGAGATGGCTAACTACGAGCTGCATGGTCCGATCGCCGTTGGTAACCGTATCTATTTCGGTTACGGCACGTTCCTCAACGGCGTCATTCAAATCGTCGATCGGGATCGGCTGATACGCGGCAATCCCGCGGTAGCCGAGCCCTTCGAGCCGACGGATGAGAATCTGGAATACCCGGTCATCACGACGATGTTCACGGGGCCGCGGCTCGGCGCGCATACGGCATTTCCGGTGCTCGGTATCGACGTGGACGAATTCGCGGATAACACCGAGGGCCGCACGCGCGACATGCTTCTTGTCGTAGGAGAATCACTGCGCAACGAGTGTCGTGAGAATCGGCAGATGATGTATATGGTGGACATCACGGACGAGACGCTGCCATGGCCGATCGGTAACTACCAGGTCCCCGAAGAGAGCGGTGACTTCTGCTCGCGAGGCGGGCGCTTCGGCACTCACTCGTCGAACGAGAATATGACGCCGATCTATTACAAGAACGTGGTGTTCCTCGCCTACTTCAATGGCGGCGTGCGCGCCGTCGACATCCGCGATCCCTGGGCGCCTAAGGAAATCGGCTACTACATTCCGCCGATCACCGAGGCGACGACGCAGCGTTGCGTTAACGTTGACGGCGTGGAGCAGTGCAAAACTGCTATCCAGACCAACAACCTCGAGGTTGATGATCGCGGGTATGTATTCGCAGTCGATCGGGCCAATACGGGACTCCATATCGTCGAGCTCACAGGTTCAGCACGCGACGTCGCCAACTTCTAGTGAAACAACACGCGCATCTAAAAAATGTCTATGCCATCGCACTCCTCTTCTGGGGGAGTGCGATCCCGGCGACGGGCTGGTCGCATTGGGAAGGCTTCGAAGCTGCCGACCCAGCGACCCCCGCGGCGCTGCTGATATTCGACAGCGCTGTTACTCGTTACACGGCGCTCAATGCCGGGCCGCTGCCGTGGCGCGCGATCTTCGAGGGCGACTCGGGCACGGTCGATGGGACATCCGGGACGGTGGCTGGTGCCGACGCTCCTGCAAATCACGCGCGCGCTGCGCAGCAAACCAACGCTACGACACAACAATGAATCCGCGCGAGATCCGCGCCACCGTCTACGGCATCAGTTCGGCATGCTTCCTTGCAGTCATCGCCACCGCGGGCGGTTGTGCGGCCGGTCAGCCCATCGGCTCGGCCGCGATCACGGACGAGCCGCCTGAGCTGACTCCTGAGCAAGTCGCCTTGCTTGAGCACAGGACGCAGCGCGAGGAGGAGCTGCTTGCTGAACCGCTGACAGCGGAGTCGGCGGCAGAGCTCGCACTGTTGCATAACCCTGCCGTCGAGCGCGCACTCGAAACGCTCGGTATGCCCGGTTTCGACCGCTTGCAGCTCGCACATCTCGTCAATCCGGCGTTCAATCAAGGGCGGCCACCGAGAACCGTCGACACCCGGATAGAGCAGCCTCTGTCGGTCAACCTCATGACCTGGTTAATCATCCCTGCGCTAGATCCGAGCGGAACGCTAGACGAGCGCAACGGGCGAGTACAGGCTGCGGACGAGATCGTCGCACTCTTGTTCCTGGCGCGGCGCGCCTGGGTCAGTGCGGTCACGGCGCGGCAGTCGGTGCGCTATTTCGAGGACGTGGTGGTGGCGGCCGAGGCCGGCCGGGGGATCCTGGAAAGCATGCGGCGGGTCGGTAACTCCACAGAGCTCGAGACGCTGCGCGCGCAGACTCTATATGCTGATGCCGTCGCCCACCTGACCACGGTACAGGTCGCGGCCGCGGTCGAGCGCGAACGGCTCGTGCAGACGCTCGGGCTCTGGGGTGAAATGGCCGAGCGCGTGCAGCTGCCCGGCCGGCTGCCCGATCTTCCGGCTGCACCGATCGGGGCCGACGGTCTCGAAGCGCGCGCGATTGCGCAACGCTTCGACGTCCAGGCGGGGCGGCTCGAGGGTCTGGCAGGCGAGGCTGGCGTTAACGCGCGGGCCGACGTGCGGACCGCGTGGCTCGCGTACCGTGGCGCCTACGGTCTTGCCCGGCATGCACGAGATGCGCTCGTGCCGCTCGCGAGCCGAGTCTCCGAGGAGCAGCTCAAGCTCTACAACGGCATGCTCGTCGGTGTGCTCGACCTCGTCGCCGACGCGACCGAACGGATCAACGCCGTCAATGCCGCGCTCGACACCGAGCGCGACTTCTGGTTCGCCCAGGTCGAGTTGCAGCGCGCCATGTCTGGTGTCGGCGTGCCGGCCGTGGCAGTTCAGCCGGGTATTCAGAGCGGTTTTCGCCCGGGGGCTGCCTATCATGTCCACTAGGATGCATCTCTAATGGTCTCGCGCCGCAGTTTTCTGACGCGCGCGGCCGGCGTGGTCTTGAGCGCAGGCGCCGTATCTCGTTCCGCGCTGGCGCAGGTTCCAGAGGCGCCGCTCACGGGCTCGCCCGCCACCCAGCCGCCGCCCGCGCCGGTCACCGGCCGGCCGTTCCAGCCCGTAGTGACACTCAACGGATGGTCGCTTCCTTGGCGCATGCAAGGCGATACTAAGGAGTTCCACCTTATCGCCGAGCCTGTCGAGCGCGAAATCGCGCCGGGAATGACGGCGCATCTGTGGGGTTACAACGGCCAGTCGCCGGGTCCGACGATCGAATGCGTCGAAGGCGATCGCGTACGTATCTTCGTGACGAACAAGCTGCCCGAGTACACCACGGTCCACTGGCACGGCGTACACGTGCCGAACGGCGTGGACGGTGTCGCGGGACTCACGCAGCCGCCGATACAACCGGGCGAGACCTGGGTGTACGAGTTCGATATGACTCGCGCGGGCACGTTCATCTATCACCCGCACGCGGACGGCCTCGTGCAGTTCGCAATGGGAATGATGGGCACGATCATTGTGCATCCGCAGGACTTGAGCGACCGTGCCGTCGATCGCGACTTTGCATTTATCATGAATGCCTATCACATCGAGCCGGGCAGCTACACTCCCCGCGTCAACACGATGCTCGACTTCAATCTGTGGACCTTCAACAGCCGGGCATTCCCCGGCATCTCGCCCCTGATCGCACGCCAGGGTGACCGGGTCAGAATCCGGATCGGAAATCTCACAATGACCAATCACCCGATCCATATACACGGGCACTCGTTCGAGGTCACGTGCACCGACGGCGGCTGGGTACCGGAAACTGCGCGTTGGCCGGAGGCGACGGTCGATATCGGGGTTGGTCAAGTGCGGGCAATCGAGTTCACTGCCGATGCCCCCGGCGACTGGGCTTTACATTGCCACAAGATGCATCATGTCATGAACGCCATGGGCCACGATGTACCGACGTCGATCGGCGTCGACTTCGAGGAAGCCGCCGAGAAATTGCGCCGCTTGATCCCGCAGTACATGGTCATGGGTGATCGCGGTATGGCCGAGATGGCGTCCATACAGATGGAGTTGCCCGAGAATACGCTGCCCATGATGACGGGCTCGGGTCCGCACGGCCCGCTCGGGATGGGCGGTATGTTCACCGTGTTCAAGTCACGTGCCGAGCAGCCTCCCGGTGACTATAGCGACCCGGGATGGTATTCACCGCCGCCGGGAACCATGGCTTACCGTACGACCGACGGTTAGAAAGCGACCTGGTCGCCGCCCTTGAGATCGAGCATCTGTCGTGCCTCGTCCGGGGTCGCTATCGTCAGCGATAGCCCGGCGATGACCTCGCGAATCATCATGACCTGTTCGATATTCGATTCGGCGAGCTTACCCGGGCCTGCCCAGAGTGAGTCCTCGAGGCCGACGCGGACGTTGGAGCCCATCGACGCTCCCATACTCGCGAGCCGGATTTGACTGCCGCCGGCGCCGAGGATCGACCATTGATAATCCCCGCCGAAGAGCCGGTCGGCCGTGCGGCGCATGTGTGCGAGATCCTCGGAGTGTGTGCCGATTCCGCCGAGGATGCCGAAGACGCTCTGTACGAACAGCGGCGGCTTGACCATACCGCGATCCAGAAAATGTGCGAGGTTATATAGATGAGAGATGTCGTAGCACTCGAATTCGAAACGCGTACCGTTCTCTCCGCAGGTTGCGAGGATGCGCTCGATGTCGCCGAAAGTGTTTCGAAATACGAGGTCTCGGCTGTTCTCCAAGTGCTCCCGTTCCCAGCTATGCTTGAATGCTGTATTGCGTTTCAGCATCGGATACAGACCAAAGTTCATCGAACCCATATTCAGCGATGCGAGCTCGGGTTGCAGTTGCAGCGCCGGTCGCAGGCGCTCGTCCACCGTCATGTGCGGACTGCCGCCGGTCGTGATGTTGATGACGGCGTCTGTGCGGGCTTTGATCTGCGGCAGGAATTGCCGAAAAACGTCCGGGTCTTGGGTCGGCCGGCCATCATCCGGGTCACGTGCGTGCAGATGGAGGACCGTCGCGCCGGCTTCGGCCGCGGCGATGGCCGCGGCCGCGATTTCTTCCGGCGTTACGGGAAGATAAGGTGACATCGACGGGGTATGGATCGCGCCCGTTGGCGCACAGGTAATGATGACTCTTCGAGCCATGTTCAGCCTCCGAACCGCGGTTCCGCGACACCGCGAACGCCCAAGCCAGTGATACGAAATAGGGCGCCGGCGCCGAACTGAGGCTTGAGATCTACCTCGAAGCGGTCGTGAACGGCCGGGTGTTTCACTCGCGCCATCGACGTCACATAGATCTCGTCGAGGTTATCGCCGCCGAACATGACCGAGGTTACGTTGCGCACGGGCATACCGATCTTGCGCTCGACATTGCCGTCGGGATCGTAGCGAACGAGATCGCCCGAGATCAGCTCGGCGCTCCAGAGACAGCCTTCGGCGTCTATCGTCGAGCCGTCGGGGACGCCGTTCGACGATTTCGTGTCCGCGAAGACACGCTTGTTGGAAACGCTGCCGGCTTCGACGTCGTAATCGTAGGCCCAGAACTCGTCGACGAACGTGTCGGCGATGTAGAAGATCTTGTCGTCCGGGCTCCAGCACGGCCCATTCGAGCAGATGATCCCCGAATCGACTTTGGTGACGGAGAGGTCTGGATCCAGTCGCCACAGGCCGCAGACGGCGAGTTCCTCCTTGTCGTCCATGCCGCCGGCAAAAAATCGACCGCGGCGGTCGACCTTGCCGTCGTTGAGTCGCGTCCGGGGCTGGCCGGCATCGACGAGGCTGATAAGGTCGAGTTTCTCTGTGTCCGGGTCGAAGTAGTAGAAGCCGTCATCGAGAGCGAGGACGAGGTTGCCGTTTTCCCGTACCGCGAGTGCGCCGACGTCATGGTCCAGTGACCAGTTGTCGACACGGCCAGTCTTCGGCTCCAAGCACCAGATCGACGGGTTACCGACACGGCGGCCCGTGCCGTCGAGCCACCATAAGACGCCGGTCTCGACATCCCAGACCGGGCCTTCACCGAGGTGATTGCCGCAGGCTAGTACACTCTCGATTCGGTAACTCACGCGATCAACCTGCGATCTGTAGAGAGTCGAAATGGGTTACTGGAGTTCGTATCTCACGAGTCCGCGATGCTCGACGAGTCCCGAGAAGAGATTGCCTTCGGCATCTTCGGTCACGCTTTCTGTCCAGATGTCACCGATATACCCCGTAACGGTACCGTCGACGGCACTGCCGTAGTAGATGCCCATCTCGAAGTCAGGGTTGACGCCGTCTACCGATTGCGAGTCCGCGACGAAGAGACGATCGTCCTCGGTTATGAAGATGCCGCTCGGCCTCCCGAACTGCCGCCACGAGTCGAGGTAGCGTCCCTCCTGATCGAAAATCTGGATGCGGCTGTTACCGCGGTCGGCGACGAATACTCGACCCTGCGAGTCGATGTCGATGCTGTGCGGCATGTCGAACTCGCTCGGCCCTCTCCCCGGTTGACCCCAGGACTTGATGAACTCGCCGTCGGCCGAAAACTTCGCGACACGGTTATTGAAATGGCCGTCCGCTACAAAGATATCGCCGTTATCGGCAACGACGACATCGCAAATTCCGTTAAATGTATATGCCCCGCTGCCGGCTACGCCGGGTGTGCCGATCGTCATGAGTAACTCGCCGTCGGCGCTGAACTTGTGAATAACTTGGCCCATCTCGCCTTCATGCCGGCCATCCGTTACCCAGATATTGCCTTGCGAGTCGATATCGAGTCCATGCGGCCAGACCATCATGCCCTCGCCCCAACTCATGAGATGTTCGCCGGTCG
>CAYXNS010000004.1:70698-86855 GCA_964466315.1 uncultured Gammaproteobacteria bacterium
TGAACTTCAATAGCGGCGGCGCGGATTGGTCGACGCAGGTATTCGAAGAGCAACGCTGAAAGGCGATGAGGTTGCTATCGGCATCGACCGCGACAGCGATGAGTTGGCCCCAGGTGAAGCCATCGGGTATCTGAGCCCAGTCCGCGATGAGCCGGTATTGATTGTTCTGCGCGATCGCGATATCCGGCTTAGAGATGTGCAGCGTAATGAGTGTGATGCCTGTGACGACCGTGAGGTAGACCCAATTACGCGTTGATCGAACTTGTGGCATGGCAGTCTCTCCCCTGTTCTTCTTCTACAGCCGGCTGGCGTTTCGAGACTACCTCAAGGGTACTATTCCACGGCCAAAAACGACAGGATTCGGGAAAAGTGAAAAAGGGGCTGGGTCCCATCTTTCTTGATATTGCGTCGACTACCGCAGGGAAAAGGGACCCGGCCCCTTTTTCTCTCGAAGTCAGCGTAGAATTCAGACTTTAAGAATAACTCTCGTATCGAGGGAGACAAAATGGAGTCAGTATCAGGGGGATTTAGGAGACATTCGCGCCCGGCATTCGCAGCGATCGCAGTTGCCGTCGGTTCATTCGTGGCACTTCCTTCGGTCGCTGAAGTCGTCCGCATCGATATCGAGATACGAGACGCGGTAGCGGGCGGAAAATCCTATGGTCTTGCAGGTGCTTACGAGCGGCTCGCGGGCAGAATCCACTACGCCGTCGACCCAGTCAACGCGGCCAACCGAGTCATCGGCGACATCGACTACGCGCCGAAGAACTCTAATGGCGAGGTCGAGTTCTCCGCCGACTTCTATCTGTTGAAACCCGTCGACGCCGATGCGGGCAACGGGACGGTCCTCGTCGATGTCATGAATCGTGGCCGCAAGCGTATCCTGGGCTACTTCAATCGGACCGACGCCGTACTCGAGCCGGTTACCGAGGCCGACCTGGGCGATGGCTTCCTCATGCACGAGGGCTTCTCCGTACTCTACGTCGGCTGGCAGTTCGACGTGCCGCGGCAGCCGGGCTTCCTGCGGGTCTATCCGCCAATCGCAACCAACGGGGGAGAGCCGCTCGAAGGACTGGTGCGCAGCGACTTCGTCGTCACTGAACCCACCTACGATTACTCTCTCGGCGACCGGGGCCATATTCCTTACGCAGTCGCCGATCCCGAGGACCCACGCAACCGATTGGCGGTCCGTGACACGCCGGCGGGCGAACGTACGGTAATCGCCCGAGACCGGTGGCAATTCGGGCGCCTCGTAGACGGCCGCATGGTGGGCGACCCGACACGCATTTATCTGACGACCGGATTCGAGCCGAGTCGCATCTACGAGGCCGTATTCGTCGCGAGCGACCCCCCGATTGCCGGGCTCGGCCTTGCGGCAATGCGCGATACCGTATCTCATCTGAAATACGATGCCGCTGAGGCGTTGGGTTTTCAGGCCGGCGCAATTGAGCGGGCCATCACGTTCGGCGACTCACAGGCCGGTCGTCTGCTGCGGCATTTTCTCTACGATGGATTCAACGTTGACGAGCAACAGCGTATGGCCTTCGATGGACTGATTCCACATCTCGCATCGAACGCGACCGGCAGCTTCAACCATCGCTTCGCGCAGCCGTCTCGCGCGGTCGACAGAAGCTACTTCTATCCCGGCGATCAATTTCCGTTTTCCGATGTCATGCAGGCCGATCCGGCCACGGGCGTCGAGGACAGCCTGCTAGCAAAGCTGACACCAGAGACGACGCCGAAGGTGTTCTATACGAACACGTCGACGGAATACTGGCGGCTACCGACCGCGCTGATCCACTCGACACCGGACGGTGAGCAGCATCTGCCGCCGGCAGAGACTTCACGCATCTATCTCTTCGCCGGCACGCAACACGTCCCGGCGCAGTTGCCGGAGACGCATATCGATGGACTGCGTATCGGTAATCCAAACAACTATCGCTGGTTCCTGCGCGCACTATTGTTGGCGTTGAACGACTGGATTACGGACGGGACACCGCCTCCCGCGAGCAGTTATCCGACGCGCGAGGCAGGCACGCTCGCCGAGCTGCAGGACATCCGTTTCCCGAGCATCCCGCGCGTACGCCTGCCGAGCGACGTCAGCCGGGCCTACCGTCTCGACTACGGTCCGCAGTTCGTGTCCGATGGCATCATTACGAACGAGCCGCCGATCGTTCATTCGGTTTTCCCTTTTCTCGTGGCCCAGGTCGACGAGGGCGGCAACGAGATCGCGGGTCTGAGGTCGCCCGAGCTTTCTGTGCCGCTGGCTACGTACACCGGCTGGAGCCCGTTCAACCCGATATCGACCCCGGGCTCGTATATTCCGTTCGCGATCACTCGAGCGGAGCGCGAAGCATCCGGGGATGAGAGACCGTCTATCGAAGAGCTCTACGACGGCCGCGCGCAATATCTCGGCCTCGTCGCGGAGGTGGGTATCGAACTCGTTGATGCCGGCTATGTCCTTGCGCGGGATCTGCCGGCCATCATCAAGGATGCGGGACGGCATTGGGATTACCTGATGTCGGGCGACTAGTAGTAACTTCATTAAGAGGATATCCAAGTATGTTTAGTGCGCAATGCTGGCTGGCCCGTGCATCGGCGGCAGTTCTACTCGCGATAGTGGCTGCGACTTCGAATGGTTACCCGTCGATCTACCCGACCGGGACGACGATCTATGATCCAGAAAAGGCCTGGAACGGCTACACGATCCATCCGACGCCCGAGAATAAGGGCGCGGTCCTCATAGACATGAACGGCAACTTGATCAGGCGCTTCGAGGAGATCCCCGGTGCACCGATCCGGATACTTCCCGGCGGTTACGTCATGGGCGGCAGCATGGGTGCCGTTGTCCAGCACGATTGGGATGGTAACGAGGTCTGGCGCTTCGATAGAACGGAGCAGATCGAGAACGACGACGGGAACAAAGTCTGGTCATCCCGCCAGCACCACGACTGGCAGCGCGAGGGCAGCCCCGCCGGTTACTACTCGCCGGTCTCCGTTCCCGAGGTCACGAGCGGCCGGACACTGATCCTTGCGGTCAAGAATCTGACTCGGCCCGAAATCACGGATAAGCGTCTCCGCGACGATTACGTTCTAGAAGTCTCGTGGGACGGCGAGAGATTGTGGGACTGGTCACCGAGCGATCATTTCGAAGAACTCGGTTTCTCAGAGGCCGCGCGTAACTCGATTCATCGGAACTCGCCCTGGAATGAGGGTCGTCAAAGCTCCGACTGGCTGCACTTCAATTCGTTGTCCTACGTCGGTCCGAACCAGTGGTACGATTCCGGCGACGAGCGATTTCATCCGGACAACGTGATCTTCAGTTCGCGCACGGCCAACATTGTCGCGATTGTTGCACGCTCGGGCGAAATCGTCTGGCGGATGGGCCCCGATTATCGTGAGACCAAGGCAATGCGGGAGATCGGCCAGGTAATCGGTCAGCACCACCCGCATCTCATTCCCGAGGGCCTGCCGGGCGCGGGTAACCTCATGGTGTTCGATAATGGCGGCGGTTCCGGTTACGGCGAACCTAATCCGATAGCGCCGAAAGGTACGCAAATCGTCGAGCGCTACAGCTCACGCGTGTTCGAGATCAATCCCGTAACGATGGAAAAAGTCTGGGAGTACTCGATTCAGGGTCATGGCAGTTTTCATTTCTTCAGCCATAACGTGAGTATGGCGCAACGTCTGCCGAACGGTAATACACTGATCACGGAGGGTGCGGCTGGACGCGTCTTCGAGGTCACGATCGACCATGAGATCGTCTGGGAATATCTAAATCCCTACTTCTATGAGTCCGACGACACGCGGCACAACATCTATCGCGCTTATCGTGTGCCTTACGAATGGATACCGCAGCTGACACCGCCCGAGGAGCGGTCGGTCGTGCCGCCGCATCCAAGTGAGTTCCGCATCGAACCGCAATGAACGATGTGAACTGCGTGACCGAGAACAGAAACTGTCTTGAGGGACATATGAATCTTGCTGAGCCGCTACGAATTGCCTGCCTGGCATTGATGTCCGCGACGTTGACTACGCTGGCGTTCGCCGATCCGATCCCGGCAGGCGCCCGTAGTGAGAACGTGGAAGCCGTCGGTTACGTCGACGCACCCAACGCTTCGCCATTCAAGATGTCGCTGCTGGAGTCGGACGGGCGATGGTATATGTACACGTCGAACCTGTTCCATCGTGGCTGGGCGATCTTCGACGTGACGGACCCGACCGATCCGACGATGGTGAAGTTCATCGACGGACCGGAGAATACGGCGACGTGGCAGCTCGATCTCGCCGATGGGCTGTTGATAACCTCGCTGGATGCGCTGTCGGCAGGCTGGGGCGGCGACCCGGACCAGCCTCGTGCCCCGGAGGCCGTGCTGATCTGGACTCTAGAGGATCCGGTCAATCCGAGGCAGATTGGTAGCTTCACGACGGGTGGCGGCACGCATCGCAATGCCTATTTCGGCGGCGACTACATGCACCTCGCGGCCAATCTCCCAGGCTATCAGGGCGAGGTCTACATGATCGTCGATATCAGCGATCCGTCGAATCCCGTCGAGACCGGACGGTTCGCAACTGCCGGGATGAAAGATACCGACCCCGAGTCTTACGATCTCGGGCGCCTGCATGGGCCGGCCGATGTGCGTGGCGATCTGGCGTTCCTGCCAATGGGCGGTTCGGGGTTCATCATCACGGATATCAGTGACCCCGCGAACATCGAGGAGATCAGCCGTCTCGATTTCGGGCCGTTGTTCGGGCCGACACATCTGTCGGTACACACGACGACGCCTTACCTCGAGAGAGGCCTCGCTATCGTCAACAGCGAAGCAATTGCCGAGAATTGCGATGAGGCGCTGAACTTCGCCGGACTCGTCGACATTTCCGATCTGGCGGTACCGAGGCTGATCTCGGCATTCCCGCTGCCGCAACCGCCGGACGGCGAGCGCCCTGATTATTTCTGCACCCACGGCGGGCGCTTCGGCCCGCACAATCAGAACCAGCTGCAACACAATTCACTGGTGGAAGACCAGACGGACCGCGTGTATCTGACCTACTTCAACGGGGGCTTAAGGATCTTCGATATCTCGACGCCCGTGAATCCACAAGAAGTCGGTTGGTTCCTGCCACCGGACCCGACGGTGCGCCGCGGCCCGCTGCCGCGCGGTGCGCTCGTCCTGCAAAGTGAGGACGTGCTCGTCGACACGCGCGGCTATATTTACGTCAGCCACAAGAATCAGGGTATCTGGGTGTTGCGTTACACGGGTGATTAACAAGGAGGGTAGGATGGTCATAGCCAGCCGCATATTCATCGCGCTGCTATTCGCGGGCGTGCTGCCTCCTCTGCAAGCGCAGACCGTTGCACTGAATCGTTTGACGGCCTATATCGAGGTCGATACGACGAACCCGCCCGGCAATGAAACCCGCGGCGCCGATTATTTCGCCACGATCTTCGATGCGGCGGGTATCGGTTATGAGACCGTCGAGTCGGCGCCGGGGCGCGGCAACATCTGGGCGCGTCTTCCGGGCGGGGACGAGCCCGCACTCGTACTGCTGCATCACATGGATGTCGTGCCTGCGACGGCTTCGGCCTGGGAAAGCGATCCGCTAACGGCGACGATCAAAGACGGGATCCTGTCCGGCCGCGGCGCGCTGGATACGAAGTCCTTAGGGATCATGCACTTGGAAGCCTTCCTGGCGCTGCATACGAGTGATCAATCGCTAAACCGTGACGTGATTTTCATGGCGACGGCCGACGAGGAAGCCGGCGGTTTCTACGGTGCCGGTTGGCTCGTCGAGAATCGCCCCGAACTCTTCGAGGACGTCGGCTATCTGTTGAACGAGGGTGGGCGTGGTATAGAGTCGGGTGGGCAGATCTCGTTTCAGATCGAACTCGCGCAGAAACGCCCGTACTGGCTGCGTCTGACTGCGACGGACGAGCCTGGGCACGGCTCGCGCCCGCTGCCGACATCGGCGCCAACACGCTTGATCGCGGCATTGCAACAGATCCAGAGCGCTCCGTTCGAACCGCGCATCGTCACGCCCGTACGCGAGATGTTCAGGCGAATCTCGGAGTCCTTCGATCCGGTCTGGCAAGAGTCGCTCGCGAATATCGACGACGCGATTCTCGACCCTGAGTTTTTGCATCGGTTTCAAGCGGAACAGCCCGGCCTGCATGCACTTCTCCGCAATACCTGCTCGATCACGATGTTGTCGGGCAGCCAGAAGATAAACGTCGTGCCGCCGATTTCCACGGCTGAACTCGACTGCCGAATTCTTCCCGATCAGGATGCCGCCGAGTTTCTCGACGCGGTCGAGGCGCGAATCGATGACGACCACATCGAAATCGAGCAGATCATGCTCTTCAGTGCGGCGGCCTCCAGTTCCGATACGAGCCTCTACTCGCTCCTGGAAGCATCGATTCGGCGGCACTTTCCGTCGGCCGGCATCGCGCCAGGAGTTGCGGCTGGATTTACGGATAGCCACTTTTTTCGCGACATCGGTATCGACAGTTACGGCTACAATCCTACCGTGAGCTCAGCCGCCGCGCGTACCAGCGTGCACGGGAATAACGAGCGGATCGGAGTCGATGCCTTCAATCGTGGCGTCGCAATCATGATAGAAACCGTGTCTGCGTTTGTTACCGACTAGCATATCGTCGGCCTGCGCGTGTAATCGGAAAAGGGAGGACTTATGCAGGAGCTTTTAAATCGTCGTGACTTTCTAGTTTCCGGTACCGTCGGCTTGGCGGGCGCGGCGCAACTCTTCTCATTCCCGCTGGCATCAAATGCTCAGGGTGCGCGCTCTGCGTCCGTTGCCCGCGGAACCTATGTTCAGGCCGACGCCGACATGGATTTACTGTTTCTCTCGGGTACCACGGCGCTCGATCTCTACCATTTGCACCCACACGTACCATACGAGATCACGATGCCGGACGATATTGCCGGTCAGGCGCATATGTGCATGCGCAACCTCAAGGAAGTCCTGGACGACCAAGGTGCGACCTGGCGGGATGTCGTCAAGGTCAACCGGTTTCAGACCGACATCACGGAATCGGCCGCAATAGAGGAAGTCATGGCGCAATACTTCGACTTCTGGGACTGGTGGCCGGCAATGACCGCCATGGAGATTAGAAACCTGAGTTCCGCACCGGCACGGCTGGAGATCGAAATCATCGCCATGCTTCCGCGAGTTGCGTAGATCACGAGCAAACAATAGCTACTGAGAGCTAAGGAATACAACGATGCCTATTCAAATCGTAAATACCCGCAATGTCGATAAAACGGCGTTTGCGCCAGGCTTGCGTATCAGCTCGGACATGGATCTGCTGTTCCTGTCGGGCGTTACCGCGAGGCCGCCAGGACTCGATGCTTCCGAACCCTACGACTACTCCGACAGTATTGAGGATCAGACACGCGCCGTGCTCGAGAATATCCAGGGGATACTCGATGAGGCTGAAATTACCTGGCGCGAGGTTATCAAGATCGTGAGGTTCTACACGGAGGCTGGCGGGAACGCGATCCGGGCCGAGTATCTTGGCGATTGGCAGCCCTGCAGTACGACACTCGGCGTCGATCGGTTGCCCGACCCGGGCGCCAAGATCATGTATGACGTGACGGCGGTAGTACCTCGGGCCTGATCAGACGCGGCCGCCGCCATGCGAATCGCATTGATGGGCGCCGGCGGCGTCGGCGGTTACTTCGGCGGCCGGATGGCGGCCGGCGGCTGTGATGTCACGTTCATCGCGCGTGGCCGGCATCTCGAGGCGATCCTGTCAAACGGACTGAAGATTGACAGCCGCGATCTCGGTGATGCAATCGTCCACCCCGCCAATGCGACCGACAATCCATCGGATGTCGGCGTCGTCGACTACGTTATCGTCGGCGTCAAACTCTGGGATACGGCAGAGGCCGGCCGCGCCATTCTTCCCATGATCGGACCGGAGACTACGGTGCTCTCATTGCAGAATGGTGTCGAATGCGACGAGATCCTCGCTGAGATCGTCGGTGCCGAGCATTTGATTGGCGGCGTCGCGTTCATTGCGAGTTCGATCGACGAACCGGGCGTCATCAAACATATCGGTACGATGCAGCGTGTCGTCATCGGCGAACGTGCGGGCGGTTCATCACCACGCGTCGATGCGCTACACGAAGCACTGCTGAGAGGCAGGATCAACTCGGAGGTCAGCGAGAATATCGAGCGAACGATCTGGGAGAAGTTCGTCTTTCTCGTGGGTCTGAGTGCGACGACCGCGACATTGCGTACTACGCTCGGGCCCGTACGCGACGCGCCCAAGAGCCGCGAGATGCTGCTCAACGTCATGCGGGAGACCGTCGCGGTCGCTCGCGCCAAGGGTATCGATCTGCCGGCGAATTTCGCGGACGACAGGCTCACGTTCGCTGACGGACTACCCATCGATATGACCTCCTCCATGCATCATGACCTTGAGGCCGGTAACCCTCTCGAAGTGGCCTGGCTTAGCGGTGCGGTGGCGCGATTCGGATTCGAACTCGGTGTACCGACGCCCGTGAACCAAGTTGTCTTCACCGCGCTCGAAGCTTACACAGCATCTCGATCATGAAACATCCAGTGTTAACCATACGCGCGGTCCGCACGCGTGCCATGAACGTCCCGATGAAACGCCCGCTCGGTACGGGTGCTGCGTGTAGGCCATGTGCGCTCTCCGGACACCGTTTCGACCGCCCGGCTGCGCCAGGCAGGCCCTAACTTTATCGCGTTCTACACCCGTCTGTGATACCACGGAATTCACCCGGCGGACGTGCGCATCAGGGCAGCCCGTGCTCGGTTGAACGCGATGGGGTGAAGTTCCGAGAGGTATCTCGTGTAACGTATCGATATAATTGGCAATCAATAGATTTCAGGGCCAGGTGACGAGCCGATAAGACGATGACCACGGGTGAGGAAAAACGCATCGTGATCATGGACACGACGCTTCGTGATGGCGAGCAGACGCCGGATATCTCCTATACGGCGTCGGAGAAGCTTCACGTCGCGCGTATGTTGCTCGCCGACCTCGAGGTGGATCGCATCGAGATCGCTTCCGCGCGCGTATCGCGTGGCGAACTCGAAGCGGCCCTTCGTGTCACGGACTGGGCCCGCGAGGCCGGTATGGTCGACCGCGTCGAGATGCTCGGCTTCTGTGACGGTCGACGTTCGGTCGACTGGATCATTGAAGCAGGCGGTTGCGTGATGAACCTGCTTACGAAGGGTTCCGAGCACCACTGCCGGACTCATCTGCAGATGACGCCCGGCGAGCATATCGAGCGCATCGTCGAGACCGTGAGCTATGCGCGGCAGAAAGACGTACGCGTCGGTGTCTATCTCGAGGACTGGTCGAATGGCGTGCGTGACAGTTTCGACTACGTCACGAGCATCGTGAACGCGATTCAGACGCTCGACATCGAGCGCATCTATCTTGCGGATACGCTGGGGGTACTCGCACCGGACGACGTGCGCCATTTCGTCAGCGTCATGGCCATCACCTGGCCCGATGCTGAATTCGAGTTCCATGGCCATAACGATTACGGCCTCGCCACCGCCAATGCGATTGCAGCAATTCAGGCGGGCACCCGTGGCGTACACGTTAGCGTGAACGGTCTCGGCGAGCGCGCGGGTAACACGTCTTTGGCTGAGATCGTCGCTGCCATTTCCGATCACACGGACTGCGTGACGGGAGTGAACGAATCGCGTCTCGCCGTCATCTCGAGTCTGGTCGAGACGTTTAGCGGTAAGAATGTCTCCGCGAATGCGCCGATACTTGGTACGGACGTCTTCACACAGACCGCGGGTGTGCATGCCGATGGCGACGCTAAGGGTGATCTCTATGCGACGCGTCTGGCACCGCAGCGGTTCGGGCGCGAGCGTCGCTATGCGCTCGGTAAGCTGTCGGGGAAAGCTTCGTTGGATCACAACCTGGCAAGGCTGGGGATCACACTCTCCGACATGAATCGTCAGAAGGTGCTCGATCGAATCATCGAACTCGGCGATAAGAAACACACCGTCGTACCGGAAGATCTCTTGATGATTATCGCCGACGTTCTCAAGACCCCGACCGACCATGTCGTGCGCATCGAAAGTTATGCGATTAACGTTACCTCCGCTGGTCCGCCTCAGGCGACCGTCACTGTGTCGTTCCAGGGCAAGACGGTGGAAGCCTCCGACACCGGCGATGGCGGCTACGACGCCTTCATGCATGCGCTCAAGAAGGCCGTGGCACAGTACGACATCGAAGTGCCACGGCTGGCGGATTATCGCGTGCGAATTCCTCCGGGTGGACGCACGGAGGCGCTCGTCGAGACATTGATAAGCTGGGGCGACGGCACGGAAGGTCATAGCTTCTCGACGATCGGTGTGGACTCCGATCAGACGGCGGCGGCCGTCATCGCGACGGAAAAGATGCTCAATATCATCGCCCACGAGGGCGCACGAGATGGTTCGATGACCGACGAGTTCAGAATCAGCTCTCGATAGCGAGAAATAACGATATCCTAGCGCTACCGCAACCTTCTCACCTCTCCTGATTCTCGGTTTCGGTTTGAGGTAGTATCGGGCTTGGTTTCAACCGCGAAGTGCGACGGTCAGTTGCAGTCGAGTGTTGTAGGAAACTTCATGTGGTGTCAAGGCGCCGAGACACTTTCTAGGTCGCAGGAAACAATCATGAACACGATTAGATTTCTTCTTATAGCCTCCATCTTGGCCTTCGCCGGATCCGTATCTGCCGAAACTTGGTCGGCATACACGGATCGGTCGCAGTTCTTCAGCGTCAATTTTCCCGGGGAGCCCGAGGTCCGGGATGTCCCCTATCCGTCGGAATATGGTGCGATCTTTCCCTCGAAGGTCTATACCGTGCAGTCCGGGGAGAACTTCTATTCCCTCAATGTAGTCGATTTTACGAACGCGCAGAAAACCTATCTGGAGCTGCCGGATAAGACCGACGAGGCCAGCTCACAATGGCTATGGCTCTACGACCAGCTTGGATCGCCCATGTATGCGGCCCGGCAGTTCCGTCTGCGCGGCGGCGAGGTCACCTTCGATGCCTGGCACCATATCGATTTCGTCGAGGGCCACCAGTTGCAGATGACCAACCCGGACCAATCACGTACCTACGCGGGTTTTTATCTTCACAACAGCCGCCTCTATATCCTCGAGGCGACCGTTCCCGCTGGCGCGCTACCTCAAGGGTTGTTCCAGCAGTCGATATCGTTCCTCGACGCGGACGGCATCCGTATTCGCTACGAAGTTCAGCCCGACCGTAGCCGGACACGCCTCCAGAGGCTCCCCGGGGGATAGACACCGAAGAAAAGGTGGCGACGCTCGTTAGCTAGAAGCAGGGCGAGGACGTCATCATCGTGCCCGCCGTATCGGATGAGGCGGCCAAAGAGAAGTTCCCCGATGGCCGGAAAGCCTCGAAGCTCTATATCCGGATCGTACGCCAGCCTCAGTAACGCTGCGGCACAGAGAGTTCCCGTTGAACGCCCGTCGGAAGGTGGCGGCTGATTGTACTCAGATCCGGTAGAATGTGCTCTTGAATCGTCTTGCGGGGATGGGGAAAGAAGACTACCGATCCGATGAGTCGAGTCTGTCAACGATAACCAAGGATAAGAAGATGAATAACATCAAGTATCTCTTTGCTCTGATCGCGCTAGCTGCGGTGGCGCTCCCGGGCCTGTCTCAGGATCAGCAGCCGATGAGCTTTTTCGTAACCAGTGTCGGCGTGGGCGATGGCGCCAATCTCGGCGGATTAGCCGGGGCTGACGCGCACTGCGCAGCGCTGGCTGAAGCGGCTGGCGCCGGAGGCCGAACCTGGCGCGCCTATCTGAGTCAGGCGCCCGGTATGGGTGCGGGACTCGTCAACGCACGCGATCGCATCGGTAACGGACCCTGGTACAACGCGAACGGAGTTGCCGTGGCCTGGGACCTCACTAGCTTGCACGAGGACCAGAACAACATACGTAAGCCGACTGCCGTAAATGAGGATGGTGAAGAAATAAACGGCTCAGGCGACGACCCGAACCGGCATGATATCCTCACGGGCTCGGATGCAGACGGCCGATTGATTCCGGGAAGTGGCGCTGTCACGACCTGCAACAATTGGACGAGCAGCGACGCAGGCAATGCGATGGTCGGTCATCACGATCGCCTAGGCGGGCCGAACGCTTCATGGAACTCGGTCCACAGCAGTCGTGGCTGTAGTCAGGAGATGTTGCGCGGCTCCGGTGGTGACGGCCTGTTTTACTGCTTTGCGGCTGACTAAGATGAAATACGCTGGGTTTCTCACCACGGTAATGGCCAGCGCGGTAGGGTTTTCCGGGGCGGCACAAGCCGCCCCGAACATCTTGCTGATCTTCGGCGACGACATGGGCGTCGAGACTCTCGCGTCGTACGGCATCGGCGAAAATCCTCCCACAACCGCGACGCTCGACCAGATGGCGCGCGACGGCTTGCGCTTCACGAACTTCTGGGCGCAGCCCGTGTGTTCGCCGACGCGCGCGACAGTGATCACCGGCCGTTATGGGTTCCGGACCGGCATCGGCCGACCGGCGGGCGGTGGTGGGGAGCTACCGGATATTCCCGAGATACCCGAATGGGCCTCCCCCGCCCCATCCGCGATGGGCGGCGGCATGGGCATCGGCATGGGCGGCGGCATGGGCATCGGCATGGGCGGCGGCAACAACCCGCTGGTGGGGTTGCCGCGTCACGGTCTGCCAGCCGATGAGTACACGCTGCCCACGGCGCTCAAGTCGGCCGAGGGGCTCGGGTATTCCACGGCCGCCATCGGCAAATGGCATCTGGCCGACACGAACAACGGCTGGCTCGATCATCCGAACCGGGTCGGTTTCGATTACTACGCGGGCTTGATAACGGGCACGACGCCCACTTACTTCTCGTGGAACAAAGTGGTCAACGGCGAAATCGTGGGCGAGACCGGTTACACGGCAGCCGGCAAGGCAGACGATGCGATAACCTGGATTGTGGAGCAGGGCGACCGGCCCTGGTTCCTATGGTTCGCGTTCAATTTGCCGCATACGCCGATACATCTGCCTCCCGCTGATCAGTGGCAGGAAGATCACTCGCACCTGGACCCGAAGACGATCCCGGACGAAGCCGACGAGTATTTCGACGCGATGATGGAAGCCATGGACACGCAGATCGGCCGGATCCTGGCGTCGCTTGATCCGGAGGTGCGCGACAACACCTATGTGGTCTTTCTCGGGGATAACGGCACCACCAGCGGTAGCGTTCGGGCGCCGTTCCAGCCGGGGCGGGCCAAGGGCACTGTGTATCAGGGCGGCGTGAACGTGCCGCTGATCATAAGGGGTCCCGGTATCGAGCCGGGCACGGTCACCGACGCCCTCGTCAACTCTTCCGACCTCTTCGTCACGATCATGGAGATGGCGGGTATCGATCCGGAAGCGACGATCCCAGGCGACGTAACTCACGATTCGGTCAGCTTCATGTCCGTATTGTCCGACCCCTATACAACCCCCCGTGACTGGGTTTATGTCGACGAATTTTTCGGTGGCTTTGCCGGCGTCGAGACCGCGAATTACGCCATGCGCGATCCGCGCTACAAGCTCATGCGCTACAACATGGAAGAAGAGTTCTACGATCTTCTCGAAGATCCCTACGAGAACGACAATCTTCTCGCGGGGCAGCTCTCTGGGTCCCAGCGCGCAGCGTACATCAGATTACGCGCGCGGATCGCGGAGCTTCGAACCAGCGAGTAAATTGTTAAGCCTTTCATCGATATTTTGCCATGCGGCGATAGAAGTTCATTAGAATCTTCTGCACGAACTATTCAAGATTTTTGGGAGCATCAATGATCACCGCCTCGATGACGCCACCTGCCCATCTGCGCGCCCTTCTCATCGTGCTCATTCTTCCATTCGCTCTCGCGGGTGAAATTGCGAATGGCCAGTTTTCCGGTGGTCTCGACGAGGAGCGCGGCCTCCGCGTCAACACCGACCGTGCGGCACCGGGTTATGTGCTCTTCAGCCCGACCATTTCGGGCAGGACCTATCTCATGGACGCCGAAGGTCGCGTCGTGAACATGTGGCAGTCCGATTACGGTACCGGTCACGGTCTCTATCTTCTCGATAACGGCGATTTGATGCGCACCGGGCACGTGGCCGATCTCGACGCGTTCATGGGCGGTCAGGGTGGGCAGATCCAGCGATTTACGTGGGACGGTGAGCTCATCTGGGACTACCGTCTCGCGAACGACGAGTATCTGCTGCACCACGACATCGCGATGCTGCCGAACGGTAATCTCCTGGCCGTCGCTGTCGAGTTCAAGACGCCGGAGGAGTCGCGCGCGGCGGGCCGGCGCCCCGACATCATGTCGGGCACGGGCCTGTGGTCCGAGGTGGTCTTGGAGCTCGAGCCGCACGGTGCGAACGATGCCGATATCGTTTGGGAGTGGCACGCCTGGGATCACTACATCCAGGACTTCGACCCCAATGCCGACAACTACGGCGTACTTTCCGACCATCCCGAACGGGGCGACATCAACGCCGACGGCCCGCGGCTCACCGACGAGGAAATCGGCGGGCTCTTAGCCAGCGGCGACGTCTACCGGCTAGACACGGAAGAGAATCGGGCGGCCGCGGACAATATGCACTTCAACTCGATTACCTACAACCCGTCGCTGGACCAGTTCATCGTCAGCGCCGACAGCTACCGCGAGTTCTGGATCATCGACCACAGCACGACGACGGCGGAGGCCGCGGGGAGCACGGGCGGCCGCTGGGGCATGGGCGGCGACATTCTGTATCGCTGGGGTCGGGGCGCCAACTACGGCCGCGGCGGCGACCGGCCGCAGACGCTCTACAACCAGCATCACGTGCGCTGGATCGAGGAGGGGCTGCCGGGTGCGGGGAACATCACGGCGTTCCTGAATAACTTTCCGGGGCCTCGCGGCAACCAGTCCGTCATCGTCGAGCTCGTACCGCCCACCGACGACGAGGGGGCTTATATTGTTCCCGAGACCGAGCAGTTCGGGCCCGACTACCCTGTGTGGAGCTACATGGCGCCAGACGGCAGGTCTTTCCATTCACCGTTCATCTCGAGCGCCCACCGCCTAGCGAATGGGAACACGTTCATCGGGCAGGGCGCACAGGGGCGGTTCTTCGAAGTGACGCCTGGTGGTGAGATCGTCTGGGAGTACTGGAACCCTTATTCGGGCGAGCCGAACCTGCCGCACCATGAACGCCTGCTGGAAGACAGCCCGGCTTTCTACAGGGTTTTTCGCGCCTTGAAGCTGTCGCCCGATCATCCGGGGCTGGCCGGCCGTGACCTGAATCCGATGGATCCGCAGCCGCTCAGTATCCCACATCCTGAGTTCGATTAGTCTGCGAGACTCGAGTTCCGTATCCGCACTTATACGTATCGCAGGGACGGCTCGGGTAGCGTTACGCTAGAGTTTGGTCACTGGGTGCTCGTCATTCATTAACTCCCCCAGAGAAAATGAGGCCATTCACGAGCACCCGGTGGCTGTCTCTCTCCCGTCGTTCACATCTCGTGATACCACTCAATCTATAGCGCTGCGATTATACGTCTATCTGAAATAGCGTCTCCGGGCCCACGATGCTGGGCAGTTGCACGAAAGTGCTGACCGGCGGGTTCGAGGCCAGATGCGGTGCGTGCTGCTCGTAATATTCGAGTTCCGTCCCGCGCATTGTTGAGTAGTCATCCAGATTCTTTAGCATCATGAGTGTCTTGACGATCTTGTCCATTGAGCTGCCGGCTTCTTCCATCGCTATCTTGGCCTTGTCGAGCGCGACGATGATTTGTTGCTCGATGCCATCGGCGTCCACCGCGCCGGTTCCTGGATTCGTGCCATCGACGCCTGAGAGGAACAACAGATTACTGGCCGAGATAGCACTTGCGGCAACGGCGTTCCCCGGGTAGAACTCCGTCTTCCAATCCTTTGACTGACCTGCCCCCTAGAACGACTCCAGTCGCTGAGAGAGAATTTCAGTGGAATTGAGGAGAAGGACCGATGGGGCGAAGACACTTCAAGCTGGAGCAGATCATCCACATGCTGCGTGAGGCGGAGATCAAGCTGGCGGGTGGCAAGAAAATCGGCGAGGTATGCCGCGAACTGGGGATATCAGAGCAAAGCTATTACCGCTGGCGCAAAG
>CAYXNS010000005.1:0-3864 GCA_964466315.1 uncultured Gammaproteobacteria bacterium
TACACACAGTGGATCGGCGAAGATGAACAAAACGGCGCGCCCAGTGGCCACCTGGCTCAGCTGGGCCTCGAAACCTGGAGCTCGTGGGGAGAGAGAGGTGCGAGCTATCGCATTCATGCCGAATACAACGAGCCGACGTGCAGCGCTATTACCGACAGCGACCCGAACTTCGGCTGCGCCTACAGTCACCATATCTACCGCGATGGTTACCGATATCGCGGTAGAGCCATTGGGCATTCGGCAGATAGTGACGGTGTCGTCTTTTCTCTCGGCGGAATGCTGTTCACGGCCGAAGG
The DNA here is from genome assembly GCA_964466315.1 of uncultured Gammaproteobacteria bacterium. GTDB lineage: Bacteria > Pseudomonadota > Gammaproteobacteria > Steroidobacterales > Rariloculaceae > SMWC01. The sequence goes on from CAYXNS010000005.1 coordinate 297, forward strand.
TCACACGTGGCAGCTTCTGGCCCGGCGCGCGGAGATCAATCGCAGTAGTTTCACCCCGCATTCGCTTTCTCCGGTGGCGCAGGACATCTTCACGCTCGAACTCAGGCATACACGCAAACTCGAGATCGGCGACCTCGTGCTCGGCCTCGGCGCAGAGTGGGGCGAGAACAAGGCCAGCGGCGTCAACGTCGACGAGACGCGCGCGTACGCTCAATGGATCTGGAAGCTCGGTGGCAACGACTGATCACAGCTCGTCCGCGAAAGCGATTCTCTACGCGTTTCTCGCCAACTTCGGGATCGCACTGGCGAAGACTTGGGCCGCGCTGCTGACGGGCTCCGGCAGCATGCTGGCCGAAGCCATTCATTCCTACGCCGACAGCGGCAATCAGGTATTGCTGTTCTTCGGCATGCGGCGAGCAATGAAACCTGCGGATAGCGAACATCCTCTCGGCTACGGCAAACTCAGCTACTTCTGGGCATTCATCGTCGCGCTGCTGTTGTTCAGCGTTGGCGGTTTGTTCTCGGTCTACGAAGGCCTTCATAAACTCGCGGAACCCGAGCCGCTGAATGCAGTGTGGATCGGGCTGTCCGTTCTCGCGGTCGCCGTCCTGCTCGAGGCGATGAGCCTCATGGGCTGCCTGCGGGAGATCGGCAAACTACGCGGCCACGGATCGTTGTCCAACTGGCTTACCCATACGCGCAATGCGGAACTCGTCGTCGTACTCGGCGAAGACGTGGCGGCTCTCATCGGCTTGGTCCTCGCGTTCGCCTTTCTCGGCCTGTCGGCCCTGACCGGAAATCCGACATTCGATGCTTTCGGCTCGATCGCGATCGGCGCCGTCCTCATAACGGTCTCGGCTTTCGTCGCCTGGAGAATTCGTTCGCTGCTCGTCGGTCGCTCGGCGGAACCTGCGCTTGTCGCGCTGATCGATGAGATCATCGCCGCCGACCCAGCAATCGACGAACTGCTGAACAGCATCACCATCCAGTTCGGCCCCGATGTCATGCTGGCCGCGAAACTTCGCTTCGTTCCCGATTTGACCGTGGCCGACGCAGTCGACCGAATCAACGCCCTGGAAGTCCGGATCAAGGAACGGGCGCCGGCAGTACGCTGGTGTTTTATCGAACCGGACGCATCGGACTGAAAGACGTAGCAGGCTGGGTCCGCCAGGGCTTCCCGCCACGTTTGACCGGCGCTGTCAGCAGCGCCTTTGCCCGGGTCTGTTGCACCGGATCGGCCGGGGCGAGCCATTCGATGCGTCCTGCCGCTAGATTCGCGATGGCGACGCCGTCGAGATAGGCGACGCGGTGACTGTGCACGGCCACGAGATTCAAAGGATCCGCCGCAGAGAGCACGACCCAGTCACCACGACCGGGGTCTCGCCTCGCGTCGCGCAGTGACTTCATGGCCTCGGCTAATGCGAACTGCTCCCCTTATCGGCGCATCGGGCTGGACCCTCGTGGCCGCTTTGAAATGCTGCTCGAACCAGCTCGATGTGGCCGGATGAAAGCTTGCGGGTGGCGTGGGATCAGCTCGGATATCGCACCAGGACAATGGATGATGGTGCAGGACAGGACCCGTTGGGTGAAGATCTGGAGCGAAAGGCGTGGCCAGAACCAAGGCTTGAGTGAAGATCCAACCCAACACGGTCTGGGCAAGCCAGCGCCGTAGGCCTGATGTGATCTGCGAGTTCAGATCCGGGAAATGTGAGTCGAGCGTTGGCGAAATCTAACGCTACTCTTGGCGGCGCCCACCGTATAATCACCCCTGCCTCGCGAGGTGGATGACGCAATGAGAATGACGGCAAAGGAGTTTCTGGCACGGCCCCACAAGGCCATTACGCTCTTGGGCATGTCCGGCGTCGGCAAAACCACGCTCGCTTACAGATTGCCGCAGTCCAAGTGGTTCCACTACTCGGGCGATTACCGCATCGGCACGAAATATCTCGTCGAGCCCATTCTCGACAACATCAAGCGGCAGGCGATGCAGGTCGATTTTCTCCGGGATCTATTGCGCAGCGACTCGATCTACATCACGAGCAACATCACGGTGCACAATCTGGCGCCCGTAGCGAGTTTTCTGGGCAAAATCGGGCGGGCGGATCTGGGCGGCCTCCCCGTCGAGGAATTCCTGACGCGGCAGCGGCTTCACCGCGAGGCCGAGATCGGCGCGATGCGCGATGTCGCACAGTTCATCGAGAAAGCGCAAGAGATTTACGGCTACGAGCACTTCATCAATGACGCCGGCGGCAGTATCTGCGAACTTGACGACGAAGAGACGACGCGCGTGCTGGCCGACAACACGCTGATTCTCTATCTCAAGCCCAACGCAGCCATGGAGCAAACGCTAGTCGAGCGGGCAACCGGTGCGCCGAAACCAATGTACTACAACGAGGCGTTCCTGCTACCGCAGCTCGACGAGTACGTCACGACCACCGGTTCGGCCAGCCCCGCGGACATCGTGCCGGACGAGTTTGCTCGCTGGTTATTCCCGCGTCTGCTCGAGCACCGCAGACCTCTCTACGGGGCCTACGCGGATGAGCACGGCTATACGCTCGACGCGAGCGATGCCGGGAATGTCGCGAGTGAGGAGGATTTTTTCGAACTCGTGGCGGGCGTTCTGGATTGACAACGATGCGCGGGCGGACAGCGTACTAGCGGTAAATCGCCGCCATTCCGAATGCGGCAAACCACGCCACGAGAATGAAGCCGCCCGCGATCAACGCGCTCACCTGTTGCGCTCTGAGTCCAAGTGGTAGGCGGCTCGCCGCCAACCAGACACCAATCCCGAAGCCAGACATAAACCCCGTCAGATGGGCCATGACATCGATATTGTCCGCACCGGTCCCGGTCCCTGTACCCGTGAAAGCCAGCAGGAAAATGGCGGCGGTCACGGGTGCGATACGATCCTTCCACGGTGTGTTCCTCAGGAATCCCCGGCGCCAGGTGTAGGCCCCGAGTAGTCCCAGCGCAGCGAACACGGATGTCGACGCACCGATCGCGAGATGTTCCGCCGGTTGGATCCACGCATTGACGGCGTTGCCGATCACGCCGCCCGCGAGTATCGCGGCCCAACCCAATCCCGAGCCGAGATAGCGGCCGACATAGAGGCCGAAGAAACTGCCGAAAACGATGTTCGAGGCCAGATGATCGAAATCCACGTGCAGGGTCAGTGCGGTTATGGCTCGCCACCACTCGCCGGAGATAACGCGTCCGGCATCGAGTCGACCAGCGCCGACCCAATCTAGACCCAGCGCATCCTGGCGCGCCAGTATCCCCACGAACAATAACAACCCGGCAAACGTCGCAACGCCGTTCCAGCCATGGCTGAGTTCGGCAATCGGCTTTCGTCCGACCGGCGGCGCATGACACTCGCTGTCGTAGGCGGCGAGCTCCGCGCCGGCGCGCGCGGCCTCGTCGGCCGAGACGCTGAGCTGCCAGCGGCTCTCGAAACGAGTAAGGTTGTGCTCGATCTCCAGCGCCGTGAGCACGAGTGCGGCCTCGGACGAGCGGCGTCGGTTGGCGCTCTCGTGCACAACAACCCAGACTATTGATTCGGTAGCCATCA
>CAYXNS010000005.1:3874-83410 GCA_964466315.1 uncultured Gammaproteobacteria bacterium
GACGGGCTAGGCAGTTCCACCAGTGCAGACTATATTGTGAAGATAGCTCTCAAAACCAGACTCGGGGAATCGAACAGGCATGAACGAAGAATACTGGGATCGAATGGAGACTGCGCTGGGGACCCTGTCCGTCAGCGTCAATGACCGTGGCTGCGTTACGCGCGTTTGTTTCGGAAAACCGGTGATGGCAGGCCGGCGGGCGGCAGAACCGTGCCGCGCGACCTGCGAGCAACTCGAAGAGTACCTGGCCGGCAAACGCACGCAATTCGACCTTGAACTCGAGCCCGCCGGTACGCCATTTCAGCAACGCGTGTGGAAGGGACTGGCCGAGATTCCCTACGGCAAAGTATGTGGCTATGGTGACCTCGCGAGGCGCATCGGCAATCCCCGTGCCGCCCGAGCGGTCGGTCAGGCGAATGGCCGCAATCCCATACCCATCATTATTCCCTGTCATCGCGTGATTGGCGCGGACGGGTCCATCGGTGGGTTCTCGAGCGGCCTGCCGTTAAAGCGGCAATTACTCGCCCTGGAAAGCGTCGAACTCGCGGCCTGAGATCAGGACGTGGCGGACCCGTTAAACTGTTACCGCTGCGGCCACTCACTGGCCGGGCTATCGCTGCCCCTGATGCGGAGCGACGAGTGCCCCGAATGCCGTGCCGAACTCCATGTCTGCCGGATGTGTATGTATTACGATCCGCTGGTGCCAGAAGCCTGCACGGAAGACGACGCGTTAGAAGTCAAAGAGAAGGCGCGCGCGAATTTCTGCGACTACTTCAAACCGACCGGCGACGCATACACGCCAGGCGAGCGCGATGCCGAACTTGCGGCACGCGAAAGCCTCGGCCAGTTGTTCGGCGATTCGGCTGCAGAGACGACCACCGATTCGGAAGACCCAGCCGCATCCGCCACCGCAGCTTTGTTCAAAAAGTAACCGAGGGGCTGGGTGCTTTTTTTACTCTGCACCGGCCCGACACTCAGTCCGTGGCAGTAAAAAAAGGGACCCGGCCCCACTTTTCTTCTAAACTTGCGTTACTACCCTTCGATCGGTGACCAGCGATGCGAATACTGCTCATACCCCTCGCGGTTTGGCTGACTTGCGCGGCGTGCTCCAGCCAACCACCTCAATCTTCCTCCGGCCCCGCAATCACGACGCCGCCCTACCAACAGGACACGGTCCTGCGCGAAGCCGAAGCCTTCTTCGGCCGCGGCGCGCAAGGTGTCGCGGACGTACTCAACAAGGCCTTCTCAGACAACGGTCCGCCGGATGCATATATCAAGGGAGAGGAAGCCAGCGCCGCGGCGGGTATCGGCCTGCGCTATGGCCACGGCGACGTATTCTTAAGCGACGGCACGACGAGTAAAGTCTACTGGCGCGGGCCCTCGTTAGGGTTGGACTTCGGCGGCAATGCCTCGAAGGTGTTTGTGCTGATCTACGATCTACCGACGATGGACGCGCTATTCGAGCGCTATGGTGGCGTGGAAGGCAGTCTGTACTTCGTCGGCGGCATCGGCGTGAACTACAACCAGCGCGGCGCGGTAACACTGGCGCCCGTGAGATTCGGCGTCGGGTGGCGCCAAGGCCTCAACGTCGGTTACCTACACCTATCGCCCGATCGCACCTGGATCCCGTTCTAAGCGTCGACGAGATCCGTTAACGGCACAACGTCGGCGCTCTCCGGAAACACGTCCCGGTCCAACTCGTTGCGCATCGCGCCAAAGTGCGCGGCGAGAATACCCTTGAATACCGCACGCATATCGAGCGTAGGCTTGAGGTCTCTGCCTTCGTACAGGTCGCGTTCCGTAAGCCCGGGCCAGTCGGCTATCACGCGGCCGCCGCGAACCGCGCCACCGGCGACGAAGGCGCAGCCGCCCGTGCCGTGATCCGTACCCCGTGTACCGTTGACCGCAACGGTCCGGCCGAACTCGGTGGCGATTACGACCACGGTGTTCCGCCAATGGTCGCCGAGCTCGCGCTTCAGCGTCGCCAGCCCGGCATCCAGGCCGCCGAGGCGTCCTGCGAGCAGACCCTGGGCCGCGCCCTGATTCGCGTGTGTGTCCCACCCACCTGACTCGAGAACGGCGATCCTAGGCCCGTCAGGCGCAGACAGGAACCTGCCGGTGGCCGTGACCAGAGGCCCCAACTGCCCCTGGCGTCCATTGGTTCCGCGGCGCCCCATCTCGCCGGCGATTGCACGGGATTCGACGGCTTCCTCGAGCCGGGCCGCGAGATGCGGGTCGTTCGCGTAGAGATCGGCCAACCGCGCCAGCGTGTCATCGTCGGCCTCACGCAGACGCGACGGCGCCCAACTCATGACCGACGTATCACCGCGCAGCACGAGCGGGAGGTTCTGGCTCAGGGCAACAGCACTTCGTTTCGCTTCGTCCAGCCCGACGGCTCGATTCAACCAGCCATCGCGCAGAGCGCCGGGCAACGTCGAGCCGTTTTCCAGGACGTTCTGGCCATCGAAGTGAGATCGCTCCCGATACGGTGTCGCAACGGCATGCAGCACGGCAAGTTCTCCGGCCTGATAGAACTCGTGCATGTTGCCGAGCGCGGGATGAAGGCCGAACAAACCGTCGAGTTTCAATATTCCATTCGTCTGGCCGGGTGCGTCCACGGCCAGACTGCCCCTAAGGCTGCCGTAACTCGACTCACCATAGGGCGCCACCGCAGCCAAACCGTCCAGGCCGCCGCGCAGAATGACGAGCACGAAGCGCGAGTCGGCCGCCCGCTGCGACCGGGCAAGCCCGGGGAACCCCGCGAGCATCGCGAGCTGCGCGGCACCGGCTAAGAACTGCCTGCGATCGGTCATGGCTATCTCCTCTGGAACTCGGGGCTGGCGAAGAGCAGCGTGAGGCCTTGAGCTACACTTTCGGCTCGCGAAACGGCGGTCCGCGTATGGTCGCTGAGTACGGGCCCGAGGATTGCTTCGCCGAACTCAACAGGCCTGACACGGTCGCCGATTCGCCGGCCAATCGTAGAAGCCCACTCGATCCGCTTGATCAATGCATCGGCGCCGTCCCAGTGCGCCATGGTATCGGGCCAGCCGGCGGGCGAACCCGGCGTATACGGCCTTTGCCCGAGAAGCTCCAGGAACATAAGCATTCGCTCGGGATTGTCGGGTTGCTGGTTGAAGGCCCGATAGGTCGAAAGCAGAAAGTCCTGCGGCGTCTTATATTTGGACAACGGCTCCTTCCAGGCGTCTCGCAAACCGATGAGCGTCTCGTACACGGTGCTAAGGTCGCCATCATTACTCAAGTAGGTCCGCGCGAGCTCCGCTACCAGATCGCTCGGTGGATCGTCGGCCACGAAATGCCTGGCCAGTTTTTCAGCGAGAAAATTCGCCGTGGCGGGATGCCGCGCGAGGTCCGCGAGTACCGCTTCGCCTTCGGCGACACCGTCTTCGGAATAGCGCTTACCGAGAATGGTCTTGGCGCCGGGTTCATGGGTATTCGGGCGGAAGATAAACTCTCCCCCGATCCCTGCATCCACCCGATCGTTACCACCGCCGATAGACCAGCCCGTAATCACCGTCGCGAACGTCGTGACGTCTTCCTGGCTGTAGCCACCATCGACACCCAGCGTATGCAGCTCGAGGATCTCGCGGGCGAGATTCTCGTTGAGCCCGAGGTCACGACCGCGTCTCGACGCGGCTCTGGCGGCGCGGGAGTTGGGCCCCATCGAGCCCTGGTTGTCGAGGTAGAGAATCATGGCCGAGTGCTGCTCGACCGCGAGCAGCATATCGGCGAAGCGGCCCGTCACGTGTGGGCGGATCGCCTCGTCCTCGAGCGTGCCCACCAACGGAGTAACCGATTGCTTATCGGCTGAGACCGCGAAATGATTCGTCCAGAAGTGAACGAGTCGCTCCCTGAACGGTGTATCGGTGACGGAAGCCAGCGAATAACGGCGCGTCGCCTGGGCCTGAAACTGTGAGCGGATGTAGCCTCGGTACTCCTGCGCGGCAGCGTCGGCGCGCTCCGCATCGTCACTGCGGCGAGCCTCGCGTTGGATGCTTTGGAGACGCTGGTACTCTCGCATTATCTCCGCGGAACTCGGCAATGCGTCGCCGGCAGCGGGAGCATCCGGGCCGAGCTGCGCGAGCAACCAACCCTCGTGGTCCTGGCCGATCTCGTCCAGCTCTCCCCGGCGCATACCGAGCCCGAAACGATTGGCTGCTATGACGGCTTGTACTGTCAACTTCCCCTCCTCATGTGGCCTCTACGCTGCGCAGTCGCCATGCCCACACATAGGTATCACGCACGAGGTGGCGGCCGGTTGACCCGACCCCTCGACAATAAATGGCAACGCACCCGTCCATGATAGTCTACAACCGGTGTGGACGCTGAGCACCTGGTCGCGGATTAGTCTATGAGGCAGCTACTTCTAGCCGCCTTTTTGACCTATCTCGCTGGCTGCCAACCCATGCCGGTGACCGCGCCAGAGGCGCTCGAGGCACCGCCCGCGAGAGTTGCTACCCGCGGTGGGGCCATCTATCGCGTGGACGCCGCGCGGACGGACATCCGAATTCTCATCTATCGCGCAGGCGCCCTCGCGAGCCTCGGGCACAATCATGTGATCTCGGCACAAGCCGTAAGCGGACTCGTCTTCGTGCAACCGCGGCTCACCGAGTCGACATTCGAATTGTCTCTGCCTGTCGGCGAACTCGTCGTTGACGAGCCCGCGGCCCGAGCGGAGGCCGGAGAGGAGTTCTCGTCGCTGCCGTCCGCGGAGGATATCGAAGGAACACGGGAGAATATGTTCAGTACCCAGCTGCTCGATTTCCCGCGCTATCGGACGATATCGGTAACGGGGCGACTCACTTCGGCGGGCGCCTCACCCGAAGTCGACCTCGCGGTCCGCGTGAAAGAGCGCACGATGCAGAAAGCCGTGCCCGTCGCGCTGTCGATTCATGAAGATCTCTTGACGATCGGCGGAACGATCGAACTGAGTCACGAGGAACTCGGCTTGGAGCCGTTTAGTGTGATGATGGGCGCGCTCAGAGTCGCCGAAACGATCACGTTGAGATTCCGGGTTACGGCTGCCCGGTCGTTTGAGACAGAGTCCAGACTCGCACCTAGCGATTTGTCGTGATCTTCGGTCCGGCGGCCTGTTGGGCTTTCAGCAGGGAATCGCGAAGATCGGAGGAGATCGTCGTGTCCCCTCCGTTAGCGCCGACATCATCGGCAGAGCCGAGTGCCTGCAACTCCTCATCGGTCAACTTCGGTAACGCAGGAACGGTACCGGCCCGATTCATAGAATCCGATTCTAGTGCCTCGTATTTGGCCTTCCACGAAGCGAGCGCCTCTTGCAGCTCCACGATCGATTTTGCGTGCCGATCGACGGAAGTCTCGAGTTGGGAAATGACATGACGCTTCTCCTCGAGTTGAGTCTCTAGACCTTTCGCTCGTTCAACATCCCCACGAAGACTCTCAATCAAGATTTTGCGCGCATCGAGTTCCGCACGCACTGCCTCAAGCTCCGCTGCGGTATCAATACCCGTGAGCGTGGCCGCCGTCAGTATCTTGAACTCGTCGGCGAGTTCTGCTGCATGCGTCTCCGCGTCATGTTTGTCCTTCATGAGCCGCGCGATTTCTTGATCCTTGACGCGACCATCGTCCTTGAGGCGACCAACGTTCTCGGAGTCCCGGCGCAACGCACCGATCAATTCCTGCTTGCTGTCGATCTCGGCGAGCTTCTTCTCGATCTCCATATCCTTCTTGTGTATCTCGCTCCGTAACGAGGCGGTCTCGTCGGCCTCGAGGTTCAAGGACTCGATCAGCGCATCCTGAGCCTCGACCCTGCCGCTGAGCGCTTCGACCTTCTGAGATTTACCCTCTTCAGCGGCCTCGAGCTCCTCGACGCGCGCACGCTTTTCCTCCAGCTCCTCGAGGAGCGTAGAGAAATCGGCACTCCAGTCGGCCAACAGCCCGCTGAGGCGTTCTCGAATCATGGCAATGGGAATCTTCGAGTCCAGCATTTATACATAAGTTGTTTGTATAGACCGTATAAAAATGCCGAACCCAGCCGCAGATTTCGTTGACGCAGATCACATCTACCGGTGTCGCGAAGTACGATTCCGCACCGTTTCTCCGGTACTGGAGCGCGGCGGGCGGCTGGGGAAAGCGCACGTCTACGCTCGGCCCGGTGAGCTAGCGAAAACGACCCTGCAGAGTCGCCAGAGCCTCAACGCCCGGGCACAAATCCTCGAAGTCGAGGCTGCCGAGCGGCGTGTTAGTCGTCCAGTTTATCCCATGCATATCGGGCTCGCTCTCGTCGATATAGAGCAGGCCGGTGACGATCTCGCCTCTGCGATGATGGGCGCGCAGGTAGTTCAGCGCAGCGCAGCGATTGTTCACGCGGTAGTCTTCGCTGATCTTACGCAGCAGTATGCGGCTGCTGTCGTGCAGGTCGATGGGCATGACGTCGCCCTCATCATAGGCCGCTCTGATCTCCGCCACCGGCGGCACGTAGTCAAGGTGCACGGTACGATGAAAGAACTGGCGCGTGTAGGCGTAACTCTTGGTGGAGTCCTCATGATCGTTGAACGTTACGCAGGGCGAGAGAACATCCACGAGCGCGGATCCATCGTGTTTGATAGCAGCCTTTCGCCACAAGACCTGTAGTCGAGGCGCCGCAGGAACCTGGAGGCATCGGACCGAGTCTAACGAAGAAGGGCCGTTCGAGACCTCAGCGACGAGGAATCTTTTTCGTTAGAATGATCAGAAATGGCTCATGTGAGGCCGAATGTGAAGCACCGGCGCAGCATACAAAAACTCAAGCTGCTGTGCGGTTTTACGCTCGTAACCGCCAGCGCTCCGGGGGGCACTCAAGAATCCAACGACGGGTCCCCCGCCGACGCATTCGCCCCCGAGACCGGCGCGCTCGACGCCGCGCTGGAACGAGATCTCGACGCCGCGCTGGAACGGGATTTCGAGACCGCGCTGGAACGGGATTTCGAGACCGCACTGGAACGGGATTTCGAGGCCGCACTGGAACGGGATTTCGAGGCCCAGGAGCTCGAGTCGGCCACACAGGTCGATCCGCAAGCAACGCGGCTGACGGCGGCAGACCTCGACGCAGAGACGCTTGACGAGGAGGCGCTCGCCACCGGCGAGGCCGCGTTGAATCTCGTCGCACGCTTGGAGGCGGAAATCTTACTCAGCGATCTCGTCGACCAGGAGCGCTGGGAGGCAGCTATCCCGGTCGCCCAGAGGATGGTAGAACTGACCGAGGAAGAGCTGGGCATTAGCCTCGAACTCGGTGTGGCACTCAGTAATCTCGCAATCCTGCAACGCCGCCTAGAACTCTACGAGCCCTCCGAGGAGAACTTTGTTCGCTCAATCGATGTTATTCGGGAAGCGGACGGGACTTATAGCGATGCCGTTATCAATCCGCTGATCGGCCTCGGCGTCAACTATCAGCTCAGGGGAGCGCCGAATCAGGCGGCGACCATATTCGAGGAGGCGCGCACCGTAAGCCGGCGCGTCCACGGCCTCATGAACGAGCAGCAGATCGATATTCTCGATCACCTCTCCAACACGATGCGCGGTATGGAACGTTACGGTGCAGCCGACCGGTACCAGCTGACCGCTCTGCAACTGCGAGAACGGATCTACGGCACCGACACAATGGAGATATTGCCTGCACTGTATAAGTTTGCACGCTGGCTGCGGTCCGCGTATCGATTCCAGGAAGAGCGCGACCAGTACACGAGAGCGATGACTATCATTCGCGACAACGTCAGCGAGTCGAGCCTCGAGATAGTGTTCCCGCTGCGGGCGATCGGTAACAGTTTCCGTATTCAAAAATACGCCGAGGGTCGGGGAATCGGTGCGCTGCGAAGAGCACTGGAAATCACACAGGCTCAGGAGCAACCGGACCGCCTTACGATTGCCGGAATCCTCGTCGATATCGGCGACTGGAGCGTCGCGTTCAGCAAGGTCGGCCCCACCGGTGACGAGTACCGTCAAGCGTGGGAACTACTCGGAGATCTGGAGAACGGCGACGATTTACGTGCCGCATGGTTCGACGATCCGACCTACGTCCTCCGCGAAAACCCGAGTAATCGCGGTATCGGCAGCGCGACCGACCCGGGAGTTGTTCCCGGTCACGTGCTGGTCACATTCGATGTTCTCGAGTCGGGAAGAACGACCAACGTAACGGTAGTCGAGTCCGTACCTCCGGGACTCAAAGACGATTCGACCGCACGTGCTATCACTCGGTCACGCTTCAGGCCGCGAATGATCGACGGCGTACTCGTGTCGACCCAGGGATTGGCACGAAACTTCACTTTCCACTATCTGCCGAGGGACTGAGCGCCGTCCTGCGCCAGTATCCGGAATCACACAGCCCGATACGGATGGCCGCTCGCCGTTCGCTGCTACTCGCGACCGCAGGACTCAGCCTCCTGGTAGCGATGGATTCAGGCTGGACTCAAGAACCCGCAGCGAGTGATGCGGCGATTCCCCGAGACGAAACGCTCGCGGAAACCGGCGAGGATGCCGACGCGAACTCACTGCTCGAGTTGGGCACCATACAAGCCGAGTTGGACGAACTCGAGTCGGCGGCGGCAACGTATCTGCAAGGAATCGAGCGCCTCATCGACGACGGTGGCGAGTTTTCGCCGCTCCTGATCGATCCCTATCTCAATCTCGCACGCGTCTACACCATGGACGGCCTGTACCCCGAAGCCGTTACAGTCCTCGAGCATGCCCAGCACATCAGCCAGCGAAACTTCGGCCTGTTCAACACGGAGCAATCGATCATTCTAGATGAGCTCAGCAGGGTGTACGAAGCGGCTGGAGATACCCGCGCCGCTCAGGAGATTCAACAGCAGCTCTTGACTATCGGGCACCGGCGGTATGGCGAGAACGAACTCGATGTCATCCCTTATCACTACCGGCTCGCCAACTACTACGAATTATCGAGGATGCGTACCAGGGCGCGAGAGCAATATGAAACTGTCATTGAGATCCAGGAGGGTCATCTCGACCAGTATTCCGCCGAGTTCTTGCGGCCGCTGCGTGAGCTTGTACGGATTGACATTCTGTCGGGCGACAGCAGTTCCGCCCGGCGACGCCTCGAGGAGATTCTGGAAGTCACAACGGATATTACGGCTCTGGAACGAGCACGATCGATAATCGTTCTCGGTGACTGGGCATTGACCCGTGGTCAGCTAGAACTCGGGCTCGCCCGTTATCGGGATGCGTATACCGTACTTGCCGCGGAGGATGAGTCGGAAGCCAACGCCCTTTTCGAAAGCCCGGGGCTCATCAACTTCGTCCCTCCGCCCAGCCCAGTTGACCTGACCCGCAGAGTCGATACCTATGCCTGGGGCACGATCACAGCTCAGTTCGAGATTTCGGCTAACGGCCTCGCCCGAAATGTCGAGATCGTAGAAGCGACGCCGCCCGGACTCATGGACTCACGCTATCGGCGCAGGCTATTGGAGAGTTACTTCAGACCGCGTCTCGTCGGGGGCGAGCCGGTTGCGACGCAGCAGGTGCATTTTACTCACGAGTTTCGGTACTTTCCTCCAGAGGAGTAGCGAAAAAGGGGCCGTGTCCCTTTTTTCGCTTTTCTTGCCGGGGAAACACCAAAAAGGGCGCGTCTCAATTTTTCTCAAGCTAATCATTCTTGAGCCATCCAAGTCTATGTATCCGCGCCGCAATGTGGCAAGTTCATTAGGGTAGGATGAAACCATGACCGCGAATTCGATACTACTTGTCGACGACGATACGGAGCTCAGTGACATGCTGGCCGAATACCTGCAACCCGAAGGTATGTCGATCACCGCCGCGGCCACCGGAACCCGGGGTCTTCGGTACGCACAACAGGAGGATTACGATCTTATCGTGCTCGATGTTATGCTGCCGGGCCTGTCGGGATTCGATGTATTACGGCAGTTGCGTGAATCCGGCTCCCGCACTCCCATCCTGATGCTGACCGCGCGCGGCGACGATGTGGATCGAATCGTCGGACTCGAAATGGGCGCGGACGATTACCTGCCCAAGCCATTCAATCCCCGTGAACTGTTGGCACGGGTCAAGGCTATTCTTCGCCGTACCCATGAGACCGATGATGAAGAACCGACTGAACTCGAGGTCGGCTCGTTCAAGGCGCACATCAAGCGACACGAGGCGTCCAAGAATGGAGAGACCCTGAAACTCACGAATGCCGAGTTCACGATTCTCGTGACGCTGATGCGCTCCGCCGGTGAAATCGTCTCGCGCGAAGCGCTGACACGTGCGGCCCTGGGAAGGCAGCTACTTCCGGATGACCGCAGTCTGGATACTCATATCAGTAATTTGCGCAAGAAGGTCGCCAGCGGCGGCGATGGGCAATCGCTTATTCGCAGCATCCGGGGCAGCGGCTACATTCTGATTCCGGAGCCGGAGACTTGATGATATGAGCCTGTTCTGGAAGTTGTTCGCGTCGATCGGGGTAGCAATGGTCGTGACTCTCGTAGCGACCGTTTACGTGAGCTATGAGTTAGCGAGCCTGACGTTCAATCAGGCCGATATCGAGGGTCGAGAACCGATTATTCAAGAAGCCGCCGAAGTACTCGAGCAGCAGGGAGAGAGAGGACTTCGCGATTGGCTCCGGGATCACACGCGCGAGGCGCCACGAGACATGGTCCTGCTCATCGTCGACGAGAACGGCCGCGAACTCCTCGGCCGGGCGATGCCGGGTGAAGTCCGGCGACTACTCGACGTCGATCCGGGGCGAGGCGGCGGCCGTGGAGACGGGAACGGCGAGAACGATGGCGACGGCATCCGCGGTGGCGGTGACCGTGGCGGCGGCTTCGGCGGTGGTATGCGGCCTCCCAACCTGCGTCCAGTACAACTGGCGCCGGATCTGATCGCGCCGGATGGCGAAGCGTACCGGCTACTCTTCACCCGCCCGCTCTTTACGGTGTTCGGCATGTTGGTCTGGCCCGGTACGCGACTTGCCGTAGTGGGCATCGCCATTCTGGTGGCGGCGCTGACGTCCTTATTGCTGGCCCGTTATATCTCCTCACCGATCGTGCGGGTGCAGCGCGCCAGCCGCGCGCTGGCCGCGGGCGTACTCGAGACGCGCGTCGGCAGTCCTTCGAACCGCCGCTCCGACGAGGTCGGCATTCTGGCCAGAGACTTCGACATGATGGCCGAGCGGATCCAGGCGCTTGTCACGGACAAAGAAACCTTGCTTCGCGACGTATCGCATGAGCTTCGCTCACCGTTGGCGAGAATTCGAATGGCGCTTGCGCTCGCTCAGCGCCGCGCGAGTGGCACCGTGCAACCCGATCTGAATCGTATCGAGAAAGAAGCCGAGCAACTCGACGAACTCATCGGCCAGATCATGACGCTTGCTCGCCTGAGAAAGCAGCAAGATCCGAAACGCGAGTGGCTGCAACTCGAGGACCTCATCTCCCACGTCCTTGACGACGCCCGTTTCGAGCATCCGGATGCGCAGATCGAGTTTCATTCGGATGGTCCGGCCAAGGTACTCGGTGATGAGCGCGGTCTCAAGAGCGCGTTCGAGAATGTCGTGCGCAACACTCTAACTTACGCCGGCGCCGACGGGCCAGTCGAGATCCGTCTCTCACGCTCGGAGGACAGCTTCGTGATCGCCGTCTCGGACTCGGGGCCGGGCGTTCCCGACGACGAGCTGACGCGTATCTTCGAGCCGCTGTATAGGGCCGATGAGAGCCGGGATCATCAGACAGCCGGCCAGGGTATCGGCCTGGCGATTACCGCCAGGGTCATGGAACTCCACGGCGGTGAGGTCAGTGCGGCGAATCGTGCCGGCGGGGGCCTGGAGATTACTCTCAGACTCCCCACCGACGCTTGACTCCCTAGAGGTTGTAGCCGCTTTCCTCGTGCAGTACGAGGTCCAGACCCTCGGTCTCCTCCTCCGCGGAGACGCGTAAGGGCACAACGGCGTCGATGATCTTCAGCAAGACGAAGCTGGCGATACCACACCAGATCACTGTTGCTATGATCCCGATCAGCTGTATCCAGATGTGCCCGCCCATGCTGACACCTTCGTCGAGTCCGACACCGCCCCACGACTGTGCGGAGAAGATGCCCGTCAACAACAGGCCGATCATGCCGCCGACACCGTGAACCGGGAAGACGTCCAGGGAGTCGTCGATCTTCAGCGTGCGCTTCATGAACTGCGTCGCGAAGAAGCAGCCCGAGCCGGCCGCCAGGCCGATCACCAGCGCGCCCAACGGCCCAACGTAACCCGATGCCGGCGTAATCGTCGCCAGGCCGGCGACCATGCCGGTGACGATACCCAGAACGCTGGGCTTGCCGAATTTGATCCATTCACAGGCCATCCAGGTCAATGAAGCGACCGCGGCGCTCGTATGCGTCACCAACATCGCCATTCCGGCTGAGCCGTCTGCAGCCACGGCGCTGCCGGCATTGAAACCGAACCAGCCGACCCACAGCATGCAGGCGCCCGTGACGGTCATCGTGAGATTATGCGGCGGCATCGGCGTGTCGGGGAAACCGCGCCGATTGCCCATCACGAGGGCCGCAGCCAATGCGCCGACACCGGCCGTGACGTGCACGACTGCACCCCCGGCAAAGTCGCGGAAACCCATCTCGGCCAACCAGCCGCCACCCCAGACCCAGTGCGCGACTGGGAAGTAGACGACGATCGCCCACAAAGTGGTGAACAAGAGCATCGCCGAGAACCGCATGCGCTCCGCGAACGCACCGACGATCAGTGCGGGGGTGATGATCGCGAATGTCATCTGGAACATGACAAAGACGGTTTCCGGCACCGTTCCGCTCGCGGAATCGAAGCTGATGCCCGACAACATCACCGCCGAGAACCCGCCGACGAGATTGCCCAGGATACCCTCGCTGAACGACATGCTGTAGCCGAAAAGGACCCAGACGACGGACATCACACAGGCGATAGTGAAGCACTGCATGAGCACGGACAGCGCATTGCGGCGCTGGACCAGACCGCCGTAGAAAAGCGAGAGCCCAGGAAGCGTCATGAACAACACGAGTGCCGTGGACGTCAGCATCCATGCCGTGTCGCCGCTATCGATGGCCTGCGCCGATGCTATCGTCGGCCAGACCGCGGTAGCCAAGGCTACCGAGATTGTTCTTTGTAGCGTTTTCACTCTAACCCCCCCTAGATTGCCTGATCACCGGTCTCGCCGGTACGAATGCGATAGACCTGGCGAAGATCCGTTACGAAGATCTTGCCGTCACCGACTTTGCCGGTCTTGGCGGACTCGATGATCGCTTCGATCGCCCGGTCGACGAGATCGTCGGTAAGCGCGAGTTCTACTTTGACCTTGGGAAGGAAATCGACGACATACTCGGCTCCACGGTAGAGCTCCGTGTGCCCCCGTTGCCGGCCAAATCCCTTGACCTCGGTCACGGTCATGCCCTGTACGCCAACCTCCGCTAGGACGTTGCGCACGTCGTCGAGACGAAAGGGCTTGATCACAGCTGTTATTAGCTTCATCAGCATCCCCTGGAACTGCTTGGAAAGAAGTGCCCGCTGTTGGGCTCGTTTTTGTTCGGTCACGCCATTGTAGCGCACTGAACCGTAAGATCGACTTTTGGCGCCGCGGCAGCTCCCGACAAAGTTGATTGGCCCCATTTTGGAGCGGCGGGGAAGCGGCGCAGGGCTTGAGGCTCACGCCGGGGCTGGCCATTTCCTCGCTATCGTTGCAACATTGTGGCTACTCTCGGGGTCTACTCCGATACAGCAACCGGGCGCCATCATGTTGATCAAGAAGCCGAACAACATCAAATCCTCAGAAATTACACCTGAGCCGATCTACCGGCAGCGGCGCGAACTCGTCAAGGGCGCGCTCGCGCTGGGGCTCCTTCCCGGAGCCGCCGCAGTTGCTCAGGAACTCAGGGAATACACGCGCGACGACCTGCCCGAGCGCAAACTGCCCCTGCTCGGCGGCGAAACCCTGCCGAACGTCACTCAATGGTCCGACAACCCCGACCTGCAGCCCTCTGCTTACGAAGATGTGACCGGATACAACAACTATTACGAGTTCGGCGCTGACAAGACGGACCCGGCGCGCTACGCGCACGCGCTGGAGCCGCACCCGTGGACCATAACCGTCGAGGGCGAGGCTGAACATACCGGCACCTACGCGTTTGAGGACCTGATCCGCCCGTACCCGTTGGAGGAACGGATCTACCGCTTCCGCTGCGTGGAGGCGTGGTCCATGGTCGTCCCCTGGGTCGGATTTCCGCTCGCGGACCTTTTGAGCCGATTTAACCCGACGTCGAAAACCAGTTTCGTTCAATTCTTCACGCTGAACGATCCAGAACAGATGCCCGGGGTGCGGCAGCGCGTGCTGCGCTGGCCGTATCGCGAAGGCCTAACGATCGCCGAAGCCATGCATCCGCTGACCTTCGTCGCCGTGGGTTTATATGGGCAGGTGCTACCCAACCAGAACGGCGCGCCGCTGCGACTCGTGGTGCCCTGGAAGTACGGCTTCAAGAGCATCAAGTCGATCGTCGGCATCCGCTTCACGGAGACGATGCCCGCGACGAGTTGGAACATGGCGAACGCACGCGAGTACGGCTTCTACTCCAACGTCAATCCGAACGTGGACCATCCGCGTTGGAGCCAGGCCAGCGAGCGTCCGCTCGGCGGCGGCCTGTTATCCGCGCGCGTCCCAACGCTGATGTTCAACGGCTACGCGGAAGAAGTTGCGCATCTCTATACCGATCTCGATCTCGTCGCTAATTACTGAAAGCGCCTAAGAAGGCACGATACTGCGGCACTTTCAGAAAACCAACCGCATAAGGTCATTTCGATGACTCGCCGTTTCCTCACGCTGGTCAAGGCGGCCGTCATCGTTGCCTGTATTCTACCGTTCACGATCCTCGTCGGGAGGATCGCGGGGTTTGGTGATCTCGGCGCGAATCCCATTCAGGAGGTAATGCATACGCTCGGCAAAACCGGGCTCAACCTGCTCTTGCTGACGTTGGCTATTACGCCCGCGCGCAAACTGACCGGCCTCAACTGGCTCGTCGCCCTGCGCCGCGCACTCGGACTCGCCGTTTTCGGCTACATCCTTCTGCACGCGCTCACCTATGTCATCCTGGACCAGGGTCTTGCCTGGTCGGCCCTGCTCGCCGACGTTACTCAAAGGCCGTTCATCGCGGTCGGCGTAACGGCATTGCTGCTGCTCCTACCACTCGCAGTCACGTCGACCAACAAGATGCAGCGACGTCTCGGACGGCACTGGGTCAAGCTGCACCGCAGCGTGTACCTCATTGGCGTTATCGGTGTCCTGCACTTCTTCTGGCAGGTCAAGATCACGACGATCGAGCCGTTGGTCTATACGATTATTCTGATCGTCCTGTTGGGATTCCGAGCCACGGATTGGCTCGTGCGGCCGCAGCGCCGGCCGGCTGTTAATAGACCCTGAAGCCTCCGTGACGTCTGCGAATCAAGGCGTCCAGGCACCACATGCCGGCCAGGAAACCGCTGATGAGCGCGACGCCGAGTGCCGCGGCAACCCACGACAGCGGCAAACTGCCACGATAGGCCTCCATGCGTTCCTCGTAGGATTCCGTCTCGCGCTTCAGGCGCGCGAGTGTATCGAGGACGGCTTTGGAGGAGTCTTCACGCGCCTGGATATTCCGTCCGAGCTGTTCGGTCTGCTGTTCGGCAGCCTGCTGCGCCGCGTGAGCGCCGCTGAGCTCTTCGCGCATGATCACGAGCGCGGTCTCGACCTCCGCGACCCTGAGCCGGGCCGGCTTCTCCGCCACTAGATACGCGGACTTCACCCAACCTTGCTCGCCGTCGGTCGTCTGCACTAGGGCATAATTAGGTGCGCGCGTGAGAACCTCGAGCTCTGCGCCACTGATCAAAGTCCGGAACGGGCGATCGCTCGTGTCCTCCGACTCGTGCAGGCCGAGCGTGAGTACATCCGTAACGTAGGCAGTCTCCGCCGATGCCGGCATCGAACCGAAAGCCAGTAGAATCGCAAGAATTGACCTTAACATTCAATCGCCTCCAGTCACACCACGATTATAAGAAGATTTCGCGTCTATGGACCGCGACCTGGTTACAGAATGTGGCCGTTGCTTCATGGTAGTTCGTGGACCCAACGGACGATCGCATCCTGAAACTCCTCCCCCGGGCCGCGATGGACGTCGGGCGCATTCAGCATCGCAACGACGACGTAGGTCCGCCCGCTCGTCGCATGCACGTAACCTGCGAGCGCCGAGACGTGATCGAGCCGGCCGGTCTTGACATGCATGTTTCCCGCGACAGCACCGCGGCGGAATCGCCCCCGCGTCGTACCATCCAGACCACCGAGCGACAGCGATGCCAGATATTCCGGACTGTGAGGGCTTTGTGAGGCGAGCAACAGGACATCCACCAGCAGCTCAGCCGAGATCCGCGTTTGCCGCGATAGGCCGGCGCCATTGTCGAGTACGAGGCTCGCCGGATCGAGGCCCTGTTTCTCCAGATAGGCTCGGACGAACTCGAGACCTTTCGCCTCGGTGCCGGGCGGGCCGGAAGTCTCCGCGGCCAGCGTGTAGAGTAACTGCCGCGTCATCACGTTATTGCTGAACTTGTTGATGCTGCGAATCACCTCACCGAGCGGCCGCGACCGCCACGTCATTGCGGGCTCAGCATCCTCGCTGATGACCTCGCGTCGCGAACCTCCCCGAATCTGCCCACCGAGCTGTTGCCACAATGTCTCGAAGACGCCAAAGGCGTAGGTGTCATGCTGCAAGACGCTGCGACTTAGCGAATAGGGGCTGCAGGCTGCGGGAAAATCTCCGGAGAACACGACTGTCCGGCCCGTCGAAGCGTCTCGCAGATCGAAACTGATACCGGCCTGGAATCCCCGGCAGGGACCACCGACCAGATCGAGATCATTGCGGATCGTGAGATTACTCGGTTCAGGATTGGCGCTGATGAGCACGCCGCGACGCTCGGGATCCTCGATAAACTGAAAGTGTACGGCCTTGAAATTGACAAGCAGCGCATCCGGCAAAACGTTGTAGGTCCTGTAGGGCTGGCCGTCGAAGGCACCGGGATCGCCGCCGTTGCCGTCGAAATAACTCGAATCGATGACGAGGTCGCCGGTTATTTCTTGGAGCCCGATACGCCGCAGGCCACTCAAGAGTTTCCAGTATTCCTCGGTGACGAGATAGGGATCACCATAACCTTTGAGACCGAGATCGCCAACGAGGCGACTCCCGTCCCAGCCGCCGAGAAAATAGACTTCAGTCGGCCAACTATAGGTCGGGCCGAGCTCGTCCAGCGCAACCCAGGTGGTCAGGAGCTTGATGGTCGACGCCGGGTTTCGCGGCGTCAGCGCATAGTGACTCAACACGGGTTCGTCCCGATCGACGGCCTGAACGAGGAGACTCAGACCTTCGAGCGGTATCTCGTGACCGTTCAGGATCCGGGTCAGCGGCTCGGGTAAATCCTGCGCAACTGCCGTGCCGGCCGCGGAGCCAAGGACAAGTAGCGGGTAGAGCCAGCGCATGGGCGAGTATTATGCCCAGGTCACGGCATTGCGGGCACGATTTAAGTGCCCTGAGAAATGAATCCTGGCGCCTTCTTGTTCTTGCCGTTCACGACCCTTAGCGGCTCCGATCGCTTGCCACGAGCGGTCGATCGCTTGCCACGAGCGGTCGATCGCTTGCCACGAGCGGTGAGATCGGTGTAGAGAGACAGGATGGTGCGGGCGTGCTTGCCGGCCTGCGGCCGCGACATCTTGCGGATCGTAGCCCGGACGCTGGGCTCTTTGCCGACAGGGCTGGCGGAATGCAGTGCGGCGTGAAGTGATTCGAATTTACTGCGCAGGCTCTGTGGCAGGTCGCTGCTCTCCAGATCGTCAAGGTTTTCCGAGTAGGCTGTGACGAGCCGATCCTTAACCGATCCCTCTGCTACGAGGGCAGATACTGCGGCCTCAAACCGCTCAGCCAGATGGGGCATACATGAGCCTTTATTCTCGACTTTATTCTTGGCAGTCACTCAATCCGCTCCTGGCAGGGCGCTTTGTTGCGGGACAATTCCAGCAAACAACGCTCTAGTAGGCAAAGTTATAACAAATTATAGGAACCGACTGCAACCTCACGGCACGGATCAAGTTATGCAATCAACAGCGCCCCGAGACACGGACTCATCCCGCAGTTCTACGAGTCTCGCCGTTCTTGCCGATACCGAATTTCTTCATCCGGTCCGTAAATGTCGAAGGCTTGAGGCCCACCATGCGAGCCGCACCCTCAGGGCCCGAAACGCGTCCATTGCTCAAGCGCAGCGCAGTCGACATGTTCTCCTTCTGGAGCGCGACGAGTTCCTTCTCGGTCATGATGAGAGTATCCACGCGATCAGGCCGGCTGTCCCGCCACCGGGAAGAGCGCAGAATATCGGCCATTGCGAGGTCGAGCCTCAACACTTTTCCCTGCGATAGAATCACGGCTCGCTCGATAACGTTCTTGAGTTCGCGCACATTGCCGGGCCAGTCGTATTTATTGAGCAGGCTCAGCTGCTGGCGCGACAGCGTCAGCGGCCGGTGACCGAAGTCCAGGCAGACCTTCTCCAGGAAGTGGCTGGCAAGCTGGACTATGTCCTCACCGCGCTCCCGTAGCGGCGGTACGTCGATCGGAAACACGCTGAGCCGGTAATAGAGATCCTCGCGAAAGCCGCGCTGCTCCACGAGCTGCTCGAGATCCCGGTTCGTGGCTGCGACGACCCTGACATCCACGGATAGCGTAGCGTCATCGCCAACTCTCTCATACTCGCTCTCCTGCAGGACGCGCAGCAGCTTGCCCTGCAGGTCGAGCGGGATCTCGCCAATCTCGTCCAGGAAAATCGTGCCACCGTGGGCGAGTTGAAAGCGACCGACGCGATCGCGGTGCGCGCCCGTAAACGCCCCCTTCACGTGTCCGAAAAACTCGCTCTCGAACAGCTCGTGTGGTATCGAGGCGCAATTCACCTTGACGAGCGGCCCATCGGCACGGGAGCTGCGCGAGTGAATAACGTGCGCCACGAGTTCCTTGCCGACCCCGGACTCTCCCTGAATCAGCACGCTCGCGGAAGTCTGTGCGACGGCCTCGAGACGAGCTAGCATTTTCTCGAGCGCAGGACTCTCGCCGATGATCCGCCCGAAGTTCATCGACACCTGAACCTCCTCACGGAGGTAGTCCCGTTCCCGCTCGAGTTCCCCCCGCAGGCGGGCGTTCTCCTCGAATGCCACCCGAAGCTGACGCTCGGCGCGATTTCTTTCGGTGACATCCTTCATGGCCACATAAAGAAAGGTAACATTACCGTTCTCGTCCCGATCGGCCCGCGCGGAGACGAGCGCTTCGATCTCCTCGCCCTCCCGGGTCAGGTAGCTCCGTGGCGCATTATCGAGCTCGCCTTGCGCGATGATGTTCACGAGCCTGCGCTGATCGAGATTCTCGCGCGAATTCTCCGCCATGAAATCCGTGATGTTGCGGCCGATGACTTCCTCCCGGCGGTAGCCGAGCTTCGTCAGCCAGCGGTCGCTGACGTAGACGATCCGGCCCCGGCTATCGACTGTGTGCAGCATCGCCGGGGTATCTCGGTAGAGATCCCGGTAGTGCTGCTCGATAGCGTCCGCGGTGCCGATCTCCGTGTATACGGCCACGGTACGCACGTAGTCACCGCTCTCCTCGTCATGCTCGACGACCGCATTGGCGAGGCAGGCCACAATCTCGCCGGACTCGGTAACGAGTTCGATGGGGACGTCGGTCAGACGTCCGGCGCGGCGCAGGAGCGGCATGTAGTCTTCGACGATGTGCGCCGCCGATTCGGGGCTCGAGAGATCCTGTGGGCGCAGTGCGTTTAGCTCGTCGCGGCTGTAACCGAAGCGCGCGAGCCAGGCATCGCTAGCATCGAGAAAGAATCCGTCTTGATCAAGTGATACCGACAACGCTGGGCTCTTGCGGAACAACCACTGATAGCTGGGTTCGGTAGACATAATACAATTTTACGGATATCCGTGTTTTATGGCAATGGCAATCCGTGATTTCACGGATTACCGGGAGAGGATAATTCTATAACTAACTATTTTTTAAATAAATTAATAGTTGGCATGGCTTATGCATTGAAAAGGCCAAACACGCGATTCCCGCCACACTATTTTTTTCGGAATCTCGTTAACCAAGGATGGATACGATGTTGTACAGAGCACGATTAATAGCCTCATGGGTACGTCTCGGGACCGCGCTGACGGTCATCGGAGTGGGCATGATCAGCGCGCCACTCAGAGCGATGGAAGAGGTCACCGTAGGCGGTGCTCAGGCCGCCGCCGAGATGCGCGCACAGGATGCTCGCTTCCGGTCGGAGATGGATCTTTACGTTAAGACCGTCGAGCTCAGGTTCAAGGCGGATTTGGAGTTCGATATGAAGGGGGCGGTAGCACCGCCGCTCAGGCTGGCGAGCGCGCCCGCCAGCAATCGCGGCTAAGACTTAAACAGCGGTCGCCCGGCAGCCTCCCCCCCCTGCCCGGGAATGACCGCAAGCCTCGCCGGGAGGCACTTTTGGGGGCCGGGGACATCACCCGGCGTGACCTGGAGTTTTGGGTAGTATCGGAGTATGGACGTCCGACCCTGGTCCCCACTTTCTCCCCGCCCTTGCCGGCCCACGCGGCCTAGCGCGCCAGTATATCGAGCGGTCTCCCCTGCGGTTCCTCGAGCACCGTCCCGTCGCTGAAGACCAGACGGCCGTTCAAGATGGTCGTAATAATGCTGGCGTTGAATATCGTACCCTCTAACGGTGACCAGCAGCAGAGGTATTGCACGCTCTCCGGAGTAACCACGCTGGGCTTATTCAGGTCCACGATGACGAGATCCGCAAAATAGCCCTCACGCAAGAAGCCTCGGCCCGTGACGTTAAATAAGCGTGCAGGATTGTGTGCGGCTTTGGTCACGATCTGCTCCAGCGTGAAAAGCCCTTCGCGCTGTTGCTGCAGCAGCATCTGTAAGGAATGCTGGATGAGTGGCAACCCGGCCGGCGCCTCAAAGTAAGTCTGCTCTTTTTCCTCTCGCGTGTGCGGCGCGTGATCGGTAGCGATGACATCGATGAGATCCTGCTGAACGCCGCGGATCAGTCCCTCCCGATCCTCACGCGTCTTGATAGCCGGATTACATTTGATTCGCGTGCCCTGCTCAGCGTAATCGGATTCGTCGTACCAGAGATGGTGGACACAGACTTCGGCCGTGATTTGCTTCGACTCGAGTGGGCCCGCGTCGAACAAATTCAGCTCACGCGCAGTGGTCAGGTGAAGGATGTGCAGCCGCGTGCCGTGACGCTTCGCGAGTTCCACCGCGAGCGACGACGACATCAAGCAGGCTTCCGCCGAACGAATCTCCGGATGCGCAGCTATAGGCACGTCGTCACCGTAGCGCTCCCGAAATCGCGCCTCGTTGGCACGAATCGTCGGCGTGTCCTCACAATGCGTCGCGACCGGAAGCGTGGCATCCGCGAAGATCTTCCCCAAGGCCTCGCGATTGTCTACGAGCATGTTGCCCGTGGAAGCGCCCATGAACACCTTGATGCCACAGGCATCCGCAGCTGTGACCCGCTGGATCTCCCCGAGATTGTCGTTCGTCGCACCGAGATAGAACGCATAGTTCGCATAGCTGCGCCCTACTGCGCGCGCGTACTTTTCGGCGAGTGCCGAGCGATCCGTCGTCGGTGGGCTCGTATTCGGCATCTCCATGAAGCTCGTGACGCCGCCGAAAAGCGCTGCGCGCGACTCGCTCGGTATCGTCGCTTTGTGCGTGAGCCCCGGCTCGCGCAGGTGCACCTGATCGTCGATGAGGCCGGGTAGGACGTAACAGCCGCCTGCATCGATGACGTCATCCGCCGGACCGGCCGAGAGTCCCGTGTCGATTCTCTCGATGCGATCGCCGTCGAGCAGAATGTCGGACTGGAAGACCCTCCCCTCGTTGACGAGCGTGCCGTTGACGATCAAGGTCTTGCTCATTTCGCAAACCCGTCCGTTGCCATGATGAGTTCATGCATGATGCCCGGCTCATAAGCCGAGTGGCCGGCGTCCTCGACGAGGTGAAACTCGGCCTCCGGCCAGCGGGTCACGAGTTCCCAGGCCGTTTCCATCGGGCAGACCACGTCGTAGCGGCCCTGCACGATGACGGTGGGAATATGACGGATGCGGTCGACACCATCGAAGAGCTGATTCTCCGACTCGAAAAAACCGTCGTTCATGAAGTAATGAACCTCGATACGCGCCAATGCGATCGCGAACTCGGTCTGCTCGAACGGCAGCGTGTGTGCCGGCTTCGGCAGCAGGAAACTCGTTGCGCCCTCCCAATAGGACCAGGCTCGTGCGGCTTCGACCATGACCTCCTTGTCGTCGCCGGTGAGCCGGCGATGGTAAGCGCCGAGGAGATCGTCGCGCTCCTCGGGCGGAATCGGTTCGAGAAAACGCTCCCATTGATCCGGGAACAGGAAACTGGCGCCATGCTGATAAAACCAGGCAAGTTCCTTGCGGCGCAGCAGGAAGATCCCGCGCACGACGAGTTCGCTGACCGAGTCCGAGTGGGCCTCGGCATAGGCCAGGGAAAGCGTGCTGCCCCAGGAGCCGCCGAAGACAAGCCATTGTGAAATCCCGAGATGCTCCCGCAGCCGCTCCATGTCGGCGATGAGATGCCCTGTTGTATTGCCTTCGAGCGAGGCATGCGGGCGGCTGCGGCCTGCGCCGCGTTGATCGAAGACGATGATCCGGTAACGTGTCGGGTCGAAGAACCGCCGCGCGCCTTTGTCACCGCCGCCTCCAGGCCCACCGTGGACGAACACGGCCGGCTTGCCCTCCGGGTTGCCGCATTGCTCGTAGTAGACGACGTGCTCGCCATCCGGCGGCAAGAAGCCCTCATCGAAAGGCTCCAGTGCGGGATAGAGTGTGCGAAGCTTCACTTGCCGTGAACGTGTCGAGTTAGATCGCCCGCAGCTCGCTGCTCTATACTCCGAAGCTCACTCATCTCGGGTGGGATCATGAACGTTCCGCGCAACCTGCTACTCCTGCTCGGCCTCTGCGCCGTCGCAGCCTGTGAGCGACAGGATGCCATCTCGACAGCCGGTAACGCCAGCGAAGTCGTATTCAATCGCGGCAACGGCGGTGAACCCGCCACTCTGGATCCGCATCGCAACGAGGACGATGGCGGGGCCAACATACTCCGGGACCTCTATGAAGGCTTGACCACGGAGAATGTCGCCGCAGAGGTAGTTCCGGGCGCTGCTGAGTCTTGGGAAATCAGCTTGGATGGGCTCGTCTACTCCTATGTGAACAGGCACCTCGTCAAACCCTATGTGAGAGGCTTCGAGGCGAATATCATGAACCGCAACCATTCACGATATTACCGCATCGAACGAAACTAGCAGACACTCAAAAAAGTCTCAGACGGCACACTACCTCGAGAACAGCATGAATCGACCGACCGTTACTCTGTGCATACTCTTGTTCGCCTCCGCGCTCGCGGCTCAGAACGACCCGGATATCTCGTTCGAAGAGTTCACGCTCGACAACGGGCTGCGCGTTATCGTCCACGAGGATCACAAGGCGCCGATCATCGCCACGAACCTCTGGTATCACGTCGGCTCGAAAAACGAGTTGCCAGGCAAGACCGGGTTCGCTCATCTGTTCGAGCACCTGATGTTCAACGGCACTGAGAATTACGACGATGAGTGGTTCGGGCCACTGCAGGAAGTCGGCGCGACCCAAATCAATGGCACGACGAACTCGGACCGCACGAACTACTATCAGACTGTTCCAACGAGCGCACTGGACCTCGTGCTCTGGATGGAGTCGGACCGCATGGGGCATCTGCTCGGCGCCGTCGATCAGGAGAAGCTCAATGAGCAACGCGGCGTCGTGCAGAACGAAAAGCGTCAGGGCGAGAATCGACCCTACGGCCGGGTGTTCGACTACATCAACGAGAACGTCTTCCCCGAGGGGCATCCCTATTCGTGGTCGCCAATCGGCTCGATGGAGGACCTTAACGCCGCGACGCTGGACGACGTGCGGGATTGGTTCGCAACTTACTACGGCCCGAACAACGCCACGCTCGTACTCGCCGGCGATATCGATGCTCCCACGGCGAGGGAGCGGACCGAGCTCTACTTCGGCGATATTCCTCCGGGTCCGCCGCTGGCTCGAATGAATGCCTGGGTACCGACGCTCAGCAATGAACGCCGCATGGTCGTGGAGGACCGTGTTCCACAGGCGCGCATCTACAAGACCTGGCCGACGCCGGAGTGGGTGCAGGAGGAGGCCGACTGGCTGTCGCTCGCGGGCAACATTCTTGGAGAGGGTAGGAGCTCGCGGCTCTATCAGCGTCTTGTCGTCGAGGAACTGGTCGCGACCGATGTTGGCGCTTTTTCCGAGGGTGATGAAATCGCTGGCGAGTTTTTGGTATATGCAACGGCCCAGCCCGGCGGCGATCTGGCGATTGTCGAGCAGCTACTGGATGAGGAAATCGAGCTATTTTTGAGCGACGGACCGACAGACGAGGAACTCGCGCGTGTCGTCACGAGGACGAAAGCGGACTTCATTCGCGCCATCGAACGTGTCAGCGGCAAGGCGAGAATCCTCATCGAGGGCGCCGTGTTTGGAGGCCGACCCGACGCCTACATCGAGTCGCTCGCTATCCTCGAGTCCCTCGAGCCAGAGGATCTTCGAAACGCCACACGAAAGTGGTTGTCGTGGCCAGCGTTCACGCTCGAGGTTCATCCGTTCGCGGCTAACTTGACGGCGACCGAGCAAGCGGTGGATCGCAGCGCTCTGCCTTTTCCCGACACGTTCCCGCAAGCTGAGTTTCCGGATCTTCAGATCGGCGAACTCTCTAACGGCATGCGCCTGATCGTAGCGACGCGAGATGCAGTGCCGGTCATTCACATGAGCCTGCAACTCAATATGGGATACGCGGCGGACCAGTTTTCGAGACCCGGCGCGGCCGGTCTCATGATCAACATGCTGGAGGAAGGAACGACGAACCGTGACGCGCTGCAGATCAGCGAAGAACTCGACGATCTCGGCGGCGAAATCCGCGCGGGATCGAATCTCGACTTCTCGTTCGTCAGCATGTCCGCACTGACCGAGAATCTGGAGCTGACACTCGATATATTCGGCGACGTCATCCTGAACCCGGCCTTCCCGGACGACGATCTCGCGCGCCTCAAGCGCCTGCAGATCGCCGCGATTCAGCGCGAGAAGATGACGCCGGTCAACATGGCACTGCGATTGTTTCCGCAACTCGTCTACGGTGATGGACACACCTATTCATTGCCGATGACGGGCTCGGGAACCGAGGCCTCGATCGGTGCGTTGCAACGTGCCGACCTCGTGGATCTCCACGATACCTGGTTCCGGCCCGAGAACGCGACGATGATCGTCGTCGGCGACACGAACATGGCCGAGATTACACCCTACCTCGAAGACCTGTTCGCGGGCTGGACCGGCGGCGGCGTCCCGGAAAAAATCATTCCGACGGTCGATCTTCCCGACGAGACTCGGGTGGTCCTCGTCGACCGGCCCGGCTCCGAGCAGAGCTTCATTATCGTGGGCCATCTCGTAACGCCCCGGATCGGCGACGGCGAGCTCGCGATCCAGGCGATGAACTTCAGTTTCGGCGGCAACTTCACCTCGCGCATCAACATGAATCTGCGGGAGGACAAGGCGTGGTCCTACGGCGTACGCTCCATCATCGTGGATACGATGAACCAGCGGCCATTCATCATCTATGCACCGGTTCAGACCGATCGGACCGCAGCGTCCATGCTCGAACTCGACCGCGAAATCCGCGAGGTCCGGACGACGCGACCAATCAGCGAAGCAGAAGTCGCAACCAGCAAGCGCCAGAATACGCTGCAGCTGCCGGGCCGCTGGGAGACGGCGCGCGCCGTCATGGGCGACATCGCCGAAATCGTGCGTTTCGGCCTGCCGGACGACTACTGGCGCCATTATCCGGCGCTCGTCGAAGCCGTGAACGTCACCGAGGTCAACGAGGCCGCGCAGACGCTGCTCGCGCCGGACAACCTGACCTGGGTCGTCGTCGGCGATCTCGAACTGATCGAGGCCGATATCCGCGCGCTGAACCTCGGGCCGATTCAACTCATGGATGTGGACGGCAACCTGCTCGGTAACTAAAAAAAGGGGGCCGGGTCCCTTTTTTTCCTATACGCCACCGACGGGGGCTTGAATCGCTCGCCGGCTTGTGGAAAATTGCGTTCCGGATTTGTTGTCGCCCGGCTCGACACGGAGAATGGCAAGCAAGAAAGATGGGAGTCGCAATGATCAATTGCCAGAACCTGACCAAACGATACGGCCCGCTGCTGGCCGTCGACGACCTGAGCTTTCAGGTTGAGCCGGGTGAAGTCCTAGGCTTCCTCGGCCCCAATGGCGCCGGCAAGAGCACTACGATGCGCATTCTCGCCGGCTTCCTACCGGCGACGACCGGTAGCGCGACCGTGTGCGGCTTCGATGTCGATACGCAGAGCACCGACGCCAAGCGCCGCATCGGCTACCTGCCCGAAGGGGCTCCCAGTTATCCCGAGATGTCACCGCGCTCTTTCCTCGAATTCGTCGCCGACGTCAGAGGCCTAGAGGGTGCGACTCGAAGGAACAGCCTCGATCGGGTTTACGGACTCCTGCATCTGGAGCCCGTGCTGGAACAGACCATCGACACACTCTCGAAAGGCTATAAGCGCCGCGTCGGGCTGGCACAGGCGATTCTTCACGATCCCGATGTGCTGATACTGGATGAGCCTACCGACGGCCTGGATCCGAATCAGAAGCACGAGGTGCGCCAGCTCATCAACCAGATGTCGCAGAGCAAGATCATCGTGATCTCGACGCATCTTCTCGAGGAAGTCGACGCGCTGTGCAATCGCGCAATCATCATCGCTCACGGCCGAATCCTAGCCGACGACACGCCGGAGCGGCTCAAGGCGCGCTCGCGCTTCTACAACGCCGTATCGGTGAAGCTCGCCGACTGCTCACAGCTCGACGAGGTGCGCAACGGCATCGAGGCCCTAGCCGAGGTCGATACGATCGAGATAGACGACCACTCGGACCGGCTGACCGCGTTCCCGGCGAACGGAAAACTGCCGCTGGGAGCGATAACCGAACTCGCTTCCACGAAGGGCTGGGAGTTCTCTGAACTGCATCTGGAGTCTGGCCGCCTCGATGAGGTTTTCCGCACAATCACGGGAGGAGCCAGCGCATGAATGCCATGCTTGCGATCATGCGCCGCGAACTCCGGAGTTATTTCCTGACTCCCGTGGCGTACGTCTTTATCGTCATCTTTCTCGTCCTGACGAGCACCTTCACTTTCTATCTCGGTGGTTTCTATGAGCGCAGCCAGGCGGATCTCGCGCCGTTTTTTAACTTTCATCCATGGCTTTATCTCTTCCTGGTTCCCGCACTAAGCATGCGTCTGTGGGCGGAGGAGCGTAAGTCGGGCAGCATCGAGTTGCTCATGACGCTTCCGGTAGAACTCTGGCAGGCCGTTACCGGAAAGTTTCTCGCGGCCTGGGCATTTACCGGGCTCGCACTCGTTTTGACCTTTCCCATCTGGATAACGGTCAACTATCTCGGCGATCCCGATAACGGTGCAGTCATCGCCGCTTACATCGGCAGCCTGCTCATGGCTGGTGGTTTTCTCGCGGTCGGTTCGTGCATCTCGGCTGCGACAAAGAACCAGGTCATCGCGTTCATCCTCGCCGTCGTCGCTTGCTTCCTGCTGCTGCTCGCCGGCTTCCCGTTGGTTCTCGACGTGTTCTCTGCCTGGGCTCCGCAGACCCTCGTCGACACCGTCGCGAGTCTGAGTTTCCTGACGCACTTCGCGAGTATCAGCAAAGGCGTCATCGACCTGCGCGATCTCGTCTATTTCGGTTTACTCATTGGCGTCATGCTCTACGCCAACGCGATCGTCCTACAACTCAAAAAGGCGGATTGAGAGTCCCGTGACTACGCAAGAACAGAGAAAGGTTGGGCTGGCGTCGTTGGGCCTCCTCGGGCTCACGTTCATCGCCGCCTTGGTAGCGAGCAACACGCTGCTCAGGGGGATGCGGGTCGATCTGACCGAGAACAATCTCTACACGATCTCGGACGGAACGAGAGAGTTACTCGCATCAATCAACGAACCGATCAACCTCTACTTCTTCTTCTCGGACGAAGAGACGGCCGATATTCCTTATCTCAGAGGCTACGCGACACGCGTTCGGGAAACCCTGGAAGAGTTCGCGCGAGTCGCGGACGATAACCTGATCGTCCACAACGTCGATCCCGCACCATTCTCGGAGGACGAGGATCGCGCGGCGCAGTTCGGGCTCGAGTCGATCGCTCTCGGTGGGCTGGCCCAGTCGGTCTACTTCGGTCTCGCCGGCACGAACAGCGTCGGCGAAGAAGATACGATTCCGTTCCTGCAACCGGAGAAAGAAACCTTTCTCGAGTACGACCTCGCGAAGCTCATTTATAACCTGGCGAATCCGGACAAGACAGTTGTGGGATTACTCTCGGGTACTTCGATGAACGCCGGCTTCGATCCGCAGACGCAACAGCTTACCGACCCCTGGGTAATCACGACTCAGGCTCAGCAGCTCTTCGAGATCCGTCAACTCACGCCAGGCATGGCGCAAGTCGAAGAAGACATCAATGTGCTCTGGATCGTCCATCCGAAAGCGCTCGATGACACGACGCTCTATGCGATCGATCAGTTCATTCTGCGCGGCGGCCGGGCGCTGATCTTCGTGGACCCCTTCGCCGAGATCGACATGTCCGCGACCGATCCAGCGACGATGGCGGCCGGCAGCTCGTCTACGTTGGCACCGTTATTCTCGGCCTGGGGGGTCGAATTCGCGCCGGAGAACGTCGTTGCCGACGATCGCTATGCTTTGAGTGTCAACTCGGGCCTGGGTGGACGGCCCGTCCGGCACGTCGGCTTACTGGGACTCAACGAACTCGCTCTGAATAACGAGGACATCGTCACCTCGAATCTCGGCTCGATCAATCTAGGCACGGCCGGCCACTTCACGCTCGCGGAAGAGAGCGAAGCGACACTCGTGCCATTGCTGACCTCGAGCACGTCGGCGGCGACGTTGCCGACGATCCAGTTCCAGTTTCTCTCCGATCCCGCCGCGCTCATGGATTCGTTCACGCCGAGCGGCGAGAGCTACGTGCTCGCGGCCCGACTTGAGGGCCCGCTGACGACGGCCTTTCCCGACGGCCCACCCGACGGCGACGAGGAACCCGCTGACGACGCGTTGACTGACGCCGGCGAGGTCGCCCAGGAAGAAGACATCACCCCAGCGGATCACCTGACCTCGACGGAGTCCGCGAACATCATCCTCGTCGGCGACGTCGACATCCTCAGTGACCGTCTCTGGGCACAGCGGCAGAATTTCTTCGGCCAGCAACTGGTCACTGCGTTCGCCAACAATGGTGACTTCGTCGTCAACTCGCTGGACAACCTCTCGGGAAGCGCCGCATTGATCGGCATCCGGGCGCGCGCAAGCTTCTCCCGGCCGTTTACACGCGTCGAGGATTTACGCCGCATCGCCGAGGCTGAGTTCCGAGCGACAGAGCAACGGCTGCAAACCGAACTCGCCGAGACCGAACAGCGGCTTGGCGAGCTTCAGGCGGCTCGCAGCGATGGCGGCTCCCTGCTCATGAGCGAGGAGCAGCAGGCGGAGATCGAGCGGTT
This sequence comes from uncultured Gammaproteobacteria bacterium, assembly GCA_964466315.1. Lineage (GTDB taxonomy): Bacteria > Pseudomonadota > Gammaproteobacteria > Steroidobacterales > Rariloculaceae > SMWC01. Next base: position 33,578 of record CAYXNS010000005.1, read on the forward strand.
TTTGGACCAGCAGATTCGAATCCGCCAGGAACTCAGAGCCGTGCAGCGGGATCTGGACCTATCGATCGAGCAACTCGGCACGACACTTAAGATCGTCAATATCGGACTCGTTCCGTTGCTGCTCACCATCGCGGCACTGGCGTTCGTGTTCTACCGGCGCCGCGAAACGAAGGTAGCGTCATGAACAAGCGAACGCTGATGTGGCTCGCCGGTGCGCTGGTCGTGCTCGGAGTTCTCGCTATCTTCGGCCAGCGGGAGCAACAACTGGATACGCAGAGCGGCGAGATGTTCCTGCCCGGACTTCTTGAGTCGCTGGATGAGGTGACGCGCGTCGAACTCGCCGGACGCGGCGCGGAAACCGTCGCGACACTGGAACGCGGTGAGTCCGGGTGGGTCGTGCTCGAGCGAGACGGCTATCCCGCCGATCTGACGAAGACGCGCCACGCGCTACTCAGCCTGGCAGAGACGCAGATTCTCGAAGCGAAGACGGTCGATCCGGCGTTCCACGACCGTCTGGGCGTCGAGGCGATCACTGCGGAGACCGCAGGCGGCATCGCGGTTCGCCTGCTCGGACTGGAGGAGCCCGTCGAAGTCATCGTCGGCAACGCCGAGGGCGACTACCAGCGTTACGTTCGACGTCAGAATGAAAACCAGGCCTATCTTGTTAATAGAGACCCCGAAATCGGCACGACAGCGACCGACTGGCTCGACACGGCGATCATCGATCTCGACGGCGAGCGCGTTCAACACGTGACGGTAACTCGCCCGAATGGAGAGGAAGTGATCGTATCGAAAGCCGTTCGCGGGCAATCCAACTTCACCCTGGATAACACGCCGGAGGGACGCGAGCTACGCTACGACAGCGTTGCCAACGTGATGGGTAATGTCCTGGAGGGCCTGACACTCGATGACGTCGAGCGGCTACCGGCTACGGCAGAAGACGTCATCGTGACGGTGTTTCGAACTTTTGACGGGCTCATGATTACCGCGCAGTCGCTGGAGCGCGAGGGCGATGCCTGGGTGAGCTTTGCGGCGACGGTAGATCCATCGCTGCCTGAAGAGTCGGAGCAGACGCGCGCGGCGGCCGAAACCCAAGCGTCTGAAATCAATGGTCGCGTCGCGGAATGGGAGTATAGGGTTCCGACCATCAAGTTCGAGCAGCTCACGCGCTCCATGGATGACCTGCTGCAAGCCATAGAAGAAGCGGAATAAGAAAAAAGGGGCCGGGTCCCTTTTTCCTGGCCCCTTTCTTACCGGGGCATGAGCGGCAGGCCGGCGCTGATCAGGCCGAGGCCAGCGGCGGCAATCAAACCCGCAAGCCACCAGTACTGCAACGGTCGCGACCGCTCGGGCTACTGACGGAAGGCATGATAGCCTTCCGTCAGCGTGAAGAGGCCAAAGCCGATCAGGGTCCAGCTAAGGATCTCTATCCACATTCCTAGTCAAGCCTCATCTGCCTAAGTCGCTGCACCGAGCGCTGCAGTCTAAACACCGCCTGCATGCCGGTGTAGTAGGACTCGAGGGATGCGTTGGATACATACGCACCTACGAGATGACTAACAACACGGCCGGCCGCGTGGGTCCGCCCATGGAACGACCACCGGAAGACGCCCGCGAATTCTTCCATGGCTTTCTCGAAAACGGCGGACTTTACGACTGGTCCTACTGGGACCACATTCAATCGTGGTGGGAGATTCACAACACGCCGAACGTGCTGCTGGTGCACTTCAACGATCTTAAAGCGGACATGGAAGGGGAGATTCGCCGCATAGCCGAGTTCTTGGACATCGAGATAGACGAAGAGCGTTGGCCCGACATCATCGAGCACTTCACCTTCGATTACATGAAGAAGAACGCGAATTCGCTTTTGGAGCACTTCCCTGACATGTTCGAGGGTGGCCTCACGAAGTTCGTCTACAAGGGCACGAACGGCCGCTGGCGCGATGGGCTGACGTCCGAGGAAAACGAGAAGTACGAGCGAATCGCGAACTCGCATCTCACGCCGGACTGCGCGCACTGGCACGCGACCGGCGAGATGCCGGACTAAGATCGCGATGAGGGCGTCGCTCCCACGCCCTTCGATGATCTGCCATCGCTGCAGGAGCGGCCAAAAAGAGGCCCCTTTCCAGAGATGATAAACTTGCGGCAAAGACCCGACTCCACAGAGGATGAACGATGACATCCATGACCCGGCGGGAAGCGATCGCCGCGCTGTCGGCCGTGGGCGTCGCGGGGCTCAGCCCGGCACGCGCACTCGCGCAGGAGACGATGCCACTGCGTACCATTCCGAGCACGGGTGAGATGCTGCCCGTGGTCGGGCTCGGCTCGAGCAAGGTCGTTTCGCAGATAGCCGCTAACGGCACGGAGCCGGTGGCGGCCGTGCTTCGGGCGCTCGTCGCCAACGGCGGTGCCGTCGTCGATACCTGGCCGCGTAATCCGGCGAACGACGCAGGCTTCGGCGAAGTCATCAACCTGCCCGATCTCCGAGACAAGCTGTTCGTCACGACCAAGATCGATCAGGTCGGCAAGGAAGCCGGCATCGCGCAGTTCAGACAGACGCAGGAACTCTACCAACGCGACACCCTCGACCTCGTACAGATTTTCAGCCTGACCGACCTCGACACGCAATGGCTGAATCTCAAGGACTGGAAGGAAGAGGGTAGCGTACGTTACATCGGTGTGACGGTCTCACAGTATGAACGCTACGATCAGCTCATCGGGTTCCTCGGACGCGAGACGCCCGACTTCGTACAGATGAATTACTCGATCACGGAGCGGCGCGCAGAAGAACGGCTGCTGCCGATGGCTGCCGATATGGGGCTCGGCGTTCTCCTCAACAGGCCATTCATGAACGGCGCGTACTTCGGCCGGCTCGAGGGGCGACCGCTGCCCGAGTGGACGGCCGAGTTCGATTGCACGAGCTGGGCGCAATTCTCGCTGAAATACATCCTTGCGCATCCGACGATCACTACCGTATTCACGGAAACGAGTAACCCGGCCCACATGGAAGAAAACACACAGGCTTCGTTCGGCCGATTGCCGGATGCCACGTCACGCGCGAGAATGCGTGCGCTTATCGACGAGGTTTAATGCTTATGCATTACACAAGGACATTGGCAGGCGCCGCATACATAACCCTGGTCGGGGCACCGGCTGTGACCAACGCCCATCATTCCAACGCACCGCATTACGACCGCGACCGGCCGATCACGATCGAAGGCATCGTCGCGGAATTCGAGTTCGTTAATCCGCACGCGTTCCTGCACATCGCGGCCGTGGACGAGAACGGCCGGGAAGTCGTCTGGGCCTGCGAGCTGCAAACGGCGAATACCCTCAGGCGCCAGGGCTGGACAAGAGAGCAGTTCGTTCCCGGGCAGGAGTTCACCGTTTCAGGAGTTGCCGCCAAGCGAGATCCGCTCGGGTGTTCGTTCACGGGAGCCGTCATGGCCGACGGGACTATCGTTGGACGCGGCGGCGAAATCACCGTGTCGGGGGCTGTCGATGAAGCGGAACGTGTCGCTTACCTCGACGGCGGTATCCCGAACCTCGCCGGACCCTGGATGCGCGACCGGCGCCGCAGGCAGGGCGGACCGGGGCCAGGCTCGGCGCTGCCGGGAGAAGAGCGCATGACGGCGGCCGGCCTGGCGGCTAACGAGACCTACGATGACCGTTTTGACGATCCCTCGTTCGAGTGCAGCGCGTCGAGCATCTCGCGCGCCTGGGGTGAGCCCGGAACACCGACCGACATCGAGCAAACGGAAGACAGCGTCGTCATCCGCCACGAGTACATGGATACGGTACGGACGATTCGCCTGGCCCGCGAGCACGAAGACAATCTGACGCCTCGGCCTTACGGGCACTCGATCGGCTGGTACGAAGGCTCGACGCTCGTCATCGATACGATCGGCTTCGAGTCCGGCGTGCTCACGCCGCACCCGGGCATACTGCACAGCGACGCATTGCATACTGTCGAGCGGATCACGGTCAACCCCGACGATCCCTCACTGGACCTCGAGTGGACGGCCGAGGATTCGAATTACTTCAAGGTGCCGGTCACGGGCAGCAATCACTACATCGAGTCGCTGCATCCCGTGACCGACTACGACTGCACGCCGGGGAAATCCAGCAGATAGAAGACGCGTTACGGCGCGAGCAGTGGCATGCTCTCGACTTGCCATGCCCAATGGCATGACGACACAATGAGTTCGGACTCTCTCAGTTTGGTTGGTACCGCTATAGGGGGCAGGTCGAGAGCCGCTGGTTGTTCTTTCAGCGTTCTCGTGATGATCGAAGATCGCATGGGTGGGATCAAGTGCTCAAGTGCCGCCTGGACGGGGCATTCGGAGTGCCGGAGAGCTTGATACGCCCGCTGAGCGCAGTTTAAAGTATTCTCTGGCATCGATCCGATAACAAGAGCGAACGGCCAGCAACCGACGCTTGTTCATAGCCGGGGGAGATAATGTTGAGACTGACGACCACGATCGGTACAGCCGCCCACTGGCGGCACAAAGGGAACGACCGCCAACCACATAGGCTTCTCCGTGCCTGACCTTCACACAACGCTGGCCGAGATTAGAGACGCGGGTTACTCCATAGCGACTCGGGAAGAACTGCCGCCCGCATTCGACGTTGTCGACGACATCGCATATCGCGGATCCCGGGATCAACATCGCCTTCGATCGCCCGTATACGGTCATCAAGGGGTGCGGCATCACGCGCGCATATCTAACGGACCCGTGGGGCGCGTATATCGAGTTGACCGAGAGTCTAGACAATCATTAGGAACTGAACACTGGATAAAGAGAACTGAGAGGTCAGCATGAACAACACCCTGAAACTCTCCAGCGCAATCATCGCAGGCACACTCGTCGAGCCATTCGTCTGGGACGCCTACTTCATCTGGAAGCCGGGCGAGCAGATCAACCCTTACGAGTGCACGCTCGAGGAGTGGGCTTCGCCCGAAAACACACTCACAAACTGATCTCGTTTGGCCGCTACCGACGTGTCAAAACTCTCGCTGCGTCCCGCCGAAGAGCGGGACGTTGGCGTGATCCTCGACTTTATTAGAGAACTGGCAGATTACGAACGCCTGTCGCACGAGGTCGTCACGACCGAGGCGTTGCTGGCCCAGCACTTATTCGGCGAGCGCCCCCTCGCCGAGTCAATCATCGCCGAATACGAAGGCGCGCCCGCGGGGTTCGCGTTGTTCTTTCACTCTTTCTCGACGTTTATCGGAAAGCCCGGGCTTTACCTCGAGGATCTTTACGTCACGCCCGACTTGAGAGGTCGAGGTATCGGCAAGGCGTTGCTCAAGCATCTCGCGCAGCTCGCACTCGAGCGCGATTGCGGCCGGGTCGAATGGGCCGTGCTCGATTGGAACGAACCCGCGATCAAGTTCTACGAGGCCATCGGCGCGGCGGCGCTGACGGAGTGGAACACGTACCGCCTCGCGGGATCGGCGTTACGCAAATTTGTCGGCGACTGACTTGCGGCGAAAAAAGGGGCCAGATCCCTTTTTCGGTGAAAAAGGGATCTGGCCCTAATTATTTCACGTAGCTTTCTGCGAGCGACAAGGTCGATTAGAATTCTTCTCAAAGAGTTGGTCGACCTTCGCTCCACGCACAGCGCCGGCCGAGTCACATAGTTTATAAGCGAGCTTAACTTGACGCTTCAAATCGGCCTCGTTCTCGCCATCCTAGTTGTGTCGCTGATGCTATTTGTCAGCGAAAAGCTCCGGATGGACCTCATCGCACTCATGGTGCTCGGAACGCTCGTCTTGACGGGCCTCGTGACGCCTCCCGAAGCCGTAGCGGGATTCTCTAATGCGGCCGTGATCGCCGTCTGGGCCATGTTTATTTTAAGCGACGGCTTAACTCGCACGGGAATCGCCAACGTTATCGGCCATAACGTGCTGTGGCTCGCCGGTCGGAACGAATCCCGCATGATTGTTGTCATCATGCTCACAGCGGGGACGCTCTCGGCTTTCATGAACAATATCGGCGTCGCCGCATTGATGCTGCCCGTCGTGATCGATATCGCGCGACGCACGCGGATTCCCGCGTCACGACTGCTCATGCCGTTGGCCTACGGCAGCCTGCTCGGCGGCCTGACCACGATGATCGGAACGCCGCCGAACCTGCTCATCAGCAGCTCCCTGGAAGCAGCCGGCGAGGCAACATTCGGCCTGTTCGACTTCACGCCGATCGGCGGCGGTGTGCTCATCGCCGGGACGGCCTTCGTTGCGTTATTCGGCAGACATCTTCTTCCCCGCAAAAAACCCGAGGGAGAGCTGCAAAGGCACAGTCAACGCAATCTGCGCACCCAGTACGGCCTGCAGTCACGTGCGTTCGAGATGCGCGTGCCGGAAGACTCGATACTCGTCGGCAAGACGCTGAGCCAGAGCCGAATCGGCGTTGCCACAGGTCTTATCGTGCTCGCACTCGAGCGCAGCCGCGACACCGAAATCATGCCTTCCCGGCAAGCCGTGCTGCAGGGTAACGACAAGCTGCTCATACAGGGTCGACTCGATCGCTTTCACGAGTTCCAGCGGTGGAGCGAGCTTGTCATCGAACGCGAGGCGCCGGTGCTGCAGCGCCTCATGGCCGGACAGGTCAAGCTTGTCGAGGTCGCCGTCGAGGAGAACTCCCCGCTGGTCGCTGAGCTGTTGCACCACTCCGAGTTCCGCAAACGCTACGGCGCCAACGTTCTGGCTATTCGCCGTGACAAGCTCGTCCGCCGCGCCAACCTCGCTCACGTACCGTTGCGCAGAGGCGATGTACTACTGTTGCAGGCGAGCCCCGATACGGTAGAGGAAATCAAGCGTTCGCCCGAGTTCGCCGACTGCCGCGAGGTCGATGAGGAGGAGCTCAGCGATGTCTACCGGCTACAGGAGAGAATCTTCGTCGTGCGCGTGCCGCGTGAGTCGCCGCTAGCAGGCGACACGTTGATGCGCAACCGGCTCGGCGATGCCTTCGATTTCCGCCTGCTGGCGCTGTTTAGAGAGGGCGAACTCAAGATCATGCCCGAGCCCGACCAGTCGTTGAAGGGTGGCGACTTGTTATTGATCCAGGGCCGGGAAGAAGATCTCGACGTCCTGCGCGGACTCCAGGAACTCGAGGTCGAACGAGGTGCACAACCAAATCTCAACACACTCGAGTCCGAACGCTTGAGCTTGCTCGAAGCCACGCTCGACCCGCGCTCGGCGCTGGCCGGGCAGCCGCTGTCGGAGTTCAGCTTCCGCGAAAAGTACGGTCTCGAGCTCGTGGCCGTATGGCGAAACGGCGAGGCGATTCGCACGAACCTCGATCAGCTCGTGCTGCAACTCGGTGATGCGCTGCTGCTGCTCGGCCCAAGGCAGAGACTCGCCGTACTTGAGCGGGACCCGGAATTTCTCGTCCTCACACCCGTGACGCAGAAACCCATCGATACCACGAAGGCGCCACTCGCAGGCGGAATCATGCTCGCTGTCGTCTCTTCGGTGCTGATCGGGTGGCTGCCGATCTACATCGCGGCGATGATCGGCGCGACGCTCATGGTGGTGACTCGCTGTCTGAGTATGGAAGACGCATATCGTGCCATCGATTGGCGCTCGATCTTTCTGATCGCGGGTATGCTGCCGCTCGGTACCGCGATGCAGCAGACCGGCGCCGCACAGTTTCTTGCCGAGCAAACGATGAATGTCCTGGGGCCATTCGGGCCATGGTGGGTAATCGGCGGACTCTATTTGATTACGGCGGCCGGCACGATGATCATTCCGACGGCCGCCCTGGTCGTCCTGATGTCGCCGATCGTGCTCTCCGCCAGCGCCGACCTCGGCATCGCACCGCAAACAGCCATGATGGCCGTCGCCATGGCGGCCTCGGCGAGCTTCACGAGTCCGATCTCGCACCCGGCGAATATTCTCATCATGGGCCCCGGCGGTTACCGCTTCGTCGATTATTTGAAGGTCGGGCTGCCGTTGACTGTCGTGGTCTTCGTATCCGTGATGGTCTTGCTGCCGATCTTCTGGCCGCTTGCCTCTCCGTAACCCTCGCCGGCGGTCTCGGTCAGCCGCACGGTTAGAGCCCTCAGAAGCTTGCCGCAGTGACCCTCTATTTCGCTATGCCAATGACGCCTGTTCAGATAAGCGGGGCCGTTGAGTTCGTAACCCGCATCGAGCAGGACCAGCGATCCGCTGTCGAGCGGCTCGAGGCCGCCATCGGAGCCGAAGCCAAACGCGGCACGGCGGATCGAACAGGCTCTCATATAGAGTCAGGACCACGGGGCGAAGGCATTCGACGACCCGGCCACGCCGGATGACCGAACCACGACGCTGGACATAGAGCTGACCGATGTGGGGTAACCCACCCGGCTCGGCCAACCAATCACCCGAAGCCCAGCGGCTCGTCGTGAGCATCTTCACGAGCGCCGAGAACACATCGGTGATCGGCGCAGCAAGCCTCGCCTCATGTCGTTGCCGAAACACAGCCCTTCTCCCTGACGACTTCCCTATCGTCCTAGGAGAACCAACTTAGCGTTGCCACATCCGGGCGACCAGTCGCTTAACCGGTCGATAACTGCGGAAACGGCGCTCCGAAAAAACAGGCGGCTTACGGCAGGAGTATGGTCGAGCCCGTCGTGCGCCGACCTTCGAGCGCCCGGTGTGCGTCGGCCGCATCTGCCAACGCAAAGCGCTGACCGATCTCGATCTTGATCTGCCCGCCGCCGACGAGCCCCATAAGCTCAGAAGCGCCCCATTCGAGATCCTCGCGGGTCGCAATGTAATTCGGTAGCGCGGGACGCGTGACGTAGAGCGATCCCCGCTTTACCAGTTCGAGCAACGGCAGACAGTCCACAGCACCCGACGCGTTACCGAAACTCACGAGTAAGCCGCGTGACCTGAGGCAGTCGAGAGAGGTATAGAGCGTGTCCTTGCCGACGGGATCGTACACCACGGGAACACCGTCGCCATTCGTGAGTTCTCTGACGCTCGTGACGATGTCGCTGTCGGAGAGAAAGACTTCCTCGCAGCCATGAGCAAGTGCGAGTTCTCGTTTTTCGTCCGTACTCACGATACCGATGACTCTGGCGCCGAGATGTTTAGCCCATTGCGAGGCGATCGTGCCAACTCCTCCAGCCGCTGCGTAAAGCAGGATCCAGTCGCCGGACTGGACTTCATAGGTGCGCCGGAGCAGATACCAGGATGTGAGTCCCTTCAGCATCATCGCCGCTGCCGTCTCGTCCTCGACGTCATCCGGCAACTTCAGCAGGTGCTTCGCATCCATGACGCATTCTTCGGAGTAGGACTGCGGAGGTGAAGCGTAGGCATAGGTCACGCGATCGCCTGGCGCAACATGCTCGACACCCTCGCCAACGGAAACAACGGTGCCGGCCGCTTCGCCACCCAGGCCGCTCGGCAACTGAACAGGATATAGTCCTGTCCGGATGTGGGTGTCGATGTAGTTCACGCCGATAGCCGTATGCACGACCCGCGCCTGCCCCGGCCCAGGGTCCCCGACTTCTACTTCCACGAACTCCGAATTCTCGGGACCGCCGAACTCATTTATTCTTATCGCATGTGTCATTTCCGTCCTCTCGCAATATCAGCTGCACCTTGAGCAACTACGTACCGATCTCATCGAGCGGCAACGATACAATATCCTATGCCCGAACACTTCATCATCATTGGCGGCGGCCAAGCTGCAGCGCAGGCTGTACAGACGCTGCGCCAGAATAGGTTCGACGGCCGCGTCACGATTGTCGGCGAGGAACAGCCGCTACCCTATCAACGCCCGCCCCTGTCGAAGAAATACCTGGCCGGAAAACTCACTGCAGAGCGTTTGGCGTTTCGGCCCGAAAAGTACTACGAGGACGGCAACGTCACCCTGGAACTCGGCGTACGCGCGGAACTCATAGAGCCTTCGGCTCAACGCATCCAACTCGGCGACGGCCGGGTTCTCGACTACGACGGACTCATGCTCGCTACCGGCAGCCGCGTCCTGCGGCTCGACATCCCCGGATCGGAACTCGACGGAATTCACTACGTTCGAACGATCGCCGATGCTGATGCCATCCGCGCGGAACTCCTGCCCGGGAAACGGCTCGTGATAGTCGGCGCGGGCTACATCGGGCTGGAAGTCGCCTCGATTGCCGCCGGGCTTGGTGTCGGCGTAACCGTACTCGAGGCAGCGGATCGCGTCATGACGCGCGTTGTCTGCCCCGAGATCGCGGCGTTCTACCACGATTATCACAGCAACGCCGGAGTTAAGCTTTATTACGGTACGAGTATCACGGCATTCCGCGGTCAAGATCGTGTCGACGAGGTCGAGACGATCGCCGGCCAGCGGTTCGAGTGTGACCTCGTCGTCGCCGGTATCGGCATCGAACCGCAGGTGGAACTGGCGAAAGCAGCCGGTCTATATTGCGACGATGGCATACATGTCGATGATTATGCGCGAACGGCGGATCCGCATATCGTCGCGGCGGGCGACTGTGTGAATCGTCTGTGTCCGTTTACCGGCCGCCGAATCCGACTCGAGTCCGTGCACAACGCGGTCGAGCAGGCGAAGACCGCTGCGCTGAGTCTATTGGGGGAATCTCATGCATACGCACAGGTGCCGTGGTTCTGGTCCGATCAGTTCGATCTGAAACTTCAGATCGCCGGACTCTCGGGAGACCATGATCGAGTTGTCGTTCGAGGCAATCCTGACGACGCCAGTTTTTCGGCGTTTTATCTCAGAAGCGGAAAACTTATCGCCGTAGATGCCGTTAATTCGCCCAGAGATTTCATGGCGGGCAAGCAGCTCATCGCGGCCGAGACGGTCGTCGATGTGGGGCAGTTGGCGGATTCCACCACGACTTTGTTCGATCTCATTTAGGAGCGGCCGCAAAAAAAAGCGATCCATAAAGGGACCGGGTCCCTTTATTCAGCCCTATTGCGTGGCGGGTTACTCTGCGGCTAGATTGGTCGTGCCCTCGGACCACTGCAGAAAAAGCCGCGCGTCGATGCCCCCGGGGCCCTGTATCCGGTCGAACTCCGAGATCTTATAGCTCTCGACGGCCGTGCCGCGAAGATTGGCGAAACTGCCCGTCCCACCGGACACGATAGCCGAGCCTTCGTCGCCGGGGCCCGCTGTCGGGCGGTAATTCTTCGGTCCTTGCCACGGCCTGCCGAGATACCAGACCGGAATCAGTGTCTCTTTCAGGAACGGCCATAGATTACTGTCGGCGCGAATAATAAACGAACCTTCACCCGGAATCGTCACGAGCCAGTCATCGCCAACGAGAACGCCGCGAGTCAGCATCTCGGTGCTCTCGGAGAACTGGCTGACGCGGCTCGCGATGCCGACAGGTACTTCGTCTTGATCATGAAGCACGACGACACTCAGCATCGAGTTACTGATCGTGCTCTCCCACAACTCAGGGATGGCTGCCGGCTGTAACGGTAAGCGTGATCGCCCACTATGCGTGATCGCGAGTCCCTCGGTGAAAGGCGAACCGTAAGCAAGCACGCGTGCATTAACGCCGGCGATGACGCCCGAGTCGGCGGTAAATGGGTTGAAGTAAATCCCGATGAGTACCGGCGCGCAGCCAACGAGAAACCCGAGAACTGTCAGGAGCAGATATCTCATTCGGCTAACTCGGCCGTGGTGTACAGGTTGATCGTCCCGCGCAATTCGCCCGCTTGACTCACTCCGCTGATCGACCAGCCTTCCGTGTAGGATCCGATCAGATCTTCGAACTCGTGACTGCCACCGGCGATCTGGCCAGAGTCGGCCCCCGACTCACCCAGCGTCAACTCGAGTTCACCGCTCCATGCCTGCCCATCGATACGGCCGGCAGCGGCAAGCTCACGGTCCAGAGATCCCGGCTCGGCCGCACCAAGCAGATGCAACGTGCCGCGGCTCGGGATCGTCAGTGCCCATGCCGTAGTCGGCGACTCAGCCGTGACGCTCGCATGCCTCGCGGCAACGCCGATCACGTCACCCTTGATATTGCGGAGCTTGAAATGCTCGACGAGCACGGGCTCGTCTGTCATCTCGGCCGGTAGCTCGACGCCCTCGGGATAACCCCTGGCTCTGAGCCCCATTTCGGCGGTCCCCGCAGTCATTATACGGTCGACGGGGAAACGGATCACGAAGTCCTCAACGCGGCCTCCATTGTGGCGCACGGTCGTCAACGACGCAGAGCGAGGGTGATCTACCCAGGGGAAAAACCGAGCAGCGCCCAGAGCCACTACGAGGCCCAGGATAATCCCTACGACAAAGGCTGATTTCATTGAGTATTAGCTTACTGATCGCGCCTGGAACGTAAAGTATCTCGGCTTCAGCCGTCGAATTCGGGTACGGATTTCACAAAATAGCATGCTCGCGACTCTAAATCTGTCCGAAATAGCAGGCAAGATACTTCTCGAAAGATGGCCCGGGCATACGCTCCAGGGCCAGGGCACGCTCGAGAGACTGCTCCGCGGCGCCCGTGAAAAGCTCGAGCTTATCTGCGGGCAAGCGCAGACTGCGAAAATACTCGGCGTGCGCTCTCGTAATCTCCAGTGAGAATTCGAGGAAACTCTGACCTTCCGCGCGCATCTCCGCGACGACTTGAGCCGATGGCGTCGCGTCCGGATCCAGCAGCGCCCCACGCTGCGCCTCCACGGTCGCCAGATAGCCCTCATCGTCGGCGTCCAAAATCGCGGCGACTTCCTGGATGCGGTCGACGAGTTCGATCCCCCAATCGAGCATCGAGACGTCGTGCCCGTTTCGCGGCAGAAGGATCCCGGGTCGGCGCCCCTCCTTCGCAACGGTCAGGTCTCTGGCGTCTATTTCGGCCTGCTCCACGACATCGATCGGTGGACTTTCAGTCATGAGACAGTAGATCAGCGCGGCCTCCACGAAGCGTAGTTGGCTCTGATTGACGCCGACCGGATCGAGCATGTTGATGTCGAACGTCCGCACCTCGACGTACTCGACACCAGTGTCGCGCAGCCGAACGGTCGGCGGGCTGTCGCCCCCGGGCACGGGTTTGGGACGGATCGAGCTGTAATACTCGTTCTCGATCTGGAGAATGTTCGTATTGAGCTGCCGGTACTCGCCGTTAATGCGAATCCCGATCTTCTCGTAGTCCCTGCTCGATGTCGTGATTGCCGCGGCGAGCTCGGTCGTGTAATCCGCGAGCGCATTCGCAGAGATCTGCAATCGAGCCAGCGACTTGTTCCGGTAACCGATATCGCTCATGCGCAACGAGGTACTGAACGGCCCGTACCATGTCGACGGCTCGAGCTCCTCCAGGTCATCATGACCGCCCGGACAAAATGATTTGCAAAGTGCGGGCGAGGCCCCGAAAAGATAAATGAAAAGCCAGGCCAGGCGCCGGTAATTTCTGACTAAGCCCATATACCGCTCCGAGACGAAACTCTCGAGCGCGTCAGCGCACTCCTGCTGCTCACGGAAAGGCTCCCAGAAAGACATCGGCATCGAGAAGTTGTAGTGAACGCCCGATATCGCCTGCATAGCACGGCCGTAGCGGTGGCCGAGTCCACGCCGATAAATCGATTTCATCTGACCGAGATTCGAGGGTCCATAAGCGGCGATCGGAAAATCCTGGTTCGGGTTGACGATGCAGGGCATGCTCTGAGCCCACAAGAACTCGTCTTCGAGGTTCTGACAGACAAAACAGTGGCTGTCACACAGAAACTGAAACGTCTCCCAGTTCGTCGGATAGGGCGGTGTTACGAATTCCAGCTGAGCTTCGGAGTAGTCCGTCGTCAGATAGGGGTGTGTGAGCTTAGAGCCCAGGCGAGCGGGGTGCATACGTGTGGACAGATGGCCCTCGCCATCGACGCGAAGGCATTCCTTCTCGATGCCGCGTAGCCCACGCCGTATCAGATTGGCATGCGCCCCGTCCTGCAACCAGCCGAGTTGCGAATCCTGCAAAGCGGTATCCCGTTCTATTGCTCGCCGAATCCGTTACCACCACCAGGTAACGGCGTCTCTACGGTCCGCCTGCGTGGCGGGCGACCCATTATAGGCGCAAGAAATACGCCAAATCGGCGCACCATAGACATTTTCGCCCGGGGAATTCCGGACGGGATTAATGGTCAAAGACAGAGTTGAGCCGGCTCTTGCGGGTGCCATCTATGAATAAAAGCAGAACCGTCGCATCAGCGACCCTGATCGTCCTGGGGTTAACCAGCGCCTTCAACGCCTACGCCATGCGCTGCGGCACACGACTCATCGCCAGAGGCGACCATATCTCGAAGCTACTGCGCTACTGTGGCGAGCCCGATTTCGCCCAATCGCGGTCAGCGCAACGGACTTACCATAACCACTTCGGCCAGGTGCTTTTCACGGGTCTGCACGAGGAGATCCGGATCGACGAATGGACCTATAACTTCGGGCCTAGCAAGCTCATGCGTGTTATCAGGATGGAGAATGGTATCGTGCGCGAGATCCGGCACCTCGGGTACGGTTATCCCCGGCGCTAGCCGGTCGAGCCGTCACTCAGGCTCAGCATTTCCTCCATCTCGTGGCCGATGACATCGCGGGTCTCCGAGTCTACGATCGGCTTTCCTCGTCGGAAACACCCCGACTGGGATGCCGTTTTCTCGAACTCTTCGTCGGATTCTATGGCCTCGAGTTTGACGTTCCCGTCGGCATCACGAACGAGACATTGCGCTCCGTCGACGAAGTCACGGGGCTGCCAGCGCTCATCGTCCGAGTTCCCGAGTAATAGTGCGATGGTTTCCGTATCGTCATCATTCATTGTGGCCGGCCTTCCTTACCTATTTCCCGTGTACTGAGCAAGGTCCGTGCCAGATACGGAACCTTTCTTATAAACAAATGCTTATCGTTAAATTTCTCAGTCGGATGAGGTGACCATCCGGGTCAAAAGTTGACGCAAAGTGACGACATCGGGACACGTGAACGGCGTCACACCGCCGTCCAGTTCAATGAGCTAAGTTTGCTCACAATGGTTAGGCAGATTGGGGCCATGACTATGCTCAAGCGCAATACTCTCGATTCCCCCGCCGGAGCGGCTACATACATCGCTCCCGGCACCAAGATCGTCGGCGATTTATCTGGAGAAGGCACCTATTTTTTCTGCGGCGAGATCGAAGGCGAGTGCGACATCAATGGACCGATAACGATCGCCGAGGGTAGCTATTGGAAAGGGTCGGTGCGTGCCACCGAAATCATTCTTGCCGGCTCGGTAGATGGCGACATCATCGCGAAAGAACGCGTCGAGATCGCCGGCACCGCTCACATTACCGGTAGCCTTCGCGGCAGCTCCATCGTCGTCGCGGAGGGCGCGGTGATCGAAGATGCTGTCAACATTTCCAAAACCAAGGAAACTGAACGACCAAAAGTTCGTTCCGGGCTACAGGTCAGTCCAGCAAGATCCTGACCTCGACACGCTGATTGGCCGCGGCGATCTCGTTCCACTCATCAGCCGTTAGACCCTGCGTGAAAGACGGGTAAGCTACCCGCGGCTGGCTCGCACCGTGCGATATGATCTCGAAGCGAACAACTCCGTCACGCGATTCCAAGGCGATCGCATTTGCAAACGGCAGCGATTGTTGCGCGCCGTACGCCTCCGCCTCGGGCCAGCCCAGTTGCTGACAGGTAGCGAGCGGTGCTGCCGCGGGCGGCAGCGCGAGCACACCATCCGACCCGGTACTCATACAATAACGGCCCACGTGCACATCGACGGCAATCGTGCCGGAGATATCGAGGCTGCGCATGCGTTGTGCCAGTTCCGTCAATAACTCCGCCCGGCTGCCGTTCAACGCCGTCTCCCCGAATGGGTAGCTTTCCGCCTGGTTGATACCCCATTCCAGTATCGTGAGCAGTTCGGTCGAATCGACCGCTGCTGTGCTGTCGCTGAGGGGCGCAGACTCCAGCAACGCCGTCTCTGCCTGCAACCCGTCGACCAATACGGTAATGCGCTCGTTTGCTTGCGCCAACAACGACCGCGTGTCGAAGTACAAGTACGCAAAACTGATCGTCGTGGCTGCAAGTATCGCGAGTCCGATGACCAGGAGCCCCGCACGCATATCATCCGGGCCATTGTCGAGATCCAGTTGTCTGCGCGTGATAGTGTCCCCCGCGATCCGCTCGTAACCGCGACGAATATCGTCCCGCAGAATCGCACGCTGCTCCTTGAATAACTCCTCGAGCAAGGTATTGACCTGGTTGCTGTCGGCGGTATCTGTCGCCGGCAAATCGACGGCGTCCTGCTCGGGTTTCTTGGGAGTCAGATGCAGCGCATCAAGTACCTTCGTCACTTCTACCGAGTGTACCTGCTTGGGAAGAACGCCTATCGCGCCGAGCGCTCGAGCCTGGCCGACATAGAGTTCTCCTTCCTGAGACGTGTACATCATGACCGGGATTGTGGCGGTCGCAGGATTTTCTTTGTTGGCCTCCAAAGCCTGGAAACCATCCATACCCGGCAACAGGTGATCCATGAAGATGACGTCGGGCCGCGCATGCCGTAGATACTCCAGCGCCTCCTCACCGGAAGCGGCCGTATCGACCCAGAGCGACTGCTCGGCCAGCGTGCTCCCCAGCACGAAGCGGGCGGACGCCGAATCGTCAACGATTAATGCTGTCTTCGTCATGTTGTCTGGCGACGGGTGGGCCGGGATACGCAGCGATACAGCCTGGCTCCGAGAACCTCCAAGTCATGCTGATTCCTGTATTTTCCCCTTTTTTTTAGGGATTCTGTAGTATCAAGCGCGACAGCGGCCTCCCAGTGTGTTTTGCTGGACATTAGCTACCGGCGCGGCGCCGGAAGGGGGCATGCGATCTCGGGACCTAGGGGGGTCCCAGGGGTCACTAGAAAATTCGCATTCATGAGCCGTCACATCATTAAATACCTGGCGGGTACCGCAATCGTCCTGGGTGCAATCTATGTGTTGCTCGCGGCGGTCGTGATATCGTCCGATCCTGCAGTACTTGGTAGCGCGAGCACGCGCCGGCTACTACTCGGAGTGGGGTTCCTGGCATTCTGCGCCTCGCTGATCGCGGTCTGGTTCGTCGCCAGTCGCCTCGAGATTCCGCTCGATAAGCTGACTTCTGCTCTCAAGCTCGCCACGCGTGGTGACTACGACGCAGCGCCCCTGACGGGCGGCCGGGACGGCCCGTCCGAGCTGGTCGATGCCTTCGATACCATGCGCGAGCAACTGAAAACGAGCGTCATCACTCGAGACTACCTCGACCGTCTACTCTCGAGCATGCGAGACGCGATCATTGTCGTCGGTCCGGACGAGAAGATTGTCCGAGTGAACGCGGCTGCGGCCGATCTCCTCGACTATGCAACCGACGCGCTGATCGGCCAACCATTGGCGACAGTGGTCCACCGGGATATCAAAGGACCTTCCGGGCATGCTCCATCAACGGCGACACCCTTCGACGGCGTCTTTCGCAAACGAGACGGCTCGCCGATCGCTGTCTCGTATACCGTTTCCGATGTACGAAATGACCGCGGTGAACTCGAAGGGCGTATTCTCACGGCGCAGAACGCTGCCGAGAGGAAGCGTGCCGAGCAGCGGATTCGCTACCTGGCGCGGACGGACTCGTTGACGAAGATGGCCAACCGAATGCAGTTTCAACATCAACTGCAGCAGGGAATTGCCAGGGCGAAGCGAACCGGCCAATACCTGGCTCTACTCTATCTGGATATCGATCGCTTCAAAGATATTAATGACACTTTCGGTCACGGCGCAGGCGACACGAGCCTGGAGATTTTCGCGCAGCGAATCATGGCGGAGCTACCCGAGGGCGCTGTGGGCGGGCGGTTGGCTGGAGATGAGTTCGCGGTAATCTTGAGCGGCTTCGAGCGCATCGAGGCCATGGCTGATGCGGTCACCGAGACTGCCGATTCTTTGCTGAAAGCAATCGGACGCCCGTTCCACGTGCAGGGCGAAGAGATCTTCATAACGACGAGTATGGGCGCCGCTTACTATCCCGGCGATGGTGACAACGTGATCGACCTGATTCGAAACGGGGACGCCGCGCTTTATCAAGCGAAGAAGGCGGGCGGTAACTGCCTCGAACGATACTCCTCCGACATGAATACGGTGGCCGTCGAACGGCTGATGCTAAAGAGTAAACTGCGCCGCTCGTTCGAACGCGAAGAGCTGAGGCTGCATTACCAGCCCAAGTACAATCTCCGAACCGGTCGCGTAGAGGGAATGGAAGCACTCGTTCGCTGGGATCTGCCGGACCGGGGGCTGGTCTATCCTTCCGATTTCATACCGCTCGCCGAGGAGACCAACCTCATCCTGCAAGTCGGAGACTGGGTGCTCAACCGGGTCTGTGAAGACTATCGCCTCTGGCAGCGTTCACTTCCGTCTCCCGGGCGGGTCTCGGTCAATCTTTCCCTGAAGCAGCTACAGCAGCAGCGGTTCCTCGAGAACGTTCGCGCCATATTCAAGAGGCATGGCGTATCCCCAACATGCCTGGAACTCGAGATAACCGAAACGACGCTGATGGACGACGCGGAACGAACGATCCGGATTCTCGATGCCCTCTACGGCATGGGGTTGCATCTCGCCATCGACGATTTCGGCACCGGCTACTCGTCTCTCAGTGCTCTACAGCAGTTCCCGATCAGCACCCTCAAGATCGACAAGTCGTTCGTGCATGATATCGCCGTCGATCAGGGCGACGCAACGATTGTCGCGACGATAATCAAGATGGCGCGCAGCCTGAATATGGATGTCGTCGCCGAGGGCGTCGAATGGCAGGAGCAACTTGACTTTCTGCGCGAGCACAAGTGCGACTACGTGCAGGGTCACTTGTTTGGCGACCCGATGACTGCCGAGGGTCTGCTCGAGTTACTGATCGACCAGGAGGAAGGCAGTAATCAGTATCGGACCTTGTTCGGCTGATTGCGCACGTTAATGCCGGCAACGGCGACGTGGGGGACACATGGAATCGCCTGAGTCCCTACGGTATAGTCTGGGCATCAAAACACGGATAACGTCGGAGTAACAACATGAATTTTATAAGATTTCTAGTTGTACTAGTGGCTTTCGGCGTAGCGACGACGAGCCTGGCCTGTGATTATCCGGCACTCATTACGATCCCTGACGGCCAGACGTCAACCATGGCGGAGATGGTCTCTGCGCAGAGTGCGGTCACCGAGTATCTGGCCGCGATGGACGGCTACATCGATTGTGTTAGTGACGAAATCGTCGCCACAGGCGACGATGCACCAGCCGAATACAAGTCCATCATGTACAGCCGCCACAATACCGCGGTTGCCGAGATGGAAGCCGTTGCAACAATGTTCAACGAGCAGATAGCCGCCTTTTATGACGCGAATCCGCCCGGGCCGAGACCTGGTGGGATGGGGGCGGGTGGCTAAGACTCCCTAGTCTTTTAGAGATTCAAATTCCTGGTCGAGCTTGAAATGGCTCGATGTCAGATACTTCTCCATACGCTGCAGTCGTGCTTCGACCTCCCGGAAGCGGTGTTTCACGCGGTCGAGCGTAGCGTGGGGTGCAGACCGAACCTGACGCTTTAAGGACTTGCTCTCCGCGTCCGCCGGCCGACCGAGAGCGCGTGGTTTCTTCGGTAGCAATAGCGCCAGCAAGCCGTAGGCGATAAACGTCGGCAGCGTGAAGAAGAGTAAGCTGAGCGCCGTCATTATTCGCGTTACGACGATATCGAAGCCGAAGTAGTCGGAAAGGCCTGCGCAAATACCGAAGATCACGCCACCGTCGCGGTCTTGATACAATCTCCGCCCACGCAGAGAGGCCATCGAGGTGCTGCGCGGTCCACTCATAGTCGTTTCCTCCAGTCCGGAACTTCATCTTCGAGAATCGCTTCGAGCGAATTCATCCGACTCTCCATCTGCTGGCTCGTGCGCCATAGCTCTTCGAGCATTCGTTCCTCATCTTCCGAAAGACCCTGAGTTGCTTTCCACTTGGTGATGTAATGCATGATGACGGCCAACGGCAGAACGCAGAAGCCGACCGCAACGATGAGAATGATTAGTACGACTTCCATCCTGCTTATCCGGCTTCTGAACTCTCGACGGGGAGCTTAGCGCGTCGCGACTTGAGATCCTGCAACTCCTGCTCAACCGCTTCCGCCGATTCTAAGTCGGAAAATTCCTGGTTCAAATCCTTCTTCGTGCCGATATCGTAAGCCTCGACGCGCCCCTCGAGGCCGTCGATCCGCCGCTCGAAGCCTTCGAAGCGAACGAGCGCGTCATCGATTCTATAGTCGTGGATCTTCGTGCGGACCTCCAGCTGTCGTGTCGCCGCTTCATGCCGAACCAGTATCGCCTGTTGTCGAACCTTGGCGACATCGAGTTTCTCCTCGAGTCGGGCAACGTCGGCATTGAGCTTTTCCAGACCTTCATCGAGAGCGGCCAGGGTCGCCTCGAGCGCATCGATGGATTTCGTTACGCGAGACTTCTCTGCTAATGCCGCCTTGGCAAGGTCATCCCGTCCCTTGTCGATAGCCAGCTCGGCCTTGGCTTGCCAATCGCCCACCTCGTGCTGGTAAGCCTTCAATGCCCGCGAGGCCTCCTTGCGATCGGCGATGGACCGTACCGCCGCAGAGCGGACCTCGACCAGCGTGCCCTCCATCTCCTGGATCATGAGCCGTACGATCTTCTCAGGATCTTCTGCCTTGTCGAGGATCGCGTTGATATTGGAATTAACGATGTCCGTGAAGCGTGAAAAGATACCCATGCCTAAACCCTCTGTCGTTTACCCGCCGCCGTCTTCATGGCGTGTGCATTCGTAATGGCTACGCTCTGTTTAGCACGATGCGTGCCAACCACGGATTTTCCGGTCTAAGCTCCTCAAAAGAAAAGGGATTTCTTGAGTCGACCCGGATAATTTCATGCGCTGGATATGGTATTTTACACCTATTATTAGTATATTTTACCCATCTATTAGCTTTTTTTACCTATGAATTCCGATCGACCCGAAGCCGTACCGATTATCGGAGAAGCACCGGTATTTCTCGAGATGCTCGAGCATGTCTCGCGCGCCGCCGCACTCACCAAACCCGTTCTTGTGATCGGCGAGCGTGGCACGGGTAAGGAACTCATCGCGTCACGCCTGCATTTTCTCTCTGAGCGCTGGGAGCAGCCCCTGATCAAGGTGAATTGCGCCGCCCTGACGGAGAGTCTGCTCGAGTCCGAACTCTTCGGCCATGAGGCCGGCGCCTTCACGGGCGCGGCACGCACTCACATCGGTCAGTTCGAGCAGTCGAGCGGCAGTACTCTCGTACTCGATGAGCTCGGGACGATTCCATTGCGCATGCAGGAAAAGATTCTCAGAGTCATCGAGTACGGCGAGTTTCGGCGCGTGGGCGGATCGGAAACGCTGATCACTGACATTCGAGTCGTTGGCGTCACGAACGATGATCTGCCTCGGCTTGCCGCGCGCGGCGAATTCCGCCCGGACCTCCTGGACAGGCTGGCCTTTGATGTCATTCACGTACCCCCCCTGCGGGCACGCCCGGAGGACGTATTGACCTTGGCCTACCACTTCGCGGTCAATCTCACGAGCGAACTGAAGAGGCCGTTTTTCTCCGGGTTCTCCGACAAGGTGATCGCTGAGTTGCTCACAGCGAGTTGGCCCGGCAATGTGCGTGAACTCAAAAATGCCGTCGAACGCAGCGTCTACAGAGCGGAGGATTCATCTTTGCCGATCACGGCGGTGATATCGGACCCGTTCGCATCACCGTTCGCCGACCTTGTCCCGCCACCGGAGTTGACCGAATCCGGGCCCAGCGAGATCGTGGCAGCCGGCATCGAAGCTGGGCGGTCTTTTCCGCTAAGCTTCAAAGCCGTCGTCGCAGACTTCGAGCGAGGCCTGCTTGATGAGGCGCTGCGGCGCTCCCAGCATAATCAGCGCATCGCGGCCGAGTTCCTCGGCCTGAGCTACGACCAGTTGCGGGGCCTCGTCCGCAAGTACCGCGCGTAGGAGCGGCCACCTGGCCATGGTACGCCGCTTATCGTAGCTGCATACGGCGGTCGCGATGGTCGTGTCTCCTCCGCGCCGTACCCATCGCGCTCTCGTTATCGTGGGTGCCAGAGGTCTTCGGGTCGACACGAACCATCACACCCGCCGGTGTCGGGCGCTAAGGCGTCGAGGACGGCGGTAACATCAAGCGGCGAGGCTAACCCCATTCCCGCGTCTGCGTCGTTATAAGTAATGAGGGGTGAGGCACGGCAGGGCCCGCCGGTCGCCCTTCTCCGCAGCGCGGTGAAGGCTTAAGCTTGGTGTTGTGGGTGCGGGAGCCGATAGTGCGTTAATGCGCCGTTTTCAGGGCGGCGATACCGCGGCCTTCGAGACCCTGTATGCTCGTCATCGCGGTCCGCTCTATCGTTACTTTGTCAGGCAAGTCGCGAGAAATGCAGTGGACGATCTTTTTCAGGACGTTTGGCTTCGGATTATCAAGAACCAGGCCCGCTATCGCCCCGATGCACCGTTCGCGGCTTACCTGTTTCGCATAGCGCACAACGTTCTCGTCGATCACTACCGGCGAGAGGGACGCGCGCCGGAGCTGACATCCGTCGAACAGCTGGACGTTCCCGATGTGGGCGCCGGACCCGAGCGTGAGCTGACCCAGTTCGAGTTACGTGCAACGATCACGCGAGCGCTGACCGATCTACCGGCTGCGCAGCGCGAAGCTTTCCTGCTGCACGAGGAGGCCGGCCTGACGTTGGAGCAGATTGCGGAGGTCGTCGGCACGGGCCGCGAGACGATCAAGAGCCGGCTCCGCTATGCTTTGAAACGTTTGCGGCAGGATCTGCTGGAGAGCAGTCCCGCGGATGCGGGGCAGGCATGAACACGAGCGATCCCAACAACCCGCTGCCCGGACAGGATCAGGTGTCCCGAGCGTATCGTGCGGCGGGCTTCAAAGAAGAGCCGCCCGCGGCACTCGATCGCACCATACTCGAACGAGCGAAGCGGCACCGCCGGCGCCCCCTGGTGTCCTTCATGCGGCCGCTCGCCCTCGCCGCCACCGTCGTCCTGTCGGTCTCCCTGGTATTGCGGTCCGGCATCTTAAATGAAAACGCCGAAGTGTTCTCCGATGGCTCACCACCTGCATCGCCGGTGAGAACCGTGCCGGCCGCGACGACCGTGGAGTTCGACGATGCGGCTTCCGCCGACGAATCGGCAACGCAGAACTCGCCGGTGCCGGCCACGGCGATCGAATCCTTCGACATCCTCGAAGCCGTGGACTC
The DNA here is from genome assembly GCA_964466315.1 of uncultured Gammaproteobacteria bacterium. Taxonomy (GTDB): domain Bacteria; phylum Pseudomonadota; class Gammaproteobacteria; order Steroidobacterales; family Rariloculaceae; genus SMWC01. The sequence goes on from CAYXNS010000005.1 coordinate 56,771, forward strand.
CCTCGAATCCATCCAATCCATCGAGACGCTTATCGATTCGGAGTCTGAAGACGCAACTCTCGAAGCCATACTCGAACTCGCGCCGAGCACTGCGGCGCCGGAGGAGCTCGAGGTACGTGGGCGGGAAGCGCAACCGGCGTTGCGGCAGGAGGCTGCCGGCGAGGCACCGCGCGTGCCGGCGATTTCGGCCGAAGCGCAGCCAATGTTGGAGGACGTCACCGCATCGGAGCAGTTCGACTGTTCAGGCGTCGATCGCGAGCAACCGGACGATTGGCTCGCGTGTATCGTGTCGGGATTGGAGCAAGGCATGGAACAAGAGGCGAGGGAAGAACTGGCGGAATTTGTTCAAGCGTATCCCGAAGTTGCTCTGCCCGAGAATATCGATGCATTGCGAGTTCCGTAAACCGGGAAGCGCGCACTGCCATGCTAGAATCTGCGCCCCTTCACACAGATTCACTTTAGTCGCGGAGCTTACCTCGCATGACTACGGACACGACCGCGCCCATTCGTGTAGCGATTACGGGTGCCGCCGGACAGATCGGCTACCAACTGGCTTTTCGAATCGCGTCGGGACAACTCTTCGGTCCCGGACAGCAGGTCATACTCCAGTTGATCGAGATACCGCCTGCAATGGACGCGCTGAACGGTGTCGCAATGGAGCTAGACGATTGTGCATTCGACACGCTCAGCAGTGTCGTCGTCACGGATCAGGCGGAAGTCGGCTTTCGCGATATTCGATACGCATTGCTCGTCGGCGCGAGACCGCGGACGGCCGACATGGAACGCAAGGACTTGCTTCTCGGCAACGCCCAGATATTCTCGGCTCAAGGCAAGGCGCTCAACGAGGTAGCTGCGCGCGATGTCAGAGTGTTGGTCGTCGGTAACCCTGCCAACACGAACGCGCTCATCGCACGAGAGAATGCACCGAATCTCGATCCTCGAAACTTCACTGCCATGACGCGCCTCGACCACAACCGGGCCAAAGCGCAGCTTGCGGACAAGACCGGTGCGCATGTGTCCGAAGTCAGCGGCATGATCATATGGGGAAATCATTCGGCTACTCAGTATCCGGATATCTCTCATGCGACGGTCCGCGGCGAGCCGGCCGCGGCCCAGGTCCCGGATGACTGGTACCGCAACGATTTCATCCCGACCGTGCAGAACCGCGGCACGGCCATCATCAAGGCGCGCGGCGCATCCTCAGCCGCATCCGCCGCCTCGGCCACGATCGATCACGTTCGCGATTGGGCGCTCGGCACGCCGGGTGACGCTTGGGTCAGCATGGGCGTTGCTTCCGACGGCAGTTACGGCATCGCTGACGGTATCGTCTATTCCTATCCCGTGACCTGCAACAACGGCGCCTATAAAATCGTCCAGGGATTGGACATTAGTGATTTCAGCCGTGACAAAATGGATTCGACGGACGCCGAGCTTCGTGAAGAGCGCGAGAACGTAGCGGAGTTGCTCTAGGCGCGCTTGTACAGAATCTAGAGAGGCAACGTGGCAACACTATTCTGGCTCATTGTTATCCTCGGCATCGCTCTAACACTGGCGTACCGCCGCGTTGACTTGAAGGTATCCACAGCGACCGTTGGTGCTCTGGCCGTCGTGTATACAGTCTTTGGAACGAGCGTATTTTGGGCGATTGTTCTTTGGCTCCTATTCGTGCCTCTCGCCGCGCTTAATGTCGAGACGTTGCGTCGCGAACACCTGACCTTCCCGCTGCTCAACATCTTCCGCACGATGGTCCCGTCGCTCTCGCGTACGGAGCGTGATGCACTTGAAGCCGGTAACGTTTGGTGGGAGGGCGAGTTGTTCTCCGGCATGCCCGACTGGCACAAGCTGACCGACCTACCGGCGCCCATGCTGACCGACAAAGAGCAGGCTTTTCTCGATGGGCCGACCGAAGAATTGTGCCAGATGCTCGATAATTGGGACGTTACGCATGATCGTCTCGATATGTCGAAGAAGGTCTGGTCGTTCATTAAGCGAGAACGCTTCTTCGGCATGATCATTCCGGAGGAGTACGGCGGGCTCGGTTTCTCACCGTTCGCGAACTCCGTCGTCCTGACGAAGATTGCGTCGTACAATGGGACCGCGGCTACCACTATCGGTGTCCCGAACTCCCTGGGTCCGGCGGAGTTGCTTTTGCACTACGGCACGGACGAACAAAAACAGCGCTGGCTCCCGGGCCTGGCTTCGGCCGAGGAAATTCCGTGCTTCGCGCTAACGTCCGCGCGGGCAGGCTCAGATGCGACGGCCATCGTCGATTCGGGCGTTGTCTGCAAGGGCAGCTACGAGGGTGAGCAGGTCCTCGGCATCCGTCTGAACTGGGACAAGCGCTATATCACGCTTACGCCCATCGCGACAGTACTCGGACTCGCGTTCAAGCTCTACGACCCGGATCACCTGATTGGCGACCGCGACGAGTACGGTATCACGGCCGCGCTGATACCGACCCATTTGCCCGGCGTGACGATCGGCCGCCGGCATCTGCCGATCGGCATTCCGTTCCTGAACGGACCGACGCAGGGAAAGGACGTTTTCGTTCCGCTGGACTCGATCATCGGCGGACCCGAGATGGCCGGCCAGGGGTGGCGGATGCTCGTCGAACTGCTCTCGGTCGGGCGCGGGATCACGCTGCCGAGTAACGCCCTTGGCGGCGCCAAGGCGTGTGTTTACGCGGCCGGCGCTTATGCGCGCATCCGGCGGCAGTTCAACCTGCCCATCGGGAAGTTCCACGGCGTCAGCGAAGCCCTCGCGAGGATGGCCGGAATCACCTACATCATGACGGCAGCGTCACGAGTCACCTGCGCCGCATTAAACAACGGTGAGAAGCCCGCCGTCCCCACAGCGATCTTGAAGTATCACAACACCGAGTTCGCGCGGGTAGTCATCAACGATGCAATGGACGTGCACGGAGGCAAGGCCATCATGCTCGGGCCAAAGAACTTCCTCGCCCGAAAATACGAGTCCTTGCCCATCAGTATCACGGTGGAAGGCGCCAATATACTTACGCGAAATCTCATCATCTTCGGCCAGGGTGCAATACGCTGCCACCCCTTCGTTCTCCCCGAACTCGAAGCAGCTGCAGACGAGGATCGCGAACGCGGCCTCATCGATTTCGATCGGCTACTCTTTAAACACATCGGCTACGCGATATCGAATGCCGTTCGTTCGCTCGTTATGGGGTTGACGCTATCGAGATTCACCGACGTCCCGGCACAGGGATGGAAGCGCCGTTACTATCAGCGCGTCAATCGTTACAGCGCGTCGTTCGCACTCGCGGCCGACATCTCCATGCTCATCCTGGGTGGCGAGTTGAAGCGTAAGGAACTGCTGTCCGCTCGCCTCGGCGATGTCTTGAGTTACCTCTACCTCGTCTCGATGGTGCTGAAACACTATGAGGATCAGGGCTGTCCAGAGGCCGACCGACCGCTCGTTGAGTGGTCGTGCCGCATGCTGCTCTATCGAACACAGGAACAGTTGCATAGCTTCCTGCGGAACTTTCCCAACCGCTGGGTAGCCACCGCACTGAGGCTCATCATTTTTCCGCGCGGCAGGACATTCTCGTCGCCGGCCGACGAACTCGGACAACAGATCACCAAACTCATTATCAACCCGACGGCGACACGTGAGCGACTCTGCGCCGACATCTACAAGACCGTGGAACCCGGCAACCCGCTCGGACTACTGCAGGAAGCGCTGGAACTCGCCGAGGAGGTCAAGCCTTTCGAGCGAAAGGTGTTCGACGCCAAGCGACGCGGCGAACTCATGGCCGACGATACGCCGGGACAGATCGAAGAGGCGCGCAAGAAGCGCATCATCACCGCCGAGGAAGCGAAGCAGATTCGAGCCTTCGACGAGAAGGTCATGGCGTTGATCGCCGTAGACGATTTCGCTCCCGAGTCCCTGAAACGAAACGCTCCTTAGGCATGCAAGAAGACAACCAAGAAGCCTGCGGCGAAGAAGCGCCCACGTGCGTCGGGCTGACTCCCGATCGGGCGCACCGCAGCGGCCACCGCACGGGCTGCTGTGCTACATTTGCGGTCCAACCGATAACTAGTCGCAGCGGAGACTTTTATGCGAACTCGTTTGGTAATAGCCTTGGTTTGCAGCCTGGCAATCTACGGCTGCGGCCAACAGGATAGCGAACCCGCCGCGCCCTCGGCTGCTGAGCCCGCGTCGGCACCCGCCGCCGCACCGGTCATAGCTCGCAAGCCGTCGCCACCGGGCGCGATGGTCTACATCATCTTGCCGGAGGACGGCGCGGAAGTGCAGAGCCCCGTCACGGTCGTTTTCGGCCTCAAGGGCGCGGGTGTGGCGCCGGCCGGTATCGACCTGCCGAATACCGGACATCATCACCTGCTCGTCAACGCCGAACTTGCGACACTGGATCTACCGATACCGGCTGATGCCCAGCATATTCACTTCGGTTTGGGGCAGACTGAAACAACAGCCGAACTTGCCCCGGGAGATCACACGCTGCGACTCGCACTCGGCGATCTGCTCCATATTCCCCATGATCCGCCACTGTTATCGGAACCGGTTACCATCCAGGTAGTTGAATGACTGGACGCCGCGGTCAAGAATAGCGGTGGAGAGGATCACTCGACTGCATTGCGGTTCTTAGGAGTCAGGCGTGTATACGCAGTTCTTCGGGTTAACGGAAAAGCCCTTCTCGATTACTCCTAACCCACGCTATCTCTATATGAGCCGTCGCCATGCGGACGCACTGGCGCATCTTATCTATGGAGTCTCGCAGAGCGGCGGTTTTATCCAGCTGACGGGCGAAGTCGGCACGGGTAAGACGACTCTTGTGCGCAGCCTGTTCGAACAGCTTCCCGAGGAAGCCGATGTCGCACTCATTCTGAACCCGGAACTCACGACGCAGGAGTTTCTGACGACCATCTCCGAGGAACTCGGAGTCGAGTTGCCGGAGGACGGCTCCATCAAGTCTCTCGTCGATCGGTTGAGCGGCCATCTTCTCGATGCGCATGCCCGGGGCCGGCGCACGGTCTTGATCGTCGATGAGGCTCAAAATCTCGCGACCGACGTGCTGGAGCAGGTTCGATTGTTGACGAATCTCGAGACGCCGAAGCAGAAGCTGCTGCAGATCATCCTGATCGGTCAGCCCGAACTGCGCGAGGTCCTTGACCGCGAAGACATGCGTCAACTGGCTCAGCGCATCACGGCCCGCTATCACCTCGAACCCCTGAGCCAGAACGATACCGCGAAGTACCTCGCACATCGTATGAAAGTCGCGGGCGCTCCAGGAGCGATTTTCTCGAAGTCGGCCGTCCGAGAGATCTATCGCTGGTCGAACGGCATCCCGCGAATCATCAATGTCGTCGCCGATAGAGCGTTACTGGCCGCCTACACGCAAGACACACGAAGCGTCGACAAGAAACTCATCAAGAAGGCCGCAGTGGAAGTCTACGGAAGACGGCTGGTACCGGCCGTCGAACGACGCCTTATCGCGAGCGTCGCGTTCGTGGGCCTCGCTCTGCTGATTCTCGGAACATGGCGTAGTTTGACTTCCGAAGAATCATGGCTACAGACGCAGTTCGGAGGAGCCCCCGGATTCACCCTCGCCCAATCAACGAACGGCGATGGCGTATCGCTCACCGCACTGCTCGATGACCCGACTCTACCGCGAGGAACTGACGCCGCTTTCGAGGCCTTGTTCAGTACCTGGGGCATTCAATTTCAGCGCGGCCTGGACACGGCCTGCCAACAAGCGGAGCAATACGAGTTACGATGCTGGTTCCAGAAGGGTTCGCTCAATCACCTGAAGCGACTGAACCGACCCGCCATCCTCGGGCTGATCGATGAACGCGGTAACCAGTTTCAAGCCGTATTGACCGGGCTCACTACCGACTCCGCGGAGTTCACGATCGGCGGCCGTGTGTTCACCGTTACTTTGGAGGAACTCTCGGAGTACTGGTATGGCGACCATCTCATGCTCTGGCGACCCGGTAGCGGCGTCCGGGAAACCCTGACACCCGGGATGCAGGATGGGAGTGTCCGGTGGCTCCGGGAGAATCTCGCTTGGATTCAGGGAGAACCGCTCGCCGATCCGGGTTCGGAGTTTTACGACGAGGTGCTGGCCGAGCGCGTGCGAGCCTACCAGCGCGATAATCGCCTCACGATAGACGGCATCGTCGGTACACAGACGCAGATTGTCATGAATACGGATCTCGAACTCCCCGATACTCCGCTTCTCTTAGAGGCGCCGTGAGATGTCTTTTATCCTCGACGCACTGAGAAAGTCGGAGAACGAACGCCAGCAGAGCTCAGTTCCGAGGATAAGCGACGTACCGGCCGTCGTACAGAGCACGCGCATCCCGAAATGGATTCTCGGAGTCATCGTAGCGTTATCGGTAGGTGTCTTACTTCTCGGTTGGGCCTGGTGGCAAAGTACGAGCATCAGCGACGCCGACGTTACGACTGCCCGTCCAGCCGGGGTGCTACCGCGAACGACAACCGAGTCACCCGCGGCGACCTCCGATGACGTAAGGAATCTGGCCCAGGAGCCCGCGACCGCCGAGACGGCGCCGTTATCTTCGTCTCCAGCGCCCGTCGCAGTTGCCCAACCCGAGCCCGAGACTCCCACGATCATCGTCGCTGCACCGACAATGATGGAACTGCTCGCGACGGGTACCATGCTGCCGGACTTAACTCTCGAGTTACACGTCTACAGCGGTACCCCGGCTCAGCGACTCGTCAGAATCAATTCGGCCAGCTACCGGGAAGGGGACGTGCTGAGCGATGGTCCGCGCGTCGTGTCGATTACACCTGAGGGTGTCATCCTCGATCACGGTGGCCAGAACTTTCTACTCTCGGCCGAGTAACCCGTATCACCCGGTTCGCAGCCTAGCCAATTACCCGCCCTCATCCTCGACGGCCTCGATAAGCTCGGCGCCTTCGTTACTAGGGTTGTTGACGATTCGGCGAACCTGCCGAATCTCGAGTCTGTCTTCCGGCGCAGGCTTGAGTAGATTGAGACACTCGTCCGCCGGCGTCGTGGCCGTCAGCCAGAGTGCTTGGCCCTCGTCTCCCAACAGTACGGGCATGCGCTGATGAACGCGGTCGAGCGACGCATTGGCGGCCGTCGTGATAATTACACAAGACTCGAGGACGCCGTCTTCGCCGTCGCGCCACTGCTCCCATAGTCCAGCGAGCGCCAGACACTCGCCACCTCGGGGACTAATGAAGAACGGAAATTTTCCGGCCGGCGTCTCGCTCCACTCGTAAAACCCGCTCGCGAGCACGAGACAGCGGCGCCGAGAGAACGCCTGCCTGAAAGCCGGCTTCTCGGCAACCGTTTCCGCCCGGGCATTGATCAAGCGATTACCGATACTCGGATCCTTAGCCCAATGCGGCACGAGGCCCCAGCGTAAGAGATCGAGACTGCGAAGCCCCTCGCTATCTGCGCGGATAGCCGCTACGGGCTGTGTCGGCGCAATGTTGTAGCGGGGATCGAGCGCTGGTGGATCGTTTACGCCGAACTGGCTGACGATGTCCGCCAGTGGCGTGAACATGGCGAAACGGCCACACATGTCACGTCCGGGTGCCCGTTCCGCGATGGAGCAGGAAAAGCACGATCGCGTACAGGCCTAAGAGGGCAATGCCGATAATCGCGTAAGCCGTGCCGATCGGAATATCCGAGGAACCGAGCATTCCATAGCGAAACGCGTTGACCATGTAGAGGATCGGATTGAGCCGCGCGATGGCCTGCCAGGTCGGCGAGAGCAGAGAGATGGAAAAGAACACGCCACCGAGGTAGGTCAACGGTGTCAACACAAATGTCGGAACGACGGTGATCTCATCAAAGTTCTTCGCAAATATCGCATTCAGCAGTCCGGCCAACGAAAACACCATGGATGTCAGGATGACGACCGAGACCGTTATAAACGGGTGGACCACGTTGAGATCGGTAAACATCAGCGCTACGGTCGTAACGAGCGCCGCAACGGCGAGGCCCCTAACGACGCCGCCGATTACGTAACCCGTGACGATGGTTGGGAACACCAGCGGCGACACCAGCATCTCTTCCAGATGACGGTGAAGCTTCCCGGAGAAGAACGACGAGACTACGTTGCCGAAGGAATTGGTAATCACCGCCATCATGATCAAACCGGGCGCGATGAACGTCATGTAAGGAACACCGTCCATTTCGCCGATCCGCCGGCCGATCAGGCTACCGAAAATGATGAAATAGAGCGTCATCGTGATGGCGGGAGGCACTATCGTCTGCACCCAGATCCGCATGACGCGCCGGACTTCGCGACGCACTATGGTACCGAAGCCGACCAGATTGACCCGCAACAGATTCGGGTCGCGATCGTCGCCGAAGCCCAGGGTCGTCGTGGGGAGAGACTCGTTCGCTGCCATTACGCAGATTGCTCCTGCGTCTTCTGCGTCACGAGGCCCATAAAGAGTTCTTCCAATCGATTGCTCTTGGTTCGCATACTCGAGACGTGCAGTCCGTGCACCGACAGTGTACCGAAGAGAGCGTTCAAATCCTGCTCGCTGGACACTTCCACCTCGATCTCGTGTTCGTTTCGCAACCGCACTTCGTAGCCGTCGAGTTTGGGTGCCTCGCTCAGTGGTTGCTGCAGTGTGAGAACGAATATCTCCCGCTGTAATTTGTTCACGACATTGACCATCGTGTCGTTCTCGATGATTCGCCCATCATCGATGATCGCGATATTCCTGCAGAGGCTCTCGGCCTCTTCGAGATAGTGTGTCGTCAAGATGATCGTCATGCCGAGATCGTTGATGTCACGCATGAGTTGCCACATGGAGCGGCGGATTTCGATATCGACGCCCGCCGTGGGCTCATCCAGCATCAGGAGCCTTGGCTCATGCACGAGCGAGCGCGCGATCATGAGCCGGCGCTTCATCCCTCCTGAGAGTGTCCGCGCGATATCGTCACGCCGGTCCCAGAGGTGCAGTGCCTTCAGGTATTTCTCTGCACGGGTTTTAGCGATCCGTCGCGGCACACCATAGTAACCAGCCTGATTGGTCAAAATGGTTGCGCAAGTCTCGAACACGTTGACGTTGATCTCCTGCGGAACCACCCCGATACAGGCCTTGGCCGCCTCCGGGTAGCGATCAATATCGTGGCCGAACACGCTGATCTCGCCGCCTGTTTTGTTGACCAGAGATGTGATGATGCCGATCGCCGTCGTCTTTCCGGCACCATTCGGCCCGAGCAACGCGAAGAAGTCGCCTTCTTCCACAGTCAGGTCGATGCCTTTGAGCGCCTCCAGGCCGTTGGAGTAGACCTTGCGAAGTTCATTGATGACGAGTGCGTCCAGTGGAACGGCCCTCCATGCCGCGCGTCGGGATGTCGCATTAAAAGGCGCTCTATTCTACTCAAAACACAGAGCCACCCACGGTGAATATCGCTAAGACAGCGGCGTGACGGGCGTGAAAAAAGGCGCGGAAGAAGGGGCCGTGTCCCGTTTTTGCGCCCCTCTTTTGTAGCCCGTCTATTTATTGACGACGTCGCCTACAAAGGATGCAGAGACAGGGCTCGCCGTACCGGGCGGAGTTCCGCGTCGGGATGCAGGGCGATGAGCCGCAGGGCGCGCGGCATCTCGGAATCCGTACGTCTGATCAGACGTCGCCCAGAGCGACTGTGCGCGAGGGAACGCACAGTGCAACAGGCCGGGGGCCGCTGCCATGAGCGGCAACTCGGAGAGGGGAATGGTGCGCAGGCGGCGGGTCGCAGCGACCGAGAGTCTGAGAAACATGCGGGCCTGAAAATCACGCTGCCGGCTCATATTCCACGCGCTGTGCAGTACGGTCAGTGAAAGTGCCTGGCGACTGTGGTCCAGAGCACCACGCGGATGTTGTCGCTGCTCGCGTGCGGCAGTGATGTTATCCAGATCGAGAATGAACAGCGACCGTGGAAACGCGGCCATTGCTTCGAGCGTGGCCGACGAATGCTCGCGCAATCTCTTCACGATGCTGGCGGGCAGGCCCAGGCAATCGCCGCCCTCTCGCGCACACGATCTCAGGTAGAGCAGGAAGAGCAGATTCAGTTCCTGAATCTCCTCAAGTTCGGCCGAATCGGGTGCCTCGTAAAACATCAATCAGGATCCATTTTGGCTTAGAATTACCATATATGGTCCTATAATACCATATATAGCAAATATAGGCTTAGTTGCAGAATCTGGCCGATTCGTGAATAAAGCCAAAAAAAAGGCCCCAGTGAGAGCGGCAGATAACCGATATCGAGGCGAACGCGCTCGTTTCGAACTCGCCATGCACATGATCCAGCGCGAGGCTCGGACCGGAACAATTCGCTACTTCACGGGTTTGAGTGACGATCGAATTCGCAAGCTCTATACGAGCTATTTCAAGTACGACGACTCGGCTTCGGTCAAGCGCCGTCGCAGTAAGTCACCGACTCAAATTGCACCATTGATTCAGACACCCGAACGCACGCTGGAATCGGGCGTCTTCGTGAGTCTACTGCGTGCGAACGGTTTAACCGGCGACGACGAGACGCCTGCACCCGTATTGCGGGGCAATGTAGATCTCGGGCATCGATTCTGCCAATGTTACGAGACACATCTACTCGTCGTGCCCGATCCCGTGCTGTCTTTCGAATGGGGCTGGAATTTGTTACTGGGTATTCGTCGAGGAGACGAATTAGGCATCATGCGTTGCGAGGACTGTTCCATGAGCTATGTCTACGACCTCCTGGCGCTACCCCGTAGCGCTTGCCCAGCCTGCCTCTCGCTGCACGTCCCACGGTACGACGACAGTTTCTCCTCATCCATGGCCTGATTTCCATGTGCCTGGCTGCTTTCTCGCTCCACGCTTCGGCGGAGTACTCCTTCGTGTTCGCGGCGAATCGTGACGAGTTGCACGAGCGACCTACAGCGCCCGCGGGTTGGTGGGACGATCATGACGGCATCCTCGGCGGCCGAGACCTCGTCGCCGGTGGAAGCTGGCTCGCCATAGATCGCAGCGGGCGACTCGCGGCGGTCACGAATTTTCGCGAAGAGGCCAAAGCGGATTATCCGCTCTCGCGCGGCCGCCTCGTGCAGGACTATCTGACCTTTTCCGGCGCCCCGAGAGACTATCTCGAGACCGTGAGAGCGAATGAACACGATTATGGCCCCTTCAATCTCGTGATCTTCGATGGGCGCAAGCTCTATTACGCGAGTAACCGCTCGTCGGGATACGAACTCGATCCCGGGATCTATGCAATCAGCAATACGCACTTCGATACGCGGTGGCCGAAAGTTACCCATGCGCGGGCACAACTCTCCGCCTGTCTGGGCGGAGACGACGCGAACGACTGTCTGTTCGGCTTGCTCGCGGACGAAACGCTGCACGGCGACCAACCCACGACGCCCGATCGTACGACTCGGCTCATGTCGACGGTCTTCATAAAGGATGCGCTTTACGGCACGCGTTCTTCTACTGTCGTCTCGTTATCGCGAGACGGGAAGTTATTCTTTAGTGAGCGCCGTTTCGGAGCCGGAGGCATCAAGCTCGGCGAGAGCTCGGAGAAGTTCGAGATCCTGCCCTAGCGGCGGCGGCGAAGAAGGGGGGCCGTTTATGGGTCAAGCAAGGCGAGCACGCAACCAGCGATTGATGTCGGCGATTTCCACGGGACAAACGGCATGAGCCATCGGATAGCTGTGCCAATCGATCTCGTAACCCTGCCGTTGGAGCGTTTCTCGAGCGGCTAGCCCCAGCGTCTCCGGCACGACGTTATCCTGCGCGCCATGCGCCATGAACAGCGGAATAGCGGTATTGGCCGGGCTCTTCTCGTCAGCGAGCTTCCAACTCAGCGGCAAGTACGTCGACAAAGCGAGCACACCGCCCAAACGCTCCGGGTAGCGCAATGCGATGTGTAATGCGATCCCGCCGCCCTGGGAGAACCCCGCGACGACGATTCGCCGAGCGCCGATACCGCGCTTGACTTCCGCGTCGATGAGCGCCGCAACGGCCGCGGAACTCGCATAGATGCCGGCTTCGTCCTCGAGATCGGTGCGCTCCAGCGACAGGATGTCGTACCACGCGCGCATGCGCGCACCCAGGTTGATCGTCACGGGCCGGACAGGCGCGTGCGGAAAGATGAAGCGCGTGGCGCAGGGCAGATCGAGTTCGGGCACGAGGGGCGCGAAATCGTGCCCATCCGCGCCTAAACCGTGCAACCAGATTACGGCAGCATCGGGCGCCTCGCCGGTCGCAATCTCCAGGGCTTCTAGCGTTTCGGTCATCGTCGTCCTCATCGTGTACGGGATCCTTGCAAAATTTGCGCATAAGCATTAATGTATGCGCAAGTTTATTCACGAAGGTCCTGAGATCATGCCCAGCGCCGCCGCTCAGCAGCAAGCCCGCCGCCGTGCCATCGCCGAACTCTTGAAGAACAACACCATCATTCGCCAGACGGAGTTGGTGCAGCTGCTCCGTGGCGAGGGGTATGACGCAACACAGTCCAGCGTCAGCCGGGACCTCAAGGACATGGGCGCCGCCAAGCTCAACTCGGGCTACAGCTTGCCCGAACGGCACAATGGCGACAACGAGCAGCGACTCCAGGCGGTCGCCGAGTTCGTTCGCGACATCCGGGCGGCCGGACCGAACATGCTCGTGATAACGACGGCGATTGGCGCCGCGCAAAGAGTCGCCCTGACACTGGACCGGATCGACTGGCCCGAGATCGTCGGCACGCTGTCCGGTGACGACACGATTTTCATCGCGACGACCGGCGCGGCTCCGCTGCGGCGATTGAGCTCCCGGTTGCGTCAGAAATTAGTTAAGGCGAGGTCATGAGCAATAACGACAACCCCATCATTCTGGCTTTTTCCGGTGGCCTCGATACCTCGTTCTGCGTGCCGTGGTTGAAGGAGACTTACGGCCGGCCGGTCGTAACCGCGACTGTCAATACGGGCGGACTCGATGCGGTGGCGACGGAGGCGCTTGCCGACCGCGCCAAACTGCTCGGTGCCGTCGATCACGTCCTCGTCGAGGCGCGAGATGAGTTCTTCGAGCAGGTCCTGAAATTTCTGATCATGGGTAACGTGCGGCGTGGCCAGCTCTACCCACTCTGTGTCGGGGCCGAGCGCGGCATTCAGGCGCGCTACCTGGCCGAGCTCGCCTCGACACGCGGCGCCACCACAGTTGCGCATGGCTGCACGGCGGCCGGCAATGACCAGGTCCGATTCGAGATCATCCTCAAGACGCTCGCACCGGCGCTAGAGATCCTGGCGCCGGTTCGCGATCACTCGTGGGCGCGCGAGGATCAGCTCGCTTACCTCGCGAAGCACGATCTTCCCGAACCCGCCGCTGGCTCGGCCTACTCGATCAACCGCGGCCTCTGGGGCATCACGATCGGCGGTACGGAAACCCTCGATTCGCTGGGATCGATCCCCGAATCCGCGTGGGTTCTGAGTGCGGGCGCTTTCGAGTCGCCTCCAGAGGCCGAGAAGCTCTCGGTCGAGTTCGCAAAGGGCATCCCGATCGCGCTCAACGGTGAGGTGCTCGCGCCCGTCGCACTGATCGAGCGACTCGAGGAGCACGGTCAACGATTCGGCATCGGCCGCGGCATTCACCTCGGCGACACCATCCTTGGCACGAAAGGCCGAGTCGCCTTCGAAGCTCCCGCTGCAGACATACTGCTGACCTGTCATCGCGAGCTGGAGAAGCTCACGCTGAGTGCGTTGCAGCAGCGCATCAAGGAACAAGTGAGCCTGACCTACGGCGATCTCGTGCACGAAGGCAAACAACTGGATCCAGCATGCCGCGACATCGAGGCGTTACTCACCTCATCGCAAGCCCGTGTCACGGGCACCGTACGCTGCCTGTTGCGTGCGGGAAACGTCTTTGTGACCGGTATCGAGTCGCCACATTCACTGATGGCTGCGAGTTGCGGCAAATACGGCGAGTCGACGGGCGAATGGACGCCGGCCGACGCGCTTGGATTCTCGCGGATTCTCTCTCTGCCGGGCACCTTGTACACGCGTGCTGAAGGGGACTGACATGCGTTCCTTGGTCGTAGACAAGATCGCGTCGGTGGCATTGGCCAGCGATATTGGCAGTGAGGTTCGGATAAGCCCGGACATCCCCTGCGAGGAGGGTGTCCTCGTCGCGGCCGAGGTTTTGAACAACAAGTCGCGCTACAACACGCTGGAATTGACGAGTGGCCGGATGGCGCAGGTCAAGCGCGGCGACATCATCGTGGGCGCACTGGGCCACCGCAAAGCGCTGTTCGGCTACTTCGGTCATATCCCCGAGAAGCTCAGTGCCGGCGATGTCATTCAGCTGCTGAATCTCGGCGGCGTTCTGGGCGTCTGCGATTCAATCAATCCGAACCAGGGGCAACCCTTCGATTGCCGCGTACTCGGAGTCGTGCTGGACTTCCCTTACCTCGGCGAGCGAATCGGCGTGCCCGCACGGGTCGGCACGCAGAACCAGAGCGAATCGTCATCCCTGGACGTCGGCGACATCCCTGTGGTCGCGATCACGGGTACCTGCATGGATTCCGGTAAGACGGTCGCGGCCTGCACGGTCATCAGCCGCTTTCGTCACAATCGTCTGACGGTCGATGCTTTCAAGAGTACGGGCGTCGCGCTGCGACGAGACATCCTGGCAATGGAGGACGCAGGCGCACGACATACCAGCATCTTCTCCGATCACGGCATTGTCGCAACAACCTCGAAAAACGCGCCCGAACTCACGCGCAAACTATTGCAGTCGCTCGCGGCGGGGCGGCCCGACGCCATCGTGTTCGAACTCGGGGACGGGTTACTCGGGGCCTATGGCGTCGAAGCGATTCTGCACGATACGGAAATACGCGGTGCATTGAGCGCCGTCGTGCTTTGTGCGAACGATCCAGTCGGTGCGTGGGGCGGTGTCAAGTTACTGCGCGACAATTTCGAGATCGAGCCGACCGTCGTGACGGGTCCCGCGACCGACAATGCGGTGGGCCTGGAGATCATCGAACGACGGTCGGAGGTTCGGGCCGTCAACGCGCTGATACATGGCGCGGAACTCGGCGACCTGCTGCAGGACGCGCTCGGCATTGCCAGTACGCACGCGGAGACAACGTCATGAGCGACAAGCTGCCCGTCATCGTTCTCGGCGGCTCCGGCTATGTTGCCGGCGAGTTGCTGCGCCTGATCGCTACCCATCCGCGACTTCATCTCGGCGCGGCGGTGTCCACGAGCCAGAACGGCAATCCACTCGCCTCGAGCTTCACTCATCTGGCTGGCATCTATAGGGACACGGCGTTCGTCTCCGTAGATGACGCCATCGCTCGGCTCGGCGCATCAGCGGCGTGGGTGGTCGTCTCCGCCGCACCGCACGGTGTGTCGGCCGGACTCGTCGATCGCCTGCTCGACGCTGCGGAGTCCGTGGACGTGAAGATGACCGTTGCCGACGCCTCGGCAGACTTCCGTTACGCGGATGCGGCAAGTTTCGAAGCCGTCTATCAGCAACCGCATCCAGCGCCACAGCGATTGCCGTCATTTCGCTGTGCGGTTCCCGAGCACCTGGCCAAGATCGACACGCCGCACGCAGCCCAGCCCGGATGTTTCGCGACAGCCATGCTGCTCGGCATCGTGCCGATGCTCGCCAACGATCTCTGCGAGCCGCAGTTTTTCGTCAGCGCCGTGACGGGCAGCACCGGTGCCGGACGCACGCCCCGTGAAACGACGCATCACCCAGTTCGCCAGAGCAACCTGTTCACCTATAAGCCGCTCGGTCATCGCCATCAACCCGAAGTTGGCGCATTGGCCCTTAGCGCGACGAAGAAGGAACTGGGATTGCACTTCGTGCCGCACTCGGGGCCGTTCGCGCGCGGCATCCACGCGACTATATTCGCGCCGCGCGCGGGTGACATCAGCGGCGCGGATATACGGTCCGGGCTGGCAAACTATTACGCCGACTCGGAATTCGTCTCCGTTGCCGAAACACCGCCGCGCCTCAAGGACATTGTTGGCACCAACAACGCTGTCTTGAGCGTCGATGTCGATGACGAGAGCGTGGCGATCTGCTGCGTGCTCGACAACCTCGTCAAGGGGGCTGCGGGCGGCACGATTCAATGGATCAATCGCCTCCTCGGCTGGCCTGAAACGGACGGCCTCAGCATCGCGCCCGCGGGGTGGATCTGATGAACACTCCGGCCGCCCACCTGAGCGAGGTCTATCCGACGCTGCCGTTCCAGCCAGTGACCGGTAAGGGCGTCTATCTCGAGGACGCCGATCAACGCCGCGTGCTCGATCTCTATGGCGGCCATGCCGTTGCCGGCCTGGGCTACGGGCACCCGCGCTTGACGAACGCGCTGGTAACACAAGCGCGGGAGCTTCTCTTCCAGAGCAATGCCGTGACGATGCGCGTCCGGGACGAGGCTGCCGATAAGCTGGCCGCGTTCGCGCCGGAGAGCCTCGAGCGCGTGTTCTTCGTAAACAGCGGTGCGGAAGCGAACGAGAACGCGTTGCGTCTCGCGTTTCAGTCGACGGGACGCAGGAAGATCGTGGCGATCGAGCGCAGCTTTCACGGCCGCACGGCGGCGGCGGGCGCCGTTAGCTGGGGAGCCCGCGAGCGCTGGTACGGCTTCCCCGAGACGCCGATGGAAGTGGCGTTCGTGCCGCGCAACGATGAAGCTGCGTTGGCTGCCGCCGTCGATGCGGAGACTGCGGGCGTCATCATCGAGCCCGTGCAGGGCGTTGCGGGGGCGTTCGACTTCGCAAGGCCGTTCATGACGGCTGCGCGCGCGGCTTGTGACGCGAGCGGTGCACTACTCATTCTCGACGAGGTGCAGACCGGTGTCGGCCGGCTCGGCACGCCGTTCGGCGCCGACTACTTCGGCGTGATACCCGACCTCTTGACGACCGCTAAGTCGCTGGGCGGCGGCTTTCCCTGCGGCGCCGTGCTCATGCGCAACGATCTCGCGAAGGACCTCGGTCCCGGCGCGCTCGGGACGACGTTCGGCGGTGGACCCCTAGCCTGCGCGGTGATCGCGGCCGTCCTCGACACCATCGAAGCGGAGGAACTTCTGGCGCACGTCACCGAGGTATCGGGGCTTATTCGAGAGACCTGTGTCCGCGGCCCGGTAACGGGAATTCAGGGCGCCGGATTCCTATTGGGCTTGAAGACGACGCCGCGAGCGGCCGCCGTGCGCAACGCCTTGCTCGATCGCGATATCCTCGCGAGCACGAGCGGCGATCCGCATATCCTGCGGTTGTTACCGGCGCTGATTCTGCAGCCGACCCATGTTGAATGCCTAGCAGGGGCACTGGAGGAGCTAAGCGATGAAACGTTTCAATGATCTTACCGATTTCTCCGCGGAAGAGATCGGCGCACTATTGGAGCTGGCGACGCGCCTCGAGCAGCAGCCGGAGCCGCGAGCGCTCGAAGGGAAGATCCTCTCGCTCCTGTTCCTGAGTCCCTCGCTCCGGACACTGGCGTCTTTTCAGGCCGCGATGGGGCGGCTCGGGGGCGGCTCGTTCGTGATCTCGCCCGACATGTCCATTCACGGCCTCGAATCTCGTCCCGGGATCGTCATGGATGGAGCCGCTGCTGAACACATTCACGAGGCGGTGCCGGTCATCGCATCATACAGCGATGCAATGGGTATCCGCGCATTCGCCGAACGTCGCAATCTCGACGACGATCTCGCCGATCGTGAGTTCGAGAGCATGGCGTCTCTCGTCGACATTCCGCTCATCAACATGGAATCTGCAATCCAGCATCCGTGCCAGAACCTCGCGGACTGGAAGACGATGGAGGACATGCAGGTTCCGGCGCGAGGCGGGCGCTTCGTATTGTCGTGGGCTTATCACCCGCGTGCGCTACCGCTCGCCGTTCCGGCCTCGACCGTCCAGATGGCCGCGATGCGCGGTATGGACGTCGTCGTACTGCACCCGCCGAGCTTCGCCCTGCCGGACCCGGTGATACAGAAAGCTACCACAGCAGCCGAAGCAGCCGGCGGCAGCATCACCGTGACCAGCGACCGTCGCGAGGCCATGGAAGGGGCGCACATCGTCTATGCGAAGTCCTGGTCCTCGACGGAGAATTACGGCGACCGTCTCGCCGATGAGGCACAACGCGAGGAGCTGATCGACTGGTGTGTCGACGATCCCTGGTTCGAGAACGCGCAGAACGATTGCCGATTCATGCACTGCTTGCCGGTCCGGCGTGGTGTAGTGGTTTCGGATCGGGTTCTCGACGGCCCCCGCAGTATCGTAATACCGGAGGCACGTAACCGGATGGTGGCCCAGATGGCGGTCCTCCATCAGATGATGAGTGGATAACGACCGATGCCACGCCTTACCGGAAATGAGCGAGCGATCGTCGTCACCGCGCTGAAACACGCGGCACCTTATATACGAATGCACAAGCGCAAGGTGTTCGTGTTAAAGGCGGGCGGCGAAGCGTTTCTCTCACCCGCGACCACGCGTGCGATCGTCGAGCAGATCGGCGTTTTGCACGAGGTCGGCATTCGCATCGTGCTCGTTCACGGCGGCGGTCCGCAATCGACACAACTCGCGAAGTCGCGGGGAATTCCTATCAACATCATCGACGGACGGCGTGTCACGGACGAAAGCACCCTGGAAGTTGCGGCGACCGTCTTCAACGAACAGATCAATCCCATGATCCTGGCCGCATGCCGTGATCTGGATATCCCGGCCATCGGTATCTGCGCGCCCGACGCGCGTGTGATCAAAGCGCACCGGCGGCGGCCCGTGCCGCGTGAAGGCCACGACGGCGAGACCGTCGACTATGGCTTCGTCGGCGACATCGATGGGATCGACACGGATCTTCTTGTCAAGCAACTCAACGACGGGATGATACCTGTAATCAGCCCGATGGCGGCCGACGATGACGGGAAATTATTGAACATCAATGCCGATACGATAGCCGCCGCTGTCGCCGTGGCCGTCGGCGCCGATAAACTGATCCTCGCGACCACGGCGCCGGGCATACTCGAGTCCCGTGACGATCTGGGGTCGCTAATCTCGTATATCGACATCGCCGGCTTAGCCAAACTCCGCAGCGAAGGACGCATTGCCGACGGCATGCTGCCAAAGGCGACGGCTATAGAAAAAGCGCTGCAGGGTGGCGTCCCGCGCGTCCACGTGATTTCCAGCGAGTTACCCGACAGCCTGCTCCTGGAGATCTTCACAAACGAAGGGACGGGAACGCTCATAGTAAATGACATCGAGCATCTGAGTCCCGAAGAGCAAACCAGCTAGAGATAGACCGATGGCACGCTTGTGGGATAAAGGGATACCGCTCGACGAACGCATATTGCGATTCACGGCGGGAGAGGATCATCGACTCGACGAGCGGCTCGTCGAGTATGACGTGCGCGCGTCCATCGCGCATGCGCGCATGCTCGAGAAGCAGGATCTGCTCACTCCGGAAGATTGTAACGCGATTTGCGGGGGACTCGAGATACTCGCGGAGCAACACGCGGCCGGCCAGTGGTCCATCGAGCTCGAGCAGGAGGACGTACACAGCGCTCTGGAGCAGCGCCTCATAGAGTTGATCGGTCCGGCCGGCGGTCGTGTGCATCTCGGCAGGTCGCGCAACGACCAGGTGCTTGCCGCCCTGCGCCTTTACATGCGCGCCGCAGGCCGTACTCTCGCCGACGGTGCCAACGAGGTTGCGAATGAGCTCGATAGCGTCAGCGAGCGCCAAGGTGAACTCACTCTACCCGGTTATACGCACATGCAACCCGCCATGCCGAGCAGCGTCGCGCTATGGGCCGGCGGCTTTGCGGCCGAACTCCGCGATGATGCCGAAGGATTGATCGCTGCGGCTCGCCGGGCCGATCTGAACCCCTTGGGCTCGGCTGCCGGCTACGGCGCCGCAGGGCTGCCGCTCGATCGCGAGGCAACTCGGGAAGCTTTGAATTTTTCGCGTACGCAGATGCCTGTGACGGCCGTGCAGTTGAGTCGCGGCAAGGCGGAGGCAGCGTTGATCTTCGAGCTCACTTTGTTACTCGGTGATCTCGGGCGACTCGCCGCCGACCTCTTGTTGTTCTACACGGAGGAGTTCGCGTTTGTCGCGCTACCCGACGAGATGACGACCGGTTCTTCGATCATGCCGCAGAAACGAAACCCGGATGTGTTCGAGCTCGTACGTAGCGCACAGGCCGTCACGATGGCCGCACTGTCCGAGACGCTGGCGATTACCACGAAACTCACGTCCGGTTATCAACGGGATCTGCAACGATTGAAACCACCGCTATTCCGCAGTCTCGATCTTGCGGAAGACACACTCGCGATCATGGCGCATGCGTTGCAAGGCGTGCGCTTTCGTCCGGATAAGATTGAGCTCAGCGTTGAGCTCTACGCCGCTGAACGAGCAAATGAACTCGTCGTCGAGGAAGGTATTCCGTTTCGGGAAGCCTATCAGCGCGTCGCCGCCGCGCTTAAACAGCACCACGAGTAGGCAGCGATGACGACGAAGGCCGGACGCGCGACGACATGGATCTCGGAGACAACAATGCTACTGGTCCTGATCGCTGCGGCGTTTATGGCGGGCTGCGGACAGAAAGGCGATCTTGTTCTACCGAGCCCGGACGCGGCCTCCGCTGTCCAGGAGGCGCCCACCAGCGACCAGGATGAGGAACAAGATGAGGCGGACGATGAATAATCGGATGAGCCATGGCGACTAAGCCGCTCGTCCTCATCGACGGCTCCTCGTATCTGTTTCGCGCGTTCTACGCGGCTCTCAGCTCCGGCGCTGAACTGAGCTCTAGTAGCGGGGAGAACACCGGCGCGATTCATTTCGTTCTGAATATGCTCTACAAGCTCGTCGACGACTACGAGCCCGAACATATTGCCGTCGTCTTCGACGCACCGGGCAAGACGTTTCGCGACGACCTCTATTCGGAGTACAAGGCGACCCGGCCGCCGATGCCGGACGATCTTCGGCCGCAGATCGAGCCGCTGGTTCAAGCCGTCGAGGCGATCGGCCTGCCCGTCCTGCGCATCAAAGGCGTGGAGGCCGACGACGTCATCGGCACGCTCGCAACACGCGCGGCCGCCGCCGGCCTGTCGACAGTCATATCCACCTCCGACAAAGACATGGCGCAACTCGTCAACGATCGCGTCACGCTCGTCAACACGATGACGGAGACGACGATGGACAGCGGCGGGGTCGAGAAGAAATTCGGCGTCCGGCCGGACCAAATCGTCGACTACCTCGCGCTCGTCGGAGACAGCTCCGACAACATCCCGGGTGTGCCGGGCGTGGGACCGAAAACGGCGATGAAGTGGCTCGCCGAGTACGGCGATCTCGGCACGATAATGAGCCGTGCCGATGAGGTACCCGGAAAAGCTGGCGAGCATCTTCGCGACACACTGGTACAACTACCTCTTTACAGGGAGCTGACGACCATCGTCTGCGATCTCGATCTGCCGCAGGATCCTGAGGAACTCGTCTACGGCGATCCTGACGCTGAGAAACTCAAGAAACTTTACGAGCGACTCGAGATCAAGAGCCTACTGCGGCGTATTGGCCCCCTCGAGGAGGAGGCCGAGCAACCCGCCGTGAACTACGAGACCGTCTTGACCGAGGCAGTGCTCGAGACCTGGCTCGAGCGCATCGAATCCGCAGATCTAGTGGCATTGGATACGGAGACCACGAGTCTCGACTACATGCGGGCCGAGATCGTCGGGCTTAGCCTGTCGGTGGAGGCGGGCAGTGCCGCGTACATTCCCGTCGCGCATCGCTACCCGGGAGTGCGCGATCAGCTGAGCAGGGAGAAGGTACTCGAGCGTATGAGGCCCTGGCTCGAGGGTACGGCGCCAAAAGTCGGGCATCATCTCAAGTACGACGCTCACGTGCTGCGCAATCACGGCATAGCTCTCAACGGCATGGCTTTCGATTCGATGTTGGAGTCGTTCGTCCTCGACTCCACGGCGACACGTCAAGACATGAACTCCGTCGCGAGTAAATACTTAGGCGTAAAGACCACCAAGTACGAAGAGGTCGCTGGCAAAGGCGCCAAGCAGTTGCAATTCGATGAAGTCGATATCGAGGTTGCTTCCGCTTATGCAGCTCAAGACGCCGACGTCACGCTGCAATTGCACGAGACGCTGTGGCCGAAACTTGAAGAGACGCCCTCACTGAAGAAGCTGTACCTCGAGATCGAGCAGCCGCTCGTCGAGGTGTTGCGAAAGATGGAATACCTCGGAGTGCTCGTCAATGCCCGCATGCTCAATCAGCAGAGCCAGGAACTTGCAATAGCAATGGCGAAGACGGAGGTCACCGTCTACGAGCTTGCTGGAGGTCCGTTCAATCTCGCGTCACCGAAGCAACTCCAGGAGATTCTGTACGACCGGCTAAAGCTGCCCGTGCTCGGCAAGACACCGAAGGGCCAACCGTCGACAGCTGAGAGTGTCTTGCAGGGCCTTGCGGAGGACTACGAGCTACCGAAGTCGATCCTCGAGTACCGGGCGCTGGCGAAACTCAAGTCGACCTACACCGACAAGCTGCCCGCCGAGATCGATCCGGGAACGGGACGTATCCATACCTCCTACCACCAAGCAGTCGTCGCGACGGGACGGCTGTCGTCTTCGGACCCCAATCTGCAGAACATCCCGATTCGTACACCCGAAGGGCGGCGCATTCGGCAGGCATTCATCGCACCGCCCGGATACAAGCTACTGGCTGCCGACTACTCGCAGATCGAGCTGCGTATCGTGGCGCATCTGTCCGAAGATCGGGGCCTGCTTGAGGCGTTCGCCGCGGATGCGGACATTCACCGCGCCACGGCAGCAGAGGTCTTTGGCGTGAAGCCTGAAGAGGTGTCCAATGAAGAGCGCCGGTCGGCCAAGGCGATCAACTTCGGCCTCGTTTACGGGATGTCGGCCTACGGGCTCGGACGTCAGCTCGGCATCGGCCGCAACCAGGCCCAAGAATACGTCGATCTCTATTTCAACCGGTATCCCGGCGTCAAAGCCTACATGGACCGAACCCGTGAGCGCGCCCGGGAGGAGGGTTATGTCTCGACGGTCTACGGGCGCAGGCTTTACCTACCCGAGATCGAATCCCGTAATCATCAACGCCGCCAATACGCCGAGCGCAGTGCCATCAACGCACCAATGCAGGGCACGGCCGCGGACATCATCAAGCGCGCCATGATCAACGTGGACGCATGGCTCAGGGGCTCGGGCGTCGATGCCAGGCTCATCATGCAGGTGCATGACGAACTCGTACTCGAGGTCGGCGCATCGAGTTCCGACGATATCGCGGGCGAGATTGTGCGGATCATGGAGGGCGCTGCGTCGCTCACGGTACCGTTGAAGGTCGATTTCGGGCTCGGTGAGAACTGGGACGAGGCGCACTAAGATCCAGGCGCAAAGAAAGGGGCACGGCCTCTTCTCCTTCCCGGAACTTTTCAGGCTGCCGGTAGACTAATTCTGTAGGCGCGAGAGTGTCTCCTGCCGACCTCCCTTGGCGGGATTTTTCCCGGTGACCCCATACCGGGATTCTCTAGCCCCGGGTGTGTCCCCTGAATCCCGCACCCGGGGCCTCTTTTATTCGCTGCGAGCATCTTTGCCCGGTGTAGCCAGCCAGGCGAGGAGCTGTTCGCGGGCCTCCTCCAACCCTATTCGACGCGGTGCACTGAACAGGATCAGCGGGATCTCGTCCGGCAGAGCCGCGGCGATCTCCTGCAGCCGCAGCCAGCCCGCATTACGGCTGAGCTTGTCGGTCTTGGTGAGTAGAATCGCCGCCGGGACCCCCGCCTCCCGCGACCAGGCCAGCATCACCTCATCGAGATCGTTGAGCCCCCGCCGAATGTCCACGGTGATAAAGAGCCCCACGAGCGAGCGGCGCCCATGGAAGTAGGCCTCCAGCAACACGCGCCATTGCTGGCGCACGGCCTCAGCGACCTTGGCATAGCCATAGCCCGGCAGATCTACGAGGCGGCGTGTCTCATCAGCCTCGAAGAAGTTGATGAGCTGGGTACGCCCGGGCGTCTTGCTGGTCCTGGCCAGGCGCCGGCGCCCCGTGATCGCGTTGATGGCGCTCGACTTACCCGAGTTGGAACGCCCCGCAAAGGCAACTTCCCGCCCCGAGTCGGCAGGAAACTGGCTCGCCTTCTGGGCGCTTTTCCGGAACTTAAGGCTCAGCGAGAATGCCATAGTGGGTACTGGGTCGGGTGTCATCCCAATGCTGGAATCGAGTGGTTTAGTGTACAATCTCTCGCCGTTTGCAACGAAAGGACGCGAGGTCTGAAGGCGTGTCGAGAAAGAGTGTAGAGCTAGACAATCCAACCGTTCGGCCATTATCTGCGAATTTAGCAGCCGTCGTACTCGTACTCGTTTTCAGTACTCAGAGCTTTGCACAGGAATCCGCCGAGGCCGGGCAGGCCAAGGCGGCATCGTGCGCCGCCTGCCATGGCGCCGACGGCAACAGCGTCACGCCCGAGTGGCCAAGCCTCGCGGGACAGCATGCCGATTACACCGTCCGGCAGCTCGAAGCCTATCAGAGTGGCGAGCGCGAAGATGTCCTGATGACGGCCTTCGCGAGCCCATTGTCCGCCGAGGACATGGACGACCTGGCCGCCTATTTCGCGACACTGCCGGCCGTTCAGCGCGGCGCCGATCCCGGGCTCGTCGAGCTCGGTGAACGTATTTACCGAAGCGGTCTCCCGGACCGCGGCATTGCCGCATGTATCGCCTGCCACGGTCCTGCCGGAGGCGGCAATCCGCTCGCGGCCTATCCGATCGTCCGTGGACAGCACGCGACTTATATCGTCAACACGCTGCATGCCTATGCTGCTGGAGAACGCCGCTCAGACGGCTCGGTCAATCAGATGATGCGCGACATCTCGGTCTCGCTGAGAGAAGAAGAGATTCAAGCTGTCGCCAGTTACATGCAAGGTCTGCGCTAAACTTCAGGCGCGGAAGGGGAATCCACGGTGTCGAACTCAGAAAAAACTAGACTTTTTCCGGCCGCCATTCTCACCGCTGTTGTATTGGCACCGACAGCTTGCGGCAGCGATCCGGTGCCCGAGGCAGTAACACCCGAGATCACGAATACGGCACAGGCGCCCGCCACCACCGAGGCAATACCGGCAACCGAAAGCGTGGCCGCCGAACCCGTCACGCCCGGCGGCAATTCCGACCGGCGTATCGTGTTGGCGCAAGCAGACCCCGCACCGGAATCCAGCCGCTTCCAGCTCGGCACACACTACGAACGATTGCCCGCGGCTCAGGGCACGAGCTCGAGCCCGGATGTGATCGAAGTCGCCGAGGTCTTCTGGTACGGCTGCCCGCACTGCTACACACTCGATCCTTATCTCGAGAGCTGGCGCGAAGATCTTCCCGAGGACGTGAGCTTCGTGCGAATCCCCGCCGTCTGGAACGCCTTGTTGCAGATTCACGCGCGGGCGTTTTACGCCGCCCAGGCGCTGAACGTGAGCGACGAACTGCACACGGCTTTCTTCCGCGAGATCCACATCAATCGTAACGGCCTGGATAGTCAAGAGGCGCTGGCAGACTTCTTAAGCAGCAATGGTGTAGATGCCGACACGTTCAATGCGGCCTTCGAGTCTTTTGCGGTCCATAGCTTTATGAACCGAGCCGATGAGCTATCGCGCCGATATCGTATCTCGAGCGTTCCGACAGTGATCATCAACGGCAAGTACACGACTAATGCCAGCATGGCGGGTAGCTACGAAGAACTCATGAAAGTCATCGATGAACTTATCGCGATCGAGCGTACGGGAGAGTAACCCAGCTTGCCGCTAGGGCCCGGATATCAGAACGGGTCGCGAATCTCCTCGAGCCCGAAAGGATCGGCGTGGATCAGCACTTCGGCGCCCGGAAACTGATTTCGTACTTCTAGCTCGACGGCATCGCAAATCTCGTGGGCGTCTACGAGACTGATGTCCGAATCGAGTTCTAGATGAAACTGGATGAAACGGGCGGCACCTGACGAGCGCGTTCGCATATCGTGCATCCCTTTGACCGCTGGATGGGCGAACGCGATGTCGGTAATTTGCTGTCTCTCCTGCTCCGGAAGCTCGCGGTCCAATAGAACGTCGATAGCCTTCGCTGCGACGACTCGAATGCTCAGCAAAATCAAACCGACTACCAGGAGCCCGAAGAACGGATCGAGAATGTACAGCTGCCACTGTACCGACGCGAATATGGCGCAGAGTATCGCGATATTGGTCAAGATATCTGCCTTGTAATGCACCGCATCCGCGGATATGGCCAACGACCCCGTCCGGTGGACTACAAAACCCTGAAACAACACGAGGCCGATGGTGAGCACGAGCGAGACGAACATGACACCTAGACCGAGCTCCGGCTGCAGAACAGGAGTTGGCTCCAACATACGCGTTATGGCCTTGATGCCGACGTAGGCCGCGGATCCGGTGACTATCAGCGCCTGGGCAAGACTGGCGATCCCCTCGGACTTGCCGTGACCGAAGCGATGCTCGCGGTCGGCCGGTGACACGGCGGCCCTGACCGCGAGCACCGTAATACCGGAGGCGACCAGATCCAGAAGGGAATCCGCCAAGGAACTCAAGACCGCCACGGAATCTGTCGCGGACCAGGCCCAGATCTTGAGCGCGATCAGCATCAATGCCATAGCGACCGACGCATAGCTTGCTGCGCGCATCAAGTTGACCTG
>CAYXNS010000006.1:0-32415 GCA_964466315.1 uncultured Gammaproteobacteria bacterium
CCGAAATGATCCCCACGAATGAATGCCGTATAGCCATAAAACCTCTCCTTGCATTAGCTAAGTAACCCAATAACCAGTGATCTGGTAACCCATGAGAACGAACCCCGCCGACATGATCGCCAGATTCGTGGCAAAGGCGCAGCGCAGGAAACTGCCCGACGCCCGCCAGATATTCAGCGCAATCAGAATGACACTAAGCGCCAAAAACTGCCCGATTTCAACGCCGACGTTGAAGGACAGCATGTTGGCGATTAGCCCGTCCTCGGAGATCGCGAAATCCTGCAGTTTCGTCGCGAGGCCGAAGCCATGGAAAAAACCGAAGATCAGAACGGCAAGCTTCATATTCGGCTCATAGCCCAACTTGCGGAAGCCGCCGAGGTTCTCGAACGCCTTATAGACCACCGACAGCCCGATAATCGCGTCGACGATATAGGCGTTGACGTGCAACCCACCGAGGACACCCAAAAGCAGCGTCGTACTGTGCCCCACGGCGAACAGCGTGACATAGAACGCGACTTCCTTGAGGCGGTACAGAAAGAAGATGACGCCCGCGAGAAAGAGAAGATGGTCGTAGCCCGTGACCATATGCTTGGCGCCGAGATAGATATAGGGCCCGATCTGTGTGCCAACATTGTTGATTACGAACACCTGATCGGCACCCGTGATGCCATGGGCCAGCGCCGCCGGGGCCAGCACACACGCTGCTCCAAGGCCGGCGAGGGTCTTGAGAGTCCGCATGGGGCCGGATTGTAGCCGATATAGCTATAATCGCGTCACTATGCAGACACTCTTAGAAAAAATCAGCTGCCACCACCGTCTGGCTAAGGCCCTGCTCCTCGCGGCGTCGTTGAGCGGTGTTACCCACGCGCAAACCGTGTTGCGCGCCTCCCATCAATGGCCCGGCGGTACCGGAGACGTCCGCGACGAGATGGTACAGATTATCGCCCGCGAGGTCGACGCAGCCGACGTCGACCTGTCGATGCGCGTCTATCCCGGACAGTCGTTGCTCAAAGCGGCCGATCAGTGGTCGGCCGTCGTTCGCGGCCAACTCGACATGACCGCATTACCCCTGGACTACGCGAGCGGGCGGCATCCACAGTTCAATGCCACTCTGATGCCGGGCCTCGTCAAGAACCACGATCACGCACGCCGGCTGAACGACTCCGAATTCATGGACTCGATCAGGCAGATCATCGTGGATGCCGGCGCGATCGTACTTGCCGATGCCTGGCTCGCCGGCGGCTTCGTCTCCGCGAAGAACTGCATTCTCGCGCCCGACGATATTCGCGGTCAGGTTACTCGTGCCGCGGGGCCCGCGTTCGAGAGGATGTTGGCTGCCGCCGGTGCCTCCATCGCATCGATGCCGAGTTCGGAAATCTACACGGCCATGCAAACAGGCGTGCTCGATGCAGCGAATACGAGTTCGGCAAGCTTCATCTCCTATCGCATCTACGAGCACACCGAGTGCCTGACGGCGCCTGGCGACTACGCGTTGTGGTTCATGTACGAGCCGGTGCTCTTCTCGAAACGGCGTTGGGACCGACTCAGCGCCGAGCAACAGGCCGCACTGCTCGACGCCGGACAGCTTGCCGAGGATTATTTTTTCGAGGAAGCGAAACAACTCGACAGCTCGATGGAGGAGTTGTTCGAGCAGGCCGGTGTAGAAATTGTACACATGAACAGCGAACAGGCCGACACGTGGCGGC
Organism: uncultured Gammaproteobacteria bacterium; assembly: GCA_964466315.1. Taxonomy (GTDB): domain Bacteria; phylum Pseudomonadota; class Gammaproteobacteria; order Steroidobacterales; family Rariloculaceae; genus SMWC01. The sequence continues at coordinate 1,707 of CAYXNS010000006.1, forward strand.
AGATCGCAGTTGCTACGTCTTACCGGGTGTTCGCGGACGAAGTGCCGGGCGGGGCCCTGCTCATCGAGCAAGCACTAGCCGTCGAGTGAACGACGGCCTTCCCATCGACGCCTTGATCCGCGGTGTCCATGCGCTATCGCGCGCATGCGGAACGCTGGCGGCTCTGTGCTTGGCCAGCGCCTGCATCGTGGTTTGCCAGATGGTCGTCGCGCGTTATGTGCTCGGAGCCTCCACAATCTGGCAAAACGAGTTCGTGACTTTCGCAGTAGTCGCGGCGACGCTGCTCGGCAGCCCCTACGTGCTCCTAACGAGGGGCCATGTCAACGTCGACCTGCTGCCGCATTACCTCGGCCCCAAAGGCCGACTGTGGCTGGCACTGGTCGCCTCCCTGCTCGGGTGGATCGCCTGCGCCACGCTAGCCTGGACGAGCTGGCAGTATTTTGTGGAGGCGTGGACAGCCGGCTGGGTGACGCCGTCTCTCTGGGCGCCGCCCCTGTGGATCCCGCTGCTCCCGCTGCCGGTCGGTCTCGGACTGTTGACGCTGCAGTACACAGCCGACATCTACTGCCTCGCGACCGGGCGCGAAATGCCATTCGGCCCCGCAGCCGGCATGGAAACGGAGCCGTGAGCCCGCTTGCCATCGGCGTATTGATCGGCATTACGACGATTGCAGTTCTCGCGACCGGGATCCCGGTGGCGTTCGGGCTCGCGATCGTCGCGATGGGGTTTCTCGTGTTCTTCGAAGGCTTCTTCAGCCTCGGCTTTGTCGGCGAACTGTTTTACTCCGGGCTCGCCGATTTCACGCTCGTGTCCATCCCGATGTTCATCGCGATGGGCGCCGCTGTGGCCTCCTCTCCGGCCGGCGGCGACCTGTACGGCGCACTCGACCGTTGGCTCAATCGGATACCCGCGGGCCTCGCAATCTCGAATCTCGGCGCTTGTTCGATTTTTGCAGCGCTCAGCGGCTCGTCTCCCGCTACCTGCGCGGCGATCGGCAAGATGGGTATTCCCGAGATGCGCAAACGCGGCTATCCGGATGGCCTCGCGACGGGTTCGATCGCCGCCGGCGGTACACTCGGGATACTGATTCCGCCCAGCGTGACGATGATCGTCTACGGGATATCCACCGGGACGTCCATCGGCCGGCTATTCATTGCCGGCATCGTTCCCGGCCTCATGCTGACCCTGATGTTCATCGCCTGGTCGGTCTTCTATGCCGCAAGAAGCGGGTCTCTGCAGATGCGCGACCGCCGCACCTACACGCTGAAGGAAAAACTCGAGCTCGCACCACGCGTGTTGCCTTTCCTGCTGCTCGTCGCCGGCATCCTGTACGTCCTCTATGGCGGAGTCGCGACGCCTTCCGAGGCGGCCGGCGTCGGCGCGATGATGTGCTTCCTACTGGTCGCGGTCATCTATCGGGTCTGGCAGCCACGCCGCATCTGGGGGATCTTGAAGAGCAGCACGCGCGAGAGTGTCATGATCATGATGATCATCGGCGCGGCGGCGCTCTTCAGTTACACGCTATCGAGCCTGTTCGTCACCCAATCGATCGCGGAATGGATCGCGGCGCTTGACGTCAATCGCTGGGTTCTCCTGGGTGCGATCAATATATTCCTGCTCGTCGCCGGCTTCTTCCTGCCCCCCGTAGCCGTGATCGTCATGACGGCGCCCATCTTGTTGCCGCTCATCACTCAAGCGGGTTTCGATCCCTACTGGTTCGCCGTGGTACTGACGATCAACATGGAAATCGGCCTCATCACGCCTCCCGTGGGACTCAATCTTTACGTTATCAACGGCATCGTCCCGGACGTGGGGCTCCCGAAAATACTGGCCGGCGCACTACCGTTCGTCCTGCTGATGGTGATCGGTATTTTGCTATTATGCGTTTTTCCGCAAATCGTCACCTGGCTTCCGGATCTTCTGATGGGCACCGGCAGTTGAATGGCCTGCTACGCGTGAAACGCGTCGTGCAACACGCTCAGGAGGTCGACTCCTATGAATGAGAAACCACCGAACGCCGATACTCAGCCGGCGTCATCCCAACACCTGGTCGTGGGGTCGCTCGCGGCAATCGTCGTCGCGATTGTGCTGCTCGTGACAGTCGTACTTCCCGCACAATACGGTATCGATCCGACCGGCCTAGGGGACGCCATGGGCCTGACCGCGTTAAGCACGCCCAGTACACAGAGTTTCGAGGTCACAGACGTCATCGGTGGCAACGAAGTCATACGCACGGTCGAAATTCCCGATGCCGGCGAACCGACGCCGTTACCCAATCCCGCCGTCTTTCAACGAGGCTCGGGGCCTGCCCATACCGAGACACTGCAGGTACCCATCGGCCCTTACGAGGAAACCGAGATCAAGGTCGTCATGACCGCGGGCAAGATGATCCTGTTCTCGTGGGAAGTCGACCGCGGCGACATCTATTCCGACTATCATGGCCACGATTCTGCACTGGGCCCACAGTTCTGGGTACGATATCGCGAGCAGATGGAAGGCTCCGACGGTCAGGGCTCGCTCGTCGCGCCGTTCGATGGCGAGCATGGCTGGTACTGGGTCAACTACAACGAGTATCCGGTTGTCGTATCGCTGACGGTTACGGGCTACTTCGAACGCTTCGTCGACTACGGGATCTTCTGAATCGAACAACGTGACGTCGGGCTCCGAGCGAGAATAACAACAATGACAATGGGTGCTGGACAGTTTCCTCCGGCCCGACGGACGGAGCGTCACCAGGAAAATTTCAAAGGCTGAATAACATGTTGGTTGAGCAGATCTGGACGGGCAACGCCTACCGAAACTTCAATTACCTGATCGCATGCGAAGAAACGGGCGAAGCGCTGGCCGTGGACCCGCTGGACCACGATAAATGCCTGGCAGCTGCCAAGAACAGGGGCTGGGAAATCACACATATCGTCAACACGCACGAGCACCCTGATCATACGGGCGGCAACAAGGCGATGGTCGCGGCGACAGGCGCCAGACTTCTCGCTCACGAAAACGCGACAGGCCGAATTCCCGGCGTCGACCACGGGCTGGCTGCCGGCGATGTGATCGAGATCGGTAAGACCGTAGAACTTGAGACGCTGGACACGCCCGGCCACACCATGAGCCACGTGTGTCTGCTCTCCCACGCCGATCACCCCGCATTGTTCTGCGGCGATACCTTGTTCAATGCGGGTGCCGGGAACTGCCACAACGGTGGGCATCCGAAAGAACTCTACGAGACGTTCGCAGCACAGCTGAACAAGCTCGGGGATGCGACGCTGATCTATCCGGGGCACGACTACATCGTCAACAATCTCGAATTCACCCTCGATCGCGAGCCGGACAACCGGCAGGCACAGCAATTGCTCGCGAACATCCGTGATCAGGATCCGGATGAGGCGCTCATCACGACCTTAGGCCTCGAGAAAGCGATCAACACGTTCTTCCGCCTGCAGAGGCCCTCGGTCATCGCCGCGCTGCGGGAAGCTTTCCCCGATCTACCGGACGAGCCCGACGCCAAATCCGTATTCCTGAGGCTACGGGAGCTGCGCAGTAGCTGGTAGGCCTAAAATGGTGGTAGGCTCCGTGCTTACATAGTCTGCCTGTGGCGACTTCACAAGCGGCACTGTAGAGACGACGTTCTATTCTTAGCGGGCTGTAATGAACTCATCGTAACAATCTATGCGAGATCGTTTTGGCAAAATAAATAATTTAGAGTTCTGTTGAAAGAGGATACTCCATGCGTTTTTTCAGAAAAACTGTAGCTTTCTCACTCGGCTTTATCACGGTTACGCTGTCAGGAACCGCCCTCGCCCACCACGGCTGGTCAACTTACACGACCAGCGATTTCTCGCTGACGGGTGTCATCGTCGAAGAGCATTTCGGCAACCCGCACGATCGTCTCACTATCGAGGCAGATGGCCGACAGTGGAACGTCGTTCTCTCGACGCCAAGCCGCAGCCGGCGTGCCGAATTCGATGACGACGACGTCAGTGTCGGTGATACCGTCACTGCCTACGGGAAGAGGCATGAAGACGGTGCCACGTTCGAGATGAAGACCGAACGTCTTAGAGTCGGTGAGCATCTGTACAACCTGTATCCGAACAGGTCGTAACGCCTAACCAACGACAGCCAGACGGTCCCTATCTAGTCGGGGCCGTCTGTGTTTGGGTGGGTTTCCAGGCGGACTCGAAAAGTAAATTTCTGATTCCCGATCTCGCCCCGGACGCGATTCAGTCGTCAGCGTCAGCGGGAGGCAGTTTATGGCTGTTGCTACTAGCCTCTGTCGCGGCGTTCAGCTGATCTTGGGTCTAGTTCCTGCCAAAACCCGTTAAACGAATCTGCTGATGGCTCCGTATACCCCACGGTATACGTCACTTTCTTGTGACCGAGATAAGAAGGAGTTTGTGCCGTATACGCGCCAGCCAAAAAAAGAGTGACGCGTAACTGATTGAAAAGTGGAGCGACTGAACGGGTTCGAACCGTCGACCTGTACCTTGGCAAGGTACCGCTCTACCAACTGAGCTACAGTCGCATGCCGTATTCCGGACTGCCTATTTTACCGCCCGAGCCCGGATCAGGGCAATCGGCCCCTAGGCTCGGTCGCGCATGACAGGCCAGGCGGCCCGCAGATAATCGGCCATCGACCACAGCGTCAGTACGACCGCGACGAGCAGCAGCGCCATGCCGATGCCGTAGATGGGCCAGCCGAACTGCGGATACTCATAGAGCATGAAGAAGATGCCGAACATCTGCAGTGTCGTCTTCCATTTCGCGAAGTCGGTAACGGACACCTGTGCGAGCTCACCCATTGACGACATCCATTCGCGGAGCGCCGAGATTGTGATTTCCCGGCCGATGATCACGATGGCAACCAATGTCATGGGGATGGCGGGGTCGCTCTGCACGAGCAACACCAGCGCCGTCGAGACGATGAGTTTATCGGCGACGGGATCGAGGAACGCGCCGAAGCTCGAGGTCTGGTTCAGCCGTCGCGCCAGATAGCCGTCGAGCCAATCCGTGAGTGCAGCCACCCCGAACAATATCCCCGAGGCCGGGCGCGCCCACTCCATCGGCAGGTAGAACACGATCACGAAGGTCGGAATTGCAAGAATTCGGAAATACGTGAGCAGGTTGGGAACGGTAAATTGCATCGTTATTTCGCGTGAAAATGGTCGTAGATGGATGCGGCGAGGCGGCGCGAGATCCCCCTGACTCGTGTGAGGTCATCTACGCTCGCGCGGGCAACCGCCTGAAGTCCGCCGAATTGTCGCAGGAGTTCCCTGCGCCGCTTCGGGCCGAGGCCTGGAATCTCTTCCAACGGCGAGGTCGATCGCCGCTTGTGCCATCGTCCCCGGTGCGCGGTGATAGCGAAGCGGTGAGCTTCGTCACGAAGTTGCTGAATGAGGTGCAGAGCCTGCGACGTTGCTGGAAGACTGATGGGCCTGGCTTGACTCGGCACATAGAGACGTTCACGGCCCGGGCGACGTCCCTGCCCCTTTGCTACGCCGACTAACTGAACGCCGTCCAACTGAAGCTCCTCTACGATCTCGAAAGCCCTGTTGAGCTGGCCACGTCCCCCGTCGATGACCAGCACATCCGGAGTGGGCGCTTCTCCTTTCTTTACACGAGCATAGCGCCTCTGCAGCGCTTGAGCCAGCGCCGCATAATCGTCGCCTTCGGTGACTCCGGAAATATTGAAACGCCGGTAATCCGATTTCACGGGGCCTTCCGCACCGAATACGACACAAGACGCCACGGTCGCTTCGCCAGCCGTGTGACTGACGTCGAAACACTCCAGTCTCTGGGGCACCTCATCCAGACGGAGTGCTTCGGCGAGTGCGTCGAGCTGCTGGGCAATCGTCGCCTGCGATTTCTGACGCAATGCCGCCGCGTGGCTTGCGTTCGTTTGAGCCATAGCCAGCCACCGTGCGCGATCGCCTCTGACTCGATACTTGATGGTGACCCGGTGACCCGCGTTCTCAGCCAGCATCTCGGCGATGAGCTCGGCCTCCGGAACCGCCTGGCTCACCAAGATCTCTTTTGGCGCATCACGACCACCGTAGTACTGCAGAAGGAACGCACGCACAACTTCATCGTCACCGGCATCAGCGACGACACGGGGAAAGTAGTTGCGACTTCCCAATAATCGACCACCACGAAAATACATGACGGTCGCACAGTAGATGCCCTGCTCGAATACAAGCCCGATCACATCGAAATCCCCGGACGAGCGCGAAACGAGTTGTTGCGCCTCAACGGCCTTCAGTTTCGCGAGCTGATCGCGATATTGGGCCGCGTGCTCGTAGCGCTGTTCGCCCGCGGCCTGTTCCATTCGTTCGGCGATTCGTTCCGTCACGGCGTCATTGCGGCCCTGCAGGAACAGCATTGCGTGCTCGATGTCGCGCGCGTAATCCGTTGCCGAGATCAGGCCGACACAGGGCGCCGTACAACGTTGTATCTGGTGCTGCAGGCAAGGCCGCGTACGGTTGCCGAAATAACTGTCCTCGCACAACCGCAGTTGAAACAGCTTTTGAAGCTGACTCAAAGTCTCGCGGACGGAGCCCGCACTGGGGTAAGGCCCGAACAGGCGCCCGCTCTTCTTCCGGGCGCCTCGATAGAACGACAGGCGCGGAAACTCATGGTCCGTGCTGACATGGATATAAGGATAGCTCTTGTCGTCGCGCAGCACGACGTTGAAGCGCGGTTTGTGGCGCTTGATGAGGTTGTATTCCAACATCAGTGCCTCGGCTTCCGTGCGTGTCACCGTGACGTCGACGTCGGCGACCTGCTTTAACATCGCCATCGTCTTGGCGTCCTGGGGCCGGCCCTGGAAATAGCTGCCGACCCTGCGCCGCAGATCCTTGGCTTTACCGACGTAGATGATGCGCTCCTGAGCATCAAGCATCCGGTACGCGCCCGGCCGATGCGTCAGATTTTTCAACAGCGGGCGGGCGTCGAATGCCTCCGGTGCGCTAGCTTCGCCCGCATTCATTCTGTTGCGAACGCCAAGCGTTTAGCGCGGGCAAAGGCGTCGTGAAACATCGCGGGTGTCAGCCGTCGGGTCTGGGTGTTGTAGCGACTGCAATGATACGAGTCGACGAGCGTATGGCCGTCGCCGAGATCGTGTACCGACGCATGACCGAAGGCATACTGACTCTGTTTGAAGCCCAGTGCCCTTAGAACCGCCCGGTGCGCGATTCCTCCGAGTGCGAGGAATACACCTCCGTCCGGAAGTGCGTCGAGTTCACTTCTCAGAAAGCGATTGCAGGTCCTTACTTCCAACGTCGTGGGCTTGTTCTGCGGAGGCAGACATTTTACGGCGTTCGTAATTCGACAGCCTAGTAATCTCAAACCGTCATCGGCGGAGGTAGACTTCGGCGCACTTGCGAGTGCGAGATCGAACAGCGTTCGATACAGCAGGATACCCGCAAAATCGCCCGTAAACGGTCGCCCGGATGCGTTCGCGCCATGCATGCCCGGTGCAAGACCGACGATAAGTAGCCGCGCGGCGGGATCTCCGAAAGCCGGTACGGGCGCATTCCAATAATCCTCATGAGACGCCCGGAGTTCGGCGAGGAATCCCGCTAGACGTGGACAGCGGCGGCAGCGGGGGTCGAACTGGCTCGATGCGCCCCCCACAACACTCAGCCCGTGGGAAATCGCGACGAGCGCGTCTCTCCTGCAGCGACGCTGTGGGAGGCCGCGATCTGTTTCACGCCTGGGAGCGAACGTGCCCGGCGATCAGCATCGCGATCTCCATGGCCTGCTCGTAATTCAGGCGTGGATCGACCTGGGATTTGTAGGCGCGCGCAAGATCGGACTCCTTGAGCCTGCGGGCGCCGCCGATACATTCGGTAACGTTCTCGCCCGTCAACTCCAGATGAACTCCGCCCAGATAGCTGCCCATCTCCTGATGGATCCGGAAGGCGGCTTTCAGCTCGGCAAGAATGTTGTCGAAACGCCGGGTCTTGTAGCCTTCCGCCGTCGATTCCGTGTTGCCGTGCATGGGGTCGCACACCCAGAGGACACGCGAACCCGTCGCCCGCACGGCCTGAATCACTCTTTGGAGATGCTCCTCGACGTTCTTCGCCCCGAAGCGGGTAATCAACGTCAAACGGCCCGGCTCATTGCCCGGATTCAAAACGTGAATCAGCGACTGAAGATGATCGTCGCTGAATCCCGTACCGACTTTGATACCCATCGGATTGGAAATTCCACGGAAGAACTCGACATGAGCACCTTCCAGATCCGCGGTACGCATACCGATCCAGGGATAGTGGGTCGTCAGGTTGTACCAGCGTTCTCGATGCGGCAAGAACCGCGTCTGCGCCTGTTCGTACGGCAGATGTAACCCCTCATGGGAGGTATAGAATTCGACCCGCCGCGTATGCATCGCATCGCCGGTCACCGACTCGAAAAACTCGAGGGAGTCGGACACGGAGTCGACGAGCTTTTGATACTCGGCCGCCATCGGCGATTCGCCGACGAACTTGAGGTCCCAGTTCTCCGGGTGATGGAGATCCGCGAATCCGCCATCGATAAGCGAGCGTATGAAATTCAAGGTTAACGCCGCGCGCTCGTAGCCGCGCAGCATGAGGTCGGGATCGGGTTCCCGGTCACCGGCCGTGAACGAGCTGCGATTGACGAGGTCGCCGCGATAACTCGGCAGCGAGACGCCGTCTCGAGTCTCCTGATCGGCACTGCGCGGCTTCGCGTACTGCCCCGCTATTCGGCCGACCCGGATGACCGGCTTACGCATTCCCATGACGAGGACGAGTGACATCTGCAGCAGGATCTTGAGCTTCTGAACGACGTTGTCCGAGGAACACTCGGCGAAGTTCTCCGCGCAGTCGCCACCCTGCAGCAGGAAGGCCTCACCGCGCTGCGCCGCAGCCAGGTGCGCCTTGAGCGCCTCGACCTCCCAGGAGGTGACTAACGGCGGCAGGCCGTTCAACTCGGCAATAGCGTCCTGGAGCCGCCCGCCGTCGCCATACAGGGGCTGCTGGCTGGCCTCTCGGGTCTGCCAGCTGGCTGGATGCCAATCGGTTGGATTTCCGCTCTGCGTCATAGCGCCGCGACTATACAAACCCCTCTGGCGCAGTGCAAAAAACCCCAGGCCGAGGGCGCCGCAGACCCGGGCCTCCGCGACATTGCTGGTATGATGTGAGGCATGTCGCTCGTGGCTTCAAGTGTAAGGCGCGTGGCCCTGACGGCCGTTTTGGCCCTGGGCTGCAGCATGTGGCTGAGCGCTCAAGAAGAGCTCCAGGACGACGGTGAGTCCGAGCAAACCACGCCGACCGGCAACCGCAAAGTCACGCTGGTCGCGATAAACGGCGCGATAGGCCCGGCGACGGCCGATTTCCTGACTCGTGGCATCGCCGGCGCCGAGGACAGCAATGCCGTGCTCGTGGTCGTGGAGATGGACACCCCGGGCGGCCTCGATTCATCCATGCGGGACATCATCCAAGCGATCCTCAATTCCTCGGTGCCGGTCGTGACATTCGTGTCCCCGCAGGGCGCCCGAGCGGCCAGCGCCGGCACCTATATCCTCTACGCGAGCCATATTGCGGCGATGTCCCCCGCAACGAATCTCGGCGCAGCGACGCCTGTGGCGATCGGCGCCCCTGGCGGGGCCCCGACGGCACCTGCCCCCACGGAAGACGACCCCGAAGAAAGTGCTGAAGCAGACAGCGGGGATCAGGAAGCGGTGGATGAGGAGGAAGATGAGGCCGCGGAGCCCTCGCTTCCCGAACTCGCGACTGCCATGGAACGTAAAGCCGTCAACGACGCGGTCGCCTATATTCGCAGCCTCGCGGAACTTCGTGGCAGGAACGCCGACTGGGCCGAACAAGCCGTCAGGCTCGCCGAGAGCCTGAGCGCAGATCAGGCACTCGAGGAGAACGTCATCGATCTCGTCGCGGACGATCTCGCCGACCTGCTCGAGCAACTGGATGGCTGGGAACTCGAGATCAACGGCCGGGATATTACCCTCGAGACAGCCGGTCTGCTGATCGAACGCGTCGAACCCGATTGGCGAACACAGTTTCTCGAGGTCATCAGCAATCCTACCGTCGCCTACATGCTCATGTTGCTCGGGATCTATGGGCTGATATTCGAGGGGTATAACCCGGGTGCAATCGTTCCGGGCGTCGTCGGCGCGATCGCAATGCTGCTCGCCCTATTCTCCTTCCAGATTCTGCCCGTCAACTACGCGGGCCTCGCATTGATATTGCTCGGCATTGTTCTCATGTTCAGCGAGTTTCTCGTGCCGAGCTTCGGTGCACTCGGCATGGGTGGAATCGCTGCATTCGTCTTCGGCTCGGTGATCCTCATCGACTCGGACGTCCCCGGGTTCGGCGTGTCGATGCCGCTGATCTTCTCGATCGCGCTGGCAGGCGCGTTAACCCTGCTCGGGATCGTCTGGTTCGCGATGAAATCCCGCGTGAGACCCGTCGTCAGCGGTCTCGAAGAGATGGCTGGCGAGAAGGCCGAAGCGCTCGAGGATTTCGACCACGAGGGCCAGGTCTGGGCGCACGGTGAACGCTGGCAAGCGCAAAGCGCGAGTCCGGTTGCGAAGGGGCAACTATTGAGTGTCACTACCGTCGATGGACTCGTCTTGCACGTCGAGCCCGCCGACTGAAACCAAGAATAAGGAGCTGCCATGTTATTCCAGCCAACCATCTTCATCCTCGCTGCGATCGTGGCGCTCCTCTACAGCGCGATCAAGATCCTGCGTGAGTACGAGCGCGGCGTCATCTTCCTGCTCGGAAGATTCTGGAAGGTCAAAGGGCCGGGCATCATCATCGTGATCCCGGGAATCCAGAAAATGATTCGCGTGGATCTGCGTACAATCGTAATGGATGTGCCGTCTCAGGACGTCATTTCTCGCGATAACGTTTCCGTCAAGGTCAGCGCAGTCATCTACTTTCGTGTCATGGACCCGGAGAAAGCGATCATTCAGGTCGAGAATCGTGTCGAGGCGACGAGCCAGCTCGCCCAGACGACGTTACGCTCGGTACTCGGCCAGCACGAGCTGGATGACATGCTTGCAGAACGCGAGAAGCTCAACGCCGACATACAAAAAATTCTCGATCAGACGACGGAGACCTGGGGTATCAAGGTCACGAATGTCGAGATCAAACATATCGATCTCGACGAGAGCATGATTCGCGCCATCGCCGCCCAGGCGGAAGCCGAACGCGCGCGAAGAGCCAAGGTCATTCATGCGGAGGGAGAATTCCAAGCGTCGCAGAAACTCGCCGAGGCCGCGGGCGTACTCGCGGGCCAGGGACAAGCGTTGCAGCTACGCTACCTCCAGACGCTGACCGAGATATCGAGCGAGAAAAACACGACCACGATCGTCTTCCCGCTGCCGCTGGACCTCATCAAACCGATCTACGACCAGCTGAAGGGCGACTCGAACGACTAAAGCCCGATAATTAGGGCCAGATCCCTTTTTAATTGGGGCTAGATCCCTTTTCAAGATCCCTTATCGGAGTCCAACCTGAGACTGCCGACTCCGCTATCATTGAATCTAGGCCGCAAGACGCCTAGATTTTGACCAATCGAGGCAAAAACACGTCGGGTTATACTCGGTTTCTACTGATAGACGGGCGTCGCGCAGACGCGTATCTAAATTCCTTCCAGACGAGGAGTACACCATGACGCTTGCGAATCGATTGTTTGGCGGGACCCGCCTGCTGCTGTGCGCGACCGGCTTTTTGGGCACACTATCTGTTTCCGCGCAGACGGGATCGGACGAATCAGCCGCAGCACGTGTGCTGAACGCGTCCGCATACAGCATCCGCGCGAGCGAGGAACTCAGCGCGTTCGTCAACACGACGGCCGAGGCGGCCATCGAGGAACATTGTGCGGGTTGCCATGGCACCGACCTCACGGGTCAACTTGGCGTGCCCGACTTGACCGACTACGACTGGCTCTGGGGCATCACCGGTTTCGAACTCAACGATGGCGAACCCGTCATGGCCCTGCAGCAGACCCTGCTCTACGGCATCCGTAACATGGATTGCCCGGATATCGCAGATGTCTCCTACTACGGCGGCTGCGCAGACACGCGCTATTCCGAGATGCCGGGCTATGCCGCGCTCGGCTTCGACGAGCAGCAGCTCAGCGATCTCGTCGACTACACCCTGGACTTGAGTGGCACCGAGGCGGACGCTGAAGCCGTCGCTCGAACGGCCGAGCTGCGACCACTGTGCACAGAGTGTCACGGCGAGAACGGCGAAGGCTACAAGCCGTATGGCGGACCCGATCTCACGGACAACGTCTGGCTCTACGGCGACGACCGTGCAACGATTCTGGATGTCATCACCAACGGCAGGCTCGGGGCCTGCCCGCCGTGGGGCTACGAGCTCGACGCCGCCACGATCAAGTCGTTGGCCGTGTATATCTGGAATAAAGCGCAGGGCTACTGATACCCCGGCAAGATCACCGCGGTGACGGAGCCGCTACCGCACAGCACCGGCAAATCTCAGTACACTATGTCGCGGTAACGAGGCGGCCTTGGACGGGCCGCCCCAGTATGTCGGGGGAGTGTCAGTGACGTTTCACCATCGAGTTCTTCTCACCGCCGCGACCTTAATGGCCGTATCAGCGGCCAGCACACAGCCGTCCGCGGCCCAGTACACCTATCCGCACGACGTCGTCACGCTCGTCACGCACTCGAGCCCGGGCGGCGGGAGCGATGTGTTTCTACGCGAACTGGCCCGATTTCTCGGGCCCGAAATGGGCGTCGAGTTCGTCGTCGATAATGTCCGCGGCGGGAGCGGGGCGCGCGCCATGGCACGGCTCGCTAACGCCGCCGCCGATGGCAGCATCTTTTACGCCGTTACCCCCACCTACATCTACACCTCACTCCTTAGCCTACCTACCAATACATACAATGATTTAGATCCTATAATTAATGTATTCCTTGATGAAGAAGTCATCTACACGCGCGCGGACGGACCGTTTGCGACCCTGGCCGATGCGATCGATAGAGCCCGCTCGAGCCGTGGCCGCTGGGGCGCTTCGACGCCCGCGTCGCTGGAGCGTCAAGCCTTGGAACAGCTCAAGATCGCCGCGGGCGTAGAGGCCGCCATCGTCAGCCACGAGGGCGGCGGCGATCTCATGCTCAATGTGCTCAACGGAACGCTCGATATCGGCGTGGGTGAGGCTCAGGAGATTCGCAGTCAACTCGCGGCCGGCAATCTTCGTGTGCTGGCCGTATTCAACGCCGCCCGCGTTCCCGAGTTACCCGCGGTACCTACGGTTCGAGAATCGGGATACGACCTCGTCCTCACGAAGTTTCGCGGCCTCGCAGGACCCAAGGGACTACCGGCCGATATCGTCGATGCGTGGGAGCGCGCTATACAGCGCGTACTCGACAATCCCGAGTACCAGGAAATCTATGGCGCCGAGATGCTCTCGCCCGCGTTCATGGGCCGAGAAGAGTACCGGCGCTTCATCGAGGATTTCGGCTCGCGGACAGAAGGTTTTCTCCGCCAGACGGGCGTCCTGCAGTAATTTCGCTGACAACCCGATAGGATCTCGATGGTTCGCGACCTGACATGCTCCGCCGCCCTGCTGATCATCGCGGCAAGCTACTACGCGCTGGCGAGTGGGATCGGTCGCAGCGCCCTCGCGGATGAGGTCGGGCCTGCGGGACTTCCCGTCCTCTATGCGGCCGTACTAGCGGTTCTCGCGCTTGCGCTAGCGGCAAAGGCGTTGCTCCGGCCGTCTCTGTTTCCCGCTCCTGACGCCACTGGCGCGAAACCGGCGTTGCCGTTCATCCTGCGCCGTGCTGCGGGTGTCGCTGCGATCGGTATCGGCTATCTCCTGATCGTGCCACTGGCCGGCTACTTCCTGACACTGGCGATGACGATCGCCGCCACGGCACTCTACTTCGGCGAGCGCATTTCGGCGCGCCTCGCAGTGATAGCGATTACCGGTGCGGCGACGTTCTGGGCGCTATTCGTCTGGCTTCTCGGCATCCCGATGCCGGCACTCTGGGGCACCTAGACCGGTGGACTCGCTACTACTCGGCCTGACACTATTGACCACGACGCCGCTGATTCTCGCGGCCATCGCCGGCGTCGGCTGGGGAATCCTCGGCGGGGCGCTGCCGGGAATCTCTCCATCGATCACGATGGCGCTCGTGGTACCGCTGACCTACGGCATGGATCCCGGCTCGGCCATCGTCCTGCTCGCGTCTACTTACGTGGGCGCCGAGTACGGCGGCTCCATACCCGCGATCTTGATCAACACCCCCGGAACGAACGCGGCGGCGGCCACCGTGCTCGACGGCTACGCCATGCAGCAGCGAGGCCAGGGCGGTGAAGCTCTGGGAATCTCGCTCTACTCCGGCGTGATCGGCGGGCTCGTCGGTGTCACGATGCTCGTCCTGCTCACGGAACCGCTCGCGCGCGTCGCCCTCACCTTTACGCCGATGGCGTATTTCGCGCTCGGGATACTGGGCTTGAGCGTAATCGCGTCGCTATCGGGAAAATCGTTACTCAAGGGTTTCGCGGCCGGGGTGCTCGGACTCATGATAGCAACCGTGGGTTCAGACCCGGTCTCCGGCGTGCCACGCTTCACTTTCGGCCAACCCGAGCTGCTCGATGGCATCGCGCCGATTCTCGTCATGGTGGGACTTTTCGCCGTCAGCGAGCTCTACCAACAGGCCAGCGCCGTCGACTGGCACCGGCCGGGCCGCGCCCAGACACGGCTACGCTTTCCCGATGGCGCCTTGCGCCGGCGCTTGATCAAGCCGCAGCTCCTGGGCTCAACAATCGGTACGCTCGAAGGCGTCATGCCGGGCGCGGGCGGAACGATCGCATCCTTCATGTCGTATAGCGAAGCCCGCCGCTGGTCACGCGACAAAGACGAGTTTGGCAAAGGCTCGCCGGAGGGCGTTGCGGCGCCGGAAACGGCGAACAATGCCGTTGCCGCGACAGCTCTCGTGCCGGTGTTGAGCTTCGGCATCCCGGGCTCGAATTCCGCGGCGATCCTACTGGGCGGCTTGCTCGTTCACGGCTTGATCCCGGGCCCACGGCTCTTCGAGGAAAACGCGGAGGTCGTGGCAGGGCTATACGCCGGCCTCTTCGTCGCGAGCTTCTCGCTGCTGCTCATCGGTATGTTGATACTGCCCGTCTGCCTCTGGCTCGTGCATCGTCCCAAGGCGTATCTCATGGCGTTCATCTATGCACTGATTTTCTCGGGTGTCTATTCGATCGATCACAGCCTCTTCGACGTTGCAGTCGTACTCGCCGCGGGCGCGGCCGGCGTATTCATGCGACTCGTTGGCCTGCCCTTTCTGCCCGCGGTACTCGGCGTCGTCCTGGGCTATCTCATGGAATCGAACTATCGGCGCTCACTGGTGTTGTCCGGGGGCGATCACGGCATCTTCGTCGAAGATCGGATCGCCCTCGGCTTGTCGATGGTCGCAATACTGTTCATTCTCGGTTCCTTGAGCATGCAAGCCTATCTGTTCGCCCGTAACCTCGGTTCCGATACCGATGACTGATATCAAGACACGCACGGCGGCACAAGCCCTGGCCGAGTGGCTGCAGTCACAGGATCCTCAAGAAATATCCGAACCAGCGCTAAGCGCGTGCGCGGACACGGTGATCGACACGATCGGTCTCAGCATCGCGGCACGGCATACCGACTATGTTGGCGCCTTGTGCGAGGCCTGGCCGGATCAGGGGCGCTGCACGGTTCTCGGCGGGCCGGATACGCGGGACATGACAGGCGCTGCGATGATCAACGGCACGGCCGCACACGGCGAAGACTTCGATACGACGTTCGAAGGCTGCCCCGTCCACGCGGGTGCGACCGTCGTTCCGGCAGTGCTGGCAGCCGCGGAGAACTGGGGCTTGAACGGTATTCAAGCGACGAAGGGCATCGCGGTCGGCACAGAGGTCATGTCCCGCCTCGGACTACTCGCTCGCAAGGGGATCCACGCGGCCGGATTTCATCCCACGGCTGTGCTCGGCACGATGGCGGCAACGGCCGGAGTCGCTGCGGCGGCCGGATTACCGGCGACAGCGACGGCGAACGCCTTCGGCATCGCCGGGAGCATGGCATCGGGGATCATCGAGTATCTGGCGGACGGCACATGGACGAAACGCATGCATGCCGGCTGGGCGGCGCAGTCGGGACTGCGCGCAGCCGCCATGGCCCGAGCCGGGTTTACGGGACCCGCCAGCGTCTTCGAGGGCGATCATGGACTCTTCCACGCGTTCGCTCCGTCGATCGATCCGGAGTTTGAAATCCTGACCGCGGATCTCGGTACGCAATGGCGTATGGAACGTACGGCATTCAAGCCCTACGCCTGCGGCACGATGACGCAACCGTTCATCGACTGCGCCATTCAGCTCGCACGAACACTCAACGCCGCTGACATCGTGTCTCTGAGATGCCTGGTTGGCGAAGGCACCGTTCATCGGTTATGGGAACCGCTGAATCTGAAGCAGCGCCCGCCAAACGCCTATGCCGCTAAGTTCAGCACCCCCTACTGTGTCGCCGTGGGATTCTTGCGTGGGGACGCGGGACTTGCCGAGTTCAATGCGGAGACGGTTCGCGACAGCGCGATTCTCGATCTCGCTGCGCGTGTCAGCTACGAGATAGACCCCGGAAACGAATACCCGCGCAACTACACGGGCCGAATCAGCGCGACGCTAACCGACGGGCGAATCAT
The DNA here is from genome assembly GCA_964466315.1 of uncultured Gammaproteobacteria bacterium. Taxonomy (GTDB): domain Bacteria; phylum Pseudomonadota; class Gammaproteobacteria; order Steroidobacterales; family Rariloculaceae; genus SMWC01. The sequence continues at coordinate 18,397 of CAYXNS010000006.1, forward strand.
CGAAGCCTGTCAGCCTCACTTGCGCGGTGGCAGCAAAGCGCCATTAGGCCGCGGCGGCCTCCTCCGGAAGTGTGCCGTGAATCTTCGCTACGGCCGATGCGACCCGGATCTCGTGACCCGTATCGAGGCGTTCGCGGAATCGCTCAGCACCGACGAGACTCCGGTATCGCTCCGCAACCTACTCACCGACTAAGAAAACAGGGGCCGGCTCCTAATTCTCGGCCAGTTCCGGGATATCCTCGACGGCCGGCGGCTCCGGCACGTTGCGCACGAACTCGTAGATCTGCCGAAGCTGTTCATCGCTCAGCACGTTCGGCGAATACGCAGGCATCAGGTTCGAATGCCGTACGAGCTGTGCGAACGCCTCGAATGGATAGAGCGTCGGTGCAATGCGCGCAGCGGCGCCACCCTGCCCCTCGTAACCATGGCATTGCCAGCACTGGTTCGCCGTATACAGCTCGCGGCCCTCGTCCGCGGCTTCATCGGCATCCTGAGCCAACCCGAGCGAGAGACAGAGTGCAACGCTCAGTCCGAACAACGTGCGCGAAAAAGCGCGGAGTGCAGGACTCATGACCGCCCCCTATCGCGGCTGACAGACGCAATCGACGAGAGCGGGTTCGCCCCGTTCGACGACATCGAGCGCACGTACGAGAGCGGCGCGGAGATCTTTTGGATCCGTGATCGGTCCCTCCGACCAGACACCCATGCCCGACGAGATCTGGGCGAAATCGATCGCCGGATTATTGAGCTCGTTACCGACATGGGAACTGCCGTCGATTCCGCGCTGCCGCCGTGCGGCCATCCGCTGCAGATGCATGAACTCCTGATGATAACCGCGGTTGTTGTGCGTGACGTTCAACAACGGGATCTCATGATGGGCAGCAGTCCACAGGACGCCCGGCACGTACATGAGATCGCCGTCCCTCTGCACGTTGATCGCGAGGCGGCCTTCGGCCCGGTGGGCGAGCGCCGCGCCAACGGCCGAGGGCGCCCCGTAGCCGAGCCCGGCACCGCCGGAGCGGCCAATATGTTGATAGTGCCGATCGATCATCCATAGGCGCCGCGCCCAGCGGCTCTGCTGACCGTCGTCCGACACGAGCGCCCAGTCGCGATCCTTAACGAGCTGCCAGAGCTCCATATAGAGGCGTGCCGTGCTGATCGGGCTCGCATTCCAGCCGTAACGCGCGGCATCGAGGTCCCGCGCTCGAGCCTCTGCATGCGCAGTTCGCCAACGAGCTTCACGCTCCGAGTTACTCGCCCGGCGCGCCCGCGACATCTGGCTCAGAACCTCCTCCGTGAGCGACGGTAGCGTCGCTTGCGCGTCGCCGGCGATCGAAAGATCCGAGGCGTGATAGCGCTGGAAACTCTGATAGTTCGATTTAGTGAACAAGTCTTTCACGCCGATATCGATGACGCGGGCATCGGGGCGTGCGACACGCTGGTGGTCGCGATGAACGCGGTCGCGCAGCGTGTTCAACAATCCCCAGGTGTCGTAGAGTTCGAGCCCCAGAATCACATCCGCTTGGGCAACCGTACTCGATCCCTGCGACAGATAGTGATTGTTCGGGAAGTTCATTCTCCCCGACTGGTTGACGACTGGCGCCTGCAGCGCTTCGGCGAGTTCGATCAGACGACCTACCCCCTCCTGATCGTGCGCCATGAGATCGACCACGATGACCGGCGATTCCGCCTCCACGAGCCATCGCGCCGCCTCCGTGAGCGCGCTCGCATCACCGTGCGGCGGCTGCGTCGGCGCAACGCCGGGTATCGTCGGCGCGTCGCCCTCCATCTCCGCTTCCTGGAGATGGCCGTCCATGATCACAACCACGGGACCCATCGGCGGCGTCGTCGCGATCTTGTAAGCGCGGGCCATGGATTCCGAGAAATGCTGGAGCGATGCCGGCGCGTCATCCCACTTCGTGTAGTCGCGCACGACCCTGGCTGCATCCTGTGCCGAGTGCGACCATTCGACGCCCGTGCGACGCTCGGTTGCGTCGAAATGGTTGCCGCCGAGCACGACCATCGGTGCCCGGTCACACCATGCGTTGTACATCGCCATGGAAGCGTGCTGCAGACCGACGGTGCCATGGCAGAGCACGCCGATGGGCTTGCCGCCCGCTACCTTCGTGTAACCATGGGCCATCGCGATAGCCTGCTCCTCGTGCGGACAGGTCAGCAACTCCGGCTGTGAGTTACCGCCGTAGTTGACGAGAGATTCATGGAACCCGCGAAAGCTCGAACCGGGATTCGTGGTGATGTACTCGAGGTCTAGATCCTTGACGACGTCCACCATGAAATCCGACCCCGGGTACCTGACGAAGTATTCCCTCGCCTCCTCGGCGCTGTAACCGGCGGGCGGATCGTTTTCCATCGCGTCGATTGCCGCGCTCGGCGGCGAGACGGCGGCGAATTGAGAACCGGCCGTTTCGTTGCCCTGCTGTGCGGCCGCCGGTTTGGTCAATGCCGCTGCAGCGACTCCGGCCGAAGCGCTCGTAAGAAATTCGCGGCGATTGACGCCCTCGCGCGTGTCTTTGGTTGTCATCGTAACCCCCACGACGGAACGGTTGAGTGGCTTACGAGCATAGAGCTTACGCCGATCGTTTACTACTGCCGCGACGAGCAGGATCCATCGAGCAAAACAATGAAATTGACTACATTATTATTTTTTATTTTCAATAATATAGAATAAAATTTTAATGTCATTTATTATGTCCTGGCGCGCTCATAATACTGCAAATCCAGGTACCGCCGCGGATCCGTGAGCGGCATCGGTGGCCGCGCATAGCTGCTGCGCAAGTCCAGTACCGTCTGCATTCCCTCGATGTCGAGCTCGGCTCCCGGCGTCAAGCCGGTCTCGGCAGACAGCAGCTTGCGCATGACGGCGTCGACGACCCCGGGTTTTATCGCCGGCATATTGCGACACAGCGTATCCACGCCGTCCGCATAGTTCGCCTCATCGAGTGTCCACGCCAAACCACGGAGGTAGCCGCGTATGAATGCTTCGAGCGCTTCGCCATTGACAGCGGCCCAGCTCCGGCTGGCTGTGAAAATTCCGCCCTGGTAGCGCTCCAGGATACTGCCGCTGCTCACCAGCACTCGAAAGCCGCTGGCGATCGCGACGCTCGTGAACGGCTCTATCGTGAGCGTGGCGGCGTGCTGGCCGTTTTTGACGGATTCCCAACGTTGTGGCGTTGCACCGACCGCAACCGGAGCGTAATCGCTCTTGCCAAGCCCTGCCCGTGCGAGCATTTCGTACAGCACGAACGCGAACCCCGTCGCGAGCGCGTCGACCGCAAGCGAGCGGCCCCGTAAATCCTCAAAGGCCTCTATCCCCGGCGCGACAACCAGCGATAGTTCGAGCCGGGTGGCCCCCATTAAAACGAACAGGTCGGGTCTTCTAGCGAGTTCGACGGCTCCCTGCCCTTCCTGATAGGCGACAACGTTATCGAAAGCCGTCGCGGCGATCTGGAAACTGCCGTCGACCAGCGACTCTATCTGGTACTTCGAACTCGGCGTCGTCGCGAGCTTCACGCTCGCACCGGCGGCTTCGAAGTAGCCCTTCTCGATTGCCGTGAATATCGGGAGATTAGGCGCGCCCGGAAACGCAATCACATCAAGGCCGGTCACGGCCGGCACGCTCCGGGGATCTCGGTCCGATACTTACGCATCCTGGATCGCCTTCCAGATGCGGTAGGGCGTCGCGGGCATCTCGATATCAACGACTCCGTAGTCCCGCAGCGCGTCCACTATCGCGTTGATCACGACGGCGAGCGCCGGCGTCGTGGGCCCCTCCCCGGCGGACTTGACGCCGAGCGGGTTGGTGGGCGACGGGACCTCATTCACCGCCGTCACGAATGCCGGCAACTCGTCGGCGCGCGGAATCGCATAATCCATCAGCGAGCCGCTAAGCGGCTGCCCCGAGTCTTCGTCTACGACGCATCGCTCCCAGAGGGCCTGTCCGACTCCCTGCGCGATCGAACCATGCGTCTGGCCGTCGACGATGAGCGGATTGATTACGCGGCCGACGTCGTCGACGGCAACGTACCCCGTAATGACCGTGAATCCCGTGTCGGGGTCTACCTCCACTTCGCAGACGGCGCAGCCGTTCGGGAAGACGGCGGCATGCATCTCGTTGTTCTTCGCGACATACAACCCATCGGCCCATGCTTCGGGTAAGACCATGTCCTCGATCCGTGCGGCTAATTCAAACCAGTCGAGAGACCGGCCTTCGTGCTCGAATCGGCCGGAGGAGAAACTGACCTCCGACTCAGCGGCCTCGAAAACGAACGCCGCGATCCGATGGCCGCGATTCAGCAATTCTTCCGCCGCGAGACAGAACACCGTGCTCGCGTGGCGCATGGAACGCCCCGAGTGAGAGCCGCCACCGGAACGGACTATGTCGGTGTCACCGATAACGATCTCGACCTCGTCGACGGAGATACCCAATAGATCGGCAACAACCTGCGCGAAACTCGTTTCCTGTCCCTGGCCGGTCGGCTGCGTACCGATGACGGCTTCGACGACCCCGCGCTTCTGCACGCGGAGTTCCGCGCGCTCATGCGGACTCCCGATCGACGATTCGACGTAGTTCGCGAAACCGATACCGCGCTTGCGGCCGCGCGCCTCCGCTTCTGCTCGACGTACCGGGAATCCGTCCCAGTCGGCGAGCTCCAAGGCCGTATCCATATTCGCTTCGTACTCGCCACTGTCGTAGGTGATACCGAGTGGGTTCGTGTAGGGCATGGCGTCGGCCGCGATCATATTTTTTCGGCGCAGCTCGATGCGATCGAAATCGAGCTGCTGCGCGGCAGTGTCGATCAACCGTTCCAGCGCATGCGTCACCTCCGGCCGGCCGGAACTTCGGTACGCTTGGGTGGGTACCGTGTTCGTGAAGACGGCTCGAGCGCGAGCCGTGGCGACCGGAATGTCGTAGCCTCCTGTTACCAACGCGATACCCTTACCCAATGGTGACAACGACACGACCCGCGCGCCGACGTTGCTCAAATTCGACGCGCGGTAGCCGAGAAACCCGCCGTCGGCCGCCAATGCGAGCTCGACACTCGTGACGAGATCACGCCCCTGCAGGTCGCTGAGGAAGGATTCCGAGCGGGTTGCCGTGAATTTGACCGGGCGATCGAGCTTACGCGCCGCCCAGAGTACTAAACCGAACTCGACGTAAACGCGGTTCTTCGTGCCGAAATTTCCGCCGACATCCTGGCAGACGATACGCAGCGCTTCCGGGTCCTCGCCCAGTCCCGCGGCGATCTGCTGCTTGTGCCGAACCGCGCCGTTACTACCGGCATAGAGTGTGTAACGGCCGGATGCCGTATCGAATACTCCGAGTGCCGCACGCGGCTCGAGCGGCATCCCGGTTACGCGGCTGATTCGAAAGTCCATCGCGACGACGTGCTCGGCCTGCCGGAATGCCTCCGCGACCCCCTCCGGATCACCGAACGTGGTATCGCAACACACATTGTCCTGTACCTCGTCCCACAGGCAGGGCGCGCCACCCGTTGCCGCTGCGACGCTGTCGGTAACCCAGGGCAGCGGCTCGTAGTCCACGCCTACAGCTTCGGCCGCATCGAGCGCCGCGTCGAGGGTGTCCGCGACGACCATGGCGACGGCCTCACCCACATGACGTACGCTGTCGTCCGGTAACAATGCCTGCGGCCCGATGAAGATCGGCCCGCCGCCCGGGCCCGTTAACTTCAAGTCGGACCGCGTCGACGGCAAGGGATTATGCGGGATAGTTCCGAGTCCATCGGCGCGGCAGTCTGCCCCCGTGTACACCGCGATAACGCCCGGCATCGCCCTGGCCGCGCCGGTCAAAACGCTCAGAATCCGCGCGTGCGGATAGACCGATCTGACGAACGCGGCGTAAGCCTGTCCACTGACGCTGAAGTCGTCGCTGAATTGCCCCTGGCCGGTAACGAGCCTGATGTCTTCCTTGCGCGGGATCGGTTGCCCGATCGAGGCGAACAAGTCTCGATCGATACTCCCATCGGACTCGAAGATCGCCACTAGTCCTCGTCCTCGACATAGCGAACGGGAGTCTCGGGCTTGATCCCCGCACGACGACGCTCGAACGTCGCTCGGCCGTTGTCGATCCAGCGGCCCTCGACCGCGTTGCGCGCAAACTGCTCCCAGGTCTCATTCCAGTCGCCTAATGGAAATCCATGCCACGGCGGTTGCGGCGACAGGCGTGGAAGCCCGAGTTCCTCCCAGATCTCGCGCGCGGCCTCCATATAGGGCCGTGCCGGCAACGCGAGCGGCGGCATCGACACTTTTCGCGTCGCATCGATAAGAATCCCGGAATCTTTCGTGTCTGCCGAAGTCTTCGGCCCGTGCCCGACACTGCGATCCGTCGTTATCTCGAGGTCCTCTACCGGATTCGTTCGATAGGCCAGCGACCAGAAGATGGCATCCGTGTTCGATGGATCGATGTCACTACTGACCGCGATCACGATCTTGCCGCACTGCGCCTGCAGTGTCGCCGCGCCGTTCAAGCCGCGCCAGACTTCATCGCGCGGCGCGTCGTCGTCGAACTGGAGAAAGATCACGCGACGGAGATTAGTCAGTGGTTCATGCATGCACACGCGACGAATGCCCCGCACTTCGAGTTCGTCACGTAGGTGGGCGAGAAACAAAGGTTCGTAGGCAACCTTTTTCAGCACGCTCGACTCGCTCGGAGTGACCTGGCTGATGATCGAAGCGAAGACCGCGTCGCGTTTGTGCGTGATTGCCGTGACCTGCATCGACATGTTGAATTCTTCCAGCGCAACATGCCCGTGGCTCTCACCGAATGGCGCTTCGGGCTCTAGCAGTTCGGTATCGATGAGTCCCTCGATCACGATTTCCGCGTCCGCCGGCACCTGCAGGTCGACCGTGGTCGTGGCGGCCACGCGGATGGGGCAACCGGTCAACCCCCCGGCCACTTCCATCTCATCCTGCCCAACTTCCAGTTTCTGCGGTCCGGTAATCGCGACGGCCGGCGGCGCACCGACGACGATCGCGACCGGCATCGGCTCGCCGCGAGCCTGATATTTCTGCCAATGCAGATAACCGCCCGCTCCACCAATCCGGGTTGCCATCCTGACGCCGAGCCTGTCGGGCGCTTTCAGCGCGCCCCGGTAGGTGCCCATGTTGGCGATCCCCGTCTCAGGGTCCTTCGTGATGACCAGGGTAGCCGTGAGATACGGCGCCGCATCGTAACCGGGAGTCGATACCGGCACCGGCAGACGATCCAGGCCTCGACCGGGCGTACGCAGCTCTTCACCGGAGATGATCGTCTGCTGGCAGGAAGGCGCTTCCGTTTTCTCGGGAGCGATCGGATTGGCTATCGCACGCAGCCAGGTGGTGCCGATGTCCGCGACTTCGACGCCCATTCCGATCGCATAGATTTCTGGCGTCGCCGCCAGCGCGCCGACTGCGACGGGCATATCGTATTGACGGCCGAGACTGTCGGTCACATTTGTAAACAGGAATGCGGAGCGGTCCGCTTCGAGTATGCCACCCTGGAACTGCCAGCGAACCAGCGGATGCAGTTCGGTATCCTTATTGATCGGCCGATCGATGCGTCGCAGTAACCCTCGCGACTCGAGCGTTCCGAGATGGGTTTGAAAATCCGGATAGCCGGCCTTGCTCATCGCCTCACCTCATCGGCCTAACGCCGCTTCGACCGCTCGACCTGCGAGCACAGTCACCAGATGTGCCCGATATTCGGCGCTCGCATGAAGATCCTCGTTGAGCCGTTCAGCGCTGACCTCGATACCGTCCAAGGCTTGCGGCGTGAACTCACCCTCGAGCGCCTGTTCGAGTCGCGTAGCCCGAAAGACGCAAGGTCCGGCACCCGTGACGGCGACCCGCACGACGGCGCTCCGTTTCGCGACCATGACTCCGGCGATCGCGTATCTCGACGCGGGGTTCGGAAATTTCACGTAGCCCGCAAGCTCCGGGATCGGAAAACTGACATGACGAATAATCTCGTCAGCCAACAGCGCGGTTTCGAATAATCCCGTGAAGAACTCATCCGCCGCGATGTCGCGTTGCGTGGTTGCGATCGTCGCATCTAGACCCAAAATTGCCGCTGGGTAATCGGCTGCCGGATCATTATTCGATACGGATCCGCCCAGGGTGCCCCGGTTACGCACCTGCACGTCGCCAATACTGCCGGCGAGCTCCGCCAACGCCGGGATCAAATTTCTGACCTCGACGGACTCGGCGACTTCGCGGTGGATCGTCATCGATCCTATCGCGAGGTCATGTGCTTCGAGCTCGATTCCTTTCAGTTCTTCGATGTCAGCCAGGTCGATGAGCGCACCCGGCGCCGCCAGCCGCAGCTTCATGGCTGGCAGCAACGTCATGCCGCCCGCAAGCCACCGCGGCTCGCCCGAAGCGGAAAACGCCGCCTGCGCCTCGACGACAGATCGGGGCCTTCGATAGTCGAACGGATACACGTACTATGCCTCGCGTCCTGCCTTAGCCGTGGCCTTTATCGCCACGACGATATTGTGATAACCGGTGCAGCGGCAGAGGTTACCTTCCAACCAGTGACGAATCTCACCCTCATCCGGATCGGGGTTTCGCTGTAGCAGATCGACCGCGCTCATTATCACGCCGGGTGTGCAGTAGCCGCACTGTAACCCGTGATGCTCACGAAACGCTGCCTGTACGCGGTGCAGTTCATCCGCGGAACCGAGCCCCTCGATGGTGGTAACTTCCCTGCCCTGCACGGAGACCGCCAACATCGAACATGCCTTGACCGAACGGCCGTCGACATGCACAACGCAACAGCCACACTGACTCGTGTCGCAACCCACATGACTGCCCGTCAAGCGCAGATCCCGGCGCAACAGCTCGACGAGCAACGTACGCGTGTCGACCTCCACCGATACCGGCTTACCGTTGACGACGAAAGAGATCGACTCCGCCATCTAGCCGACATTCCCGGCACTGAGCAAAAACCATCCGAGAACTGCGATTAATGCGGCACCCGTCGCGATGGCGATCCAGACAAGACGCTTCGACTCGAAATGCCGGATCTCACCCCCGAGCCGCTCGGCATCCTCATCGAGATCGGCCGCGAGACGGGAAAAAAAGTCGTCCGCAAGCTTGCGGGTCGCGGCAACGACCAGCCGGGAACCGAGTTGCGCCAAACGCCCACCGACCTGAAACTCCGATGTATAACTCAGTATCGTCGAGTCGCCGTTTTCCGTGAGTTCGACGTCGGCGAAACCCTGCCCGAAACCGATAGCGCCAGCCTTGCCATCGCCTTGCAGTCGATAGCGCTCCGGCGGCGCTGCTGCCGCGATCTCCAGATTGGTCCGAAACGTTGCTTTTACGGGACCGATCGCGAGTTTCACGCGTGCACGATACCGATCCGCGCTCACCTGTTCTAGTTCTTCGCAACCGGGTATGCAGCGGCGCAGGATCTCCGCATCCATGAGCGCTCGCCAGGCCTCATCTCGACCAAGCGCGAGGCGATATTCGCCGGAGATATCCATTGCAAGCCACCCGGGTGACGAAGATGGAGGACTGGGCCGCTCGACAGCGACGGTGAGTCCGAGTTGACTTCGTACCGGTCGTGATTATCCTTCCAAAGCCTTGCGTGAACAATAAGACCCTTGCTTGACGCTCCCCGTGCGAAAGATCTCTCTTACCCTGGTTTTCGCCGCAACCCTCATTCAGCGCACAGTGTCGGCACAGGAAAGTACGACGGTAAGAATCTCAACTGGGTCGGTTCGACTCTAAAGTACACGGGTATCGTTGCCGTCATCGACTCCGCGCCGGCGATGCCGATCTAGTGAACCGCGCACTGACCGCGCCCGAAGATATCGTCCTGGAGACAGACAGCATCCTCGGCCCGGTGGATCGACCTCTCGATAGTGGCCCCATTTCTTGTTGAAGACCCGCGCCTAGATCTACAGATTCGCCGTCTCTCCAGGTGTGCAGATGCGATGGGCGAGGCGATCGGCGACCTCGCTCACCTTCACGACAAGCACATCGCACGGAAGCTTGTCGAGTACGCGTTCGGCGGTGCTACCGACGAAGACCCGCTTGAGAGCGCTGCGTGAGGTTGCCCCCATAACGACAAGATCGGCCTCGAGCTGCTCTGCCAACCTGACCAACAATTCCTGGGGGGCCCCCTGATAAACGTGCGAACTCGCAGAGTTAATCGAAGTTTCTTCGAGTAGAGTCTGTAACGCGGCTCGATGCCGCTTCTCCAGAGTCTCGGTTAGAACTCTCACGGAAGATGCGAGCGGTGTCGCGATCGTATCTGCAGCCGCAGCTATCGCGGGTGCGGGATCGAAAGCATGGATGACATGCAGATCGGCATCGATTTCTGAGCTGATGTCGTTAGCCGCGGATAGAATGATGCGATCGAGCTCGGCTGGTTTATCGTGGGAGTGAAGTGGATCAACCGCCGCTATGACATTCGGCCGCTCCGAGATCGGTCGCGGTTTGACGAGCAGCAGTGGGGCCGGACAACCGCGAATAAGGTTCCAATCCGTATTCGAGAAGATCGATCGTTTCAGGAGTGGGTGATAGTGAGTGTCTTTCACGACAATCGACGGCCTCACTTCCACGGCCTTGCAGATAATCCCCTCGTCGAGCGGGTGGTTCCACCGCGCATCGACGGATACCCTGAGCCCCTGTGCCCTCACTGATTGGGCAAGCAACCGAAGTTTTCTGATATCTCTGTCCAATATGCGCCGTTTGGCCTTTTCCAACGCGACAGGATCGAAACTCTGCTCGCTCAGGAGAAATTGATCGTAATCGCAGATGAACAGCTCCAAGCGTGCGCCCAGCCTCTGTCCGAGCCATATGGCACGATCGACGGCCGGCTGTGAATAGGGGGTTGGATCCACAACGACCAGAATATGATCACACGCGCCCATGCGATGTACTCAGCCTATAGGTCTACCCTTTATACTTTGCACAGAGAGACGGGATAATCGGGTCAAGTGCCTAAGTTTCTTCGGGATCTACTTATGGATGGCGATTCACACAATCCGAAAATGCCGGACGCGGCGGAATTCCAGGCGCTACTGGACACCGCCGTCGACGGCATCATCGTCATCGATATCACGGGGAGAATTCTTCAGTTCAATCCCGCGGCTGAACGCCTGTTCGGCTACTTCGGGGTCGAGGTAATTGGCTCGGATGTGGGTATTCTCATGCCCGAGCCGGACAAAGCTCGGCATGGTGAATACCTGGAGAGATATCTTCGGACAGGCGAACCGCACATCATCGGAATCGGCCGGGAAGTCCTGGGCGAGCGCGCCAATGGCGAGGTGTTTCCGCTCTACATATCGGTCGGCGACGCCGGCGGAGGGCGGTTTGTCGGCATCGTCCGCGACCTCTCCGCGGAAAAGGCCGCGCAGGAAGAGACCCGTGCCTTGCAGAGTCGCTTGGCTGAAGTCGGCCGATTCAGCCTGATGGGCGAGATGGCCGCCGGACTCGCCCATGAGATTAACCAGCCACTCAGCGCCATCACCACCTACTCCCAGGCGAACGAGCGAATCATCACGCAGAATCCAATCGACATCGAAGGGCTCGCGGACTCCTGCGGTAAGATCTCCGAGCAGGCGCTCCGCGCCGGGCAGATCGTCCAGAATCTTCGCAGCTTCGTCCGCAGGGACTCCCCCCATAAAGAACGCCTCGACGTCAATCAAGTGGTCACGGATGTGTTCGACCTGATTCAAGCCGATGCGCGGACAGAGGGCATTGTCGTGTCGGCGGATCTTGCGCAGAATCTACCCCCGGTGTTAGGCCAGGCTATTCAGTTGCAGCAAGTTCTCTTGAATCTGACTCATAATGCGGTCGATGCGATGCGAGAAGGTCTCCAAAAGCACGAGGGAATCCAGGTACGTACCGAAGCGGTCCAGAACGATACTGTAAGAGTCATCGTGACCGATCACGGCCATGGCGTTTCACCGCACCTAGGGGATGACGTCTTTCATCCATTCATCTCGACAAAACCGGAAGGGCTCGGCGTCGGGCTCGCGATCAGTAAGACCATCATTCAGGCCCATGACGGCGAGCTCTATCACAAACCGAATCCGGCCGGAGGCACTGTATTCGGCTTCTCGCTACCGATCGATCAGGAGAACTAGAACATGGGTCACAGCACACCCCTCGTTTACGTCGTGGATGACGACGATGCGATTCGCGACTCCCTTATGATGCTGCTACGGTCCATCGGCCTCGCAGGCCAGTCGTACGCATCGGCGACAGATTTTCTCGATGCGTACGACCCAAAACAGCATAGCTGCTTGATAACCGACATTCGGATGCCAGGCATGAGCGGGCTCGATCTGCAACGGGAGTTAAGGGAGCACGGTGCACCGATCCCCATTATCTTGATTACCGGGCACGGCGATGTACCGATGGCGGTGGAAGCGATGAAAGAAGGCGCGCTGGATTTCATCGAGAAACCGTTTCGTGATCAGGAGCTGCTGGATCGCGTCCAACAAGCCTTGACCTGGGATGACGACCACCGCTCCAAGAATCTGGAGGCGCTCAGCATCCAGGAGCGGCTGGCTACACTGACGCCGAGAGAATCCGAGGTTATGGACCTCGTTGTTCAGGGACACGCGAATAAAGTCATCGCGCAGGACCTCGGCGTGAGTCAACGAACGGTCGAGATTCATCGCGCACGCGTGATGGAGAAGATGAATATGCGGTCATTGGCCGCTCTCGTGCGAGCCATAGAAAAAACCAGAATCTGACCACCGCCCGATCCGCTGCCGGTGTACTCCGAGACTCCCTAGAGATCATGCAACCGGGGTATCTACGTGTTTGAGATGGCACTCAGCGCAGCCGAGATCGTGTTCGATCCGGCGCGGCTTAGTTTCGTGGCGCTTGGCGTGCTCATCGGGTTGTCATTGGGTGTAATCCCTGGGCTGGGGGGCGTCGTCGGATTGTCTTTGCTCCTGCCGTTCACGTTCGACATGGATCCTCTGACGGCCCTGGCATTTCTCGTCGGACTGCAGGCCGTCGTCGTGACATCGGACACCATCCCCGCCGTTCTATTCGGCGTGCCCGGTACCGTCGGGTCCGCCGCAACGATCCTCGACGGCCACCCGATGGCGAAGCAAGGCCTCGCGGCCCGTGCTTTTGGCGCGGCTTTCTCAGCATCCGTGATCGGTGGGTTGTTCGGCGCACTGTTTCTTGCGTTCAGCGTACCGATACTCCGCCCGTTCATACTGAGCTTCGGATCCCCAGAATTACTCGCATTCTGCGTCTTCGGCCTCTCACTGGTCGGCGTCCTGAGCGGCGGGACCAAGCTTAAGGGGCTCGCGGCAGCGGCCATCGGCGTCATGATTGCAACGGTTGGCGAAGAGCCGAACACAGCGGCGGAGCGCTGGACTTTCGACCTGCTCTATCTACTCGAGGGAATCCCACTGGTACCGCTCGCGCTCGGATTGTTCGCGATCCCGGAACTCGCGGATATGGCGATCAGCAGAAAGCCGCTACCGACACACCACCGAGTCACGAACCGCTGGGATCAGCTCGCGGGAATCAGAGATACGTTCTCGAATTTCTTCCTCGTGATTCGGGGTTCGGGGATCGGCTCCGTACTCGGGGCCGTGCCCGGTATCGGCGCCGCCGTGATCGACTGGGTTGCCTATGGCCATGCATTGCGATCGGAGAAAGGTGCGGCGGAGAGTTTTGGTAAAGGTGACGTGCGCGGTGTCATCGCCTCGGAGAGTTCCAATAACGCCAAGGAAGGCGGTGCGCTCATCTCTACGATCGCCTTCGGCGTGCCCGCCACGGCAGCGATGGCATTGCTACTCGGCGCATTTCTCATTCACGGTCTCGCGCCGGGCCCGCAAATGCTCACCGATCGCCTTGACGTGACCTATACCCTCGTGTGGACATTGGCGATCGCGAATATTCTCGGTTCAGGGATCTGTTTCGCGTTCGCAAACCAGTTGGCGAGTATCGCGCGAGTCCGAATCGGTATTCTCGTTCCCGTCGTACTATCGATAACCTTTGTCGGCGCATTTCAGGGCA
>CAYXNS010000006.1:32425-45246 GCA_964466315.1 uncultured Gammaproteobacteria bacterium
ATTGTCGCGTTACTCGGTTTCGGCATCCTGGGCTGGATCATGAAGCGTGTGCAATGGCCACGGCCACCATTATTGCTCGGCCTGGTACTTGGCGGTTTGATCGAGCGCTACATGTTCATCTCGTTTCAACGATACGGCCTCGACTGGCTGACCCGGCCAATCGTGTTGGCAGTCTTCGCCGTTACGCTCTACGGAATATTGAAGCCCGCCGTGAGCAGCTATCTCAAGCGACGCGGAGAGGCGCGGCTGAAACTCGTTATCGGGTTCCAGCAGAATCGAGTCGGTCCTGACACCATTTTCAGCGGCATCGTATTGTTGTTCTTCGCGGCCTGCCTGATCGGTTCTTGGAACTGGGAGCTCGGAGCGAGACTCGTTCCACAGGCCGTGAGTTGGGCCGGAGTGCTTTTCTGCGGTGGACACTTACTCGCGACATTTTTCGTCAACACGGTCGGACCGCTTCCTGAAGACAGCACGAGTTCGGTAGCTGACTCCGTTTCTTCCGCGCGTTTCGACCTTACCGACGAGTTCGCACATCTGTCCGCGCGAGAAGTCAGCATGCGCTCCGCACGATATTTCGGTTGGTGTATCGGACTGCTCGGTGCGGCGCTGCTCATCGGCCTTCTGCCGGCGATGCTGATATTTCTCATCGGCTATATTCGCGTCGAGGGCCGCGAGCAATGGCCCATGGCGACGGCGGTCACCGTGGCCACGTGGACCGCGTGGTACATCCTGTTCCACCAGGTGCTCAGGGTTCCGTGGCCGACAACCCTGCTCGGCGATCTGCTCCCGGTTCTACGGAGCTCGAATCTAACGAATCTGCTGTAGGAATGGCGCCTGGGCCGCGATACACCGCATAGCCTCGCCTCAAACGGCGGTGATACCTAAAAAGGGGCCAGATCCCTTTTTTCAGCCGGCGAGCAGCAGAATACCATCCTGGTCGGCGAATACGCGGTCGTCGGGCGTGCATACGGTGTCCCCGAGATCGACCGGTAAAGCGGTGTCGCCCTCGCCTTTGCGCACGGACTTTCTCGGTGTCGCGGCAAGCGCCATGATGCCGGTGTCGAGTTCAGCGAGCGTCGCTCGATCCCGGACACAGCCGAAGACGACGACGCCCTCCCAGCCGTTCTCCTGCGCCATTCCTGCAATGGCATCACCGACGAGCGCGCAGCGATACGACCCACCTCCGTCCACGATCATGACCTTGCCGTGCCCTGGAGTCTGCGCCAACTCGCGAACGCGGGAGTTGTCCTCGAAGCATTTCACCGTCGTCGCTCGCCCGCAGAAGTGCCTGCGACCGCCGAAATGTGTGAATACGGTCGACGGGACTCGGGCCTGCTCCGGGAATTTGTCGTAGAGGTCGCAGGTCGATGAGAAGTTTTCGCCGGTCATATCAGTTCCTTCATAAGAATCGCGACGAGGGCGTCGCTACTGCGTCGGTCGATGCCACTGCAGCTTAGGGTTCGCGCTTCGCTTCCTGCCAGAGACTCTCGAGGCGGTCGATATCGAATGCCCGCCAGTCTCCTCCTGCTGCGTCAACCTTGTTTTCCACGCGCCGAAAGCGCTGCTCGAAACGCCGATTTGCGCCGCGAAGACAAGCCTCGGGATCGAGCTTCAGGTGCCGACAGATGTTCGCCAATGCGAACAGGACATCGCCCATCTCGGCTGTCATCGCGTCCTCGCTGCCGGTCTCGTGCGCTTCGTCCAGCTCTTGCAGTTCTTCGTCGAGCTTGGCCCGCGCCCCGGCGACTGTGGGCCAATCGAATCCCACCCGGGCTGCGCGGCGGCCGAGCTTCGTCGCGCGAGTCAGCGCCGGGAGCGCTGTCGCAACGCCATCCAACAGGCTCTCGCGGTCACTCTCATCCGCCTCGGCATCTTTGAGGGCATCCCAGGCCAGCGTTTGAGCAGCCGCAGTATCCACGACCCCGTCAGCGAAAACATGCGGGTGCCGGCGCGTCATCTTGTCGCAGATCGCGTCGACGACGGCGCCGAAATCGAACGCACCCGACTCCTGCGCCATGCGGGCGTGATAGACGACCTGGAGCAGGAGATCGCCAAGTTCGTCCTTGAGACCCTGAAGGTCGCCCCGGGCGACCGCATCCGCAACCTCATAGGCCTCCTCGATCGTATAGGGCGCTATCGTCGCGAAGGTCTGTTCGCGGTCCCAGGGGCAACCTGAATCCGGATCCCGGAGCTGAACCATAATTTCAAGTAAATTATCTATAGTTCTCATAACCCTTTATTAATTAATTATTTATTTATAAGCCTAGTAAGATTTCTCAATATCGTTGCGGTAGCACCCCAGACATAGTGCCCCGCATAGTCGAACTCGTACATCCACAGTGTCGTGCCAAAGCGGTCGCGTGTGCTCAAACGAAGGTTGTCGGCACCGAACAGAAACTCCAGCGGCACTTCGAAAACGTCGGCAACTTCGGAATGATCCAGAACCGCTTCAAACTCAGCTTCGACGAACCCGACAACAGGCGTAATCAGAAACCCTGTGCCGGTCAGAATCTCCTGCATCGAGCCCGCGACCGAAACGAGTTCGGGCTGCAAGCCGACCTCCTCCTCAGCTTCGCGCAGGGCCGTGGCCACGGGGCCCGTATCGTCGGCCTCGATCCGGCCGCCCGGGAAGCTGACTTGCCCCGGATGATCCGAAAGATGAGCCGCGCGCTCCGTCAGGATCACATGGAGCCCCGCCGCTCTCTCTACCAGTCCCAGCAGCACCGCGGCCGAACTCGGCGAATCGGTCAGAAAATCGCGGAGTTCCTGGGACACGGGGCCGCGCGCCTGGGCCAGCAGCCCCTCCAGCGGATCGGCCGGCTCTCGGACATGCGCGAGTCGTTTCTCGATCAGAGCGCGCAACGACCAGTCAGCCCTTGATGCCGCCTCGCGTCAGCTCTTTCGGGTCGAGCAGCGACTTGAGTTCGTCGTCGCTGAGATCGGTTTCCTGCGCCGCGACCTCCCGGATCGGCTCACCGTCTCGGTACGCCTGTTTGGCGATCGCAGCCCCCTTCTCGTAACCGATCACCGGATTCAGCGCCGTTACGAGAATCGGGTTGCGCTCTAGGGCGTCCTGCAGGCTCGTCTCGTTGACGGTGAACCCCTCGATCGCCGAGTCGGCCACTACTCGCGCAGCGTTGCTGAGGAGTTCGATACTCTGCAGCAGGTTATGGGCCACGACCGGCAGCATGACGTTGAGCTGAAAATTCCCGGACTGGCCGGCAACCGTAATCGTGGCGTCATTGCCTATGACCTGAGCCGCCACCATCGCCGCTGCCTCCGGAATCACCGGATTAACTTTTCCCGGCATGATGCTGCTTCCGGGCTGCAGCGCGGGCAGCGCGATCTCGGCGAGACCCGCCAGCGGCCCACTGTTCATCCAGCGAAGATCGTTGGCGATCTTCATAAGGCTCACGGCTGTCGTCTTGAGTTGTCCCGATAACTCGACGGCTGTGTCCTGGCTGCTCAGTGCCTCGAAATAGCTCTCCGCAGGACGAAAGGCGATGCGCGTACTCGTCGACAGTTCGGCCGCCATGCGTACGCCGAATTCGGGGTGCGCGTTGATCCCCGTGCCAACGGCCGTTCCGCCCTGCGCAAGCTCGCTCAAACGCGGTAGAACGCCCGCGACTCGTTGATGGTCTGTGCGAATTTGCTTCGCCCAACCGGATAACTCCTGGTCGAACCGAACCGGCATCGCGTCCATGAGATGGGTACGGCCGGTCTTGACTATTTCGGCGAGTAGCTGGCCCTTCCTTTCGGTCGTATCCGCTAGATGCTGCAGGGCCGGCAGTAAGCCCTCGGTGACGCTCAACGCAGCACTGACGTGAATTGCCGTCGGTATGACGTCGTTGCTGCTCTGCCCCATATTGACATGGTCGTTCGGATGAACGGCCAGTCCTGAGGCCTGGCTCGCCAGACGTGCGATGACCTCGTTAGCATTCATGTTCGAACTCGTCCCCGACCCTGTCTGAAAGACATCAACCGGAAATTCAGCATCGCGCTCCCCGCTGGCAACCGCCCCGGAAGCTGTCTGGATAGCTGCTGCGATGTCGGCCGGCAACAGCCCCAGCGACGCATTCGTCTCTGCCGCGGCCCTCTTGATGAGCCCCAGCGCCCGAATGAACTGCCGCGGCATGGCGATACCGCTGATTGGAAAGTTATTTACTGCGCGTTGGGTCTGCGCACCCCAGAGCACGTCTGCCGGTACCTCGAGTTCCCCCATACCGTCTCGCTCGACTCGTTTATCGCCTGTCATGCTCTCTCCTCAAAGAATCTTCACTCCTGGCCGAAGCGGCCTTGGATCCTCGGAGTCGGAGAAACCCGAGGAACAGTGTATGATGCGCACTCCGCAACTGCTTGTATAGGGATGCCGAGCAACCCTGTGGACCCCGCCGTTCTCACTGCTCTCTCGCCGCTCGACGGCCGCTACGCGACCCAGGCTACCGCGCTGCGTGAATATCTGTCCGAGTATGCGCTGATCCGTTATCGTACGCTTGTGGAGGTGCGGTGGCTGCAGCATCTGGCGAACGAGCCTGCCGTGCGCGAGCTCGGAGAACTGGACGGGCCCGTCAAGGACGTCCTGAATCGGTTGGTCGACGATTTCTCCATGGACGACGCCCGGCGGGTCAAGGCGCTGGAGGCGGAAACAAATCACGACGTCAAGGCCGTCGAGTATTTCCTCAGTGAGAAGCTCGACGGGGTATCGAGTGCCGCTACAGACCTCAGGCCGTTCATCCACTTCGCGTGCACGTCGGAAGACATCAATAACCTGTCGTACGCACTGATGCTCAGAGATGCACGTCAGCGCGTACTACTTCCGCAGATGAAATCGCTGGCGAAGCACATTCGAGCGCTCGCTCACGAATTCGCCGACCTGCCGATGCTTTCGAGAACGCATGGTCAGCCCGCAAGTCCGACAACGCTGGGCAAGGAACTCGCTGTGTTCGTTTATCGGATGACTCAGCAATTGGAAAAGTTCGCCGACGTGCCGGCGCTCGGTAAGATCAACGGCGCGGTAGGAAACTTTAACGCTCACGTGGCAGCGTATCCGGACGCCGACTGGCGTGGCATCGGTGAACGCTTCGTGGAGTCTCTGGACGTTCAGCCGGCAACCTATACGACCCAGATCGAATCTCACGACTGGATCGCGGAATACGCACAGGCGTTGAGCCGCTTCAACACCGTGCTCCTCGATCTTTGTCAGGATCTCTGGGGCTACGTGAGCCTCGGCTATTTCCGCCCTCGAGCCGTCGCAGGTGAAGTGGGATCGTCAACGATGCCGCACAAGGTCAACCCCATCGAATTTGAGAATGCCGAAGGAAATCTCGGAGTATCCAATGCGCTCCTCACGTTTCTGGCCGGGAAACTCCCGCAGTCGAGATTTCAGCGAGACCTCACGGACTCCACGGTGCTGCGCAACCTCGGTGTCGCGCTCGGGCACTGCCTCATTGCAATCGAGTCGGCCGATCGTGGCATCGCGAAGCTGGAGGCCGACATTCAACGCATCACGGCGGATCTCACGGCCAGTCCCGAGATCCTCGCGGAAGCCGTGCAAACCGTGATGCGCCGATACGGAATCACCGATGCCTACGAACAGCTGAAGACCCTCACACGCGGCCAGGAGATCACGATGGCCAGTATCGAGGCGTTCATCGGCACGCTGGATATTCCCGCCGAAGAGCAGCAGCGCCTGTTGGGCTTGACGCCGGCGGAATACATCGGCATCGCCGCTAAGCTCGCCCGCGATATCTAGTCTGAACTCAGCGAGCCGCCTACCGAAAACACGGCACAAGTGCTTGATGGAGCGAGAGATTTACGACCTCTACTCTTACGGGAAACATGACACAGGGCACAGCGCTCACGAGCCTCTCACGTAGAATATTTTCCGTAGTTCGTGATCACAGATCGACGAAGGTAGATGCTTGAGACAACGGTCTCCAGGATAACAATACCGAACGTGATGGGAAGATCCGAACCGCCCGAATACTAACTACCCAAAGGCAGTCGGCTGAGGATGACGGATCAAGCAGAATCAACAGGAACACGGCGCATTCTCTCGACGAGCGAAGAGGTCCGCAACGCCGTAATCGACATCACTCGGCGCGCGGACCGAGCCCTGGCCATTCTTACACCAGACCTCGAACCGGACGTCTATGATCACGAAGCATTCCTCGAGACACTGAAGAAATTCATACTTGCACGCAGCTCCGCTCGCGTATGTGTGTTGATCATAGATCCTGTTCGTGCCATGAAGAGCGGTAACCAATTCGTGAGCATGGGCCAGCGTTTGAACAGCTATCTCGAGTTTCGGAACGTCAAGGAAGAGCTTCGCGGGCAGAAGGAAGCATATTGCATCGCGGACGAGAATGCGCTTGTTTACCGTATCGACGGACGACGCTGCGAAGGCATGTCCGACACCAACGAGCCAGCCGTCGCCCGCAAGTATCTCGATAGATTCGATGAGCTCTGGCACGTATGCGAGATAGAACCGACACTACGCCGGATGCAACTATAGCGATACGGATCGTAGTCCTTAGCTCCCCATGACTCGAAGAATTGACATTACTGTTGCCGCGATCATAGAAACCGACGCACGGTTTCTGTTGGTCGAAGAAGAAGCGGGCAGGCGAAAAGTCTTCAATCAACCCGCCGGACACCTCGAGCCCGGTGAGTCCTTAACCGAAGCAGTCATTCGTGAGACGTTCGAAGAGACGAGTTTCGCTTTCGAGCCCACCGCCCTGTTGGGTCTCTATCTCTGGCATTGCGATGAAGCCGATACGACATTTCTCCGCGTTGCGTTTTGCGGCGAGGCGAACGCATCTGCCGTCGTGCCGAGCCTGGACGAAGGCATCCTCGCGGCGCACTGGTTTACGCGCGCACAGATCGTCTCACGTGGCCCCCGTCTTAGAAGTCCGCTGGTACTCCGCTGCCTGGACGACCACCTGGCGGGCACGCACTATCCCCTGAGCGTGATATCGGAGTTACCGGTCGAAGAAATCGCGCTCCTGTCCGGCTCGTAAATTCGCCCCAAGGCTCGGATTCACCTGAATCCCGGGTTCCACTCTTCTCCACCGAGAACGATCCTTCGTTGATGCTCTATTGACTACGCCCGTTCGTCTGGAATCGGCAATTTCGGCGGCGACTACACGAGCGGATAAATCGCAATCGACTGGCGGATAATCAGTTATCGGCGACGTGCCGGCTCGAGACCTCCGGATCACAGTCGTAGGGCAGGACCTCGAGATGCGGCGCGTGGCGCCAGTTGACGGTACCGGTCACCGGTTCGGTCAGGTATTCGGGATCCTCGACGAAGTAATCGACCCGTGCGGTCGCGCCGTCTTCGCCTAAAGTGAAGCGCTCCACGACGTGGCGCTGCGCGCCAGACGGGATACCCCGGCCCGTGCCCCAGCGATGGTCGGCCATTCCGACCGTATCGACGACGAGCACATCGCCCTCCCACCAACCGATCGAGTGGCCCTGGTTCGTGTGCTCGAGGTCTGCGGGATGTTCGCGGCCATCCGTATAGACTGTCCGAGTCACGCCGTTGTACTCGAGATAGATCGCCACAACGTCGTCGCCGAGCGTTACCCGATGCAGATACGGTCCGCCCATATTGCCGGGCGGGATGCCGGGTATGCACTGCAGCATCGGGTTGTGATCGTTGGTGAACCTCGCCGCCGCGGCCAAGGCTTTCTCCGTCAGCGGGAGATGCGTAGCGGCCGAGTCCCGTGGGCCCGCGCCGCTCCAGTCAGCCGTCTCCCAGATTCCCATCAGGCTCTCGGCGCCCGGAACCTCTCCCACGACGATCCGCCCCGCCGATCCTTGCGAGGAATACACCGTACCGTCGGATGTCGTGAAGGTCATTCCGAACAATCGTCTCTTGTCGGGGTTCCGGTCCGGGTTCGCGCGAATCGTGACGACATCGCCAGCCTGAAGCGAGTTCGCCGACCAGCCCCGGCGGATCAGATTCGGCGTCGATTGCGTCTCGATCTCCCATTCGAATAGTTCGCCGCTTTCGATCGTCGCTTCGGCATAGATGTACACGTGCGGATTGGCCCAGTCGACGCGTGTGACCGTAGCCTGGAACGCCAGCACGTCGTCCGAGAAACTGATGCGAGAGTGGTGCGCCCCAGCCTGAATCGAGATGGCGCTCGAACACAACCCGATCGCGACGAATCTAAATCTGCTCATCGATAACTCCCCTTGTCGGCCGGAACCCGCTCCGGCGCCGGAACTGCGGCATTCTACCGGGTTCACACGAAAAGAGTCCTCATCCGGGCCGAAATCCGACCATTCAACGCCGAGAAGCCGCCGGTAGTTGGCCACGCGTTTGCTAAAATCCGCCCCATGGGCGAAAACGGGCTTGTCATCGTCGGACTCTCCGGAGGCGTCGACTCAGCCGTATCCGCGTTACTTCTGCGCGAGGCCGGGTATGACGTCCAGTGCCTGCAAATGAGCAACTGGGAGGATGACGGCTACTGCGATGCGGCACAGGATTTTCAAGATGCGCTCGAGATTGCACGGCATCTCAATCTGCCGTTGCACAGGGTAAACTTCGCCGAAGAGTACCGCGAGCAGGTCTTTTCACACTTCCTTGCCGAATACCACGCGGGCCGCACACCCAACCCCGACGTCCTCTGCAACCGACAGATAAAATTCGGAGCAATGCGACGCTATGCGCACCGGCTCGGTGCCGATCTCGTTGCGACGGGCCATTACGCACGCTTGGAGCAGCGCGATGGTCGCGTTCAACTACTCAAAGGCCGCGATTCGGGTAAAGACCAGAGTTACTTTCTCCACGCCGTGGATGAGACGGGTTTTACCGACGTGCGCTTCCCTCTCGGTGGCCTGACGAAAGCGGCGGTCCGGTCCAGAGCGCTCAACGCCGGTCTCAAGGTCGCGGATAAGAGAGACAGTACGGGAATCTGCTTTATCGGAGAGCGCCCCTTCGCGAAATTCCTCGGCGAATACCTTCCCGCGGATCCGGGCCAGATCAAATCTCAGGACGGTGAGGTTCTCGGCGAACACCAGGGCTTGGCCTACTATACGCTCGGACAACGGCAGGGTCTTCGTATCGGCGGACTCGCGGCGCACGGCCCGGAACCCTGGTACGTGGCGGCAAAAGACCATGACTGCAACGAACTCATTGTCGTACAAGGATCGGACCATCCGCTGCTGTATCAGAACTGGCTGACCGCGACCGCCGCGCACTGGGTCAACGACGAACCGGCCGGGATGTCCGATGGCAAAGAACTCAAGTGTCGCGCGAAGACTCGCTACCGACAGCCCGATCAGGCGTGCACGGTCACACGCCGGGACGAGGACAGGCTCGAGGTCTGGTTCGATCGGCCTCAGCGCTCCGTGACACCGGGGCAGTACGTCGTGTTCTATCGGGAAGATCGCTGCCTGGGCGGCGCTACGATCCAGACAGCTGCCATGCACACCCTGTCTCTTGAGGCGGCGGTCTAGGCCACTTGTTATAATTCGCCGCCCACTACGGGCCAGTTCACAATCTTTTGAGGGGATTCCCCAGTGACTGACAGCTTTGGCGCCCGCCAACCCATCTCGGTCGGCGGCGTCGACTACGATATCTTTCGTCTCGACGCGGTCGGCGACAGCCGCATCGAGCAGCTCCCCTACACACTGAAGATCCTCCTCGAGAATCTGCTCCGGCACGAGGACGGCGAGAACATCACGGCGGACGATATCCGGGCGCTCGCCGGCTGGGACCCGGCAGCGCAGCCGGAGACCGAGATCGCATTCACGCCCGCACGCGTGATCCTACAGGACTTCACGGGCGTACCCGCGGTCGTCGATCTCGCCGCCATGCGCGATGCCATGGTGAATCTCGGAGGCAAGGCGTCTGCCATCAACCCGCTATCCCCCGCCGAACTCGTCATCGACCACTCCGTCCAGGTCGATCATTTCGGCACGGTGGACGCGCTCGCTGCCAACAACGCGATCGAGTTCGAACGCAATAAGGAGCGCTACTCGTTCCTGCGCTGGGGGCAGGAGGCGTTTCGGAATTTTCGGGTCGTACCACCCAATAACGGTATCGTCCATCAGGTGAACCTCGAATTCCTGAGTCGCGTCGTCTTCGACGTCGAACTCGAGGGTCGCCGCCTGGCCTACCCCGATACACTCGTGGGCACCGACTCGCACACGACGATGATCAACGGGCTCGGCATCCTCGGCTGGGGCGTCGGCGGCATCGAAGCCGAGGCGGCCATGCTCGGCCAGCCCGTGACGATGCTGATCCCTCACGTCGTCGGATTCGAACTCGAAGGGCGTCTTGCCGAAGGCGCAACAGCGACCGACCTCGTATTAACGATCACGCAGATGCTCCGTGAGCGCGGCGTCGTCGGCAAATTCGTCGAATTCTTCGGTGACGGACTGGATCACCTACCGCTTGCGGATCGCGCCACGCTCGGCAACATGTCGCCCGAGTTCGGCAGCACCTGTGCGGTCGTGCCCATCGACGGTGAGACGCTGCGTTACCTCGAACTCTCGGGCCGCTCCGAGGAACAGATCCGCCTCGTCGAGGCTTATGCGAAAGAACAGGGTCTGTGGCGCGGTATGTCGAGGCCGCAGTTCAGCGACACGCTCGTGCTCGATCTCGACGATGTCGAACCCAGCCTGGCCGGGCCGAAACGCCCGCAGGATCGTATCCCGCTGCGCCATGCCGCGAAAACGTTCGGTTCGCTCATGGAATCCGTCGTTGCCGACCGTGGCGACAAACCGGCGCCAAGCGAAGCGGTGACATGTGGAACGAACGAGTTCGACCTCGTGGACGGCACCGTACTGATTGCAGCGATCACGAGCTGCACCAATACCTCCAATCCGGCTGTGATGGTGGGCGCGGGACTCGTTGCGAGGAATGCGCTCGAGAAGGGTCTCAAGGTGAAACCCTGGGTCAAAACCTCACTCGCCCCTGGCTCCAAGGTTGTCACCGACTACCTCCGGAAGTCCGAGCTCCTCGACGATCTCGACGCGCTGGGATTCAACGTCGTCGGCTACGGATGTACGACCTGTATCGGCAACTCGGGACCGCTGCCGGTCGAGATCGCCGAAGCCGTACAGTCCTCCGACCTCGTCGGATGCTCTGTCGTGTCGGGGAACCGCAACTTCGAAGGACGTATACACCCCCTCGTCAGGATGAATTTTTTGGCGTCACCCCCGCTCGTCGTCGCGTATGCACTGGCCGGCAATATGAACGTCGATCTCTACAACGATCCGCTCGGCGCCGATAACAACGGCAGACCCGTCTACCTCCGCGATATCTGGCCGACGAGTCTGGAGATTCGCGAACTCACCAGCAACAACGTGACGGCTGAGATGTTCCAGTCGAGCTACTCGGGCGTCTTCGAAGGCGACGGGAACTGGAACGGGCTGTCGGTTACCGGCGGCGAGACCTATGGCTGGGACGATACCTCGACCTACGTCAAGAATCCACCGTATTTCGAAGGCATGACGCTGCAACCGGATTCGGTTTCAGACATCAAGGGCGCTCGCGTCCTGGCCCTCCTCGGCGACTCGGTTACGACCGATCACATCTCGCCGGCCGGCGCGATTGCCCCCGACGGACCCGCCGCCGAGTACCTGCGCTCGCTGGGCGTCGAGCAGAAAGACTTCAACTCCTACGGCTCGCGGCGCGGCAATCACGAAGTCATGATGCGCGGAACATTTGCCAATATCCGGCTTCGTAACCAACTGGCGCCTGGCACGGAAGGCGGCTGGACAACACATATCCCGAGTGGTGAGCAGACGAGCATCTTCGATGCCGCATTGCGTTACAAGGATGAAGGCATGCCGCTACTCGTCATCGGTGGCAAAGAATACGGTTCCGGCTCATCCCGAGACTGGGCGGCCAAAGGCACCATGTTGTTGGGCGTACGCGCCGTCCTCGTCGAGAGCTTCGAGCGAATTCACCGCTCCAACCTGATCGGGATGGGCGTATTGCCGCTCCAATTCCTGGATGGCCAGAACGCTACGTCGCTGGGCCTGGACGGTAGCGAGAGCTACGACATCGAGTCGGTCGACGAAGGCCGCAGCGACACCGTCGCTATCACCGCGGCGAAAGCCGGCGGCGAAGAGATCCGCTTCGATGCTCAGGTCCGGATCGACACGCCCAAGGAACAGAAGTACTTCGTCAACGGCGGGATCCTGCATTACGTACTCCGTCAGCTGGCCGAAGCCGACCGGGCCGCTTGAACCCCGCGCAAGCAGCGACGAGTCTGCCCGGCGAACTCGCGCACACGTTGGCTCGCGCAGAGCGTTGGGGCGTCATGACGGGCTCGAGTATCTCCGCGGAGAGCGGCGTGCCGACATTCAGGGATGCCCAAACAGGCCTCTGGGCGAAGTACAACGCAGAGGAACTCGCGACACCCAGCGCGTTCGCGAGCAATCCGACGCTCGTCTGGGACTGGTATGTCTGGCGCCGCGAGCTGATAGGTCGCACACAACCCAACGCCGGCCACGAAGCACTCGTGACGCTCGCGAAACTCAAGCCCGGGCTCGTTCTAATCACGCAGAATGTCGATGGACTGCATCAACGCGCGGGCAGTACGAATATCATCGAGTTTCATGGCCGCATCGATCGTGATAAATGCTTTTCCTGCAACCAGATTGCGCCTGGCACGATCGAGACCGCCGAACAGCCCCCTCGCTGCGAAGCATGCGGTGACCGGCTACGCCCGGATGTCATCTGGTTCGGCGAGTCGATTCCGCCGGCTGCGATGGAGGCTGCATTTCGCGCTACCGAGGACTGTGACGTCTTTCTATCGGTTAGCACTTCCGCTCTCGTCTATCCGGCTGCAGGTCTC
>CAYXNS010000006.1:45256-80126 GCA_964466315.1 uncultured Gammaproteobacteria bacterium
TCGCGCAAGCGGCTGCTGCTCGAGGCGCGACTGTCGTGGAGACCAACACGAACGCGACGCCGCTCACCGCGTCCGCCGACTATCCACTGCAGGGACTCGCGTCATTCTGGCTGCCGGCTATCGCTGCAAGCGTGGCGCAGCCGTTCGGGACCTCATGATGCCTCGATGTCAGCGCGTTAACGCCCAGACTGGCACCGCCGACCACGAGTCGGTGAGCCGCTTGTCGAGGTTCCGGTAGTCGGCCTCGAATCGCTCGACACAACGCCAGTACCGGGCGGAATGGTCCAGATAACGCAGATGGCAGAGTTCGTGGATCAGGAGATAGCGAGCGACGGCGTGGTCGAGAAACAACAGGCTCGCGTTCAAGCTGATGTTGCTCCGCGGTGAGCAGCTGCCCCAGCGGGTCCGCTGCGTCCTAACCTGAATCTTATTCGGGCGAACCCCGACAACACCGGCTTCCTCCGCGAGCCAGGGCTTCAGATAGAGCCGCGCCTGCGCGAGCAACCACCGCCGTAGGAGTTTCTGAATCTGTCGGTCCGCGTTTTCGGGCGCTACGATATGCAGATCGCCGGAACTCATCTGCAGGCGCAACCGTTCCACACTCGCGCGTTCGTAGCTGACTTGCCAGCATCGATCGACGGCCGGAAACTCGATCGTAATCGGTAAGCCTAGTTTGTCCTCCGGGTATCGCGAGCGCAGCTCAGTTTGCGCTCGTTCTATCCAACTGCGATTGCTGGAGAGAAACTCTTCGACATCGCGCGGCCTCGTTCCGCGCGGCACGACGAGTTCCAATGTATATGGCGGGATCGTCTGAAGTATGAGCGTCTTGGCGCGGCGGCTTTCGCGAATGACGACCGCTTGGTCACCGCTCGCCATCGGCTGCGGCCGATCGTCATCGAGCAAGCGTAATTGCTCCGTCATCCGGGCGCTATACGAACTCTTTGAGTAACCCTAAGCTTGAGTTCTCAACCTGGCGGACCAGCCGGCCAGTCCGAAAACGGGAACGGCTGCTCCTCCGTGTTGAACGTCAGGTACTGGACGATCTGATACGAGTAAGTGGCAAGCCCCTGCCCGAGCGCGCCGAGCCGCGCGTTCGTCTCGCCCGAGAACAGCACCCAGAAAAACTGCAGTACGACCACGGCGAACACGACGACTCTCGAGATACTCCAGAGCGCCAGGAACAAAATCATGAACAGCAGCCGGAGCCAGATCGAGAGCGACTTGAGATTGTCCTTTAGGCTATGGGGATCCTGGTCGCCGGATTGCTCATCCTGTACATGATCCGGTGAGGGCATCGACTCATTCACCGTCCCGCTCCTTACTCCGCTTCGAAAACGATCTCACCGCCGACCATCGTCAGCACGGGCTTGATATGGCGCACGTCGTCGACTGGGATCTCGAGATAGTCCCTGTCCAGAACGACGAGGTCGGCGAACTTGCCAGCCTCGAGCGTCCCGATGTCGTGCTCCATGAAGTGCAGATAGGCGTTCGAGCGCGTGTGGGCGATCAGCGCTTCTTCCCGCGTGATGACGTCGTCGGGGTCGTACTTGATGATATCGGGGAAAATCCTGCCGGCCGTGTACTCCCATATTGTGTGGAACGGGTTGTAGGTCGCGACGATCGTGCCGTCGGAACCCATACCCCAGAGAATGCCGCTGTCCTGGATCATGCGAATCGGCGGTGACGCGGCGACGCCTTGTATTCTCGGCTTCACGGTGTGATTGGCGATCGTGATGTGCCAACCAAGGCGTTTTGCGCGCTCGACAGTCTCGGGCTTAATCAGGTCGGCGTGCCCGAGCGTCCAGCGCAGATCCCAGGTCGGATAATCCTTACTGATCTCCTCCGAAATCGACATCATGCGGTTGGCCGTCGAGTCCTGCATCACATGCTCGTTGAGCTGCCAGCCGTTCTTCGCGGCCGAGCGCGCGATCATTGTGAAATCTGCCCAGATGTCCTCCGGGAAACCGCTGTCGTTGGCCGTCGAGTCGTGAAGTATTCCGTGAACATGCTCGCCGATGCCGAACATGCCGTAGCGATCGTCACGCTGGAACGGCGCTTCGCGGTCCAGTAGCTCCGCGGCCGCAATGGAAGTACGGTTCGTGTCGGCCCAGTAACGCTGCGCAAAGAAGACTCTGACGTCTAGCTCGCCGCGTTCGTAGAGTGCCGTCACGGGATCGTAGGAGCCGTCGAGATAACCGACGTCGTAGGCGGTCGTGACGCCCATGCTCGTGAGGTAGTCGTTGAACGCCCTCACCTCGTCCATGCGCTCTTCGAGATTCGTCGCGAACGGAAAGTACTTGAGCGCCTCGTACATGACCGTGCGGCCGGAGCGACTGTCGACACGGACGACCGAATCACCCGTGTAGAAATCGCCGAGCTTCGGCGCGAGCCCCGCCTCGGCCAGGCTGTTCATATAGAACGCCGAATAGGTCTTCTGAATGAAGACGGGATTATTCGGCGCCGCCTCGTCCAGCTCGTCGCGCATGAACCCGCCCGGCTTATCCGCGAACTGCTGTTCGTTCCAGCCGCCGAGGATGAACACCCACTGTCCCGGACCTAGCTCCTCGGCGCGTTCCGTGATCATGTCGAGCACTTCGGCACGCGACGTCACGCCGTGGATGCGCAGCTCGTAAGCCGCGAAGTTGGTGCCGCGCAGATAGTGGATGTGGTTGTCGATGATGCCGGGGATCATCGTGTGACCCTCGAGATCGGTCTGCTCTGTATCGTCTCCCGCAAGATCGCGTATCTCGTCGGTATCACCGACAGCGAGAATACGTTCACCGCGAATCGCAATGGCGCTTGCGGTAGAGAACTCTTCGTCCACGGTCAGGATCTCGCCATTGTAAAAAATCCGGTCCGGCGCCTGGGCGAAAGCGATTACCGGGCATAGGATCATGAGAGCAGCGAGCAGTTTGGCTCGGGCGAGCGTGCGCATCGGCGACTCCTTCGTCTATCTCTGTCTTATCGAGTCAGTCTAAGACAGCGATTGTCCAAACGCCATCCCAACATGGCGCGTACCTATCGCGAACCAGCGCCCGGGGCCTCGATCAGCGGACGACGCTGCTGTCGCCGAAGGTGACGCCGCGCTCGATACGTTCGCTGTCGCGCTCGAACACGACCATGCTCTCCTCGCCGGGCTTGACGACACGCAGCACGTACATCAGGTCGTAAATGTCGCGAACCTCGCGCCCCGCCAACTCGACAATCCGGTCGCCGCGCTGCAATCCGGCCTCGTCGGCCGGACCGCCGGCGCGCACACCGGAGAGCAGTATGCCGGGGCGGTTTTCTGTCGTCCCCGTGTAGTCCGGGATCGTACCTAGAGACGCGCCGAAGCTGCGCACGTCGCCCACGGGAGCCGGCGCCTCGGCCTCGCGGTAGGTCAGTCCGTCGAGCGACGTCAGATTCCGCGTGACGTCGGCCACGAGGTTCGCGATGCGAACACCGCCCGCGGCGTTGATCAGCGCCGTGTCGTCGGACGGCTTGTGATAGTCCTCGTGCACGCCGGTGAAGAAATGCAGGACGGGCACACCGGCTGCATAGAACGGCATCTGATCCGAGGGCCCATAGCCGTCACCGCCGAGCTGGCAGCCGATCCGCAACGCCTCGCAAACCGGCTCGATGACCGAATCCCACTCCTCGGCGGATTCGGATCCGAGGATAGAGACGCGGTTATTCCGGAGCCGCCCGACCATATCCATATTGAGCATGGCCACGAGTCCGGCCGGCGCGGCTCCCGGGGTCGGTTCGCGGCTCAGATGGCTCGAGCCCAGAAGGCCCGCCTCCTCGCCGGTAAAAGCGACGAACACGACATCGCGACTGAGTTCGTCGGCACGACCCGCGAGAGCTCGCGCCGCTTCCAGGAGCGCGGCCGTGCCCGAGGCGTTGTCGTCCGCGCCGTTATGCGGCTCGCGCGCTTCGGGCTCGAGCGAGAACTGGCCGCCGAGACCCAGATGATCGTAGTGGGCACCCAGGAGCACGGCACCCGGAAGACGCTCGCTCGCGGAGATCCGCCCGACGATGTTGTGCATCTCGGCGGTTCGCTCGACGAGCTCGGCCGACAGCGTGACTTCCTGGTCGCCCGCGAGCAGCCGCTCGACCCAGGAGCGCTTGATGACGGCGATGGCAATCCCGGCGCCGCCCTGCGGGTCTACCCGCAGCCACGGCAGCGGCGGCTCATCCTCGTCCTCACCCTCGAGCGGGAGATCGGCGACTAGCAGGCCGACGGCCCCATGCTCGCGCGCGGTGAACGCCTTGTAGCGCAGATCGCCGAGGCGCCGTTGCAGTGCTTCGTCCTCGAAAACGCCGCCCTTGGGCGTATAGCGGCGCACGAGCGCGATGCGGCCCTCGACGTCTATACCGGCGTAGTCGTCGATGCCGTGCTCGGCCGAGTCGATACCCCAACCGGCAAACACGACAGGCGCGGTGACCTCCCCGCTCGCGGAGAAACCCGGAACGGCAAAATCATCCCGCGGCAGGGCCTCGCCGCCCACGACGAGCCCTGTCGAAGGCCCGAGCGAGACATCGACGACCGCGTCGAAACGCTGCCGGTAGCTGCCGTCGCCCGCCGCCGGCTCGAGCCCGATCTCTTCGAAGCGGACTTCGAGCCAGTCGGCCGCTTCCGCCAACCCGGGTGTGCCGATACCACGGCCGGTGCGCGCATCGTCGGCAAGCCACTCAACGTCGGCCAGATACCGATCGGGCGCGCCATCGGCAGCGATCTCCGTGCCACCGATCCATCGTGCAACAAAGACATTCGTATCGCCGGGTGCGCTTTGATTTCGATTGGAGGCAAACGCAAGCGACTCGCCGTCGGGCGAGAACATGGGGAACCCGTCGAAGCCCGGTGTATAGGTAACGCGTTCCAACCCCGTACCATCGACGTCGACGGCCCAGAGATCGAACTCCCGGCCGCTCGGATCGTCGTGGTTGGACGAGAACAGCACTCTTTCTCCGTCGGGGAAGAAGAACGGCGCGAAGTTCGCACCACCGAGGTAGGTGATCTGGCGCGCCTCGGAACCGTCGGCGTTGGCGACCCAGAGCTCCAGTTCGCCCGGGCGCACCAGGCCCTCGTCGAGGAGTTGCCGGTAATCCTCAAGTTCGTCCCCGACCGGCCTGGAAGCCCGCCAGACGATCTCGGAGCAATCCCGAGAGAAGAACGCGCCGCCGTCGTAGCCGGCAGCCTCGGTCAGGCGCTGGACGTCGGAGCCGTCCGCCTCCATCCGGTAGAGTTCGAGATCGCCGTCCCGCGTGGAAGTGAAAACAATCGAGCCGTCCGCCGAGCAGACGGTCGCTTCAGCGTCGTAGGCCGGCGTGTCGGTCAGCGCAACGAGGTCGGAGCCGTCGGGCGCGGCGCTGTAGATCTGGTAACTATCGTAGATCGGCCAGACGTAGCCCTGTGAGCGGTCGGGCGGCGCCGGGCATTGCGCACTCTCGGCGTGGGTAGACGAGAAGATAACCCGCTCGTCGTCGGCCGTGAAATAACCGCAGGTTGTGCGTCCCTGGCCGGTCGACACGAGACTGAGCGCCGCGGGATCGCTGATCGGCATGCTGAAGATCTGATCGCACTCGTACGGCGCCCGAGTGGACTGGAAGACGAGCGACGAGCCGTCGGGTGACCAGTAGGCCTCGGCGTTCTCGCCGCCGAACGTCAGTTGCCGAACCTCACCGAGATGAACCTCGCGGGCGTCGTGGAGCGTGCCCGCGTCCTGCGACAGCGTGACTGTCGGTAGTGCAGCCAAACCGATTCCAGCACAGATCAATCGACTCAGACTTCGCATTGCCTAGCTTGCCGCGCCTTATCTCTCCGGGGCTCCAAATTCTACCTAGATGACTCCGTGAGCGCGCGCACCGGGAGGCGGCTCAGTCACTGCCGGGGCAGATTTCGCCTGGATTGAGGTTATCTACGGGCCTGAACTAGGTAGAATCGAAACCGAGCAACCAGGGGGAAACCCATGCTCATAATGGGCTTTGAGAGTAATCCGTCGGCTGAAGCGTGTGGGAGCGGCCGCCCGGCCGCGCTGAACATGGCGCTCGTAAGGAGCGTTCGAGACGGGGGTGGGAACGGCGATACCGCGGAATCGTCTCCTAGAATCGACTTGAAGAACACATGCTAACTAGCAATAGATAAAAAATATCTGGATGAGGTAGGCAGGGGCAAGATGACGTCTACTTAGGTGACCCTGAACTCGCGCCCGTGATGGCGAAGCTACACCGCCGGCGGGCGATCGTCTACGCCCACCCGATATGCGAAGACCGCAAGAATCCATTCAACGGCATCGAGTTCATTACGGACACAACACGCACCATCGCGAGCCTGCTGTACAACGGCACGGTCGTCGACTATCCGGATATCCGCTTCATCTTTGCCCACGGCGGTGGGACGACAGCGGCTTCCTCGAGCCGCATGGGCGGGCTGGCGCAGAGCCTGCCGAACGGGCTCATGTTCGAGCTCCAGAAGTTCTACTACGACACAGGCCAAGCCTACGGCCTGCCGCTGCTCGCGTCCTACAAGGCGCTCATACCCGTGTCGCAGATACTCTTCGGCACCGATTTCCCGTTCCGCGGGTCGGTAGAGACGGCGCGAGGGCTCGCAGATAATGGCGGTTTCAGCGAGGCGGAACTGCGCGCCATCGACCGCGACAACGCACTGCGGCTATTCCCGAAACTCAGGGCATAGGCGCGACGGCTCCCCACGGGATTTACGGGCGTGCGGTCTCCTGGGAGAATATCTCCGTGATCCGGCCCTTTGGCGTCAGATCCTTACCTTCGAGGCCAGGAAGGCCGGGCGAGTAGCGGTGGCACTTGAATATCGAGTTGAATTGACCGCCGACTTCGTCGGCCATCGTGGTGTAGATACCGTGTTCGTCTCCGGTTCGGTCGCCGACGGGATTGATGTATTCCCACACGACGTCACCGTCCGCGGTCACCTCGAAGAAGAGAGTCGTCGACATCTCGAATTCCCCTTGCGTGCCGAAGACGGCGGTAAACAAGCCTCAGTTCTCGAGCGCCATTCCCTGCGCCGGATTCACGCCGTTGTGGAAGCCACCCTGATCTCGAACGACCCTGCCCGTGCCATTGTCGTCATATTGCACCCAGACGAGGCCGTGCGGATTGCCGCGATACGGCATGTCGATGACATTGAGCTGCTCGTACGTCTCGGCATCGAACACGTAGATTCGGCCTTCGCCGTTACTCGTCGCCCACATCTCGCGCCCGTTGGGCGAGAGCAGCACGTGATCGACCATGTAGCCCGAGAAGACAGTCTCGAGCGGCTGGCCATTCTGCGCATCCACGACCGTAAGCGTTCGACCAACCGCGCCGGTCGCCTCACCCTTGTTCGCGATCCAGAGCTCGGTTTCATCCGCGTTCAGCGTGCCGCCATACGGCCCCGTACCCGTCGCCGTCGACCACTCGATCGCACCCGTTAAGTTATTGACCTTCGTGACGTTCGACGAGCCCGCAGCGGGAACGTAGAGATAGTCGCTGTTCGAGTCGATAATGATCCAATCCCCGCGATAACCGCGGTAGGGATACTCCGCGACGACCTCCCAGTTCTCCGGATCGATCTTCGTGACCCAGTAAGGTCTAAGTGCGGTCATCTGCCCGCTCGCGACGAACGACGCACCGCCGATCGCGCCCCCGTCACCGCCGGGCTGCATGAGAATATAGATGAACTCATCGTCGGTGTACGACGTGTAGTTGCTGCCGCCGAGGTCTTCGGACTTGATGCCGCCGATAATTTCGTCCGTCTCCGGGTCCAAAAGGAAGACGTCGAGCCCGTCGGGCTCGCTGACGAAGGTGTCGATGAGCAGGTATCGGTCCTGGAAGACCTGTCCATGATGAGTACGCCCGCCCACGGCCAGTTGCTTGATCGGCTGCAGCGTGAGCGCATCGACTTTCAACAGCGTCGCCGGCGTCCGCAGCAGGTTACCCATGCCGCCCATGCCGCCCCCGCCAGCGGGCGCCGCCGGGACTTGCGCGCTCGGGCCGATGATGTAGACATAGCGTCCGTCCGGACTCAGCACCGTCGTGTGTACGGAACCGCGTAACTCGAACGGCATTGGATTGGAGGCGATAACTTCCTTCGTCACGGCGTCGCCGACGACGACCTGCGTGAGCTCCGAGCGCTCGACCGAACTCGGCGCCCGCCGCGCCGTGGCGCCGGTGTTCTGGTAGAAGTACAGGCGGCCCGGCTCGGGCTCGAAGATCGGCTCACCCGCGTCATAGGTGGCGACAACCTGAACGTCATAATCGCGCCTCAGGCTGCCGGTCTTTGCGCGCCGCGGCCAGTCGGTGAGCACGGACTCAAAATCCTGGATCTCGAGAATCATTCGATCACGCGACGTCAGCAGGAACTCCGTCTCGGGTCCTCGCGCTTCGCCCATCGCGGCAACCTGGCCCCGCCAGTCCGCGATCATCTCACCCGTGACGGGATTGCCCTCGAGTCCGCCGAGATAGGTCGCGAGCGCGACGAGATCGTCGGCATCCGGGTCGAGTTCGGCAACGATGACTCCCATCTGCGGGTTCGAGTCGAGCTGCTCCTGGATATCCAGCGGCGTCGGGCCGTGCCGCAGCGTCGGGCCCACAAGCCCGGACGCATCCTCACCGTGGCACACCCAGCACGAGACGCGCTCGAAAAATAGTGCCTCGCCAGCCTCGGCCAGCGCGGCGATATCGTCCTGCGCCTGCAACGCGGCGGCGGAGAACCCGGACAGAAACAACAGCAGACAGCGATGGAAAGTATTCATTGTAGAGCCAATCGACGAATCATGGTGGCCATTCCTCCCGGTACGTGGTTCCCAGCGCTAGTATGACATTAATCCGCGCAAGCTAGGCCCTCGACTGGCACAATCCCGGACGATGGAATCACTGACAGACATCGGACTGAATCTTACGCACGATAGCTTCGATGCGGACCGCGACGAGGTCTTGCGGCGCGCCGAGGCGGCCGGCGTCGAACGCTTCATCGTCACCGGCACCTCGGTAACACACAGCGCCCGCGCCCTTGAGCTCGCCCGGACCCAGCCGGGAAAGCTATTTGCGACTGCCGGGATACATCCTCATCACGCTCAGGAGTTCGATCAGTACAGTAGCGATGCCCTCCGCACACTGCTCGGGAGCCCGGAAGTCGTGGCGGTCGGCGAGTGCGGCCTCGATTTCTTCCGTGATTTCTCGCCGCGAGAGGATCAGGAAACGGCTTTCGCGGCCCATCTCGACCTCGCCGCCGAGACCGGCTTACCGGTCTTTTTGCACCAGCGAGGCGCGCACGAGCGCTTTGTCGAGATGCTGGCGCCGATCCGTGACCGGCTCGCCGGCGGCGTCGCGCACTGTTTCACGGGCGGGATCGACGAACTGCGGCCATTACTCGATCTCGATCTCCATATCGGCGTTACCGGCTGGCTGTGCGACGAGCGGCGCGGCGGTGAGCTGCGCAGCGCAGTCGGAGAAATCCCACTGGACCGATTGCTCGTCGAAACTGACGCGCCCTACCTCTTGCCACGCGATCTGCCGGAGAAGCCCCGCACTCGACGCAACGAGCCCAGCTACCTGCCGCATATACTTCGCCAGCTCGCAGCGGCTCTCGATGAGCCCGTCGACCGCGTCGCCGCCGCCACGAGCGAAAACACCACGCGCTTGTTCAGACTCGATTAGGCGCTCGCGGCGCCGGTACGCTTGCTTGTTGAACCTTCTCCCAATGGGGATGGAAGGCCTCGATCAGCCGCTCCAATTCCACAGCCTCCGGTTTAGCGTAACGATTTAGCAGTTCATCAGGAAAAATGACACCTTTGGGAGAACCCTTGGTGAATTCGGCGCCCTCGAGAAACAGGATATGACCCGTCACGGGCACATCGCGCACCACGGCCTTGATCGCGGCAACTCTATCGTAGAGCGCCGGCTGAGGATTCGGAAACGTAAATCGTTGTGTGCCGCTGATTAGCGTCCACTCGTCCATCCTGTCGCTGGCAAAGACCCTACCCCCAAAGGTCTTAATGTCCAGGACGAGGATCCCTTTGGCCGTCAGCAGGACGTGCCGCAAATGGATCTGACCACCCATGGCGTCCGGCAACAGGGTGTCCTGCATCAATTCCACGCCGATCTTCCGCAGCAGATCGGCCGTACCGCCACGCCGGCGGCGATATACGACCACCAGAATGCACAACAGCACCGCCACCAGCGCGCCACCAGCGAGCATCAACCCGTATTCATAAATCACATTAATTAATAATCTTATATTATTGTATTAATAGAATTTTTACCATCCTTCGATCGCTTGCGCCAACGCCGACGCCCGTGCCGGCAAGGCTTCACTCCGAGCCGGCAGTTCGAGCAGTGCCGCCAGTTCGGGCGGTACCGGCACGGTCTCGCCGATCGCCTCCTCGACGATGTTATCGAATTTGGCCGGATGAGCGGTCGCGACAACGATCCAAGGTTCGCCCTCACGACGAGTCTGGGGCAGCTGATCGTAAACCCAGAACGCCGTTGCCGTATGCGGACACCAGGCACGCCCGTACCGCGCGTAGTCCTTAGCGATCTGCTGTCGAATAGCGACATCCTCCACGGGATAGGCTTCCACGACCTGCCGAAGCTCACCGAGATCCGGGATCAGATGCCGGAGCCGCTCCATATTGCTCGGATCGCCAACATCCATCGCCGAAGCCAGCGTCTGGATGCTCGGGCGTGGCTGCCAATCGCCCGTGGCGAGAAAATCCGGAATCGTCCGGTTGGCATTCGTCGCCAGAATGATCGATCCGATCGGCATGCCCATCGCACGCGCCCAGACGCAGCCGAGCGCGTTTCCGAGGTTGCCCGCCGGCACGATGAAGTTGGCCTGCGTACCCTGCGCGCGGTGATGCCAGAGACTCGCGGCCGCGTAGTAGACGACCTGCGGCAGCAGCCGGCCGACGTTGATGCTATTAGCCGCGCTTAGCCGCTGCCGTGTATTGAGGTCCGGATCGGTAAATGCCACCTTCACCATCGCCTGACACTCATCGAAATTGCCATCGACCTCGAACGAACGCACGTTGTCGCCCCAGCACGTCAGTTGGTGCTCTTGCCGGGGCGAGACCTGGTCCTTGGGGAACAACACACCGACACGCATCCCGTGACGCCGGTGAAACGCCGCGGCAACGGCGCCGCCGGTATCGCCGGAGGTCGCCACGAGTATCGTCAGCGGCCGGGCGTCACCCGGGTCAAGGCCTGGTAGCGCACGCTCCATGGCCGCGGCCAGGAAGCGCGCACCGACGTCCTTGAAAGCGGCCGTCGGCCCATGAAAGAGCTCGAGTACCGCGAGATCGCCCTGCTCCGCCTGCAACGTTTGCAGCGGAATCGGGAAGTTCAAAGCGTCGTGGCAGATCGCTTCCAGCTCCGGCGCTAAGGTGGAATCGACAAAGAACAGCGCTAGGAGTTCGGTACCAACCTCCGCGACCGTTTCCCCACGGATCTCAGCCGGCTCGAAGCGCGGCAATTCCTCGGGGACGAACAGGCTGCCATCGGGCGCAAGACCTTTGAGCATAGCGCCGACGAGGTTCGTTTCGTGGCTACCCTGGGTACTGAAATAGCGCATAGATGACGCTCGCGGCAAAGCATTAGTCGTGATTCGCGCTCAGCATACTGCATAGCCGGAGCAAATCCGCGAATATTCCGGCGGCGGTGACGTCCGGGCCCGCTCCGGGACCGCGAACGATGAGCGGGTTCTCGCAGTAGCGCCGAGTTACGAATTGCACGATGTTGTCGGTCAGGCTGATGTTGGCGAACGGATGATCGTGAGGAAAGCTCACGAGTCGTACCTGCGCCGCACCCTGGCCCAGATCGATATCGGCGACGTAGCGCAACACCTGATCGTCTCGCTTTGCCTGCAGATAGCGATCCGCCATAGGCGCATCGAAATCCGCAAGTCGATCCAGAAAGACGTCGACTGATGCATCGGCAAGAGCTACCGGCACGAGGCTTTCCACCTCGAGGTCCGCGAGTTCGATCGTCAGCCCGGCTTCTCGGGCCAGAATGACGGCCTTTCTTGCGACATCCATACCCGACAGATCCTCGCGCGGGTCCGGCTCGGTGTAGCCACGAGCCTTAGCGTCGCGCACGATCTCGGAGAACGGTTGCGTACCGTCGAATACGTTGAACAGGTACGCCAGCGTACCCGAGAAAATTCCGCTGATGCCCGAGATCTCATCGCCGGTCTCAACGAGATCCTTGAGTGTCTGAATCACCGGCAGCCCGGCCCCAACGGTCGCTTCGTAGAGAAAATGCGTGTTAGCGCCGTGACTGATGCGTCTGAGATCGGTGTAATAGCTCAACGGGCCGCTATGCGCACGTTTGTTGGGTGTGATGACGTGGATACCACGCTCCAGCCAGGCGCCGTATTGGCCGGCGATGCAGTCCTCCGCCGTACAGTCGATCAGGACGGCGTGCGGTAGATGATCGGCCTGCACGTGGTCGACGAAACGTTCGAGATCTGCCGCGTCGCCGGCTTCTATTTCATCGCACCAGGTGCCGAGGTCCACGCGCCGGTCGGCCAGCAACATACGGTTCGAGCGCGTGATGGCGCGAACGCGGAGATCCAGGTTGAAACTCTCGCGAAGCCGCTCTGCCTCCCCCGCCAGCTGATCGAGCAGCATGCTACCTACCGAGCCTGGGCCGATCAAACCGATCGAGACCGTTTTGGCGGACAAGTAGAAGCTTCCATGCACGGCCCGCAGGGCCCGGGTCATGTCCTTCGAATCGATCACGGCGGAGATATTGCGCTCGGAAGCACCCTGTGCGATTGCGCGGACATTGATCCCCGCGTTACCGAGGGTGCTGAAGAAGCGCCCGGCGACACCGGGCAGCCCCGCCATGCCGTCGCCCACGACTGCGAGCACACCACAGCCCTTCGTGACCTCGACGTTCTGGACCTGCACTTGGGCGAGTTCCACGGCAAATGCCTTATCGACGACAGCCTTTACCTCGTCGGCCGAGTCCTCGGCGACGGCGAAGCAGATCGAGTGTTCCGAACTGCCCTGGGAGATCAGAGTTACCGAGATACCGGCCTCGCGCAGCGCCCCGAAGAGCCGGTCCGCGGTTCCGGGCACGCCGATCATGCCGGCGCCTTCGAGATTCACGAGCGCGATACCATCGATACCGCTGACGCCCTTGACGAGGGAATCCAGATTCCCGGACGTCGCCGTGATCTCCGTACCCGCGCGCTCCGGGCTGAAAGTACCGCGGATACGAATGGGTATCCCGTGAGCCACGGCGGGTGCCATGGTCTGCGGGTGAATGACCTTCGCACCGAAATAGGCCAGTTCCATGGCCTCGTTATAGGAGATTTCGTCGATGACACGGGCTTCGGGGACACGCCGTGGATCGCCGCTCATCACACCTTCGACGTCGGTCCAGATGTGGACTGCTGCCGCGCCGAGGAGACCGCCAAAGATCGAAGCGGAGTAATCGCTTCCATTTCGGCCCAGGGTCGTCTGCAGCCCCTCCCGATTGCGTGCGATAAATCCAGTTACGACGATTACGCCATCGTAGTCGTCTGGAACGACGCTCTGGAGTTGTTCGCGCGTTTGCTCCCAGACGACGATCGGGCCCATCTCACCACGCTCGACGACGAGAACGTCGCGCGCGTCGACGCAGGTCACGGCACCACTGCGCTGGCCACCTTCACCCAACAACGCCGCGAGCAACCGTGCGGACCAGAGCTCGCCGTATCCGGCCACTAGGTCCCTGCTCCGATGAGAGGCGGCCTTAACCATGGGAAGCGCCTTCAAGACACTCTCGATATTCTCGAGATCCTCATCAAACTGTGCGATGAGATTGTCGGCGCCGGCCTCGCCGAGCAACTCGTGGACGATAGCCTCGTAGCGCGATCTTAGCGCTGCGATCGAATCCTCGACGGGCGCATCGCTCGACGCCTGATCAATGAGGCCGAGCAGTAGATCTGTGACGCCACCGATCGCCGAAACCACGATGGCGAGATTGCCGTCGGGCTGGCTCGCGACGATGTCTATCACCCGCTTGAAGCAGGACGCATCCGCCACGCTCGTACCGCCGAATTTATGTACCGTCCAGGTCACCAAGATCCTCTCATTCGCACCCGAATCCGCCTGGCGACAATCCGACCAGGCGCGGTCGGGGGGGGGAGAATAGCAAAATCCTCATCTCGATCCAGGTACAGAGGCCGACGGCTGCGACCGCCGGCTCGCTTCGCGAAGCCGGGACCGGCGCGTCAGGCTCGAATCGGTGCTCTCTCAGGTGACCGCAGAGCTAATCTCGTTTCTCATCGCCGCGATGGTGGCAGTGTAATCAGCGCTGCCGAAGATCGCGGATCCCGCGACAAAAGTATCGGCCCCGGCCGCGGCAATCTGACCGATATTCTCAACTTTGACGCCGCCATCGACTTCGAGCCGGACATCGAGTCTCGACTCGTCGATCAGGCGCCGCACCGCCGCAATCTTCTCGAGCGTCGTCTCGATGAACGCCTGGCCGGCAAAGCCGGGATTCACGGACATTAGCAGCACCATATCGACTTTGTGCAGGACATGCTCCAGCCACGTCAGCGGCGTTGCCGGATTGAACACCAGCCCGCTCTTGCAGCCGGAATCGCGGATCAGCTGCAGGGAGCGATACGTGTGCTCGCTGGCCTCCGGATGAAAGCTGATATAGCTCGCGCCGGCCTTGGCGAAGTCGGCGACGATCCGGTCGATGGGTTTGACCATGAGATGAACATCGACGGGTGCAGTCACGCCGTGAGCGAGCAACGCCTCGCAGACCAGCGGACCGATCGTCAGATTCGGAACGTAATGGTTGTCCATCACGTCGAAATGGATCAGATCTGCGCCCGCGGTGATGACGGCATCGACGTCTTCGCCGAGGCGTGCGAAATCAGCCGACAGAATCGACGGCGCAATCCAGAACTCGCGCATATTGGAACCCCAATGATTCAGGGCGACATTCTGCCCTTAAGCATCCCGGCCTGTACAGGTATGCTTTCTCTGGAAACGAGTGTGCTAGCAGCAACTCCCAGTCGCCGCGACCCCGTTCGCGTCGATCGGCATAGACGTCGGCGAAATAGAGTTCACCGCCGGGCTTCAGAGCACGATACGCTCCGGCGAGCACGGCCGCCTTTGTCCTCGCTGAGGTTGATGACGCAATTCGAGACCACGATATCGAAGCTCTCGGGCTCGAGCG
Source organism: uncultured Gammaproteobacteria bacterium (assembly GCA_964466315.1). Lineage (GTDB taxonomy): Bacteria > Pseudomonadota > Gammaproteobacteria > Steroidobacterales > Rariloculaceae > SMWC01. The sequence continues at coordinate 60,431 of CAYXNS010000006.1, forward strand.
TGCAGCAGGCATTGGTCTTGAGATCCTCTGATCGCGAGAGGACCTCTCCGTAGTACTTCCGGACTATCTCTTGCACGAGGGACTCCTCACTGATTCCCGCCTCTGCCAGCCATTATGACCTGCCTCAGGCGACGTTTGTTTCATGCACCGGGCTAGTCCGCTGGCGCGGTCACAGGGTGCGGCCGCTTTAGGGCCGCGCTGAGCAGTGTGGCAAGCGCTAGAACGCTCGCCACGAATATCAGGGCATCCTGATAGCCCGCCGTCTGATCGGCATTAGAGGCGGCGACGCCCCCGACCATAGCGGCACCCGTAAGGCGCCCTATGCCGAGGCAGGTCACCAGGAGCCCCTGGCCCGCACCCCGCTGAACTTCGCTGACCTCGCGAATGACGATAAACCGCATCGGCGCAATCAATGCCGATAATCCCAGACCGACCAGTACCCCCGCGGCCAGGAAGCTCCCCCACGTCAGCGTGATGAGGCCGAAGAGCAGCAGCCCGGAGATCGTGGTCACGAGGCCACCTTGAATGACGGCTTTCGGCCCGATACGATCCGACAGCCGCCCGGCGGTCGGAGCGCCGACAGTTAGGGCGAAGACGAGTGGCACCATCATGAAACTCGCCGTCGTCTCTGGTACCCGCAGCGCGGCGACGGCGAACGACGGTAGAAAGACCATTCCCGCTTCCGCCAACCCGGTTGCGAGGGCAATGCTGCCCACGAGCCGCAGCTCGGTCGATCGAAGCAGCCCCGGGTGCAGTACCGGGTCGATCGCCCGACGCTGAGCGAACCGCAATGCCGGCAGGCAGGCGATCGCCAGCACCAGGAACGGCGCCACATTCAGTGACGTCACGCTCGTGGCCAGAGCCGTGACGTCAAGAGCGCTGATACCGAGTGCGAGAGCAGCCAGCATGACACTCAGGAACGTAACTCCGAGCCAGTCGATCGGCGCGGAGTTCTCCTGGCGTGACGTGGGCAGGATGTGCCACGCCTGCAATAGCACTACCGCCGCGAGCGGCAAATTGAGCAAGAACAGCCACTGCCAGCCCCAACGAAGCAGGATTCCGCCCAACAAGGGCCCGATCAGGAAGGCGATGCCGAATACAGCGCCGATGAGTCCGAGAGCGTGCCCGCGGCGCTCGGGCGGAAAGGTGTCGCCTATCACCGCGCTGGCGACGGGCAGGATACCCCCCGCACAAAAGCCCTGGATCGCACGACCGGCAAGCAGTACGGCTATGCTGGGCGCGAGCGCCACGATCAGCGAAGCGGCCGCGAAAACCGCTACGCTGGCGAGATAGATTGCTCTTCGGCCGCAGCGGTCCGAGAACTTGGCCATGAGCGGCGCGCCAACGAGTTGAAACAGGATATAGATCCCGAATACCCACGACACGGCTCGCTCATCGGCCTCGAAACTGGCTTGGATAGCCGGGAGCGCGGGCCCAACAATCCCGATATCGAGCGCCGCCATGAGGACACCCGTAAACAACACGGCGAGCACTCTGCCGGACCCACCACCTTGCGATTGCATCGATTGCATCGAGTGGGCTAGTCGGCCCGAGTCAGTAACGCCTTCATGGCATCCGCAAATAGGGCATCGCCAGACGGGTGCTCGTCATAGACCTTGAGCAGCGGTATCGCCGAGCGAGCGATCACTTTGAGCGAATACTCAGCGCTGCCGTTGCGAAGCAGATTGGCGCGCTCCGCTTTCGCGAGTACAGTGAACATGGCGTCGTTAAGCGCCTGATGACGTTTCTCGAAGTGACGGAAGGTCGCGGCATCCACGGACGTGATCAGGAGTAGCCCCTCGCGATGCGCGTGCCAGAGCGCCAGATAGGTATCGAGGATGCCCGTAAGCCCCCCGCACGCTGGCTCGTCCGCGAGATCACGAATCGCCTTGGTCGCCGTGTCAAAAATAGGATTAATAATATTCTCTAATAGACTGTATTTACTAGAAAACATGGCGTAGAACGTCGCCCGGGATACATCGGCTTCCGCTAACAGATCTTCGACGCTGACCCGCGCAACCCCACGGTTAACGAACTGGCGAGCGCCTGCGGTCAGTAACGCTTCACGCATGCGGCGCCGGCGCCGGGCCACACGTGGGCTCCTTCCCTGCGGTCGCTCCCCTTGCGGTCGTTTGAGGTTCATTTGATAATCATACACATATATATGATTACGTACAGTCTTATATGAAACTGGAATACCGCTGGGCGACTAGTCGTCACGCGCTTTTGGCAGCCCGCAGACATCGATACCGGCTGCATGGGTGCACGGATCGCCGAGGACTCGGAGTCCGTCGTCGATCCGATAATCGACGTCGCTCGGGCGCACGCCGACGGACCGGCACCATTCGATCAGGGTGAGGACGACCTCCGATTCGTCGGCAACCTCATACTGCGCGGACTGCTCGGCGGGCCCCCAGAGCGTCAGTCGCATGAGTCATTCCCAGGTTGCCTGAAAGCGGAGGGTATAGGAGCACCGACCCCTTTTTCTTTCCCACCCCATTTTTTTTGGCCGACCCCTTATTATAGAAGTTAAACTATAAGGCTCTAACGGTATCTGCGAGCCACTCGACTTCGGAGACCTTTCATCGATGGTAGCTGTAGGACGAAACGCGCCCTGCCCTTGCGGCAGCGGGAATAAGTATAAGCGATGCTGTGTGAATAAGGCCGAGAAGATGTCGGTATCGATGCGGCTTGCCATCGTGACCGTCGCCATTTGTCTGCTCGGCGGCCTGATCCTGATCCTGACGCAGATCGACGACATCGAGCCGGGCGTTACCCCGCCGGGGCAGGTGTGGTCCCCCGAGCACGGCCACTGGCACTAGAAAAGATAGCGAATAAAGGGGCCCCGTTTTCCCCTTATTCCCAGCCCTTTATCTGCTGCGCATCAGATTCTTCGCAGCGTAGAGACCGGCGGTTCATTGACCACCGAGCGCGCCGCGAGAGTACCGCTGACACCAACGACGATGCCGCCGGCGGTCAACCCGGCCAGCCAAAGCGTCGGCCCAGGCAGGTAATCCAACTCCAATAACCTATCGGCAACGAAATAGCCCACCAGGCCTGCACCGAACGCCCCGAGCGTGCCCGCGAGCAGTCCGAGCGCAATAAATTCGGCAGCAACACCCTGCAGGACGACGCTGCGCCCCGCGCCGAGCGTCCGGAGAACGGCGCTCTCGTACATTCGCTCGTCCCGTGTCGCCTGAATAGCCGCGAGAAGCACGGTAATTCCGGCAGCAAACGTAAACAGGAAGACGTATTGAACAGCAAGCGCCGCACGGGCCATCGCGCGCCTGACTTGATCGAGAACCGCGCCGATGTCGATAACCGATACGCTCGGCAGGTTCTGCGCGAGATCCAGTGTCGTTGCCCGTTGCTCCGGCTGCACGAAGAAACTCGTCACGAAGGTCTGGGGATAGCTCTCGAGAACGTTCGGATTGAGCACCATGAAGAAGTTCGGGCTGAATGTGTCCCAGTTGATGCGCCGCGAACTCGTGATGGTCGCCGTTACACTTTCGCCGCCGATGGCGTAGGTCAACCGGTCGCCGAGCCCGAGGCCGATCTCCTCCAGGATTTCCTCCTCGATGGAGACCTGCGGCGAGGTATCGCTTTCGTCCCACCACTCTCCTGAGACGAGCTCATTATCGGGATTCAAGGTCGCGGCCCAGGTCAGATTCAGGTCATCGCGCAGTTCGTCCTCGGCCCGCCCATCCTTCGCTTCGTACTCGTTGAGAGGAGTTCCGTTCACGTGGCTGATCCGCGCGCGCACGAGCGGTGTGAAGCCCGGCGACGCGATCCCGTGTTCAGCCAGGATCTCGTCAACGGTCGCGCGTTCGTGAGGCTGAATATTGATCATGAAGTGATTCGGGGCTTCATCCGGCAGCGCCCCCTGCCACGATGTCATCAGCTCGGTCCGCACGAGCGTGAGCAAGAGCAAGACCATGAGGCCGATACCGAAAGCGACGACCTGCACACTGCTCTCCCGGCCGCGACGCGCGACATTGGCGACACCGTAGCGCCACGCGACACCGACTCGCCCGCGGAAATGCTGCAGGCCTCTGACGAGCAATCTCCCGGCCCCATAGAGTGCTGCGAAGGTCAACACAGAACCACCTAAAACGTATGCGATCAGTTCGAAATCTCGAAATAACCAGTACATCATTACCGTAACGGCAGCGGCCGCCACACCGTAAACCGCGGAATATCCAAGCGGTGGTGGCTCGAGATCGTGGCGCAGCACCCGGGCCGGCGGCACACTGCGCAGTTGCAGAAGCGGGGGTAACGCAAAACCGATCGCGACAGCCAGAGCCGTTATCGGGCCGATCGCCGCGCCACGCAGTGTTGGCGGAGGCAGCTGCGCTTCGATCAGGTCGCCAACGAGCAGCGTCAGACCGGCCTGAGTCAGATAACCCAGGAGGCTGCCGACCAGTCCCGCCGCGAGCGCGAGTAGCAGAAGCTGTGTCAGCGTTAGCCGCAGCACGTCACGGTGGCGCGCGCCGACACATTTCATGAGCGCGATACTATCCAGATGGCGCGCGAGAAAACGACGAGCGGCCATCGCTACGGCTACGCCGCCGAGCAGAACACTGACGAGCGCCGACAGCACGAGAAATCTCTCGGCGCGCACGACCGAGCGGCGTACCTCGGGCCGGCCGTCGCGGATATCGTCAAGCTCCTGATCGACCCCGACCAGCGGCTCGATCGCCTCACGGAAAGCCGCCACACGGTTCTCATCCCCGGCGAACAGCCGCTCGTACTCGATGATGCTACCGGGAAGTATCAGCCCGGAATTTTCGAGATCGACGAGATTGAGCAGTACCGTCGGCGCGATCTCCATGAAGCGCCAACCTTCATCGGGTCGAAATTCGAGAGACTGTGCGACGCGCAGGCTCAAGCTGCCGATCTCCAGATAGTCACCGACGCGCGCATCGAGCCGGGCGAGCAGCCCGGGTTCCGCCCAAGCCTCGCCGGGCTGCGGGACTCCCGTAGCGACTCGAGGCGTCCCGGCCAGTTCATCGGCGATTCTCACCTCCCCACGCAACGGGTAACCCGCTGTCACACCACGCACATCGGCCAGGGCACTCGCGTCCCCGGCCAGGATGACGCTGCGAAAATTGACGACCTCCGCAGTCTGTAGCCCGTGCTCGAGCGCGAGCCGCTCATAATCAGGTGATAACGGATAGTCGGACTCGAGGCGCAGGTCGGCGGCCAGAATCTCACCGGCCTGTTGCATCACAGCCTGCCGGACGCGATTCGTGAACAGCCCCACAGCGCTCATCGCAGCGACAGAGACCACGAGCGCCATTACCAGAATGACGGTCTCGCCGGCTCGCCAGTCTCTGACAAGCAGCCGTGTGGCGAGTCCCCAGCGCATCGCGGTCATTTACGGGCCCCGCCGAGGAGAACTGTATGAGGATTAACTACTCTGGCGCGCGGAGGAATACGGCGAAGATGTTGCGGAGTGAATTTGTGTCGATATTCCACGTCACTTAGCATCCTACGTCGAGTGTAGCCACCGGCAAACCGAGCATTGGAGAAGTTTGCCATGAAAACGAGATCTGCAGCCAGCGCTATTCCCGATGCCGGCGCGCTACACACCCTGTGCGCCGTATTGTTCGTCGTTTTGATGGGACTTCCGCCGAGCAGCCAGGCCCAGAAGCCGGAGCATCCGCTTTTGGAGAGCATCTGGAATCCTATGCGCGGACCTGGATTCAGCATCGGCGGTTTGCAGGAAGTCGAGCCTCCCATGTTCTCTGCCGCAGGACAGGAATGGGCCGACGCGTTCGAACTTCTGCATGACGAAACCATCCACTGTGTCGAAAATGGAATCATCAGGCAACTGATACACCCGTATCCACAGGAGACGCGCCAGGGTCTCGATATGTTGCTGATCATGTACGAGGCCTAGGAAGCGGTTAGAGTCGTTTATCTGGACGACCGCGGCCATCCAGAAGGCCAACCGAAGAGCCTTATGGGCCATTCCATCGGCCACTACGAAGACGATAGTCTGGTCGTCGAGACCGTGGGGCTCGCCGAGAAGGTCAACAACATTCCGATGTTCCAGATGCTCAGCGACCAGCACACGGTTACTGAGCACTACACAGCCAGCGATGACGGCCGGACTCTAACAATCGATGTCGTCGTAACGGATCCGGTAATGCTCGCCGAACCCTGGCACTTTACAAAGGTGCAGAGCTACTATGAGGACTACGACCTGCTCGACCTATAAGTGCATCGATCGACCTCGTTAGCGAGCCCGAGACTGGGTCATAATGCAAAATATGCCGTGGCTGCCTCGATACGGGCCGCCATATCGTCGATAACGCTGGCAGCCAACTGGATCTGTGAATCTACGAGCTCGTCGCTGCGCTGCTCGATCGCCTCGCGTACGCCTGGAATCGTCTTCACTCCATAGCCCGTATAGAAACCGGGCGCATAAATATGGTGTCTGTACCAGGGCCGACCCGCGAGGCCCGCATCCCTCGTCAGTAACCGCTCACTGGAGTACAACAACGCGTTGAGCTCCGCGATTTCGTCACCCTCCACGTTGCTGCCGGCCAGCGCCTCTTCGTACGCCACCGCCGCGTTTTTTAATCTCTCCAGCGAATTGCTTAGCGGAGCAAAATTAAAATACGGTACCGGAGACTCGAGCTTCGGTGGGCCGAGGGATTCGGTAGGATTCAACGCAACTGCGTAGGCGCCCTCCTCGATCAGCGTGTTAGTGCGCTCCGTTTCGCTCCGCATGTCCGTGGCCAGTTCCTCGAGCTCGGTGAGATAGGTGTCGATCGTGTCGGCGAATCCCGTGAACTCGAAAGGCAGTATGTTCGCGTTCGCAAGCCGCAGCGTCGCACGACCCGCAACTCGTGCCAGGACATCGCTGTAGACCAGCCCGGGGTCACGCCAGGTCGTATAGTGCTCGTAAGTATCGTACAGCGTGTGATAGCTTCCGCCCGGCCCTTCACCCGAGAAACTCAGGTGCGCCGAGGCGATACCCAGATGTTGTAAAAAAGGCGTGTAGTCGGAACCCGAGCCGAGCGCAGCGATACGCAGGTCCTCTCGATCACGGGCTTCCTGCTGCTCCGACTCATCATCCGAAATCCGCATTCGGGCGCGGCGCCGATCCGCAAGCGATACATCTGTCTGGGGATCGACAACGTCCCGGACAATCTGATTGAAGAACCGCTCGAGAGTGTGGCTTCCCGAAAGATTGACAAACCCGCGCGAGTTTCCGTCCGTGTTGATATACGCCACGGCATGTTCGTCCAAGTCCGCCTCATGATGTTCGGCCCACTCCGTGGATCCGATCAGACCCTGTTCTTCCGAGTCCCATGCCGCGTAAATGATCGTGCGCTCTGGACGCCGACCCACCGAAGCGAGCGCGGCCACCGACTTGGCTTCCGCGAGCATGGCGACGAGTCCCGAAATCGGATCGGCCGCGCCATGGTTCCAGGCGTCGAAATGATTGCCGCGGATGACCCACTCGTCGGGCGAACGACTGCCCTCGAGTCTCGCGATCACGTCGTAGATCGCGATGCGGTCCCAGTTGAATTCCAGTTTCATGCGGACGCGTGCCGGACCGGGACCCAGATGATAGGTGATCGGAAGCGCGCCGCGCCATTCCGCGGGGACGACCGCACCTCCGATAGCCGATAACAACGGCAGCGCGTCACGATAGGAGATCGGAAGCACGGGGATCTTGGTCAGTGTCGGTGCGCCGTCGATCTCGAGACGCTCCGCGTCTTCGGTCGCGCCGACGCCTGGAGTCAGAACGTCGCCGGGATAAAGCGGCATGTCCATAACGGAGCCGCGCTGCACTCCCGTCTCATTTTTGAACGCACCAGCCGGATAAACATCGCCCGCCGCATAACCATCATCGGCAGGATCTGAATAAATTATCGTCCCGATGGCGCCGTTCTCGGCAGCCAGTTTCGGCTTGATTCCACGCCAGGACTGACCGTACTTCGCGATGACGATCTTGCTTTCGACGTCGATGCCGTAACGCTCGAGCATGTCGTAGTCTGCGGGAACACCGTAGTTGACGAAGACGAGTTCTCCCTCGATCTCGCCGTCGATCGAGAACGCGTTGTACGGTGCGAGTAGATCTTCGTATTGGCGCGTGCTGGCATCCCCCTCCACTGGGCTCTCCGCCAAGCTCGCCGTGAAAGTCTCGGGCGCCGTGAGTTCGAGTTCTCGAGTCCTCGGCGTCGGCAGCAAGATGTCGTATTCGGCGATCTCGACCTCGTAGCCCCAGGACTCGAAAAGCTTGGCCAGAAACTCAGCATGCTCTCGAGTCGCCGCCGAACCCGCATGATGCGGCACCGCCGTCAATCGCCGCATCCACTCATCCATGTCGTCCGTGCTCAGATCGGAATCAAAGCTCGCTTCGAGTGCGTGTTGAGCCTCGGCGGCAGCGCCGGTGAATCCGCGAATGGGCTCCTGTGCCGCACTCGTTCCAACGGCAAACACGAAAATAATCGGTAGTCCGAATCGCATGATGTCTCCCCGCCGACGGCCTGTGGCCGCTGGCTTCGCTATTAGTTCTTAGTTCTCGATACGCATTCCTACGAATTCGTAGCGTGGCAAGAATCGCCACCCTTCGCAATAGCCCGGCTATCGCCCTTACAGGCTATACTGGCTAACGACTCAATCCAGCTCGAAGAAAAACGAAGTCGAGTTTAGCGACAGCCTGCCGTCTCTACGCACCAGGAGGCCCCTGACCATGCAAGCATCGATTCTACGTCTCGCTCGAATCTCCGCCGCGACGGGTATTATGCTCGTGGGCTGCGATTCGACGCCACCAGCGGACAGCACGCTACCCGTGATTTCGAATGCAGAGCTCGTGAATACGAATCCGCGGGCGCCCCTGTCCGCGGTCCTGAGCCTGTCCACGGACGAGCCGTCCCGGCTGACGATTCAGATCGACGACGGCGAACACGCGTGGAGCACCCCGACAGACGACGCTTACAGAACCGAGCATTCGGCAGTGGTGCTCGGGATGCGATTCGCTCGCTCACACTCGGTGACGGTCACCGCAGAAGACGAAGCCGGTAATCGAACGACCGCCGAGCCGCTGAACTATGCGACGCCCCTACAGTCTGAGGAACTCCCGCATACCCGCGTCACGGTACGCGACACCGATCGAATGGAACCCGGCGTTAATCTATTCAATATCAAATGGTGGGGAGAAGACGGGCGCGAGAAAAATCTCGGGCTGATCGTCATTATGGATGATCAGGGCGACATCGTATGGTCATACCGCAACGACGACGACTCGATCGACGATATTCGTCGCTTGAGCAACGGCAATATCCTTTACACGAACAGCCCTGCCGGCGATCTGTGGCGGCTCACCGAGATCGATATGCTCGGCAATATCGTGCAGCGATGGCACGCCAATGGCACACAGAAAGAGGTCATCGAAGGTGCCACTCTCGTCGACACGGACAGCTTCCATCACGAAGTTATCGAGCTGCCATCCGGGAATTTTCTCGGCCTGAGTTCCGAGCTCCGCGTGATCGAAGACTATCCCTCGAGTGACACCGATCCGGACGCGGCTCCCGCGGCGGCTTCGGTCGCCGGTGACATCATCGTGGAGTTCGCACGTGACGGCACGGTCATCCGCCAGGTCGCCCTGCTGGACCTGCTCGACCCGCACCGCGTCGGCTACGGTTCTTTGGGCGGTGGCTACTACAGGAGCCTCTATGGCGATCTCGTCGATGCACCATTGCGCGACTGGTCGCACAGCAACGCACTGGAGTACGATCCAGCCGACGACAGCGTCATCATCTCCGTCCGCCACCAGGACGTTCTGGCGAAAGTCAGCCTCGCGACGGGCGAACTCGTCTGGCTTCTGGGTAGCAGTGCCAACTGGAACGAGCCCTGGAGTTCGAAACTATTGGAACCCGTCGGCGACGTCGAATGGCAATGGCATCAGCACGGGTCGTCGTTTACGGGAGATGGCAATATCGTACTCTTCGACAACGGCCTCCCGCGCGCGAGCGCCTTTCAGGAACAGCCGCCCGTCGAGGGCCGTTACAGCCGTGCCGTCGAATACGCCACCGACGATGAAGCGATACAGGTTTCGCAGCCGTGGAGCTATGGCGGGCCGGGCGAGGACGCGTTCTACTCCTCCTATCTCAGCGACGCCGACTGGCTGCCCATTACGGGCAACATCCTCGTCACCGACGGCTCTAGAGGAACCGGACCGGATGGGCGTCCATCCGGTTCGCCTGACCGCAAGCGCTGGGCCCGAATCGTCGAGGTGACGCATACCGATCCTGCCGAGATCGTCTTCGAGGCGATTCTCGAAGAGGATCCGGAATACGGCGTGCACATCTATCGCGCGAAGCGCTTACCCAGTCTCTATCCTTAACCGCCGAGCACGATACCGAGCGTGCGAGAAGTCATGGCGACTGCCAGCACGAAGAGCGCCGTCATGCCAAGCACCAGTATCCAGGTCAGGACGCGTCTGAGCCTTGCACCGAGTCTTCTCCAGAAGCTGGCGTCGGGATCGATTGCCGGTGCGGGGTCGATAAAGCTGAACGCAACTGCCAGCAGCCACAATGCCCAGAGTAAGAGCGTCAGCGACACGAGCGCATAGTCGGAATCGATCGAACCATTCGACAGGAATAGTGCGCTACAGAAGATGCAGATCGAGATTCCACCCAGGAACCAGAGTGGCACTCGGAAGCGGTACAACCGCCGTGCGAAACGATAGTAGAAGGTCAACATTTCAGTTGGCTCGCGCCGGTAACATGAAGGCCTCTTCGGACTGTCCAACTCCCCGAGTCCCAAAGATACCAGACGCGCGCACCGCTGCGGCGCGGGATCTGCTACGTTAACGCTTAGTAATTAATCCGGGCGCGACGATGGTCCAGTCAGAGCAGAGTGAACTCGATCCACGGCACATCTTGCGCACGGCGCTGGCCTGGCACGACGCGGGGAAACGCGTCGCGCTCGCAACCGTTGTGCAGACCTGGGGCTCGTCGCCGCGTCCCGCCGGCAGCCATCTCGTCATCGCCGCCGATGGCGCTTTCGAGGGATCCGTGTCGGGTGGATGCGTCGAAGGGGCGGTCATCCAGGCGGCTAAGGAGGTCATCGAGCACGGCCGCTCGCGATTGCTCGAGTTCGGCGTCACGGACGACGAAGCCTGGGAGGTCGGACTCGCCTGCGGCGGGCAGATCGAGATTTTTGTGGAGCGCGTCGAGTGAAACGCGAGTTGCTGGCCGAGATCGTCGCGATACAGGAGTCGGGCGGATCGACCGTACTCGCACGGAGCCTGATGGGAGACTACCAATACCTGATCGGCGGCGGCGAGTCGAATGCGAGAGACGATATAGAACCGAAGTTGCTCGACGTGGCGAGAAGCGTGCTCCGGCGCAACGGGGTGCGGACCGTGGATCTCGGCGAGCAGCGCTATCTGCTCGAGACGCTCTCGCCGCCTCACCGCCTGCTCGTCATCGGCGCCGTGCACATCGCGCAGGCTCTGATCCCGATGGCGCGCATCGCGGGCTTCGACGTCCAACTCATCGACCCGCGCGCCGCCTTCGCGACGCCTGGGCGCTTCCCCGGAATCGATATCGTCAACCGCTGGCCGCAGGAGATCATGGACGAGCTGCCACTGGGTGCGCGGACTGCCGTCGTGACGCTGAGTCACGATGCGAAGATCGACGAGCCGGCGTTGACGGCGGCGCTGAATTCGGATGCTTTCTACATCGGCGCGCTCGGCAGCAAGAAGAACCACGCCAAGCGGCTCGAACGGCTGGCCGCTCTCGGCTTCGACGACGACACGCTGGCCCGAATCGCGGGACCGATCGGCCTGGATCTCGGCGGCCGCTCCCCCGCGGAGATCGCGATATCGATACTCGCCCAGATCGTTCAGGCCAGGTATCGGTAAGCCGTTGAATTGATTGTAATTATTGACGGTTTCGGTCCTGTGATATCGTCCGCTGGTCTAGAGTCCCTCCGCTGAAAGAGATGGCCTTTTCGAGCAAAATGAACCGGCGCACCTTTATCGAGTTGGCTGCGTCTTCGGCCGTCGCGGTCACTGCATCCACGAAGGCCCGGGCGCAGCAATACCGCATACCGACACGGCCGATTCCCGCTACCGGCGAACAGCTTCCGGTGATCGGCCTCGGCACGGCGGACGAGTTCGATTACATGCCGCTGGACGGTGGCGAAGAACTCAAGACCGTTATCTGGACGCTGCTCGAGCAAGGCGGCACGATCGTCGATACGTCGCCGGCCTACCGAAACGCCGAGGCCGTGGTCGGTCAATTACTCGGAGAGATGGGGCTGGTCGACTCCGTATTCCTCTCGACGAAAATCCGGACAAGCGGTGCCGATGCGGGCATAGACTCGCTGGAGCACTCGCAGACGCGGCTCCGGACACAACAATTCGACGTCGTCTTCGTACACGATCTCGTGGACGTTCACACGCAGCTGGCCAATATCCGAACATGGCGCGATGCAGGGCGAGTCCGCTACATCGGCGTTTCGACATCGGAATTGCCACACTTCGACGACATGGAAGCACTCATCAATTCCGCGGAACTCGACTTCATCCAGATCAATTACGGTGTCGCGGATACGCTCGCCGGGGAGCGAGTCATACCGGCGGCCGCCGACCGCGGCGTCGCAGTCATGATCAACAGCCCGTTCGGCGACGGCCGTTACTTCGAGCGTGTCAGAGGTCACGAACTGCCGGACTGGGCGGACGAGTTCGATTGTGAGAGCTGGGCGCAATTCTCGCTGAAGTACATCCTCGCTAATTCCGACGTTACCTGCGTAATTCCGGCGACCAGTAACCCCGCGCACCTGATCGACAATGCCAGAGCCGGCTCTGGAAGGCTGCCCGACACCGCTATGCGCAGGCGGATGACCGAGTACCTGCGCGATCTCTAACGTCTGTCGTAACCCTTTAGAGTGAGTTGCCCATCTATTCGCGAGTGATGATATGAACCCAGTCGTACACCGATCTATTAAAAAAGGGATCTGGCCCCATTTTTTCAGTTCGGCTTCGATGGCGATGTCGTGAGGCGTGATACCGCGGCCGTCGCGAGTTCTTCGACTACGGCTCGTTGGGCCGGCGTCAGGTCCTCCGCGGCGATCGACGGCATTCAATACTGTGCCTGCGCACCCGCGCAAACGCAGATCGAACTCCAGAGCAGCAGGCGAGCCCGTAGCCCGCGCAGGTCAGCTCAGCTTCTACTGCCCGACGACGGGATTCGTGAGGGTGCCGATACTCTCGATCGAACACACGGCGACGTCGCCGTCCTTCATGTAAATCGGTGTGTCGCGCGCGGTGCCGACACCCGACGGGCTACCCATCGCAAAGGCGTCGCCCGGTCGCATCGTCGCAATGTGCGAGACATAACTCAACATGTCGAAGGTGTTGTGAGTCATGTTAGCCGTATTGGAGTCCTGCATGACGGTGCCGCTGAGCGTCAGCGTCTGTTCGAGCACATGCGGGTCCGCGACGAATTCCTTGGGAACGATAAACGGGCCGAGCGGCGCGAACGTATCGTGGTTCTTTTGCAGGAACCAGTCCGTGCCCATGCGGCCGTCGCCGCGGCCGCCGCGATCGGAGACGTCGTTTTCGAGCGTATAGCCGAAGATGTAGTCCTCCGCATCGTCCGGCGCGACGCGACTCGCGGGGGTGCCGATCACTGCCGCGAGTTCGCATTCCCAATCCAGGTTCGTACGCTGCGGCGGGATGCGGATCGCCTCCCCGTCCGCGATGACCGTCGACGCCATCTTGAGGAAGATGTAGGGATTCTGGCGGGTATCGCCTCGCTCACGCTCCCAGATGCCCGGAATCGGGTCCGGCGCCGGCGGCTCCGGCGGCGCCGCGCCCATGGCATTACGCCGCGCCATCTCGGCGGCATGCAACGAGTAGTTCGACGCCGCGTTATAGATAACGTTGGGAATGATCGGCGGCAGTATCGTCACGCCATCGACGTCCTTGATATACCCGGCCTCCACGCCTCCAGCCGCGGCCTCCGCGATCTCGCCAAGCCGTGGTCGAACTTCATCGTAGCGGTCGATGAGTCCGTGCATATCCGCGGGAATGGCCGGTTTCTCCCCCGGCATCGCGGCACTGGCCCGCGTGATATCGACGACGATGCTGTCGTCGATAACGAGTCCGAGATAGGGCTCACCGCCGTCCTGGAACGTCCCGAGCTTGAACGGCTGTACATTCTGGGCAGCGAGATGGACCGGCAGCATCAACGTGATGGCGAGTAGAAGGTAAATGCGTTTCATGAATCACCCCCGTGATCGTTATCGTGAGCCCAGCGTGCCACAAGCCGACCAAAGCCGCCATAGGCGCGCCGGCCGGTAGCCCCGAAAGGGCCACCGGCCGGTCACAGCCTGGATTATTGGGCGTAGCTACTGACCGCGGGCAGGTAGGAGCCCGTCCGCTCGGACGGCGCGTCTTCGCCCACGACCGGGTGAATCAGTGTGCCGATACCGTCAATGCTCGCCTCGATCGTCTCGCCGGGCTGCAGGAAGCGCTGCTCGCCGCGGACGGCCGTGCCAGCACCCGTCCCGCCGGACGTCCCATTGTTGATCACGTCGCCGGGATACAGCGTGATGATCGACGAGCCGTACTCGATGATCTCGTAGATCGAGTGGATCATGTCGCCGGGACCGGCTTGCTGCATGATCTGGCCGTCGACCTCGAGCCGCTGCTCGAGGCGGACCATCGGGTCGCCGTAGAACTCTTTCGGCACGATCCACGGGCCGAGCGGCGCGAACGTATCGTGACCCTTGCCGACCAGCCAGTCCGAACCCGGCCGGGAATCCGGCGGGCGTCCGCCGCGGTCGGAGATATCGATACTGACCATGTAACCGAAGATGTAGTCGGCAGCATCGGCGGCGGACACGTACTTGGCCGTGCGGCCCACCACGATCGAGAGCTCGACCTCCCAATCGATGCGATCGCGGCCGTAAGGAATGATGACGGCATCACCCTGGCCGATGACCGCGCCCTGCGTCGGTTTGATGAACAAATAAGGAATTCCGCGAGTCGCGCGTCGACGCTCGGCCGCGGCCCTTTGCTCCTCAGGCGTGTTCGCTTCTTCGACGTGGCTGTAGAAATTCACGGCCGCGTTGAGCATCTTACCCGGCATGAGCGGTGCGAGCATGCGCACGTCGTCCACGTCGTACACGTAGCTCGGGCGCCCTCGCCCCGTTAGGCTCGCGTTGTTGACGAGATCGTTGACGATCTCATAAAGACGGAACTTCAGGCCGTATTCGTACTGGCCGATGAGCCCAATCATGTCTTCCGGTATCGTCACGCTCGGATATGATGGATCGCGCTGCAACTCTTCGTTCGCCGCATCGAGCTCGACGATCAGCTCGTCCCGGAGGACGATACCGATCTCCTGCACACCGTCGATTTCGAAAGTACCGAGTTTGAACGGCTCCACGCTCGTCCCTCCTGGTCCGACTTGGGCGAAGGTGATGCCGGAGACCAGAAAAGTCGCGAGCGCGACAAGAATTAACTTAGCTCGCATGTTGATTACTCCCCGTTATTTTTCGTGTGTGTAATCGAAGACTCGCTAATCACTCTGACTTCTAGCCAGACGCCTGTCAAGCGACTCACGATGCCGCGTTACCGCGGGGTCCGAGCCGCGATTGTGCGGAGTTACTCGGGATTTTCGCAGTCCTAGCGCCCTACGATGATTTCCGGCCACCAGACCTAGTAGCGCGTCAACTCGAACGGGTGCGTAAAGGTCTCCGGGTCAGAAATTAATCTTCTGTAATCCAGCCGGTTCTCGTCCGCGCTGAGCGTGAATCGCTCGACGAGGTTGATGTTCGGACTCTGCGGCGTACCCCGGTCGTCGAAATCCGGCGCGTCGATATGCGTGGTCTCAACGACAAGCGTGCTTCCCTCCCACCGACCCGTGGAATAGCCGAGCAGCGACAGCTCGGACGGCGGTGCGTTTGCATCGGCGTTCACGTGCACGAACCGCTCGGCGTCGTCTTCTTCGGGATTGATGACGATGTCGACACCGCACCGGGCGAACTCGATCGGCACCAGCGTGACGATCGATGACTTCATATTCCGAACTCGAATTATCTTTCCGTGCTCACAGAAACGCCGCATCTATCGACACCCGAGTAATGCATGAGTTTCCGCCCTCTTTTCTGATCCGTACGGACCGGTCTGCGGAGTTTCTGCGGAGTCGCCGTATAATAGGCGAGAAAGCACTCCTAGACCGAGTCTACCGAATACGAACCATAGCTAACCGATAGACCATGATTCCAGTTGATTGATCCCTGCCGTTATCACCCCCCCGAGGATCCCCGGATGACACCAGCAAGACAAGCAATCGCCGCAACACTGATAACGCTCGGAGCGATCGCCGGGATGCACGCACAAGAAGCACCCGACACGATCTTGTTAAACGGCAAGATCGTCACGGTCGACGACTACTTCTCAATCCAGCAAGCCGTCGCAATTACAGGACAACGAATCGCCGCAGTTGGCGACGATGAGACGATTCAAGCGCTCGTGGGACCGGACACGGAAGTCGTGGATCTGGACGGCCGGACCATCATCCCGGGCCTCATCGAAAACCACCTTCATGTGATCCGGGCGACGGAATACTGGCCGAATGAGGCACGACTTGACGGGATCACGAGCCGCGTCGCGGCACTGGCGCATCTGGAAGAAAAAGCGGCATCGCTTCCCGAGGGTGAGTGGCTCATGTCGCTCGGCGGATGGACGGAGAACCAGTTCGTCGGCAATAGAGCGGATTTTACGCTGGCGGAGCTCGATGAGATCTCGCCGGGCAGACCGGCATTTGTCCAGTCCGTCTACGACCATGCCTTCGCCAATACGACCTGGTTCGAGGAGATGGATATTCCATTGAACGCGACTCGCGAGCAGCGTACGGCTGCAACCGGGCTCGCCTCTCACGTCGTTCGTGACGAACTCGGCCGCGCGACCGGCCGGTTGAACGGCGGCTTTTCCATGGTGGCGCTGGCGATCGAGCGCTTCCCGCCAGTGTCGGAACAGCGGCAGATGGAAGCGATCCAGACCGCCTACTCCTATCTGAACAGCATCGGGCTCACGACCGTCTACGATCCCGGTGGCGTCGGTATCAACAGGGAGAGCTATACGCGAATACGGACGCTCGCGGATGATGGCGGCGCAACGCTTCGTGTATTTCACACGCTCGGCGGCGGCGTCCCTTCTACGCCGGAGGAAGCCCGGTCCGTCGCCGAAGAGATCCGGGAGGCGCGCCCGTTTCAGGGTAGTGAGATGGTGGACCTCATCGCCGTCGGCGAGATCTACTACGGCCCATTTCACTGGGATAGCCTGCTCGACCCGACGACGCCCACCGCTGAAGATATCGAAGCCGCGACGAACATCCTGGTAGCGGCCGCCGAGGGCGGCTGGTCGTTGCAGACGCATGCGTCGCAGCCCGAGACCATCGATCTCCTGCTCGACGTCATGATGGAGGTTAACGAGGAATTCCCGCTGCGGCAGCTGCGCTGGTCGGTTACGCACGCCGATCTCGTGGGGGCGGAGCAGATCGAACGCATGCGGCATCTGGGGATGAATCTGCAGCTCCGCAGCATCTCGGTGCTGACACAGCCGCAGCGTTACCGTCTTCTCGAGGAGATAGGTGAGGCCGGCCTGCACGTACCACCGCTGCGCCTAGTGCAGAACTCGGGTATCCCGTGGGGCCTCGGAACCGACGGGACGAAAGCCAACCAGATCAATCCATTCGTGACGCTGTGGTGGGCCGTGACGGGGCTGGCCTTGAACGGCGACACCGTGTTGACTGAGACATTGGCTCGCGAGGAGGCGTTGATCGCACACACGCGTTCGAACGCCTATCTGTTGTTTCAGGAGGGCAATATCGGCGCGATTGAACCCGGGCTACTGGCCGACATGCTCGTCCTCGATCGCGACTACCTTACGGTACCCGAGCAAGAGATAAAGGACATACTGCCTGTCGCAACATTCGTCGGTGGTGAGATCGTCTACGGGACCCTGTAACCACACGGCGAAGGCTGTTCGTGCTGTGAGTTCCGCGTAAGCAGGTCTCGGTTATCACCGATTGCTGGCCTGAGATCGAACCAACGACACTGACTATGGTGAGAATTGCAATAATTGTCGTCGCGCTGCCGTTCATCGCGGTGGGCTGCGCCAATGAACCGGTCGTCCAATTATCGGATATGGATCTCTATCTCGACTACTGCGCATCCTGTCACGGCGCCAACGGAGAGAGCAATGGTCCGGTTGCGAGCGTCATACAGGCGCAGTTCCTAACCTTCGAGTCCTGACTGAGCATAATAACGGGACCTTCCCCGCAGAAGCCCTAACGGAGTACATCGACGGCCGAACGGCTGTCGCCGCGCATGAGGATCGTCGCATGCCGGTCTGGGGGGGAAGTGTTCAACTGGACCGATGGCGACGACCCCGAGGCCGAGGCGACCGCTCGTGCTACGATTAACAGATTGCTCGAGTTCATCCACTCGATACAGGAACCTTAGGAATATGATGCGCCGAAATACTTCTTTTCAGCTATACGCGTGGACGCTGTTTCTCGGCGCGTTCGTCTTCGGTACCTCGCTCGCTCAGCAGGGCGAACTGCGCAACCGCATGGAGCCGCACGAAAACCTCACGACCTCGGGCCAGCCGAATCTCGACTCGCTGGAGTCGCTGGCCGAATCGGGCTATACGACGATAATTGATCTACGCCGCCCGGAAGAGAGCCGCGGAATCGACGAGCAGGCCGCCGTGGAAGGCCTCGGGATGTCATACATCAACCTGCCCGTGGACGGCGCGAACGGCATCAATTACGAGAATGCCGCTGCGCTGAATCGCTTCCTGTCCGGTGCCAACGGTCCGGTTCTCGTACACTGCGGGAGCGGTAACCGGGCCGGCGCCCTGTTAGCGTTGACGGAGAAACTCAACGGCGCCGACAACGAAGCCGCGCTTGCTTTTGGTCGCGAGGCGGGTCTGACCGGATTGGAGCCGACCGTCCGGGAACGATTGGAGAACCCCGGGACCGAATAGGTCATAGGCTACCCAGGCCGACATTCCCGATTCTAGCGCTGTCGAGCGTGACCGCCCACTTTACGGCCTGACCCTGACGTATTTCTGCAGTCTCCGTGGACGGGGCTCACCCGCATACATATTACCCTCGCGGTCGACCGCGACGAATTCGGCGCCATTACCCATCGGCGAGCGCGGATCTCCCCATTGATAGAGGACGAACGCGGTCACCCATCCCCTCTCCGCGTCTCCGATCCTGATCCCCATCTCCCAGCCGGGGTTCTGCAGGTCATCAGACTCTGAGTCCGCCACGTAGATCTGATCGTTGTTGTCGAAGTAGATACCGCTTGGGCGCCCGAATTGAGTCCAGGTAGCGAGATGGTTGCCTTCCTGATCAAAGAGCTGAACGCGATTGTTCGATCGGTCGGCCACAAATAATCGCCCGCGTGAGTCGATCGCGAGTGCGTGGATGGTCCGGAATTCACCCGGGCCGTAGCCTGTTTGCCCCCAGGCCATGATGTACGTCCCATCGCTCGAGTACTTGACGATGCGGTTGTTCGTATCGTCACCGTGCCCGTCCGCGATGAAAATACTGCCGTCGTCGCCGACGACCACGTCGCTCGGCGCGTTGAAATGCGAGTCGTCGTTGCCGGCAACGCCGGCCTCGCCCAGCGTCATGAGCAC
>CAYXNS010000006.1:80136-82582 GCA_964466315.1 uncultured Gammaproteobacteria bacterium
CGGGACTGAACTTGACGACAATATGGCCCCTGTTGCCCCCCGCCGGCCTACGCGGTTCGGCGATCGCGTCCGTGACCCAAACGTTGCCTGCCTGGTCGACGAAGATGCCGTGCGGCCAGATAAACATGCCTCCGCCGAAGCTCTCCACGACCTTGCCGCCCAGATCGAACTTGATCACGGAGTCGAGGTCCGAATCGAGACACTCGTTACCGAAGCGTTCCGGAGCCGTCGCATCGCAGCGAATCACTGCCCAGACATGCTGGCCATCGGAATCCATCGTCACACCGCCGACGGCGCCCATCTCCCTTCCACCCGGAAGTTGTGCCCAACCGTCGACGGCTCGGTAGGGATTAGGCAGAGCCTGGGAGAAGGCGATGTTCGTCGCGGTGCTCAATGCAATCGCTGCAAAAACGATAGATGCGCTGAGTCGATACGAAGTAGTTCCAGATTCGGTTCGTATAAACATTTTGTTAGTCCTCTCATTAAACTGGCTTTCTTAGTGCCAGCATCACATCGTAGAGTGTCCGTATTGAGCGACGGTTCCGGAGATATGGACGGCCTGATGATGATGTGGAGAAAACATCCATCTACGCCGTCGTCTAACTTCGGAGAAGCTCCTCTTGTTCTTCGATAGTAGATTCAACGGCGAGCCTCACCCCGTTAGGAGTGGACTGACGCGCCAAAAGCGGCTCGACGTACGCTCTGACGTCATCCATCGACATCGGACCGTTGAGCTGGAAAAACAATTCCTTGCGCTGTTGCAGAAGTTGATCGAAGGCCGGACCTGATGTCACCGGGTTCCCACCGTTCGCCTCAATCTCCGCTTCAAGAGCTTGGCATATCGGTACCAAGTTTCTCAAGATAATGTCGATGTTTGGTCGCGATTTCGCTATGGCTTTCTTCTTGATCCACTCAAACATAATGCTCTCCCAAATACGTGCTCCTTAGGCCAGCGCGGTCAAACAAGTTAATAGCCATGTGATGCCCTGAGATACACACCAGCGTACATTTTAGCTGTTGATCGACGGTTGCTTTCGACCATAGACGAACACTGGCGATAAGGGTATCACCGCATCTCCAGTAATCGGCCTTCCCTGTCAAGAACGTAAGTCTCGACCCTGAAGTTCACCGCCGGTCCATTGTTGTCCGGGATGAGCTTGAGCGACCCGCCGCACTTATGCTTGAAATCTTGTGTGATATTTCCGCTTTCATTGAAAACTATCGGTGCTGTATGCATCGACCAACAGCACAGACATCTTGGAGGCGAGTTCCGGCCTTTTACGATCTTCAGAAGTTCACCGAGCTTCACGATTTCTTTATCAAGCCGATTCACCGTAGATCGAGCCGCACAACGCTTTGCTTTGTCTCGAAACTCGGCAAGGAAGCCGTCTTCGAGAGAGCGCAGCGTTTCCTGTTCCTCTTTTCGATCTCGAGATGCTGCAGTCAACTCGTTCGTTAACTGAGCGACGTCCGTACTCTTGCTGCTCTCAATGTCTACATATTCATCACAATCGTAGCACCACCCCCCTCCTCTTCCTCTTCTTATTTCGATCCCATTCGCTGCGCGGTAGACAATATAGATTGGGCAGTAGAACTCAGTCGTCTCGTAGTCGCACATTGTGCAACAGATTCGCGCTGAAGTTATGGACACGTCATACCCCCCCCTTAGAGGTTGACTGATTCGCTGGTCACGTAGAAAGGTTCATTGCGCCCTGAGTTGTATACTCTTCTGGCTAGGCGTCCAATGAGTGAGTAACAGTCGCGCTTCACCGATCCCCATCGAACGTACCCACTTCGCGGTGGAGTTAAGGTTAGCCCAAGTCTTGAGTCGTCCCTGTAGCGTCTGGGCTACATCGCTACCACTGGAAGTCTGGATCTCAACGTAGAAGCGCTCCTGATCGGCCACGATGCGCACTTGTCTAACAGCCCCCGCTTCTACAAGAGCGCGAATGATCTTCTCATTCATCGTTCGCTTCCTGGAACAGCTCCGATTGCTCCGGAATTGGAATGCCCGTCTGCTCGCAGTGAGAACGGATCAGAATCTCGATCATGTTGGCGACGCTCCGATGATCTCGGGCTGCGGCCTCTTTGGCTGCCTCCTTCAGCGCAGGGTCAATCCGCAAATTCAGCGTTGCTATCTTTCGGCGGGTCATAAGAAGCCTACGCAGTATAGTGCGTTACATTGTAACGCTTGATCGCATCCTACGCCATCGGCGCTCGCTACATCCCGGACTACCTCGACATGTTCAAGCAAGACCGGCGGTATTGCTTACACTCAGGCATGACCTCAGAGCGAAGACCGAAAGCGACCACAAGGAAGGACTGGGGCTACTGCCGTTATACAACCGTGCCAAACGAGTGAGGCCAGTTGCTTGATAATTGGCGGACAACTTCTTATTTGGCGGACAGAATCTACCGCAGAACAATTCCACAACCCGCTGAAAAA
>CAYXNS010000007.1:0-27029 GCA_964466315.1 uncultured Gammaproteobacteria bacterium
TACAAACGCTCTTCATCGAACCGGGCAGCCCCTGGAAGAACGGCTACAACGAAAGCTTCAACGGCAAACTACGTGATGAACTGCTCAACGGTGAAATCTTCGTCATGAAGGCGCATTCACTGCGCCCCCACACGATGGCGGGACACATCGCCCTGTATCAGGCCGTGTTGCACCACCCGGATAACACTTTGCCGACGTGATTTCTAGAAACGATTGGCGTCTACACCAGTTATCTCAACAACTGCACATACAGCCTCGCGCACCACGAGCACAACGCGCACGTCCTGCTCGGCGGCGGCGAAGTTGGCAACGACCGACTGGCCGCGCTGAGAGAGGGGGTGCTGGAAAAAGAGTTTTCCGGTAAATTTCTCGCGCTCCTGGAGTACGTCGAGAAGCTCACGCTCGATGTGGCGAACATCGGCAAAGCCGACGTCATCACACTGCGCGAGGCCGGCGCCGACGACGGCGAGATTCTCGAGACGAACCAGGTCTGTGGTTACTTCAACTACGTCAACCGGCACCTGAATGGCCTGGGCATCGCGACCGATGGCGACGTCATCGGACGTTACACGGAGTAGCGGCTCCGCCTACTTAGGCGGCGCGACCAAATAGCCCGGATTCGCGCCCGCGCGCGGCGTATATTTCTGCACGCGCCCGTTGTCGACTTCCGCG
This sequence comes from uncultured Gammaproteobacteria bacterium, assembly GCA_964466315.1. Classification (GTDB taxonomy): domain Bacteria; phylum Pseudomonadota; class Gammaproteobacteria; order Steroidobacterales; family Rariloculaceae; genus SMWC01. Next base: position 673 of record CAYXNS010000007.1, read on the forward strand.
ACGTAGAGGTTGCCCTCGTCGTCGACGCTCATGCCGTGGACGCCCCACATGCCGCCGGGGAAATCGCCGGTCACTCCCCAGGAATAGAGCAGGTTGCCCGAGAAGTCGTACTTCAGGATCTTGTTCGTGCCGCGGTCGGCCGCCCAGAGTGCACCGTTCGAGACGATGAACATGTGCAGATCCGCAGGATCGCTGCCGACCGACCATTCGTCCAGGTACTCGCCGTCGCCCGAGAAAACCTGGATGCGGTGATTCTGCCGGTCGTTGGCGAACACGCGGCCCGACTCCGGGTCGACGGCAATGCCGTGAAGGTTGTTGAAGTAAGCCGGGCGGGATTCGTGCGGCGGGATGCCTTCCTGCCCCCACGCGAAAAGGAAGTTGCCGTCCACATCGAATTTCACGATGCGCGCGCCGAGCGGCCGGCCCGGATTGTAGAAGTCGCCGCCATCGGAGACGTAGAAACTTCCATCGGGCGCCCAGTCAGCATAGCACGGCCAGAACAGATGCGCGTCGTCGATGCCGCCTTCACCCGGCACGCCGATCGTCTGCAGGAGTTCCTTGCCGTCGTTCGAGAAGATGAAGATCGCGTGTGCGCCATCATCCACGACCCAGACGCGTTTCTCAGGATCGTAAGGGCTGATGTAGATTGAGTGGGGCCGGACGAGCAACGCGTCCCACTGCGCCCACTCCTCGACGAGGTTGCCCTCGCGGTCGAAGACGAGAATGCCGTGCCCGTTCCGGTAGTCGATGCCTTCGCGAGCGCCCGCTCCGCCCGTCAGGTTCGCATTGACTGCGCCCATCGCCGTGCGGAAGCTTCGCCATGGTGCGCGCGCGACGGGGAAGCCGATCCCCGGACCGATCTCGGGCAGCACGCGCGGCGCGGGCCGCTCAATATTGGGTAGTTCACCGAGTTGTACGGCGAGTACTCGGTCGGCGCTCTCGGCGAAGACACCGCGCACCGCGGCGAAGGTCCAATCCTCGTGCCCGGGCACGGTGGCCGTGTTCTTGGGCCAGCCCTCGACCACGTCGTAAGGGCCGAAGATGTCCTGCCCGCCTTTCTGCCCCGGTACCGCGGCGAAACCCGCATCCGGATCCGCGACTTCCTGAGCGACACTTACATTCATTAGACCCAGTACCGCGACGAAGAACAATGTTCTTCTCATTACTTTTCGTTCCTTCAAGATTATTGCGGCAAAAAACGTCTCGTTGCTTCGAGATCGCAGTTAAATGGCGACATATCCAGATCGGGGGAGTAGATCAGGTCCCTCGTATGCGTCACCGAGCCGACGATGTACTCGGAATCTTCGAGAAAGAACTCGACATTCATCCGGGAACCGTCCTCATGCAACCGGTAGCGCTCGATGACATGCCTCTCGGAGCCTGCAGGAATCCCGTTCTGATAAGGCGAGCGATGATCGGTGAAGTTCGTCGTGTCGATGACGAGTATGTCGTCTTCCCAGCGGCCGATACTACACTTTATCGGCCTCTATTTCCCGGAGATCGCGGATGATCTCGCAGGTGTCATCGAAGCGAGTGTGCGGTCCGGGCATTCGGGTACCTCAAGAACTCTTGTCGCTGTCAACGTTCAGAGAAGCCAGGTCAGACCCAGATGCCGGGGGCAACTCACAGCCAGGGGCATAATGGTAGGGCACAAGAAGAAAGACCGGGGAAGATCATGGCGCCGCAGCGCGTCGTCGTGCACGGCGGCATCCGTGCGATCTCGATTGAACAACTGGAACGTGTGCGCGACGCGATGCGCACTGTCGTGGCGGAGCATCTGCCGCATACCGACGCCGCGATCACATATTCGGATCGCTACCCCGCCATGTCGCGACGTAAGGCAACGCGCGAAGGCGCCTGACTCGCGAGGAGATCAACGCAGCGCGATCGCCGCGAGGCCGTCGTCGAGCTGGACGATGACGTACTGCTTGCCTTCGTGTATCCAGCTCGGCATGCCGTAACGCGACAGCCCCGGTATCTCCACCGCACCGAGGCGCTCGCCCGTCGCTTTGTCGATCGCGAATACGTGGTTCGTGCCGTCACTCGTCTGGCCCAACGCGAGGAGCAGCGTCGGCGTGACCACCATGGCGGACTGGCCGTAGCGGCCGGGGTTCGTCGGCACGCCCTCGACACCCTGAAGCAACGGGTGATTCCGGATCATCTCCTGCTGCACTTCGGGCGCGTCCCCGTGAGGGATCACCCAGAGGTGCTCGCCGGTATTCATGTCGATCGCAGTGATCCGGCCGACCGGGCCCTTGAAAATCGATAGCCCTTCGATGTCCTCGGGGTTACCGGAAACGCCCAGACCGACTGCTCGAGAGTAGTTGGCGTGCGTGGTTCCCGTTTGCTCGTCGTCGTCCAGCGGCGACTCAGCAGCCGGCGCGAGATGGGCCGTCGAACATGCGCTCTGCGAGTTCACGAAGATCACGCCCGCTACCGGGTCCGCTACGGGCGGCCCCGTGATGTTGGCACCACCGCCGCCGCCCGGGCAAATGCGTGCGGGCACGACGAGTTCCGGGTCACCCGCATAGGTCGGCGGCATGAACAGCGGCACAAGCAGATTGTTTCTCTGCGCGAGTTCCAAGGCCTGCTGCCGAATCTCCGGCGTGTAGTCGATGAGGTGTTCCGCCGTCCGGCCCTGCAGGTCGAACGGCGCTGGCCGGGTCGGGAACGGCTGTGTCGGCGAGAGCTGCTCGCCCGGCACGCGCGACTGCGGCACGGGCCGTTCCTCAATGGGCCAGATCGGCTCGCCCGTCTCGCGGTTGAATGAATAGACCCAGGATTGCTTGGTCACCTGAAAGACGCCCGGGATCTCGCGGCCGTCGACGGTAACATCCATGAGAATGGGCGCCGTCGGTGTATCGTAGTTCCAGATGTCATGATGGACGACCTGGTAATGCCATGCGCGCTCACCGGTCTCGGCGTCCAGCGCGAGGAGGCTCGTACCGTAAAAGTTATCGCCAGGATGGAAGCCACCGTAGTAGTCGATGGTCGCGCCGTTCGTCGGGATATAGACGAGGCCAAGATCCGGATCTGCCGATAGCGGCGCCCAGGACGAGACGTCGCCCGTCCACTGCCAGGCATCGTTCTCCCAGGTCTCGTGCCCGAACTCGCCCGGCCGCGGTATGATGTGGAACTTCCACTTGAACCGGCCCGCCCTCGTGTCGAACGCAAGGATATCGCCCGGGACGTTCTCGACTCGGGTCTGGTTGTATCCCTGCTCGGCGGAGTTGCCGACCACGATCGTGTCGTTCACGACGATGGGCGGGGACGACGCCGTGATGTAACCGAGTTCCAGCGGGAGCCCGTAGTAGGGATCGTATTCCTCATTGTGCTCTACCCACGGACCCCAGTCCGAGATCAGCGGTACGAGCAGATCCACGACACCCGTCTCGGGGAAACCCTCGACCTCGACGGGCGTGCCCCAGTTCTCGAGCGGTAACCCGGTCTCGGCATCGATGGCGTGGAGAAAGAATCCCGGCGAAATAATGTAAACGACGCCGCGCCCGTCCACTTCACCGTAGGCGATCCCCTTGCCGTAGCCCTTGCGCATCGAGTACTCGTAGCGCGCGGTCCTGGGCTCAGAGTAACTCCAAAGCAATTCTCCCGTCGCAGGATCTAAGGCTACGACATACCGGCGCTGCCCCGTGACCGTGATGAGTTTCCCATCGACATAGGTCGGTGTCGCGCGCGACGTGCTCGAGCCGAAGCTCGAGGCGTCCCACTGTCAAATAATGTCGAGGTTCTCGAAGTTCGAGGCGTCGATCTCGGCGGCCTCCGAATAACGCGTGTGCCACGCGTCACCGCCCATGAAAGTCCACTGCCCGTCCTCGATCCCGGGTCCCTGAGCCATGACCGCCACGGGCAGGGAGAGCATAACGCTGATCACAAGACTGAGTCGGAGTAGGGACGAGGGCTCCCGGGATTGCCATCGCTTATTATTCGTCATCGTGGAGGCTCCTTTCTGGGTGGCTGCACCTTCTTCGCAGGAACATCGCGTACAGCAATTCTACCGAGCTGTATGACCAGCGGGTATCTTACACGTGAAATACGCGTAATCAGGGAATGTACCTAGGCCTCCCGTCCATGCACGACACGATAGAGCGCCGGCAACACGAGCAACGTCAGCAGCGTCGACGAGATGATGCCGCCGATGACCACGGTCGCGAGCGGCCGCTGCACTTCCGAACCGATACCAGTATTGAGCGCCATCGGCACGAAGCCGAGCGACGCGACAAGTGCTGTCATGAGCACCGGACGCAATCGAACCAATGCACCATCCAGGATCGCGTCGTCGAGCGTCCGGCCCGCTGCACACAGATCGCGGATGAACGTCACCATGACGAGACCGTTGAGCACGGCGATACCGGATAGCGCGATGAATCCCACAGCCGCCGAGATCGAGAACGGGATGCCGCGCATCAGGAGCGCGGCAACGCCGCCTGTCAACGCGAGCGGCACACCTGAGAAAATGATCGCGGCGTCGACCACGGAGCCGAGCGCCACGACGAGCAGCACGCTGATAATCAGCAAGGTCATCGGCACGACGATCGCGAGACGGCTCGTCGCCGACTCCAGATTCTCGAAGGTACCGCCGTACTCGACCCAGTAGCCGGCCGGGATCTCGACCTGTTGCTCAACGGCAGCCCGCACGTCCGTCACGAATGATCCGAGATCCCGCCCGCGAACGTTGGACGTCACGACGACGCGTCGTTTACCGTTCTCGCGCAGCACCTGGTTATAGCCGACGACCAGATCCAGATTCGCGATTTCACGCAGCGGCACGTACTCACCATCGTGCAGCGGCACCGGCAGCGCGGCCAACTGGTCGGGGTCGGAACGCACGGCTTCGGGCAGCCGCACGACGATATCGACGCGGCGATCGCCCTCATAGAGCTGCCCCGCGACGACGCCGCCGAGTGCCGTTGTGACGACATCCTGTAGCTGGCCGACCGTCGAACCGAGCCGTGAGAGCACATCGCGTTTCGGGCTGACCGTCATCACGGGCAGCCCTGTCGTCTGCTCGACGGCCACGTCGGCCGCGCCCGGGATGGCGTTGATGACCTGCCCGAGCTCGTCGCCGAGACGGATGAGTTCGTCGAAATCGTCGCCGAACACCTTGACGGCCAACTCGGCGCGCACGCCCGCGATCAGCTCATTGAAGCGCATCTGTATGGGCTGCAGGAACTCGTAACGATTCCCCGGTATCGGTGTGACGACTCGCTCGAGATCTGCGACGACTTCCGCCTTCGGCTTTTCGGGATCGGGCCACTCCTCACGCGGCCGGAGCATGATGAAGTTGTCGGCAACACTCGGCGGCACGGCATCCGTTGCGATCTCGGCGCTGCCGATCTTCGCGAACACGGTCTCGACTTCGGGCATCTCGCTGATTCGCGACTCGAGCTGCTCCTGCAACTCAACGGCCTGCTGCAGTGAAGTCCCCGGGATGCGCAGCGCATGCATGACGATGTCGCCCTCGTCGAGATTCGGCATGAACTCGGTGCCGAGACGGCTCGACATGGAGCCCGCAACGGCGACGATCGTGATGGCCGCTGTAATCGTCAGCCAGCGAAACCTGAGCGTTATGCCGAGCAGCGGCCGGTAGGCTCGCCGCGCGCCATCGACGATGACGTTTCTTCGCTCACGCAGGGGCCGGCGAAACAGCACGGCGACGCACGCCGGAACGAAAGTCACCGACAGGAACATCGCGCTCACTAGTGCAATGACGACCGTCGTCGCCATTGGATGAAACATCTTTCCCTCGATACCCGTGAGCGCGAAGATCGGGATGTAGACGGCCGTGATGATGCCGACGCCGAACAGCGCAGGCCGGATGACTTCGCGAGTCGCGTCACGCACAACGGCCAGGCGATCCTGGAGTTCCTGTGTGCCGCCCCGGCTCGCCTCGCTGAGTCGCCGCAAGCAATTTTCCACGATGATGACGGCGCCATCCACGATCAGCCCGAAGTCGAGCGCCCCGAGACTCATGAGATTAGCGCTGACTCTTGTCTGTACCATGCCGGTGATCGTCATGAGCATCGCGAGCGGAATGACGGCCGCAGTCAAGAGTGCGGCGCGCACGTTACCCAGTAATAGGAACAACACGACAACCACGAGTAGCGCGCCTTCGGAGAGATTTGTCTGCACGGTCACGAGTGTCTGATCGACGAGTTCCGTGCGGTCGTAGACGGCGGTCGCCGTGATGCCGTCGGGCAGGCTTGGCGCAATCTCGAAGAGTTTCTCGGCGACTGCGTTCGCAACCGTGCGGCTGTTCTCGCCGATGAGCATGAACACCGTGCTCATGACGACTTCGTGCCCGTTCTGGGTCGCCGCACCGGATCGAAGCTCCTGGCCGAGTCCGACGGTGGCTACGTCCGAGATGTGTACAGGAACCCCGGCATCGTTGATGGTAATCACGAGGTCGGCCAGTTCCTGTGGATTGACGGCCTGACCCGGCACGCGCATGAGCCATTGCGCGCCGTTGTATTCGATGAAGCCGGCGCCCCGGTTGTCATTGTTCAGCCGCAGCGCCGTGATCACGTCCTCGTAAGCCAGACCGAAGGCCAAGAGCCTCGCGGGATCGGGCGCGACGAGGATCTCCTTCTTGTAACCGCCGACGGGATTCACCTCGACGACGCCGGGCACGCGCAGGAGCTGTGGCCGGATGACCCAGTCGTGCACCGAGCGCAGGTCCGTCGGCGTAACGGGAGTGCCGTCGGGATTGACGGCGCCCGGCGCGGCGTCGACAGTGAACATGAAGATCTCACCAAGGCCTGTCGCTATTGGCCCGAGCGTAGGCTCGAGCGCCCCGGGAAGGCCGCTCCTCGCGGCATCGAGCCGCTCGGCGACCTGTTGCCGCGCGAAATAGACGTCTGTACCGTCCTCGAAAACGACCGTGATCTGGGACAGACCGTAACGCGATATGGAACGCGTGTAGTCGAGTCGCGGCAACCCCGCCATCGCGTTCTCGAGCGGGAAACTCACGCGCTGCTCAACTTCGAGCGGCGTGTAGCCCGGTGCCGTCGTATAGACCTGGACCTGGACGTTCGTGATGTCCGGTACGGCATCGATTGGTAGCCGCGAATAATTCCAGACGCCGAGGCCTGCGAGCATCAAAATAAGAATCAGAACGAGGCCGCGTTGGCTAATCGTCGTTCTGAGAAGATATTCGAGCATGATGTGGCCCTCGCTCAGTGATCGTGCGCCGCGCCGGCCTTCTCGATGTCGGCCTTGAGCACATAACTGTTCTCGATCACGTAACGTGTACCGGGCTCGAGGCCGCCAAGCACCTCGGCCCACTCGCCGGCCTGCCGGCCGAGATCGAGCATGCGGACTTCGTACTCGTCGCCGATCTGCGCGTAGACGACCGTGAAATCGCGGAAGCTCTGCAAGCCGCTGCGTAGGACGGCGAGTGGAACTTCATATTCCCCGATTTGCACGTCTGCCGTGACATAGGTTCCCGGTGGCCAAGCGCCGTCGCTGTTATCGAGCACGACCCGTGCCATCACGGCCTGATTAGCATCCGTCATCACATTGACGTAGGAGATCGTACCCATGACGGCCTCGCCGCCCGTCGCCGGCGCTATTTCTACGTCGGCACCGACCCGGATCCGGCCGCGATCGCCGGGAAAAACGGCAAGCTCCGCCCATACCGATGAGGTATCGACGATCGTGAACAGGGAGCGCCCCGCAGTCTGCTCGCCCGCATTGGCTACACGCTCGGTTACGACGCCACCGATCGGCGCCTCGATCATGTACGCGTTAAGACTCTCGTTACTCTCAACGGTTGCGAGCGCCTGGTCCTGGCTAACGGTCTCACCAAGCGACACATCAACCAGGCGGATCACTCCGTCGAAGCGCGCTCTGACTTCACGGACGCGCTCCGTGTTCGGCACGATATTGCCGTAGACCATGGTCGTTTCCTTGAGTACGGCCGGGCCCGCCGGCATCGTTTCAATCCCGAAAGCCGCGGCCATGTCCGCGCTGATTCGCGTGCGGCCCTCGAAGCTGTCGTATTCCCAAGCGTGTGTTCGGCCACCGTAGGCCGCGTCGATGGATACCGTGAATGAGTGCGGCTCGTAGATGACCGTGTCGCCGTGCAGATAATCGCCTTGCGGACGGAAGCCGATCTCGTCGACGCGATTACCGAGGCGTGTGAGCCTGACCTCGAGATCGACGCTCTCGGGAGCGAGCGCCCGACCGCTGGTCGTCACCCACGCTCGATACTCGGGGGGAACACCCGTCTCGAAGATCGCGAGTTCGACCGCGAAATCGCCGTCTCTGAGCATGATGCCGTTGTTGGGTCCGCGCTCCTGAGCTTCTTCCGCTAGCGCTTCCGCGACCAGACCGGGCTGTGGTGTGCCGCCGCAGGCGGTGAGCAACACCGTCCCTAGCAGGAGTCCGAATAGACTTGATCGTGTAATCATGACTAACCTCATTGAGCCGTGAGCGGAGCGGCGATGCCGACGCCGGTCAAGCGTTCGATCTCGATAATGACTTGGCGTGCGCCGATATTCGCTTCGAGCAGATCGTTGTTTGCCTGGAGCAGTTCCGCGAGCACGGCGCTCCACTCGAAGTAACTGTAGCGGCCGAGTTCGTAGGCGCGGCGCGTATCGGCGAGCGCGCTCTCGATACGCGGGATGACTTCGTCGCGCAGACCGATGGCCGTCTGGATGTGGTGTCTGAGTTCCTGCCAGAGGACGAACAGCGTCGTCTCGACACGGACGCGCGCGGCGCTCGACTCCGCGTCGGTGCGTGCGATGTTGGCCTGCGCTGCGGCGATCCGGCCCTGGTTCTTGTTGCGTACGGCCAGCGGAATCGTGATGCCGCCGACGAGGGCATAGTCGCCGAAAAATTCGAGGCGCCGTATACCGCCGAATACCGTCCAACTCGGTCGCGCCTGCGACTGGGCGAGGCGCAACTCCGCTTCGAAGACGCGTTGCTCCGACATGTAGCGCGCGAGGTCGGGATTCTGGTCCGCACGAGCGACGAAAGTCTCAACGGGTTCGAGAACCGGCAGCGTTGCAAGGTCGCCGCTGACCGAACCGAAATCCGGCTCGGTTTCGCCCCACTGCGCACTGAGAAGGTGTAAGGCGGACAGCAGCTCGTGTTCGTAGTCTTCCTGAACCAGTCCGGCACGGACGAGTTCAGCCTCAGCGCGTGCAAGCTCGGCGTCGAGCGCGCGGCCGACTGCGATTCGTTCGCGGGCGGCTTCGATCGTTTCTTCGGCGAACTGCACACCCTCTATCGCCGTGAGCAAGCGCGCCTGAAACGCCATGCACTCGATGAAGCGACGCGCGGTCTCAGCCGCGACATCGAGACGCATGAGCTCGGCGTCGAAACTCGTGAGTGCGATGTCTGCAGTTGCCGCATCGACACGCCGGTCGCGAACGCCGCGCTCGAGAACCCAACCCAGCGTTACCGTCAGATCCATGCGATCGGTGGTGTTGAACGCGCCGGTACCGAAAGCATTTTCCACTTCGACCGCGATCTCCGGATACGGGCGCAGCCCCGCTTGCAGCAGCGCGCCCTTAGCGAATTCGATCTGATAACCGAAAGCGACAAGCTCAGGATTACGGGTCATCGCGCGCGCCAGCGCTTCGGGCAGATCGATGGGCGGACCGTCCGGCAACACGACATCGTGATCCTGCGCCGACGCGAGTACCGTGAATAACGTTAAACAACAGCACGCGGATGTTCTGCGTGCGAGTAGACCCCACATAAGACAGATCTCCCATTACTGATCAGCTTTCGTCAGCCCTCGCATTGGACCGCGACGAATTAGCTGAAGAAAATGCGCGGCGGGCACACCGTCGAACCTAGTGGCTCGGTATGAGAGACGGGTGAGGGGGCGCCCTTAAGGGCGGCCTCCAGCGTTCGTGGTGGCCTCCGGGACGGGTTACTGCTGTGCACGGCGCGATCTTGTCGGCCGGCCTCAGAACCATGAGCAGGATGAATGCGAGCGCGATGAGGTCGAGGAGCATCTTCGACGCGGTGGGCGTGGCCTTGACGATGGACACGTCCTGGTCGCCCGTGTGGCCCTGGCCGCCCACGTGCTCATGAATTGCTGGCGCATTGTCCTCTTGCACCGCGGTACCGCGACTGTGCGTGTCGTGGACATGCGCACCCTGCGGGGTGCCGGAGAACCCTTGAGCGTTGACATGTATATGCAGGCCGCTTATCTGCAAAGCGACGAGGCTCATGCAGGCGGCCAGCATGATCGGTGTCCGAAGACTCTGCATGCGCGAATTATAGCAGCGACAAACCCGCCGAGACCTCAAGAAACCTCCAGAAACCGGGGTTTGTGGGAATTACTAAGGTCTCTACGTGGCTCCCCTTATCTTCCGAATTATCGAGAACCGGGTCGATTCGCTTCACCTATCGCGGCGTAGTGATTCGAGTTTTCGGCGACGGCTACCGGCGAAAAGGCAAACGGATCTATGAGAAAAAACTTATCTACACTTTTGATTTAGTCCTCGAGCGTTGGGCCTTCCACAAGCTCCATGACGAGTGCCGTACCAGGCCGGGCACCCGGGCGATAGACAAACTGGCGCGTATCAGGTCAGGCCAGTGCGCTGCGTACAGGCCATTGCGGCGAGGTCGAGCCGCGCCAGATGATCGTCTACCGAGCAGGCGATGAACGCGTCGTCCTGATCGGGGAGAAACACAATATGTGAGGAACCGCGCCCGACCTCGACGCGCGCTGACTCGGTCAGTGCGGTCGCATCGTAGACGCGTAGGTAGTCGGAGGAAAAACCGGTCGCGACGACCCAGCGGCCGTCGGGAGAGATGCCGAGACCATGCGGATAGGGTTCGGCATCGAGGATCGCGATCCTCGCCATCGCCTCGGTGTCGAAAACCGAGAGCGTGTCGTCGAGGAAGTTGGCCACGTAAAGGCGTTGGCCATCGGGCGAAATCTCGGGTTGATGCGCCCACGGGCCGCTAGCCTCCTGCGCCATGAGATCGCCTTCTACGGAAAGACAACTCACGGTTCCGTCGAACGTGTTAGCGGAGTAGAGCCTCTCGCCGTCAGGGTGCAGAGCCAGGTGCGACGGCCCGTCGCCCACGGCATAACGGCCGAGCAGCCCGCCGTCCTCGAGATCGACGCAGGCGATAACGCCGTCGCCCGCGCAGGGCACGAAGACGCGTTTGCCGTCAGGTGTGAGCAGGGGATCGTGGGGGCAGGCACCGACTTCGATTGTTTGAACCTCGTACCCCTGGCGGCGCGGGCGCACGATGGTCAGCGTGCCGGTGCCGCCGCCGGTCACGCAGACGATGCCGTCGACAGTCACGGCCGGCAGTTGCGGTGCGCCGGGAGCGGGCCACGTGTGCCGCACAGATAGATCCGCACTCGCGACCGCGAGGAGCGCATCCGCCCCCGGATCCGCGACGAACACCCACCCCTCGGCGCGATCTACGGCCAGGTGGGAAGCCTTCGTCGCGATCTCGGCGACCCGGATCACCTCTCCGGTCTCCGCGTCGAACTGGGCCAGTCGCTTGGACCGCTCGCAGGCCCATACGCTGGCGTTTCCCGCGAATGCGACGTGATGGAGCCCGGGGATCGTGCCCTGCCCCGGCGAGAGGCCGCGGCGGACCGTCAAGCGCGAGCCCCCGGCGGTGTCTTCATCGAACCAATGCTTCGCGCCGGCTTCGATGAGCCACATGCGCAAGCCTGTGCCGACCGAATCGACGATGGCTTCGAACTCGTCGCCTTCCTCGGCCGCGTTATAGGCGTCGAGTATGGCGAGACCCGCGTCACGGGTAGACTGGTTGCGGCAGTCGAGGGGTTGCGCACTCATTACGAGCTAGTGTACCGCTTGGAATAATGGTGCCGTTAGAAAAGAGACACGGCCCCTTTTCTAACGGCGCCATTATTTCGGCAATGCGTGGACTTCTGTGGCAGTGTGTCCCGTAGCATCCTGGGTATTGAAGGCGAACACGCTATGAATTCCCCTACCACAGGGTCAGTGGATAAACCGGAGCTCTCGGCTCTCGGCCTGTTCGTCATCCTCGCGGCTACGGCCATAGCGCTACTAGCCACGCCGCTCGCCGCGCCCGCCATGCCCGAGATCGCGAAGATCTTCGCCGAGCAGGCTCAGACCGAAGCGTTTGCTAGAGCCGTCCTGGCCTCGATCAGTTTTCTACCGGGCGAGCCGAACGCAATTTTTCTCGTCAAGTTCATCCTGCTCTCCGTGCCCGCGCTATTCATTATTATAGGTGCGCCATTCACAGGATGGCTCAGCGACAACTGGGGCCGCAAGAGTCTGCTCAATGCGTCGCTGTTGATCTTCGGACTCGCCGGCGTATCCGGCTACTTCGCCGAGAGCTTCTTGCTCATGTTCGCAGGACGCGCGGTACTCGGTCTCGCGATCGCGGGCATCAAGACCGCGACCATCGCAATGGTCGGCGACTACTACGAGGGCGCGAAGCGGCAGAAGGTGATCAGCTGGCAGGGCTCGGCGACGAAAGTCGGCGGCTTCATGTTCATGTTCCTAGGCGGCTTTCTCGCGAACATCAACTGGCAGGTACCGTTTTTAGGTTATGCGCTCGCATTCCTGCTGTTACCGAGCGCGTTGTTCGCGCTCGGCGAAAGCTTGCCGGCGACGGACGCGGCCACCGGACCGAAAGCGGTGAGCGCTCTACCCTTCTGGCCCTGCACCTACGTTTTCGTATCGGCAACACTCGCATCCGGTCTGTTTTTCATTACGCCCGTGCAGTTGCCCTTCTTTCTCACCGCGGCATTCGACGCATCACCATTGCAAACGGGCTCCGCGGTCGGGGTCGGCAATACCGTCGGCGCGATAGTTGCGTTGACGTATTACCGCTTCAAGCACAGCCTGAACTACGTCGCGATATATGCCGTCATCTTCCTATCGATGTCGGCCGGCTATTTCGTACTAACGCTGATGCCGAGCTACGCGACGTCGCTCATCGCCATGTGCATCGGCGGGATCGGCTTCGGACTGTACATCCCCAATCACAGCTCCTGGATACTCGCGGTCGTCGGCCCGGAACGCCGCGGTTACGGCGTGGGGCTCGTGACGACGGCCATGTTCCTGGGCCAGTTTCTCGCGCCGATCGTCGCCGAACCATTGATCGAGGTGAACGACCCCGCAGCCGTCTGGAGGAAACTCAGCGTCGTGCTGCTCGGGCTCGCCGTGCTCTATTTCGTGCTCGCGAGGGCCGGCGGGCAGCCGAAGACTGTGGGGAAGATGGTGACGAAGGGCGCTGCGTAACTTTCCTATTCGACGAATCCGAGCCAGCTACGCAGCAACGTGGGCAGCTACCGAAGCTGACGCTACGTGCGATGATCTCGACCGTTAACACCTTTTGAAACCGCTATGCCGGTAAACGACAACGGGCAACGCAAAACGGACTCAGTGGGAAGCGAGTATCCCCGTTTCCGCTTATCTCACACTCGTCGTGATTCCACACCCGTTGACGCTGCACGGCGGCATCTGGTCAGTGATCGTCAACTTCGTTGTGACCTGGGGCGTATCAGGCTTCACGCGGCCGCCTAGCACTGCTACGGTTTGGCGTATCCACGGGGAAATGGAGCGGTTCGTGTATGGCAACGATAACGGTAATAGAAACGTGTAGGAGCGACATCGCGTGAGATGATTGATCGATGCTGACTGTACGCCTGGCAGACTACGAGACCGACTTCGCGGCAATACGCGCGATCCGCTTTACGGTCTTTGTCGACGAACAGCAGGTGCCCGAGGAACTCGAGATGGATGATGCGGATCCAAAATGCATTCATCTCCTGGCGATCGAAGGTGACGAACCAGTCGGGACGGGGCGCATCGACATCAGAAATGCCGGCAAGGTCGGGCGTGTCGCCATCGTCGCATCGCGGCGGGGGCAGGGCGTCGGTACAGCGCTCATGAAGCTCACACACGGCGTCGCGAAAGAGCACGGGCTCGACGGCGTTTGGTGCAATGCGCAGGTCTCGGCACAGCCATTCTACGAAGGTCTCGGTTACCGCGTCACGAGTGCTGAGCCGTTCAACGAGGCGGGCATCCCGCACGTGCGGATGGAGTGCGCGCTGTGAAGAAAGAGGCCGTGTCCCTTTTCTCTTGAGATCATCTTCAATAATTACGGAGTTTATGAAAAAAGGGACGCGGCCCCTTTTTTTGTCTCTTTTTTCTTTTACTGCGGTATCGGCCGGAAGTAGTAGTTGAACGGTGAGCCAAGGCGGCCGGCATTGCCGCGTACAATCAACATATGCTCGATCACGTGGGCGGCCAAAAGATCCCCCATGTCGACGACTTCGAAGCCGATGCCGGTCACGAGACCGGCGATGACAGCCTTCGCGTCGGCGTCGTTGCCGCAGATCGGGATCGTGACAGGACCACCTGCGATCTCGGGATTGGACATCGTCTCCGAACTCAGCGTGTTGAAGGCCTTCACAACCATCGAGTGCGGCGCCCAACTCTGGATCATCTGTGCGGTGGATGTGCCGACATCCATATGGCGCATGCCCACATCGTCGACGCGTACTGCATTATTTGGATCGAGAATGATCTTACCCGACAGATCGCCGAGACTTCTGAGCGCCACCTCGGCATCAGCCCACTTCGTCGCCATAACGACGATGTCGGCGGCGGCAGCCGCAGCCGCCGGCAGCATTGCGACCGCATTGCCTTCCGTACGGGCCACGAGAGCCTGCACATCTGCTCGATGCGGCTCACGCGAACCGTAAACGATGCCGTGGCCAAGCTCCGAGAACCGCGGTCCGAGCGCGCCGCCAACATTACCCGTGCCTATGACGGCGATCGTCTCTGCCGAGAGTGGGCTGGACAAGCCGCTGACCAGTACGATCAGGCCCGATAACATGATGCGAGTTGGGAAATTCATAACGTGGCCTCCTCCAGAATATTGTCCATTCGGTCATTAAAGACCGGTTCCATTATCATAAACGGCAAATCGCGGCCAGAAAAAGGGGAGGTGAAGAAAAGGGCCCATCAAAAAGGGCCGCGTCCCTTTTTTCAGTCGTTGCTGGGAAATGAGAACTTCACGCGTTCACGCTTGCCGCTCGCGGGCCAGCGCTGGCTCATCGTCTTGCGCTGCGTGTAGAAACGTACGGCGTCGGGGCCGTAGATAGCCAGATCGCCGAAGAGCGACCGCTTCCAGCCACCGAAGCTGTGGCAGGCGACGGGTACCGGCAGCGGCACATTGATGCCGACCATCCCTGCCTTGACGTGATCGCTGAAGTAGCGTGCGGTTTCGCCGTCGCGCGTAAAGATGCAGGTGCCGTTACCGAACTCGTGATCGTCCACTAGTTGCATGGCTTCGTCGAGACTGCCGACGCGAACGATGCATAAGACCGGACCGAAAATTTCGTCTGTATAGATGTCCATGCCGGGCTCAACACGATCGAAAAGATTGCCGCCGAGGAAGAAGCCGTCTTCGTGCCCAGGTACTAATATACCTCGACCGTCGACGATGAGTTCCGCGCCCGCTTCGACACCACGATTGACGTAACCTTTCACCTTATCACGATGCGCGCCCGTAACGAGCGGCCCCATGTCGTTGCCGTCGTCTGTTCCCGGGCCGATCTTGAGTTCACGCACCTGCGCCGCGAGCTTGTCCACCACCTCGTCCGCAACGTCGCCGACAGTAACGACAACCGAGATCGCCATGCAGCGCTCGCCGCAGGAACCGTAGGCCGCGCCCATGAGCGCGTTGACGGCGTTGTCGACGTCAGCATCCGGCATGACGATCGCGTGATTCTTGGCGCCACCGAGCGCCTGAACACGTTTGCCTTTTGCGGAGCCGTAGATCCGTTCCGCGACCGGCGTCGAGCCGACAAAGCTCACGGCCACGACACGGGGATCGGCCAAGAGCGCATCAACTGTCTCCTTATCTCCGTTGACGACGTTGAGCACACCTTTCGGCAACCCGGCTTCGTAAAGCAATTCCGCGACGAGCAGCGTACTGCTCGGATCGTGTTCCGACGGCTTCAACATGAACGTATTGCCGCAGGCGAGAGCGATCGGATACATCCACAGCGGTACCATGGCCGGGAAGTTGAACGGCGTTATCCCCAGGACGATGCCGAGTGGCTGCTTCTCGGACCAGTTGTCAATACCCGGCCCGGCATTGCGGTTGTGTTCGCCCTTTAGTAGCTCGGGAGCGGCGCAGGCGTACTCGACATTCTCGATGCCGCGCCGCAGTTCGCCGCGCGCGTCGGCCAACACTTTACCGTGCTCGTCGGTGATCAACGCGATGACTCGTTCCTTATTCTTCTCGAGCAGCTCCTTGAAGCGGAACAGGATGCGTGCACGTTTCACTGGCGGCATCTGCCGCCATGCGGGATACGCTTCCGCCGCCACGCTGACGGCGCGCTCGATGGTCGCCGCGTCTGCAACCTGTGCCTCACGCGTGATCTGACCGGTCGCTGGGTTGTAGACGGGCGTCACTCGCGAACCGCCTTCGACGCGTTCGCCACCGATCAAATGTCCCACGACGCCCGGAGAGGTCACGGCTTCCTGTGTCGCGGAACTCATGGCAGCGTCCCGATCACGTCGTTCAGGACATTGAATGTGAAGTCGATGTCCTCCTTCTCGACAATAAACGGCGGCGCAACCGCGAGACAGTCGCCCGCGTAGCGCACATAGAGGCCCTTCTCCCAACAGTCCTGAGCCACCTCCGCCGGACGGCGCGCCGGCTCGTCGGGGTAGGTTTCGAGCTGGATCGCGCCGGTCAGAGCGAAGTTGCGGATGTCGAGAATATACGGCAGGCCCTTGAGGCCGTGGATTGCATCCTCGAAGTAAGGCGCCAGCTCGGCACAACGTTGCGCGAGCTTCTCCTCCTCGAGAATATCGAGGGCCGCGAGTGCGGCCGCGCAGGCGATCGGATGACCGGAGCAGGTATAACCATGCGGGAACTCGGTCGCGTAGCCCGGCCCGCCGTTGACCATGAATGTTTCGTAGATCTCGGATCTAGCGACCGTCGCGCCCATTGGTGCGCAGCCGTTAGTCAGTGCTTTGGCGAGACAGAGGATGTCGGGGACGACGCCGAATGTGTCGGCAGCGAAATTCCGGCCGGTACGCCCGAACCCGGTAATGACCTCATCGAAGATCAAGAGAATCCCGTGTTCCGTACAGATCTCGCGGAGCCGCTCCAAATACCCCACAGGCGGCAGGATGACACCGGCGGATCCCGAGAGCGGTTCGACGATTACAGCCGCGATGTTTTTCGCGCCGTGCTCTTCGACGAGCACCTCTAGATCTTCCGCGAGTTCGACGCCTTTGTCGGGCAAGCCTCGCGAGAACGCGTTGTCGCGCAGCAATGTGTGCGGCAGATGCACCGTATCCACGAGTTCGCCGTAAAGGGCACGGTTCGACGGAATGCCACCGACACTGGTACCACCAAAATTCACGCCGTGGTACCCCTTACCGCGACCGATGAACTTCGTCCGCTCGGGCTCACCCTTCAGATGCCAATAGGCCCGCGCCATTTTTAGCGCCGTTTCGACAGCTTCTGAGCCCGAATTAGAGAAGAACACGTAGTCCAGATCGGCGGGGGCCATTTCCTTGATTCGGTTTGCCAGTTGGAATGCCTGCGGGTGACCGAACTGAAACGCCGGCGAATAATCGAGTGTCGCAATCTGACTCGTTACGGCGATCGCAATCTCGCGCCGGTTGTGACCCATGCTGCAACACCAGAGCCCGGAAAGACTGTCGAAGATCCGGCGGCCGTCCGCGCTCAGATAGTAGCAGCCGTCGGCGCCAACAATCATGCGCGGGTTGTCTTTCATGAGTCGGTTGCCGGTATACGGCATCCAGTACACTTCGAGTTCCTCTCGCGTCAGGTGATCCGATCGATCAGTATTCATTGCTGCAATTTTCTGGTGCCAGCCGCTCCACCACTAATAAACCTCGAACAAGCCGGCCGCGCCCATGCCACCGCCGATGCACATTGTAGTAACGACATACCTCGCGCCGCGGCGTTTGCCCTCGATCAGTGCGTGCCCGGCCAGGCGCGCGCCCGTCATTCCATAGGGATGACCGATCGAGATCGAGCCGCCATCGACGTTCAGTATCTCGGAAGGAATACCGAGCCTGTCGCGGCAGTAAACGGTCTGCACGGCAAACGCCTCGTTGAGTTCCCAAAGGCCAATGTCGTCCATTGTGAGGCCCTGGCGTTCGAGCAGTCGCGGTACCGCAAATACGGGGCCGATACCCATCTCGTCGGGATCACAGCCCGCAACGGCCAGGCCGCGAAACGCACCAAGCGGCACCATGTTGCGTTGCTCCGCGAATCTGCTGTCGACCACGGTGCAGGCCGACGCGCCGTCCGAAAGCTGGGACGCATTACCGGCCGTTATGCAGTGGCCCTCGCCAAAAACGGGCTTCAAAGCCGCGAGGCCTTCAAGCGAGGTATCGGGGCGATTACCTTCATCCTTCGTCAGCTCGACTTCCTCTTCGCTGACTTCACCCGTCTCCTTGTCCTTGACCTTCTTTATCGCCCGCATCGGCACGATTTCCTTGTCGAACCGTCCCTTGGCCTGCGCGGCAGCCGTGCGCTGCTGACTTGTAAGTGCGTACTCGTCTTGAGTCTCGCGAGAGATACCGTAACGTTTGGCCACAATCTCGGCTGTCTCGATCATCGTCATGAAGATGTCGGGCGCCAGCTCGAGCAGTTCCGGGTCCTTGTAGTAATAGGTATTCGTGTGCTCGTTCTGCACGAGCGAGATCTGTTCGAGGCCGCCCGCGACCGCAGCCGGTACACCGTCGACGATGACACGCTGCGAAGCGACCGCGATGGCCTGCAGACCCGACGAGCACTGCCTGCTCACGGTCAATCCCGACACCTCCACCGGCATTCCGGCGCGTAAAGCGATTTGACGCGCGATATTGCTGCCCGTGGTCCCCTGCGCGCGGCCAACGCCCATGATGACGTCCTCGATCTCGCCGGGGTCGAGGCCGCTGCGCTCGAGCGCATGACTCACGGCATGCGCGCCAAGCGTTGCGCCGTAGGTATCGTTGAACGCGCCGCGATAGGCCTTGCCGATCGGCGTGCGCGCCGTCGAAACGATTACTGCTTCTTTCGTCATGTTGATCCGTGTCGAGCGCGGCACCTGCCCCGGTGACATGGTCGCATAGTTGGGCTGCGGCGTGGAACCGCGGTGGAAAATAATCGCCGAGCAACGAAAACGCGGCCGGGCTGTAGTCAGGTCCGGCTTTGCCGGTCGGCGTACCTGCGAACTCGCCATCGTCGCTGGCCAAGTGCAACTTCCCGGGTGTTTTCTACTTTTGAGTTCTCACTGCCACGGTACGGCGTTCAGTGTCGAGCGTCTCGAGATATCGGCGTCGCAAGGAAACTCATACATGGGCGTGTCGTTGGGCACGCGATGAAAAACGACTTGACTGGTGTAGAGCTCCGCAAGATACGTGGGATCCTCAAGCGTGTACTCGATCGTAAGTTCGCCGCCGTCCTCGTTGAGCGTATAACGCTCAGTAATACGCTTTTCTGCGCTCGAAGGAATATCGTAGCCGTTGCCGATGGGATCCAGGTTCGAAGCTAGACCGGCGCGCATCGGGGGAAACCGGATGCTTTCGACGATCAAGCTATTGTCCTCGAGACGGCCATGCCTCTGCCCAAACGCCGGCGGTGAGTTGTTGGCCTCGGCCGCACCCACTGTGAGCGGCCGCTCCACATCGTAGTACTCGTGATGCAAGATCAGGTCGTTGCCATCCACGACTATCTCGTAGAGGTAGGGTGGATAGAGAATCGATGGAATATTTGGCGGTACGCACTGCATACCCGGCGTGTTCAACGGATCGAAACCCTCACGGGCCGCGCGGCCCGCCGTGTT
The DNA here is from genome assembly GCA_964466315.1 of uncultured Gammaproteobacteria bacterium. GTDB lineage: Bacteria > Pseudomonadota > Gammaproteobacteria > Steroidobacterales > Rariloculaceae > SMWC01. The sequence continues at coordinate 20,498 of CAYXNS010000007.1, forward strand.
GAGGGGTAGCGGCGTATCGGCGATGCGCTGACCGCCAGCCACGAAACTCAACCAGCGCCCCGCGAACCGCTCGATAACACTGATACCCGTGCGCGTGTCGATTATCCGATACTTCGGCGCGCGTACAATCGAACTCATGGCCTGAAAGAGCCGCCCGTCCGCCATCTGCAGATCGGCGCCGAACATCAGGTTTTTGTCGGTTCGACGGCCTCGTGGGCCGCGAATCGTGATCGGATCACCAACCTGCAGGGTCTCGGCCGTGATTCCGGTACGTCGTAATATCGCCGTGGAGTGAGCCTCCACTTCCCAACTGTCGAGTACGCCATCGCTATGCCGGACATCGATCAGAAAGAAAGAGTGGGGGCTGCGAATCTCGACAGATGTCAATGTGCCGGAGATCTCGATGACGTTGTTCGAGTCGAAATTTGCGGCGAACGAATGATGGGCGAGCGCGGCGCTTGTCCAGAAAGCGGCCACAAGAACCGGGGCGGATCTTCTAGGCACCTTCAACATCGCCCTTCCCGGCAACCGCGCCACGGAGCCCAGAAGGAGACTGATAGACACCGGGCCTCTCTATCCGCTGACCAAAGCCATGAGCGCCCGCGGGCATGGCGCTTGCTCGACGCGCTCGCCCGCGCTCGAATCAGCGTCCGAGCCCACGCAGCACATCGCGGAGCGAGGGTCTCGAGTCGTCCTCGGGCTCTTCTGCGGGTTCGGGCGGCGCACCGGCTATCCCTTCCATGAGCGACACATGCTCGTAGCCGGCCGGCAATTCGAATACGGCTGAAGCCACGTTCTCTTCGCGCAACTGGGTGACCTCGGTCGTCGTAGTCGTTACCGAAGCGTCACCGTCGCCGCTCATCGTCGTTACGACTTCATTGCGTAATGGTAGACATGTCATCGTTTCGTACTGTTGCTTGATGAGCTTGTCGAAATCGTCATTTCCCGTACGAAATCGGTCGGGACGGAGCCAGACGCGCAACCCATTAGCGTCGAGCTCATCCGAACACCAGACTCGATTTTCCGTGTCGACACGACTCTCGCGGCCGAATCCAAAGACCGAGATGCTCATGGTGTAACCCGTGCGGTAATGAGCCAGTGTCGTGGGGAAACCCAGGATCGATTCTCCCGAGCTTTCGGAGACTTTCTCGTTCGAGAAGTCGCTGAACTCCATATTCACGACGCCGCCCATGGCCTCCATCATCGTGCCTGCCATGCCGACGATCTGATCGAAATCGAGCATTGTAATCGTCATCTGCTCGGGGTTCACGAGAAAGAGCATCGCTCCCGCATCCTGGGTCACGAGATAACTCCCGGCCTGGAACAAGCCGACCTGTGCCGACTGCTGGAACTCGACCTTCGCGCTGTCGCCGTCCACCCAGGCGTGGACCGTGGAGACCTGGTTCCCACTGCCCTGGCCTGTCGCTTCATTAGAGGTTACGGCCTCGTAGTAGTAGCCGGCGTAGGAAGTACCGGGCCCGGCAGCCAGGATGAGCGCGGCTGCAGTCACTAGCGTGAATCTGAGGTCTTTCATGGTAACCCTCTGTTTATGGCGAGCCTGCGCCCGCTTAGATTACCACTATCGGGCAAGAAAGGGGCCGGGACGAAATCGAGGATGAATCGATTGACCGGCACAGCCTGTGGCTCGATGTGGGCGTATTGACCGACCCAGCGGATTGTGACCTGTGCCTCGATCACGCTGTCCACGACGCACTGCTGCCCGGGGTAGAGGCGTGAGTCGTAAACCTCTTCCCGGACAGGGTATTTTCTTAACATCAGGGGGCCTTCCCTGGCCACACACAGCCTAAGAATCAACCAGCGGCCCAGGATCTTTAGCAAATGAGCCTCCAACGCACAGCTTCCGTCGAATTTCTTCCTAAAGTTCCCCGAGATATCGCCGATAATTCTAAGGGCAATAAGAAGGGGCACTGTTCACGACTTCTTAGGAGCGGGAAAAAATGACCCCGGAACTTCAAGCGCAGCTGGAGAGTTGCAAAACTTTACCCAGCCCGCCTGGCGTCGCAAGCCAAATCATCACGCTCGCTAACGATCCAGAGGTCGACTTGGGCAGTATCACCAAGATTCTCGCGATGGATCCCGCAATCACCATCAAGATACTTCGGATCGCCAATTCTCCCATGTATGGGCAGCAGCGAAGATTGGAGAATCTCCATCAGGCCGTGGTCGTAATCGGCCTCAACGCAACGATATCAATGTGGCGCGGCCTTGATCTAGGCTCCACATTGATGAAGCCTGCAACACTCGACTAGCCCCACCCGAACTCTTCGAGATAGTCGTCCTGGATACCGAAGTAGTGGGCGATCTCGTGAGTCAGTGTCTTGACGATTTCCTCGCGCAGATCTTTTCTGGAAAGCCCCAACTCGAGGTGGGGCCGGCGGAAGATATAGATCACGTCCGACAATTCGCCGGCATCGTCGGAACTGCGCTCCGGCAGCGGCATTCCTACGTACAAGCCAAGTAGTCCTTCTGCGTCGGGGTCGAGCTGTTCGTCGGCTTCGTCGACCACGAGCACCTCGATGTTGGTCAGTTCGTCCCGAACCCAGTCCGGAAAGCGGTCGATCGCTTGCCGGATGACCGCTTCGAATTGGATTTTACTCATGTCGTTAGCGACACCGTTCAGATCGGCTGCTGCCGATTAGTCGAACCCGAGAGCGTCTGTCCACACTCCCTCTTCGTCGATAAATCGAAAAGCCCCGTGAAGGGATTTTTCGATCTATTGGCGGAGAGGGAGGGATTCGAACCCTCGAAGGGCTTTTAACCCTTACTCCCTTAGCAGGGGAGCGCATTCGACCACTCTGCCACCTCTCCGGGATATCGGTTTTCAGGAGGCTGGAATTCTAACGGCTCGCAAGAGAATTCGCGACGCCTGATCGAAGTGTTGAAGAAAAGGGGCCGGGCCCCTTTTTCCTTATGGAAGTCGCGGACGCGTGCCGCGACCGGACGGTCACAGCATTCGTTGCGTTGACGTGCGTTAGTGGCTAGCGCTGACCGCTTGTGGCCGGTTCGCTTCCTCAGTCGCCTGTTCGCGTTTGATTCGCTCGTAGATTTCTTCGCGGTGAACAGCGATCTCTTTCGGAGCGTTAACCCCGAGACGAACCTGATTCCCCTTCACGCCAAGAACCGTCACGGTGACATCGTCACCGATGACCACCGTTTCCCCCACTCTGCGGGTTAAGATCAGCATAGCCAAACTCCTTCTCGGTCTCGTCACTGAGCTACCTCGCTGCACTATTCTGCACAGTCTGCTGGTAGAGGCAGCAGTGACCGCCCTTCAGTTCGAGAACCGGCCCATGCATGCGGTACTGGCACGCGAGGCACGCGAACGTCCGTGGCTAGACTGGCTACAAATTCTTATTGATTAGCGCAGTCCCCCTGTAGTCAGTATCGGCGCCGCGAGGCGCTGACTGACGAGCCTAGTTTAATGCATTTTGGCGCCAGGATGCGGGGTCGCTTAGACTAAGTCTAAGAAACCTGACCCAGGATTGCCGCCACCTCATCACAAACGAGGCCCAGCGCGGCATCCAGCTCATCTGGCTTGGTGCCTCCAGCCTGTGCGAAGTCCGGCCGGCCGCCGCCGCGACCGCCCACTCGCTCGGCGACGGGCCCGATAAGATCGCCGGCTTTCAGTGATTTAGTTAAATCCTTCGAGACGCTCGCAACGAGACGCACCTTATCCTCCTCGACGGCGCCAAGTACGACCACTCCAGAACCCAGCCGATCCTTGAGCTTGTCCGCCGCCGCCCGCAGCGCTTTGGAGTCCGCACCATCCAGTCGTGCGGCGAGGACTTTGACTCCTCCGATATCCTTGGCACCATCGAGCAGATCCTGCCCGCCGCCGGTCGCGAGGCGGCCCTTGAGCGCCGTGAGCTCTCGTTTCAACGCGCGGTTGCGTTCGACGAGGGCACGAACCTTATCCGCAACGTCCTCGCGCCCGCCCTTGACGAGACTGGCGACGTTCGCGAGCAACGCCTCGTTCGCCTGCAGCCAGGCGAGTGCTCCGGGACCCGTAACCGCCTCGATGCGGCGAACCCCTGCCGCAATACCGCTTTCGCCAGTGATCTTGAGCAGGCCGATGTCACCGACCCTGCCGACGTGGGTGCCGCCGCAGAGCTCCGTCGAGAAGTCGCCCAACGACAAGACGCGCGCATCCTCGGCGTATTTGTCGCCGAAAAATGCCAGCGCACCGCTCGCGATCGCTTCCTGGTAAGGCATGACTTTGGTCTCGGCGGCCGCATTCATGCGGATCTGGTCGTTCACGACCGACTCGAGTTGTTCGAGTTCATCGCCCGAGAGTGCTTCGTAATGCGAGAAGTCGAAGCGCAGACGGTCCGGCGCGACGAGCGAGCCTTTCTGCTGCACGTGTTCGCCCAACACGTTGCGAAGCGCTGCATGTAATACATGAGTCGCGGAGTGATTCAGGACGATCGCCGCGCGCCTGCCGCCGTCGACCTGCGCTTCTAAAGTATCGCCGGTCCGCAGCCGGCCTTCCACGAGCTCGCCGAGATGCCCGTGGGCAGCACCGGCCTTCCGTGTGTCGTCGACCCTGAATGTTGCCGTGTCGTTCGTCAGCTCCCCCGTATCGCCGACCTGCCCACCACTCTCGGCGTAGAACGGTGTCTGATCGAGTATGACGGCGGCGGCCACGCCCGGTTCGACGACCTCGACAGCTTCACCGTCGATGTAGAGTGCGACGATGTCCGCGCTGGCCGCGAGCGTGTCGTAGCCGAGAAACTCGCTCGCCATGTCTAAGCTTGGTAGGTCGGACGTGTCGGCAGAGAAGCGGCTCGACTTGCGCGCCCGCTCGCGCTGCGCGGCCATTGCCGTCTCGAAGCCCGCATGATCGGCTGTCAAGCCGCGCTCCCTCGCGATGTCGGCCGTAAGATCCTCGGGAAAACCGTAGGTGTCATAGAGCTTGAACAGAGCTTCGCCGGGAATGACGCCGGCCTCAGGCAACCCGGCGATCGTGTCTTCGAGAATGCACATTCCCTGCGACAGCGTCTCGGCGAAGCGCTCTTCCTCTTGAAGGAGTACGCGCTCGGCATGCTCGCGCAGCTTGCTGAGTTCGGGGTACGCCGCACCCATTTGCGCCTCGACCGACTTCACGAGCTTATTGAAGAAGGGTTTCTCGACGCCGAGCTTGTATCCGTGCCGAATGGCGCGCCTGATTATGCGGCGCAAGACGTAGCCGCGGCCCTCGTTACCGGGCAACACGCCATCGACGATCAAGAAGGAGCAAGCACGGATGTGGTCGGTGATGACACGCAGCGATTTGTTGTCCGGGTCGCGCGCGCCGGTAATGTCTATGGCATCCTCGATCAACGATTTGAATAGATCCGTCTCATAGTTAGAGTGCACGCCTTGCATGACCGCGGCCAGTCGCTCCAGCCCCATGCCAGTGTCGACCGACGGATTGGGCAGGGGTGTGAGCTCGCCCGCTTCGTTGCGGTCGAATTGCATGAAGACGAGGTTCCAGACCTCGACAAACCGATCCCCGTCTTCGTTCGGGGAACCCGGTGGGCCGCCGGCGACGTCCGGGCCATGATCGTAAAAAATTTCGCTGCACGGGCCGCAGGGGCCCGTATCGCCCATGGCCCAGAAATTGTCCTTCTCCCCGAGTAGCGCGAAGCGCTCGGGAGCGACGCCGATTTCCTCGAGCCAGATTTCTGTGGCCTCATCGTCGTCCTCGAACACCGTGCACGAGAGACGTTCGGGCGGCAGTTTCAGGATTTCGGTCAGGAACTCCCAGGCGTAGTGGATCGCTTCGCGTTTGAAGTAGTCTCCGAAACTGAAATTGCCGAGCATCTCGAATAGCGTGTGGTGGCGCGATGTATAACCGACGTTCTCGAGATCGTTGTGCTTGCCGCCCGCCCGTACGCAGCGTTGCGAACTCACGGCCCGTGGGATGCTGCGCTTGTCCAGGCCGAGGAACACGTCTTTGAACTGCACCATTCCCGCATTCGTGAACAGAAGCGTCGGATCGTTACCGGGGACGAGAGGCGAACTCGGGACGACTTCATGGTCCCGCTCGGAAAAATAGTCCAGGAAGGCCTGGCGCAGCTCGTTACTGGTCGAGTTCATGGTCTGACTGGCCGCAGCCGTATTCGTCTAGGTTGATTGGGCAAGCTAATCCGATTCGCTGGCGAGTTCCAGTGCCGCGTTGATCTGCTCGGAGTCGAAACCTCGATACCGAAGGTACTTGGTCTGCCGGACCCGCTCCTCGAAGCTCTCCGGCCGGCCGGGGCCGAAACGCTTCTCGCGAACGCCAGCCGCAAGCGATGACCAGTTGAGTTCAGCGTCGCGAAGCCAGGTCTGTACACGGCTCCCGTCGATGCCGCGCTGGCCGAGCTCTGCCTCGATGCGTGCGGGGCCCTGGCCCTTGCCGACACGCGTGCGAACGAAGCTCCCGATGAAACGGCCCTCGTCGAGCAGGCCGTCGTCCTGCAGACGGTCGAGGACATCGTCGATGATCGTCGATTCGAAGGCGCGGTCCGAGAGCTTGCGCTCGAGTTCG